>DATFBS010000001.1:0-2432 GCA_035253695.1 Gemmatimonadaceae bacterium
GCGTTACGCGCAGTGGGCGGCGAAACCATGATCGCGCCCGTGACGCAGGAGAGCGCTCTCGAGGAGCGCATCAAGGCTCAGGCGTTCGGTCTGGGCTTCGATCTCGTCGGTATCGCCAGCCTCGGCCCCGCGGATACGGCGAAGGCATTCGACGACTGGGTCGCACGCGGCTACGCCGGTGACATGCACTACCTCCCGCGTTGGGCTGACAAGCGCCGTGACACGCGCCTGCCCTTTCCCGGAGTGACCAGTGCCATTGTGGTCGCCATGGACTACGGCGGGAGGGCCGCGAGCGGCCCCGTGGCTCGTTATGCGCGCGGCGATGACTATCACGATGTCATGACCGCGAAGCTCGACGAGCTGCACGAGTGGACGACCGCTCAGGTCGGCCGTCCCGTGCGCGGCAAGGCCTATGTCGACACGGGTCCGCTGCTGGAGCGGGACCTCGCACGCCGTGCTGGACTGGGCTGGTTCGGAAAGAACACCATGCTCGTCAATCCGGATCTCGGCTCCTTCTTCTTCCTCGGCGCCCTGCTCGTGGACCTCGAGCTCCAGCCTGACGAGCCCTTCGAGGCCGACCGATGCGGTACGTGCACCCGCTGCCTGGAGGCATGCCCGACGAATGCGCTCGTCGAGCCGCGTCTCCTCGATGCGACGCGCTGTATCTCGTACCTGACCATCGAGCTCAAGGGGGAGATTCCCGAAGCTCTACGCGAGCCGATGGGGTCGCTGCTCTACGGCTGCGACATCTGCCAGGATGTCTGTCCGTACAACATCAAGTTCGCGCAGGAGCTGAAGGAAACCGCGTATGCGCCCCGCGCGGCGATCGCGGGGCGTGAGGCGCGCCAGCTCGCGCGGGAGCTCCTCGCCATGACGCAAGAGGACTTCAGTCGCGCGTTCAGCAAGTCACCGATGAAGCGCGCGAAGCTGCGCGGGCTCAAGCGCAACGCCGCCGTGGTGCTCGGCAACGTCGGCACTCCGGAGGACGTGGACGTGCTCGCCCGCGCCCGCGACGAGGAGCCCGACACAATGGTCCGCGAGCACGCCGCGTGGGCGCTTCGCCGACTTTGAGCCACTACGATCCGCGCGTCACTTCCTCGTACGCCACGGTGAGCGGATCGCGCGCGCCGGGCTGGCCGAAGGCGCCCCACGCCTCGAAGCCCGCGAGTGGCTCACGCATCGCCATGATCTCTTCGCGCGAGCGGCCGGCCCCATTATGTCGTTCGACGAACGCCAGAACGGCACCGAGGTAATCGCGGAACTGCAGAAGATCGGCTGAGGTGCCAGTAACGGGAAGTCCGGTGTTCGCATGGCCGAAGATGTAGATCGTGTCGCGCCCATGGGCGTTCACCACCGTGTCGAGCACGCGCATCCAGTTCCGCATCGACGCCCCGGCCGCCCGATCGACGACGGGATGACGCCGGTTGAACATCAGATCGCCCATGTGGACCACGTTCGCGCGCTCGAAGGTGATCACCGCGTCGCCGCTCGTGTGAGCGCGCCCGTGATGTCTCGCGACGATACGTTCGTCACCTACCTCGGCCGACCAGTCGTGCGTGAAAGTCGTGTCGGGGTAGAGTGGCTCTGGCGCGTTCTGTGGCTGCTGTTGCGGCTGCGGCGCCGCGGGCGGGCGACGCATGTGCTGATCCGCCATGCCGTGCGCTACCACGCGGCGCGCGATGCCGCGGAACACCGGGTTTCCAGAGGTATGATCACCGTGATGGTGGGTGTTGAGCAGCACATCGACCCCACGGTTGTTCGACCGCGACTGCAGCCCCGCGAGGAGAGCCTGCGCCTCGGCCGGAAACTGGGTATCGACCACGGCGACGCCCCGGGCGTTCACCAGCCAGCCCACCGTGCCACCGCGCATCGTGAACGTCCCGACGTTGCGGCGCACGGGCGTGAACACGGCTTGCCCCTGCGCACCCTCCTCAGCGAGCGCATGGATCGGGCGTCCGAGGGCAACGCCTAACGCCGCAGCAGCCGAGCTGGCGAGGAAGTCGCGGCGGGTTTGGGACATCGTCCCTGCAGTGTTGGTGATGGGATCCATAGGCCATTGTGGGCGTCGCATCGACGATCACACAGTCTACGCGCCGTCGCCGAGTTTCGCGCGGGACGGGCCGCGGTCGAGTACATCGCGCTTTTCGGTCTTTCTCGCAAGCGCCAGCGAGCCGGCGGCCGACGCCGCGCTCATCAGCGTAAACGAACCGATGACCACGGTCGCGAGCCGTGCGACATCAACGTGGGCAGCCGGCGTTCCCAGCATGAATGGAAGCACGCCGACGACCAGCCCAGCGGCGGCACCCCAGGCACCGAATCGCCGGACCGACAGCTCGTCGAGTCGCCGGTGGCGCTCCGCAATCGCGAGCACAATGGAAAACAGCACTCCGCCGAGGAAGCCGGGGTACGCGCCGACCAAGAACCACATTTCG
>DATFBS010000002.1:0-5795 GCA_035253695.1 Gemmatimonadaceae bacterium
GGCGCGGTGAATCCGCTCACTGGCCAGCTCGGCCCCTTTTCGAGCTCCGGTCCGCTCCGCTCCGGCCGAATGAAGCCGGACCTCGTCGCTCCCGGCGTCGGGATCCTCGCCGCCGGCTCGACCTCGCGTGGAGCGAAGCCCGGGAGCGGAGGACTCGTGAGGATGTCGGGGACCTCGATGGCCGCGCCGCACGTGGCCGGCACCGTCGCGCTCATGCTGGGCGCGGCTCCGCGTCCGCTGCGGATCGAAGAAACTCGAGCGCTGCTGCTCGGCGCCTGTAGACCTATGGATGACGCCGACCCCCTTCGCGTCGGCGCCGGAATGCTCGATGTCTCGGCCGCCGTGCGCGCGGCAGAGTCGGTTCGACCGGTCAACACGCGGGTGGAGGAACAGGAGGGCGAAGCCATGGACGAGACGACGATTGGTACGCTCGCGAGCGAGGTCGAGGCTGTGCTCGAGCGCGGATGGACGCTCACCGACGAAGCCGCCGTGCTGGGTGAGCTGCTTGGGGACGACACCGGCGATGGATTGTCGCCTGATGCGCTATTTGAAGGCCTGACGACCGGAGTTCCACGACCGCCCGACCGCATCGAGGTTCTTGCGTTCCCCGGCCAATACCTCACGAGTGAGCTCCGCCCCGGCGATGTGCTGTTGCGTGTCGCGCGAGGGGAACGCGGTCTGGGGCACGTGGCCGTGTTGACGGACGGCGAGCTGTTGGCTGCTAGTACGCTCAACGCACTTGGGGCATTCGCCGAGGGATCGCTCGTCGGCCGCTACGCCCGAGTCATCGAGGGCGGTGCCGCGCCACATTCGATTGATGACCTGGCGACGCGGCGTATTACGGGTCGCGACGGCTGCGTGCCGTACGATCAGATGATCGTTCGCATCCTGCCCAACGAGTCCAGCGAGCTCGATATCGAGGAGCTGGACGTCATCGATGACGAGGACATCGACGACGCGGATTCCGAGGCGACCGATGCCGCGGCCTCCGCCGCGCTCGGCCGGCAGCTACGTGCGCGAGCACCTAACGGCGTCGCTGTCGCCGTGTACCTGGCCGGCGATCAGCTATTCAAGACCGAGGCCCTGGCCTGGGCGGCGCGCGAGGATGCATTGGGCATGGGCCCGAAAGCGACGAGTATCGTTGCCCCCCAGTTGCGACTCGGCAAGCCGATTCCCGACACAGGGGATCTCGCGAAGCTCACGAGAGACCTGGGATCGGCAATGGATGAGGCGCTGGCAATCGATCCGGCAGGGCCCGTGACCGGGCCGTTTCCTCAGAGCTCTCAGGCGGTGATTCGGGCCCTCGCCCTCTTCACGCACGGGTCGGTGACAGGCGTCTCGATCTGCGGGGGAGTCGATACCACGAACGTCCCACCAGTCGTGAAGGACATCGCGCCGCGATTGACCAACGACGTGCGCATCATGATCTACGGCTGCTCGGTGGCACGCGGCCAGGGAGAGAAGGAAGACTGGTACACGACGACCTTTACGCGGGGCGGCGCCGACTCACTGGCGGGCGTCGTCCGTGACGCGCTGATCGATGAAGGCAAATCGAAAGCCGAGGTCTGGGGACACACCGAGGTTGGGCACGCAGTGAACAATTTCACGCTGAGGCGATTTGCCGCCGGCGATGGCAAGGGGTCGGATGGCGTCCCTTTCGCCGGGGAGATCGTGTTTCGCGCCACCGAGCACACCGCGGCGCTCCAGGAGGTCAGGGCCGCGGTTCTGGCGTCAGGCGTCGTCATCCAGGATGCCACGGCATTCGACGCGGCGGCCTCCAAGGCAATCGTGTCCGAGATGTACAAGGCGTACCGGGATGCTCAGCTGACAGTCACAAGCGACAAGAAGGAGCTCAACAACCGCACCCTGCAGGGCGAGAATCTCGCCGAAATGGCGCCCTTCTACACCGAGGAAGTCGCGGTCATCATCCGCGATTACTGGACGGCGACGCATTGGACGGAGGCGCTGCGAAAGAAGCTCGCCGGTAGCCTGGTGAAGACGTTGAAGCTGACGAAGGCCCCGGTGACGACGCCCTCCCCGTCACCGACACCCAGTCCATCACGAACGCCGACTCCGCGGCTGACGCCGCGTGAGGACGTGGAAGACATGCCGAGCGCAGATTGGGTGGACGATGCGGACACTCCGGAGGACGACGCGCGAGCAACCGCTGCGCTCGGCGAGCAGATCCGGAAGCGCGCGCCGAACGGCGTCGCGGTCGCCATCTTCGGGACCGACGAGTCACGATTTCGAGGCGATGCCACGAAGTGGGCAGCGCGCGAGGAAGCACTGGGTGTCGTCGAAGGGCGGCGAAAGAAGCTCGTCGCTCACCAGATGAGTCTCGGTCGGCCGATCCCCTGCACTGGCAAGCTGGAGGACATCGTCAACGCCGTAGGCCGCGCGATCGAGAGTGCGGTATCGATCGACCCGATAACACTGTCCCCCCTGCCAATCGTCTTCGGCCCGGAAACGCGCATTCGTGCTCTCGCCCTGTTCACGCACGGCGACATCGATTGGGTAGGCGCCTGCCAGCAGATACGGAACGGCGACCTCGGACGCGTGGTGAAGGCGATGTCACAGCGCCTGGCGCCCGACATCCGCGTCATGATCTACGGTTGCCAGGGAGCTCGCGACGCTGATGAGCCCACGCCAGCGTGGCGACGCAACAGCATGCGACGCGGCGGCTCGAGCTCGTTCTGCGCCCTGTTCCGTGATGCGCTTCTCGCGGAGGGAAAACATAACGCCGAGGTCTGGGGGCACACGGAGAGCGGAAGTCCGACGAGAAACTTCAGCCTGCGGCGATTCAGGGCGGCTGACGGAAAGGGCGCCGATGGTGTCCCGTTCGCCGGCGAAATCGTGTTCGGCCCCGCCGAGCGAAAGCTCGCGCGCGATCAGGTGGAGGGCCACGTCATTGGCCTCGGTCTCGACATCTCCGGCGCCACGCTCGCCGCGCTTCACAATCGAGCCGACAAAGTGGTAGAAGCGCAGATGTACGAGTCCTACAGCGAGCAGACGAAAGTCGACACCGTCAACGGCGAGAAGGTCAGGTCTGATCGTCTGACGCTGCGAGGCGCCAGCCTCGGCGAAATGGCGCCATTCTACCCCGATGAGGTGACGGCGATTCTGCGTGAATACTGGACCAACACGTTCTGGACGATGGAACAGCAGAGGAAGGCCGCGAAGCAAGTCGCCGATGGCCTGCATTTGAAGAAATCGCGCGCCCCGCGACAATCGGCGACCCCTACTCCTGTCCCGGTGGGACCATGAACACCATCGAGGTGAAGCCCTGGCGAAGTGTCGATGAGGAAGAATCGACATGGGGACGATACGAGCCCGTCCCTTCGCGGCGCCCACGTCCGTGGGAGGAGTCATACGAGCTGATCGAGAGCGTCCCCGCCGCTCCGATCGCCGGCAAGGACGTGATGAAGTTCGCGCGCGTCATGCACGTGAATCCCTACCTCGCGCTTCGCGAGCGTCCCGACAGGAAGGCACCCGAGATAACGCGGCTCGCCTTCAACGACCGCGTCTTCGTCGTGCGTGAGCTGACGACCCCAGCGGCCTGGTCGCTCGTCGTCACTGACGACCGCAAGTTCGGTTACGTGTGGAACGAATGGCTGTTCGTCGATCCGCCCGAGCCTAACGCGCGGCTTCACAGAATCGGACCGGGAGAGTCGGCGATCGGGATCGCCGAGCAGCACTACAAGGGCGCGACCGGCTGGGGACACGACTATCGCTTCTACGTCAACGTTCTCGTTTACACCAACCGAGGCGAAGGGGACAAGCGAAAGGGTATCTCCAAGGACAACAAGGACGACAGCTGGTCGGCGACGAAGACCAAGGCCGGCGTCTACATCTGGGTCCCGAGCGTCGAGTTCGCGGACACGCTCCGCGGAAAAGTCTCCTCGGGCTCCATCACGTACGGCGCCTGGGAGCTCGTCAAGAATCTCGCGGCCACCGTCTGGGAATGGGCGACCTTCGGCGTCGCGTTCGTGGCGGGACTCGTCCACGGCGCGCTCGAGTGCGTCTGGGACACGATCACCGGGATCATCGACCTCATCAATCTCATCGTCGACCTGGTGAAGGCCGTTCTCGATGACCCCATCGGAAAGGCGAAGCAGGTCTGGGAATCCCTCTCGCTCGACGCGATCAAGGAGGCGATCCTCGACTGGATCGATGACTTCGAGAAGAAATGGAATGCGTCATCCAGTCTCAAGCGCGGACACTTCCGTGGCTGGGTGGTCGGCTATCTCATCGCGGAAGTCGCGATCGCCATCTTCACCGCCGGTGCCGCTACCGCCGTGAAGTGGAGCGGCCGTCTTGCGCGCATCGTCAACGCCCTCAGAAAGGTGAAAGGGCTCGGCAAGGTCATCGACAAGGCTGATGAGCTGGCGAAGAAGGCGAAGGGCAAGCTCGACGAGCTGCTCGGACGTGACACGAAGCAGACGACCACGACGCGGCAGTATGTGAATCCAACGCACAAATGGATGCGGGAGAAGCTCGCCGAGTACGCCAAGCGGGCCGGTCGCACGTGGAAGACAACCGATGACATCTCCCACACGATCAAACGACACGCGCATGGATCGCCGGGCGGCTCGGCGAAGAAGCCCGTACAAAAGTTCCCGCCCGAGTGGACCAACGACGACATCCTCGAGGCCGGCTATCAGGTCGCCAACAAGCCAGGCGCGAAACCCGAGCTCATTGGGCGTGAGCCGAGTCGGGACTATTTCCGCGGCGAGTACAAGGGGGAGCGCGTGCGGGTGCAGGTCGACCGACAATCACAATCGATCGTGTCCGTGGCGCCGGAGCGGCCGGGGCTCGACGCGGATTACGAGGATTTCGATCTAATCGAAGAGGATCCGCCAACCACTACCGCGCCCGCACCGCCGACAGCGCCCGCGCCAGCGACTACTCCCGCGCCAACGACGTCAGGCACGACGGGTACGACCACGGCCGTCCAGCCGCGAACCGCCGAGGTCGTTTTCATCGACCGTAAAGGTCTCGTGCCAAAGGGCGTGCGCACGTCCGTCATGGCCGCCTTGCAGCGCGATCTGAACGCGATGTATCAGACGACCTTCGGCCAGCGGCTCCTCAGCCAGAATCTCGGCGCGACGTTCGTCGTCACGCACACCGCACGGAAGCTGACGCTGGCCGACCGCGCCAGCTTCGGTGCGCTACAGTACCCGATCTACTTCGAGAACGCTCACACCACTGATCGCATATTCCCGCACGACATCGAGTCGATCATGCTCGATCACGGGATTCGAAATGCAGGCCGAGGCCGGCAGCAGTTCGAGGCGGCGGTGAAGGGATGGGAGAGCACCACAGTCGAGGGGCTCGGTATCCAGCCGCTCCAGGGTTATCACAAGGTTGGATTCATCAAGGTGGACCTCGTGCAGAAAGCCCGCGGGGATTTCGCCACGATCTTCCTCAACATCGTGAAGCACGAGCTCGGGCACATGTTCAACATGATCGCGCATACCGACGGCGTCATGCGCGACGGCATTCTCCTCGCCGACCAATCCTTGGGATACACGAACATCCACGTGGCACAGATCCTCGGCGAGATCGCGCGGCTTCAGCGCCGTACCGAGGCCGAGCTCCAGGCGGCATACGAACGTGCGAATCCGTGAACGAGGCCATCCTTCTGCGTGAGGGTCGCTGGGAACCGGCATATCAACCGTTAGGCTCCCGCCCGCGCCTCGTGTGACTCCCCAGGGCAATGAGTAGATAAGTTACCTGGGGGTGCCACCGAGGCGGCGGAGCTCGTCGCGGACCTGTTGCGCACCGCGATCGAGGAG
>DATFBS010000003.1:0-76060 GCA_035253695.1 Gemmatimonadaceae bacterium
GTCTGATCGACCGAGGCGATGGCGTTCTCGAGCGACGACCACGTGAACGTGGTTCCCGTGATCGTCCCTCCCGCTGAGTTCCTGGCCTCCGCCGACAGACGAGCACTGTCGTTAATGGCGGTGAACGACCGCGTATCAGGACTGACGATAACCGAAACGACTTCACGCGACGTGTCCGGTCCGGTGCCGTCGTCGCACGCCGTCGCCCACACGACGGCCAGACTGCCGAGTGCCGCGCAAATCGACCGCATCTTCCGCATGCTCGACTCCTTCTTCACGCGCTGTCTGACGATCGCCGTGCCACTCTTCTCCCCTTCACGCGAACACAGGAAGGATGTGCGCACCGACGCAGGGCAAATGGTGCATCAACTGGCCCTGAAAACACCTCCATGCGTACTACTGAGGCAAGGCAACCCTAACCGGCACCGTGCTTCGGCCGCCGCTCGTCCCGTCGCCAAGCTGGCCCCACTGGTTGTTACCCCAGCAGTACGTTGCTCGCGTCGTCGTGAGGCCGCACGTAAACCCGCTGCCGGCGGACAGCGCGGAGAATGACAGCCCTCCACTTACCGGTGTCGGCGTTAGGCGCGTTGTCGTCGTTCCATCTCCGAGCTCCCCGTTCGGGTTGAAGCCCCAGCAATACGCTGCCCCGCTAGTCGTAATCCCGCAGGCGTGCGCTGGTCCCTTGGCGAGCGCGGTAAACGTCAAGCCGCCGGCGACCAAGGTTGGTTCCAGTCGGTGGTTGCCCGATGTGCCGTCCCCGACCTCGCCGACGGTGTTTCGTCCCCAGCAGTAAATCCTGCCCTCGTCGGTGAGCCCGCACGTCGAGCTTCCCTCGACGGCAATGTCGGTGAACCGGAGCGAGCCCGTTACCGGGCCCGGCGTAAACCGATTGGTGGTCGAACCATCGCCGAGCTCTCCCTGGCTATTCCCGCCCCAACAATGGGCTGCGCCCTCGGAGGTGATCGCACAGCCGTGCCCGGCCGTCGCGGATATTCGTGCAAACGTCAGAGCCGTCGACACCGCCGTTGGGGTTTGCCGGTGCGTAGTCGTTCCATCTCCTACGGCCCCGCCGCTGTTAAACCCCCAGCAGTAAGCACGACCAGACGCGAGCGCACACGTCAATGTGTTGCCAGCAGCAATCTGATCGAATCGGAGCGCGGTACTCACAGCGACGGGACTGAGTCGCGTCGTGGTCGTTCCATCACCGAGAGCACCGACCGAGTTATAGCCCCAGCAGTATGCCTCCCCACCAGTCGTGAGACCGCAGGTATGCGCAGCGCCCGCGTCCACACGCGCGAAAGACAGACCCCCAGCGGTGAACGCGGGCGTTGCTCGATTGACGGACGTTCCGTCCCCCACCTCGCCTTCTCCGTTGTAGCCCCAGCATACCAGCCTCTCGTCTTCGAGCAGGCCACAGGCGTGATTCCCCCCAACGCTGACGCCCGTGAGCGGTGTGAGGGTCGCGGTAACGGTGACCACCGCCGTTCCCGTGTCACCTTCGCTTACGGCACGGATGGTCGATGAACCAGCGGCATGCCCTCGGACGAGGCCAAATCCATCGACGGTGGCGATGGCTTCGTTCGTAGAGCTCCACGTGAAGAGCGCGCCCGGGATGGGATGGCCGGAAGCGTCCAGCGCCGTCGCCGTGAAACGAACCGTATCGCCGACCTGTACGAGGTCAGACGACGGACTGATGCGCACCGACCGTTCAAAAGCCACTCGGAGAAGGGCGGTGTCAGCGACGCCGATCGAGCTCGCGACGATTCGCGCGGTTCCGTTCCCGACAGCGCGCGCCAGTCCGTTGTTATCCACCGAGGCCACGCCCGGGTCCAGCGTCGTCCACGCGACCTCGGCGTTCGGAACGTCGCTCCCGCTGCCATCCGTCACGCGCGCCGAAAACCGCACCGAATCGTTAGGTACGAAGAGGCGAGCGCTATCCGGAGAGATGGTCACCGTCGCTGCCGCGAGCGCATTCGCGCTGATCAGATCGCGGATGATGCCGCCACCCGTGCAGAAGTTGTCCTGCGGGATCCAGCTGAAGGTCTTGTACTGCTGACCGACGGTCGACCCCAGCGCCCAGACGACCGGCTCCGACACGCCGTTCGAGTCCGCCTGAAGCTGGCCATGCAGTGCACCCGAGAAGTTCCCGGGTTGGCTCGCGGGACTGACACTCGCCGGTCCTGTCGGGTTGCCATGGCGATCAGTGACGGTCAGGCGAAGCGGTGCCGGCAATGGGCGATTCACGATACCCGTCTGACCGCTGCCCTGAACCGCGAGACGACAGACGGGCCCCGGTCGCACGTGCGCGCTGAACGTCGCGGAATTCGCGCCCGTCGCGCTCGCGACCAGCGTGGCGGTCTCGACGACCGTGCCTAACGTCCACCGTGTCGACGCGTCCCCGTTCACGTCGGTGGTGGACGACGCGGGGTTGGCAGTGCCTCGGCTCGGCGTCCAGGTCACCGAAACTCCAGCAATCGGCTGCCCGGAGCTGTTGACGAGCCGCGCGACCAGCGGCACCTCCATGCCGACGCGTGCCCACACACCGTCCCCACTCTGGACCAGCAACGTGGAGCCGCCGGGCGCCAGCGCACTGGCAGTGAACGTCGTCGTGACGTTGTCGCCAACCTGTGCGCGCACACTGTGCGTTCCGCCGACTGCCCCGAGAGTCCACGCCGTGCTTGCCTGCCCGCCCGCATCCGTGGGACCGTTAGGCGGCGAGGTGGTTCCGCCGCCGGTGAGCACCGTCCAGACGACGTTTGTGCTGGGCACGTCGTTGCCGAACTGGTCCTGCACGCGAACGACGAGCGGCTGCGCCAGCGCCTGGCCGATCGTCCCCGTTTGCCCATCACCACTGACCTTTGCAATCGTCGCCGGAGCGCCGACCGTGCCGGTCGCGATAAAACTCACCGACGCACCGCCGGCGGACGCGGTCACCGATTGCGTCCCGACGACCCCGCCCAATGCCCACGATGCCCGCGCTTCACCGTTGGCGTCCGTCGTTGCTGACGGAGCGACCGTTCCACCCCCGGCGGTCACGGTAAAGCTCACCGTCGCACTCGGGATCGGATTCCCCAGTGCATCAGTGAGTCGGACCACGAGTGCTTGAGCCAGCGTCGTGCCGACGACGCCCGTCTGCCCGTTTCCGGAGACGATCGTCAGCCCGCTCGGCGCCCCGACGTTGGCGTGGCCGATGAATGTCACCGACGCAAGTCCGGGGAAGAGTGCTCCCGCCTGCTGCGCGCCGGGAGCGTTCCCAAGGGTCCACCCAATGGTTGCGTGGCCGGATGCGTCCGTCACCGAGGAGGACGCGGTAACCGCGCCACCACCGGAGACCACCTCCCATCCTACCGTCGCCCCCACGATCGGGTTGACGAATTGATCGGTAAGCCGCACGACGAGCGGTTGCGACAGCGACTGTCCGACGGTGCCTTGCTGTCCGTCACCGCTGATCTTCACGAGCGACGCTGGCGCCCCGGCCGTGCCTGTGACCGTGAACTGCACCGCAGTAAGGCCGGCGACCGAGACAGCGATGACGTTCGCGCCGGCAATGTTGCCCGGGGTCAGCCGAGCGCGCGCTATCCCGGTGGATTGCGTAACCGAGGCCTGAGGCGCGATGGTGCCGTTCCCGCTCGTCACGTTCCAGGAGACCTGCACTCCAGGGACGACCTGACCGTCCGCCAGCTGAACGCGAACGGCGAGCGATTCAGCCATCGCGAGGCCGACGGTGGAGGATGCGCCATCGCCGGCCAGCTTGACTATCGTCGCGCTCGCCGGGAGCGCGGGGGTAACGCTGAAAGTGGCGGGTGCGAGCGTGCCCGATGTCGCGGTAACCGAGTGCGGAATATCGAGTCGCGATCCAAGGGTCCATCGCGTTTTCGCGATGCCCTGCGCATTGGTTTGCGATGTCGCCGGGCTCACCGTCCCGTTGTTGACGCTCGCCGCCCAGGTGATCTGGACGTTCGGCACCGGGTTCCCGAATGCGTCCGTTGCACGAACGGCAAGCGAATCGGTGAGCGCCGCGCCCAGCGCACCCGTCTGTGCATCGCCGCCCGCCTTCGTGATCGACTGCGCCGGTCCAGGCAGCGGAGTGGCGCGGAATGTCGCGAAGACGATCGCCGCGCCGGAATTGGGATCGACCGCACGCGCTTCCACACGCTGGATCTCGGCCGTGGAGGTGCCGAGGGTCCAGCGGTCCTGGACTATGCCAAGGGCGTTCGTAAGTCCCGAGCCGGCGAAGACGCTGCCGCCGCCGGATGTGACCCGGAAATTGACGAGCTGCCCAATGACAGGCAGACCGTTGGCGTCCTCGACCCGCACGACTAAGGGATTCGCGAGCTCCGCTCCGACGACGCCATTCTGCTCGTCTCCCGAGACGATGTCGAGCGATGCGGGAATCCGTGTCTCGTCGTTCTCCGTCGGAGATTCACTGCACGAGAGAAACAGCACGGCGCTCAGCAGGAGCGAAGCGCGGTGAACGCAGCGTACCGGCAACATCGTCGCCTCCGGTCCGACGGAAGATGGATCGATTTTTCTGCTATGTGGGTGCGGCGCGACCAGCCCCGCAATCCGCGCACCAATGCATCCTTACTCCCGGACCACGATACCGCTAGGATCGGAGACGCCGGCGACCATTCACCTCCGAGGAGACACCGATGCGCTGCATCTTATGTTTCGTACTTCTCCTTCCAGCACTCCTCCAGGCGCAGCCCGCACTCGAGCGGCTTTTCTATTATGTAGACCGCGAGGACAGCTACGACAGCTTCGTCAAGCACGCTGATCGTATCGACGTCCTCGGCGTCGGGGGCTACCGGGTCGACAGCCTGGGCATTCTCTGGGGAAGCATCGACCGACGGGTGCTCGAGCTGGCGCGGCAACGCAACGTCAAGGTGATGCCGCTGCTGGTCAACGAAGGCTTTCACCAGCCCTCGCTCCGCCGGCTGTTGGCGGATACGGCCGCGCGGAACCGGGCGACCCGAGCGATGGCCGACGAATGCCGGCAGCACCGCTACTGGGGATGGCAATTCGACATCGAGAACGTCCACATCGATGATCGCGATCGTCTCACCAGCTGGTACGGCGAAGCGGCGCGGGCGCTCCGCGCAGCCGGCTGCACGATCAGCATCGCCGTCGTCCACCGCCCGACCGAGCTCGCCGGGCCGCTGAGCTATCACCGGTTCCTGTTCGACAGCTGGCGCGCGGCGTATGACCTCGCCGCGCTCGGGCGCCTGGGCGATTTCATCACCATCATGACGTACAGCCAGCATACGCGGCGCACGACGCCCGGCCCGCAGGCTGGGATTCCCTGGATGCGATCGGTGGTCGACTACGTGCTGCGCTCGGTGCCGGCGAACAAGGTGTCGTTAGGTATTCCCTCGCAGGGCCTGCACTTCTTCACGCGGGAAGACAACGCGCTCCCGGAGCGCGCGCGCTCGTGGGCGGAGACGGTGACCTGGACCTGGGGCTCAGGCATGGCTGAGCGGTATGGCGCGCGTCTGAGGTGGGATTCCACTCAGGCCGTCACCTACGGCTCCTTCGAGAACGGCGGCACCTTCGAATGGCTTTTTCTCGAGGACGAGCGGAGCTTCCGCGCGAAGCTGGCGCTCGCGCAGGAGAAGAAGCTTCGCGGATTCTCGGTGTGGGTGCTGGGACAGGAGGATGAACGAATTTGGGAGGCTCTCGGGAGGTAGTGTACTTCACGGGTGCTCGAGGTGCTCAATGTGCTCGAGGTGCTCGAGGTGCTCGAGGGGAAGACAGCTCCCTCGAGCACCTCGAGCACATTGAGCACCTCGAGCACCTTCGAAGGACTTACCCTCCCAATCCACCCAGGATCTGGTTGACCGCGTCGAGGATTTGACCGACCACGCCCAGGAGCCCGGGGAAGTCGAGCAAGCTCACGATCGCGCAGAGGAGGTTGCCTAACAAGTTGCCTGGTCCCGGCACGGCGGTAATGTCGAGCACCACCGGGGCGAGGTCCACGACCAGCCCGAGCAAATCGAGATGGAGCGGCCCGAGGTCGAGGTTGAGCACATCGCACGCGATGGTCTGCTGGAGCTGCACGTCCTGTACGCCCAGCGCCGCCGCGACGCCCGAGCTGATCGTCGTCGGCGTGCTGAACTCCTGCCGGATCTGCTTCATCTTGCCATCGGCCGTCGTCGCCTTGCCTTGCAACAGGCCGCGGATGGTGAACACCCCCGTCGTGTGGTCGACGTCAATGCGACGGATCTCGACCTCACCGACGAACGAGCCGCCGTCGGCGAGCACGCCGGTCGCTGGCAGCACCAGCGGGCCGAACGACTGCGTGTTGACGCTGCGGAGCGCCGCGTCGTCGGCGGCTTCGTTCCCTGGTCCGGTTGGCCGGTCGTCGCAGGCGACGAGAAGGGTCGCCGCGGCGAAGAACGGAAGAAGAGCGCGCGATCGCATGGTGGAATCCCTCACGAGAATGGTGACAGCAGTGACCGTTAGGCGGCACGGAGCAGCTCGTCGTCACCGGGAACGAGTGACCGCTGTCACGCCGTCTAGCAGCTCTGCGCGTTCAGTTGTGACGACGCTGCATGCGCAACGAGCGTACCCTTCGTGCCCGTGACTGTCTGATGGTGGAACTCGGGACGAAACTCGGTACGAAAACGGACACGGGGCGCGTGACGTACATCACGCACCCCGTGTCAGTCGTTAGGCAGCGACGATCGGGTAACCGCTGAGCGGACGCCTCGTTACGTCGCCGCTTACCGGTCGGTGAGCACGGCCGACGTCAGCGGTGTTCCGCCCGCCGCGGCCTCGAGGAGCACGACGGTACGAATCGCACCGGCCGCCACGGTGCCGAGCGAGACATCGCGCACGACTGTCTTTGTCCCCGCCGTCGTGAAGCGAACCTGAATCGCCCCTGCCGCTCGCTCGAGGTACGCCGAGGCGGTCCGCGGTGCCACGGCAGCGAAGGTGGGAGCGATCGCGCTGATGTCTGCGCCCGGTGCCGTGACGTAGACGTCGACGTTCCCCGCCGCCGTGGCCGCGTTGACGGCGCGGATCTTCACATTGCCAGCGGCCGGCGCGGTGTTGTTGTCCGTCACGACGAGCGCCGTGGCCGTGGTCGCCGAGCCGACCGCGATCACGGTGTGGTCCGCGTTCGCGGCAACGGCAACGGCGGCGTCGAGCAAGTGCGCCGAGGTGTCAGCCGTACGCCGAACGGCGAATTGCCGATTGCCGGCGTACGCGGGGTAATACAACGTCGGCGCCACCGGCGCCGTGCCAGCGTAGGCGATGCTCACGCCGAGCGGCACTCCATCCACCGCGACATTGACGGGCGTCGTGCCGGAGATCGCGTTCACGAAGCGGATGCGCCCGGTCGGCTGATTCGGCTCGAAACCCGTCGGGCCAACCTCGTCGGTCCCGCATGCGGTGAGCGCGCCGGCTGCGCCCACCAGGACCAGCCATCGAAATCTCATTCCCAATCCTCGACTCGTTGGAAGGCGGCGCGCGCGTTGACCGCGAGGCCGGGCGCCATCGTGAAGGAATGTCATGGGATCACCAGCGACACGCACGCATCGTTGTCGGCCGGCGGCTCGGTTCCTTCGGGATCGGGGGGGACGTTCCCCGGATTCGCGTTACGCTCCCCGACCGGATACGGCAGCCAGCACCGCTTCGCGAGCGAGGTCGCACCGACGAGACCCCGCCGTCGCAAGTCTTCCCAGCCGAGTCCGGTCGCGAACAGCTCGTACCGACGATTGCGATAGATCTCGGCCAGCAGCTGCGTGGCGGTGAGGACACCGCCGAGTGGCGCCAGGCATGGACCGGGATCCGTCGTTACACGGCCCGCGCCCGGACAATCGGTGCGAACCGAGTCGAGCACGGCCTGCGCCTCGGCCGCGCGCGAGAGCCTGACGAGTGCTTCCGCCTTGATGAGGAGCACCTCGTCCGGATAGTACGTCGGAATGGGCGACGTGTTCGCCGCGAACACGGCCCAGTTGTCGAGTGGCGTGCCAATGCGCCCCGCGATGTTCGCGGCCGTCACGAAGTACGCCATCCGCTGTGCTTCCGTGGGATCCGACGTCCGCAGCGTGTCGCGGGGCAGCACGCCTGACGAGCCGGTCGATACGTTGAACAGCGGATTGGGCGTGGTCGTCGAGAACTGCAGCACCGAGAACACGGTGCGGCTCACCGAGTCCGCGGCAGCGAGCGCCCCCGCCCAGTTCCCCGCGAGACGACGATACCTCGCCTTGTAGGCGAGAATCGTGTTCGGGATGTTGAGTCCCGTCGCCAGCACATTCGTCGTGAACTGCGCGCTCGGCGTGGTGTCGGCGTAGGCGAGCTGTGCCGAGTCAAGCAGAGCCAGCACGTAGGCGAGTGCCGTCGCCCGATCGACGAACTCAGGCGTGGGCGTGTTGTACGTGTGAATCGGAAGCTCCTCATAACTCTGGAGGAGCTCTCCCAGCGCACCGGCCTTGAAGAGATAGGCGAGCCCGAGCAGACCGCTCCGCGTTCCGCGCGGCATGACCACGTTGTCCGCGTTGAAAATGATGTCGTTCGCCGTCTTGACCGTTCGATAGCTCGACGCCCAGACATCGCCGGTGATGGCCGCGCCCGGGGGAACCGTCCCGCCTTCAGCATCCGAGATGGTGGAGAATGCCGTTCCAATCGCGCCGAGCTCCATCGTCAGCAGACCGGCGGAGTAAATGAAATTGCCCGTCGAGGTGCCGAATCGGGCTTGCAGGCCGACGCCTAACGCCATGAGCCCTTCGACGTCGGAGACGACCGTCTCCTGCGTCGGGGCGTTGGGATTCGTCGTATCGAGGTCGCATGCCGCGAGCCCGACGGAGCTCGCGAGCAGCGCCATCGTCAAATACCGTCGCATGGGATCTCCGCTCAGTAGGTGAGCCGCAGGCTTGCGGACCAGGTGCGAGGAATGGGGACGGAGGCAAAGTCGAACCCGCGGTCCGCCGCAGTCGTCGTAAGACCCGGAGCGTTCTGCCCGAACAGGTTCCCCTCTGGATCGTATCCGGAGTAGTCCGACCACGTGTAGAGGTTACGTCCGCTCAACGTCAGCTCGATGCCATCGGAGAAGAACCGGCGAATGAACGGTTGGGCGAACGTGTACGTCGCGGAGACCTCCCGCAGCTTCACGAATGAGCCGTCCTCCACGTACTCGCTGAAGATGCCCAGCCGCCGGGCGAAGAAGCCTGGCGGCAACTTCCGCGGATCACCGTAGGGC
This sequence comes from Gemmatimonadaceae bacterium, assembly GCA_035253695.1. Taxonomy (GTDB): domain Bacteria; phylum Gemmatimonadota; class Gemmatimonadetes; order Gemmatimonadales; family Gemmatimonadaceae; genus JAICNG01. Next base: position 9,203 of record DATFBS010000003.1, read on the forward strand.
AGGAACTCGGCCTCGTTTTCCGGGCTGTTGAGGGCCGTGCCCAGGTCGCGAATGCGCCGCGACAGGTTCATGACGTCGTTGCCGAAGCTGCCATCGAGGAGCACGCGCACGCGCAGCGCGTTGCCGACCTGGAACTCGTTGAGCAGCGAGCCGACCCAGTCAGGATTGGGGTCGCCGAGCACCCTGTTGGCCGAGTCGGCGCAGTTGCCTCCGGCGATCGCGCGCCGCGCCGCCATCTCGGCCGGTGTGGATGTCGCCAGGCCACCGGGCAAGCTGGTGCTGGGACGCAGGCGGCCGAGTGAATCGAGGAGAAAGGCACCCGTCTGGCAGTTGCGGACGGCATACACGCCATAGAAGATGCCGACGGGATCGCCCTGCCGAATGCGGTTGGGATAGCCGGTCGCCGACTGGAAGCTGGGAATGTCGAGCCGCTCGACGAGATTGCGGTTTCGCGTGTACACGGCCGTCATGTCCCAGCGAAAGTTCGGCTTGTCCATGTTGATCGTTCGCGCGAGCAGCTCCCACCCCTTGTTGCTCATCGCGCCGATCGCGGAGAACTGCCGCGAGTAGCCCGTGCTGGTGGCGACCGGTCGGAAGAACAGGAGATCGCTCACCAGCTTGTCGTAGTACGTCACCTCGAGCGAGATCCGGTCGTTCAACAGGCCCATGTCCGCTCCGACCTCCCACTCGCGCTGGCGTTCCGGCTTCAGCGCCGGGTTGCCCAGTGTCACGCTGTTGACGACACCCGGCTTGCCGTCGAAGGTGACGGAGCGGGCAAACTCCGAGGTGACGTAGTCGTCGAAGCGCGAGTACGCGTTGAGGGTCGACGGCTGATTCCCCGCATAGCCTAACGCCGTGCGCAGGCGGAGCGAGCTCACCGCGCGCTCCGGAACGAGCCCCCGGAACCAGTCATCTTCCGAAACCACGTACGACAGCGACGCCTTGGGGAACATCTGCCATCGTTCGTCGGGGCCGAACGTCGACGACGCATCCCAGCGAACCGCGCCGGTGAGGAACAGGCGGTCGCGCCAGCCGATCTGCTCCTGGGCGTAGAATCCGAAGGTCTTGAGCTCGACAATGCTCTGCGCCGCCGACGGTGTCGCCCCGCCGCTCACCACTTCGACCACGGGAATGAGGTTGGTCGCGGTCGCGATCGTGTTGCGAATGCGCTGGTGCGTATAGTTCACGCCGCCGCTCGTCGTGAGCTGCAGATCGTTCCAGCCAAGCACGTAGTTGGCGACGAGGTCCTGGTTGAGGATCCGCGAGTTGTTGACGCCATTCGAGGCCAATCCCGTCTGCGCGGTGGCTGGCGGCGGGAATGAGCCCCGGGGAAAGAACTCGCTCTGCTCGAGGGAATACCCGTCGTATCCGAAGGTGTAGCTCACCGTCAGGAGATCGAGAGGATTCCATCGGGCCTGCGCGCTGCCGATGAAGCGATTGATGTCCTGCGGGTGCTTGAAGCGATTGATGGCGAGCAACGGGTTGGGATTGAGCACCGGTCCAAATGGATACACGCCCGACACCGGCCGCGGGTCGAACGTCGTGGGGTTGAAGAGGAAGGCCGTCAGGACCCCCGTCCCCTCGCCGTTGACGAGGAAGTCGTTATGCGTATTGACGAAATTCGCGCCGAGATCGAGTGTCAGCCGCGGGCGAATCTGCTGAGTGATGTTCACCCGACCCCCGCGACGGCTCGACGCTTCGCCGCGCTGGATTCCGTCCTCCTCCATCCACGTCGCATTGGCGTAGTAGCGCGTCTGCTCGTTCCCCCCGTCGACGCTGAGGTTGTTTTCGAGCGTGATGGCGTCACGGAAGATGAGATCCTGCGCATCGACGCGCGTCACCGGATTTCCCTGAATGTCGAAGGGATAGTCGTTGATGCGGAGCTTGGTGGGCAGCTCACTCTGCGCCACACGCGTGTGCAGGCTGATGCGAGAGCGGCCGGCGCTCCCACGCTTCGTGAAGATCTGAACGACGCCATTGTTGGCGCGCGAGCCGTAGAGCGCCGCGGCGGCAGCGCCGCGGATGACCTCGATCCGCTCGATGTCGGCCGGGTTCAGGTCGGCGAGGCGGTTTTGCACGTTGCCCCGTGAGCCAAGGTCACGGAGCGTCGACGAGCTGTTGTCGACGATGACGCCGTCGACGATATAGAGTGGGTCGGAGCCGGAAATGAAGGAGCTCGTACCGCGAAGGCGCACGGTCACGCCGCCCCCACCCGGCGTTCCGGAGTTCTGTACGATCTGCGCGCCAGCGATCTTTCCTTGTAATGCCTGATCGACCGTGACCGCGTTGGACTTGCTGATCGCGGTGCTGTCGACGCTGGCGATGCTCGTTCCGACGGCGCGCCGCTCCGTAGGAGCCGCGGTCCCGGTAACGACGACTTCACCCAGCGTCGTCGCGCTGGCGGTCATCGAAAAATCGGCGGTCGCCGACGCCGACGACGACACGTCGACGTCCCGCCTCGCCTCGGCATACCCGATGCGGCGAGCGATCACGACCCGCCGTCCGGTCGGGACGCTCGGAATCGTGTAGCGCCCCGCTGCGTCCGAGAGCGCTCCCAGCACCGTGCCTTCGATTCTCACCTGCGCGCTGGCAAGTGGTTGTCCGTTGCCGGCGTCCGTGATGGTGCCCTGCACGGTCCCGGTCGTCTGTGCAGCGACCGCCATGGGAACAAAAAGGCTGAGCAGCGCGAACGTGTGACACTTCATGAAGACCTCCGTGAAGAAAAAAAAGCGCTAAGGGCGCTAAAGGCGCTAAGGGCGCTAGGGCAAAGCCGTTCAGCGCCCTCAGCGCCCTTAGCGCCTCTAGCGCTTCAGGCTTCCTGCATCTCCCTTGCTTCCTTCGAGGACTCGGCGATCACGCGCTGCGCGACGTCGGGCGGCATCTGCTCGTAGCCTTTGAAGCGCCGGATGAACGTCGCGCGGCCATGGGTCATGGAATGGAGATCCGTGGCGTAGAGATGGAGCGCCGATTGCGGCACGATCGCGCGAATCCGCGTGCCCCGTCCGTCGCCGATCTGTTCCGAGCCAAGAATGTGGCCTCGCCGCGATGACAGGTCGCCGAGGATGTCGCCCATGTAGTCGTCGGGCGTCGTCACTTCCACTTCATCGAGCGGCTCGAGAAGCACGGGCCGGCATTTCGGCGCCACGGTCTTGAACGCCAGAATGCCGGCCATCTTGAACGACATCTCGTTCGAGTCCACCGAGTGGTACGATCCGTCGAAGAGCTCCACGCGGAAGTCCACCATCGGATACCCCGCCAGCACCCCCCGAACGGCTGCCTCCTGAATCCCCTTGTCCACCGCGGGAATGAAGTTGCGCGGAATGGCGCCGCCGACGATCTCATCCACGAACTCGTAGCCCTTTCCGCGCGGCTGCGGCGCGATGCGAACCCAGCAGTCCCCGAATTGCCCGCGCCCGCCCGTCTGCTTCTTGTGGCGGCCCTGTCCCTCGCCTTTCCCCGTCAGCGTCTCGCGGTATGGCACCTTGGGCTTCGTCATCTCCCCGGTCACGCCATACTTCCGCTTGAGCTTCGACATCGCCACCTCGAGATGCCTCTCCCCCATCCCGGAGATGACCGTCTCGTGCGTCTCGGCATTGTACCGCGTCTCGAACGTGGGATCCTCGTCGTGAAGGCGGTGAAGTCCCGCCTGCAGCTTCTCCTCCTCGCCGCGCGCATGCGCGTGAACGGCCATCGTGACGAGGGGCTCGGGCAGATGGATCTGCGGGAGCCGCACCGGATGGTCCTTCGTCGAGAGTGTGTCGTTCGTGTGCGTATTGCGCAGCTTCGCGACGCAGCCGACGTCGCCCGAATGCAGCTTGGTGACCTCGTGGCGATCACGTCCCTGCGCCACGGAAAGGTGATTCAGCTTCTCCACGACGTTGCGCGTGGCGTTGTAGACCTCCTGCCCGTTGACCACCATTCCCTGGAAGATGCGGAAGAACGACACGTCGCCGACGTGGGGCTCACTCATCGTCTTGAACACGAGCGCCGCGAAGGGACGATCATCCTTCGCGTGAATCTCGACGGTCTTGTCGCCCTCCGCGCCCTTGAACGCGTGGATCTCTTCCATTTCGTAGGCCGATGGCATGAGCTGCACGATTTCGGTCAGCAGCGCGCGCACCCCGATCATGCTGTCGGCGGACACGCAGAATAAAGGAAAGAGGTCCATGCGCTTCATGGCCTCTTTCATTCCCTGAATCGCCTCGTCACGCCCGATCTCGTTGCCCTCGAGGTAGTGCTCGAGCAAGGTGTCGTCAGTGGCCGAGATCGCCTCGATGAGCTCCTGGTAGTAATGGTCGAACCGGCTCTGCTCCTCGGCGGGAATGTCGAGCTCCTCGTACTCCGCGCTCTTCGTGCCCTGCTTGTAGACGTAGGCTTTCCGCGCGAAGAGGTTGATCACCCCGCGGAACTTCGGCCCTTCGCCAATGGGGATCTCGACCGGGATGACCTTGCTCGTGAGCCGCGACTTGATGTCCTGATACGCTCGCTCGAAGCTCGCATGCTCCTTGTCGAGCATGGTGATGACGAAGAGCGCCGGATCGCCTCGATCGACGGCCTCCCGAAACATCTTCTCGGTGCCGACCTCGACGCCGGCGGTGGCGCTGACGACGCAGAGGGCTCCATCAGCCGCCGCGAGCCCGGCAACGGCGTCGCCCTGGAAGTCGAGGTAGCCCGGAGTGTCGATCAAATTGACCTTCGTATCCATCCACTCGGCGTACGCGATGCCGAGGTTGATGGAGTACTTCCGGTCGACCTCCTCCGGGGAGTAGTCGGTGAGGGTGGTTCCGTCACGAACGGAGCCATGGCGTTTGCTGGCCCCGGAAACGAAAGCGAGCGCGTCGACGAGGCTCGTCTTCCCGCTCGCTCCATGTCCCACGACCGCGACGTTTCGAATTTCGGAGCTGCTGTATTCCCTCATAGGCGCGTTCCTCGCTCGGCGCAGTGCCCGAACCTGGTACGACCCGGAAGCCAGCGCTTCCGGGGACTCTGAGGGCTATGGTACCCCGGGGCACGAGGGAGAGCAAGTGAAGGACAAAGAGGAACGAGGAAGGAGGAGTGAGGAAGTTGTTTTGAGTGGCTCGTGGACGTCTCACTGCCTTCAATCGATTTCCCCACTGCTCGTTCCGCATTCCTCGTTGCTCATTCCTCATTCGCCTACATGAGACGGCCGACCTCCGGCGCCTCGGAGAGCATCCTGCGCAGGTCATCGTCGGTGGCGTCGGGGAGACGAAATCGCGGCGGGGCGGCGAGAGCGCGTGTCGGCTCGCGTGCATCGCTCAAGCAGGAGAAGACGAGCGCATCCTGCGTGGTCGTCGAAAACGCCGCGCTCCACAGGCGGCCGCGGGTGTCCGAGAACAGCCGCTCGCTCCCTGACGAGCGGTTCGGGGCTTTGCGTGAGGAAGGCCGAGGCATGGGGGGTTCAGCCTGCGTGCGCATCGGCGCGGAGTCAAGAGGGCAGGAGTTAGTGGTCAGGGATCAGGGGTCAGGGAAGGAAAGGGCCGCCGCGCTTCGCGCGAGCGGCCCTCATCAGATGAGCGCGGCAGCTTTGCTGCCGCGCCTTTCCATCCCTGACCCCTGACTCCTGACTCCTGACCCCTAAAACAAAGGACCATCTCACCCTCGAGATGGCCCTTTTCGCATCATCGGACGAATCAGTGTTCGATCAGTCTCCCTCGTACTCATAGGTGAGGCCATCCGCTTCGCGAAGTACTTCGAGAATCTCGTCGGCCTCCGAGGAAGCCGGGTCCATCATCGCGTCGAGCCGAAAGCTGATGGCTCGCCACGTTCCCTCCGGCCAGTCCGGCATTCCCAACCCCGCCACCAAGCGCCCGATCATCGGGCCACACGTCGCCTTCAGCCGAACCGCCGTCTCGCTCAGCACCGCGATCGGAATCTCCACATCGCGGGTCAGCAGCTCGCCGGTGATCTCGTCGCGCCACGCCGCATCTCCAACGGCACCGCGCTCGGACCACACGCCGAGGTGTCGGAAAGCGCCCGACCCATTGCCAGCCGTCCGGTGACTTTCCACCGCGGCGGCGAGTGCAAGCGCGAGGTACTCCGCGTTCGGCGTGCCGTACAAGGTCACGACCTCCCGAGCGCGTCGGTCTGTCGAGACCGTGCCCGGGACGGAGTCCACCCGCGCCAGCACTGGCGATTCGTCGGGGCTATCCTCGAGCATTACGAGGACATCCATCTTCCCCTCCCTGAGAAGCTTCACCGAGTGCGTCATGCACACCACATCATGAGCGACTCACGCATGCTATTGGCAAGAGCGAGGCCGTTGCCGGCGTCGAGTCACCCTCTGGTGCAACACAATGTGCGGTGGAAAGTTCCGGGTGCCGGAACGCGTGACGCGGATGTGACCGAGCGTGGGGGATCGGACACAATGTCGCAAGGGAGAGACATTTCCGAACGAGGAATGAGGAAGCGGAGTGAAAGCCGCTACGGAGCTTCCTCGTACCTCGTTCCTCGTTCAGCGGGCGGTGCGCCAAGGCTTCCCGCGACCATGCCCATTGCCGCCGCCATGACGGCGTAGATGACGATGATCTCGCCCCGAGTGAGTACGGTCTCGAACCCTGGCGAAAGGCGCGCCGGAAGGACCAGGAAGTCGATAGCGGCGACGGCCACCGCGAAGACGACCGCACCCACCCATAGCCAGCTGCTGCGCCGATACCCCATCCCCAGGGAGAACAGCGCGCCCCATACGACGAGCGACAGGGCGTGGACCAGGAGGCCGAGGGGCGTGATGAGTGGATGGGCCTCGCGGACGTAGAAGGCGCGGCTACCAACGAGGATGTGGGCGATGGTATTCAGGGGCTGCAGCGGGAAGCCTCTCACCCAGCCGAATCCGACCAGTGCACCCGCGGTCGCCGCCGCTGCCACGAGTCCGATCCACACACCGCGCAGCACACGGTCGCGAAGCATGGGCGGAAGAATAGTCGGCCCCGCGATTCCTTAAAAGTGCATAACGTTTTTCACAACCGGTGGAAGAGGGTGTCGATCGTCGAAATGATCGAGGGAACGTTGTTGCCTCTCCTCCATCACCTCGACATCCTCGAACAACTTGACTACCCCTGAACGTTGCCTCGCCGAGCAGACGCGGTCATGTTTCCCCGGACTATGAACGATACCGAGACCCAGGCGCGAACGATCCTCCTCATCGAGGACGATCCCGACGTGCGGTCCGCCGTGGAGCGTGTGCTCGGAGGCGCCGGTTATTCCGTGAAGAGCGCAGCGGATGGAGAGAACGGGCTTCGGCTCGCGCTATCGCAGCGGCCCCAGCTCGTGCTCGTCGATGTCGGATTACCCGATCGCGATGGCGTCTCTGTCACGCGCGAGCTGCGCGAAAAGGGATTTCGGTCTCCGATTCTCATGCTCACCGCGCGTGGGACGGTACCCGACAAGGTAAGTGGGCTCGAAGCCGGCGCCGACGACTATCTTCCGAAGCCCTTCGATCTCACCGAGCTCATTGCACGAGTGAAAGCGCTCTTCCGACGCGCGTCACTCGCAGCGGATCACACGCTTCGCGCTGGCGATGTCACGATTGATCCGCTCACGCGGCGAGTGGAACGCGGCGGACGAGAGATCGACCTGACGCAGAAGGAGTACGCACTCCTCGAGTTCCTCGTCCGCAACGCCGGGCAACCCGTGTCGCGCTCGCTCATCGCCGAGCACGTCTGGAAGTACGAGGTGGACCCCGCGACCAACGTGGTCGACGTCTACATCAACTACCTGCGGAAGAAGCTCGGCGACGACAAAGCGCAGCCGCTGATTCGTACCGTGCGCGGCGTGGGCTACATGATAAGCGGGGCGTGACCGTCGGCCACGCCCCGCTGCACCACCCCACCACCCCACCCCACCCGTCGATTACTGGTCGGCCACGAACTCCCGCGATTCCGCGGACTCGGCGCGTCCCGCCGTCACGTTGTATCCACTGAAGTGCTTGATACGACGATACGCATAGCCTCCCGACACGTACGTGCGCTGCGTCGGATCCTCCAGTGATTCGTCGATACCGGGGATACCGATTGCCGGCGACCAGAGGATGTTCAGCGACTCCGGGGTCTGCGTATCCCCGACGAGCAGGTAGATCCACACCCACTCGTAAGCATTGCGCGACGGACGGAACCGAAGCTCGGGCGTGAAGTCGACCCACTCGCGACCATCCTGCGTACGAAGCTCGGCGCGAATGCGGATCGGCTCCCGCAGAATCGGGCAGTCGACATCCCACGCGTGCGGCCCGTATTCCGACCGCGCCGGATCGCAGATGGCGTTACGCGGGAACACGATTCCGTGCTTGCCCATCTGGAAGTAGCCGCCCCCCGCATCGACCGTGAACTCCGCGGAGCGCTCGTCGGCCGCCATTGAATTGATGACGATCAGCATGTTCGGGGCTCCGCCCGGCAGCCGTTCCGTCTTCGGCGATAGCGGTGACACGGAGCTGTCGGCGCAGGCGGCCGTAACGGCCACCAGTGCGATCAACGTGCTCCATCGAATATGTCGAGCAAGCATACGAACCTTTTCCGAAAGAGAGTCCAGGGGGACCATACCTGGGCCCTGGGAAAAGCAGGGCGCATACCACGCGGCCACCGCAGTTTCGCCGTTCGCACAACTCCAAGCCAGAAGTGTCGTTAGGGGATTTTCACGATCTCGCGCCGCCATCTGTCGCGCGCGCAAATCGGTCACGCTGTCCGCCGGAGGCGGTCGTTATTCCCGAGACAGCAATTCGGTGTATCGACGGCTCATTCCGTGGTAGCCCTGGCTTTCCACCTGCGGCGCGAACCGATTCACCGAGCTGCGCAGCAGCGCGCGATCATGCGCATCGAGAATGTCGGCGCACTCGGCGATGAGCCACGCCGCGCCGTAGAAGTCCGTCGTCTCCGCGAGGGCAAGCGCTCGGTAGAACATCGACACCGCGCCCGTCATCGAATCGAGCGCTGCCACGCGAACGCGGAGCGCCTCGGCGAGCTCGCGACCCTGGAACCAGTCGGGTCGCGCTTGCATGCGCCCTTCGACATCGTCGAGCGAAACGCGCGCCTCCTCGGCCAATCCCATGCGCAGCAGCACGAGGCCTTCGCCGGCCAGCGCGCCGAGCTCGACGTCCGATTGGCCGATGCCGCGCGCGATGCCGAGCACGACGTCGTACAATTCCCGCGCCGACGGGTATTCGCCGCGCTCACGATCCAGATGCGCCAGGTTGTACAGCGCGTACAGCTGACGCTCGGTGCTCTTCTGCGCGGCGAAGATCGCCAGCGCCTCGCCGAACAACTCACGCGCGCGCTCGAAATCGCCGCACTTGAGGTGTGCGACACCGAGATTGATCCCGGCGGTCCCCACCTGCTCAGGCGTGCCTGCGCTCCGGGCCAAGGCCATCGATGAGGTGAGCTCGTCCGTCGCACGCTGCCATTTCCCCAGACTCGAGTACACGATGCCCATGTTGTTGCGACACCGCGACTGTCCCACCAAGTCCCCGGCGCGCTCGAAGAGCTCCAGCGCCCGCTCGTAATGCTCGATCGCGCGGTTCGGCTCCTCCTGCGCCAGCGTGATTCCTAGTCGGTTGAGCGACTCGGCCAGCCGGAGCGGATCGCCAAGCTGCTGGGCGATGCGAACACACTCGACCGCCACGCGCTCCGCCTCGACCCGATCGCCGAGGCGGCCGTACGTCTGCGAGATCATCGTCAGCAGCGAAACGCGCTCGTCGTCGAACCCGTTCGCCACCGCTTCCGCATCCAGGGCGAGGCAGTGCTGGAGCGTTCTCGTGTTCGGCTGACCGAGCAGCGCTCGCACGCGCTCGCGCATGCGACGCAGGGCGATCGCGCGCCGGCTCTCCCTCTGCCCGCTGAACCACTCGATGGCCAGGTCGCACATCTCTTCGGCCTCTTCATAGCGGCCTACCGATTCAGCAACCTCCGCGCGCCGCACTCGCACTTCCGCAAGCTGGGCCGCGGAGCTCGCGTTGCGCTCGGCGATGCGCAAGAAGTCGGCGCTCTCCTGGTGCGCGTACACGAGGCGTGCTCGCTCGGCGGCGAGCATCGCGTACTCATAGGCCTTGCTGCCTACGCCGCCCCGATCGTAGTGAGTCGCGATTTCGGCGATGGCGTCGGGAGTGCGGCGCTCCATCGCGAGCGCAACCTGCTCGTGCATGCGACGCAAGCGCCGCGAATTGACCGACTCGGTGAGGACTTCGGCCATGAGGACGTGGGCGAACGCGTATCGATCACTGCCACGCGCGGCGGTGGGTTGGAGCACCGATGCGCGCATGCCCTCATCGATGACATCGAGCAGCTCCTCCTCCGTGCCCGCCTTCGCCTCGATGGCCAGATCGAGATCGAATTCGCGGCCGATCACGGCGACCGTCGTCAGCACCGCCTGAGCCTTCGGCGAGAGGCGCGAGAGGCGGCGTGAAATGAGGTCGGTGATGGCGACGGGGAGACGAAGCTCCGACACGGGGCGCCATTCCCAATGGTCGCGGTCGTACCAGATCGAGCCTTCCTCGACGAGGGTGCGCAGCACCTGGACGACGAACAGCGGGTTGCCTTCCGTGTGGTGGTAGAGGAACGCGAGCAGCTCGCGTCCGATCTCCTGCCGATGAAAGGCGGCCTGGAGCCATTGCTTGAGCTCGTCGCGCGTGAGGCGCGAGAGTGTCAGCTCACGAAACCGCTCGTTGCGAGACAGCCGGCGACGGCGCTCGAGCGTTTCCCCCTGCATCTCCTCGGCGCGAATCGTCAGGCAGATGAGCAGGTGCTCCGAGCCGAGCTGGCCGATGAGGAATTCGAGCATGTCCCACGACGCCGAATCCGCCCATTGGACGTCATCGAGGACGATGACGAGAAGCCGGTCGCGTGCGGCGGTGCGCACGTACTCGGAAATCTCTTCGAGCAGCATGTATTTGCTGCCGACGCGCGAGCCCGTCGGCGGCCGGTCGCCCGCGCCGAACGCGGGGACGAGGTGCGGCAGCTCGTGCCACGTGCGGTCCGAGTGCGGCGTCGTACGTCGAATGGCGGAGAGCACCTCCGCCCACGGAGCGTACGGCGGCTGGACGTCCGCCTCGCGCCCCCGCCCGACGACCAGCGAGCCCGACCGCAGCCGAACTTCCGGCTCGAGCTGCCGCAACAGCGTCGTCTTCCCGATGCCGGCTTCGCCGGCGATGCCGACGATGGCCGGGCGCCCCGCCTTCGCATCGTCGAGGAGCCTGACGAGCTGACGCAGCTCGGTGACGCGACCGACGAAGCGCTCGATGGCCAGGGGGAGGTGACCGCTGTCGCCGGTCCCCGCAGTGGCGACGGCGACGCCATCGCGTCCTTGTCGCTTCACCTGGTAGAGCGCGCGGTCGGCGGCGGTGAACAGGGCGTCGGGATCCACGCCATTTTCAGGGGAGGTTGCCACCCCGATGGAGATGCTCGTGGAGAGTCGCTCGTCGCGATCGCGCACCTGGAAGGCGTGTCCGCGCACCGCGGCGCAGAGGCGCTCGGCCACTTCGCGGGCGCGCTCCGCGGGCGTGTTCGGAAGCAGCGCGACCAGCTCGTCACCCGCATAACGAGCGGCCAGATCGTCGGCGCGGAGATTCTGCCGCAGCAGCTCCGCGATCTCGACGAGCACACGATCTCCCTGCAGGTGACCGTAGGTGTCGTTCACCAGCTTGAAGAGATCGATGTCGATGACGAGCAGCGACACCGGGTGCCCCGTGGCCGACGCGATCTCGAGCGCCGCCGTCAGCTGCTCGATGAAGGCGCTACGAAGCGGAAGCTTCGTCAGGTCGTCGATGCGAATAACGATGCCTCGGAAAGGACTGCGTCGTCCTTCAGTCCCCAACGGGAAGTGCGGCGGGTCCGGCGACCTCGCCGGCGCGGGATTTGGGCCGTAGATGATGCCACATATAGACGCTCGCCAAGGCGCATACGATACTGCCGGCCACCATGGGCGCGCCGGCCCCAAGCCGTCCCAGGGCGACTCCGGCGGCCATGGGGCCGACGACCCGGGCAAGCGCCCCCAGCGACTGGACCACGCCAATGACCATGCCCTGCTCCCCCTCGGCGGCACCCCGCGATACCAGGCTGAGCGCGCTCGGGCCGGTGAGCGCGAACCCCACCGCGTAGAGCACGAGGACGACCCGCAGGACCGCGGGGGTCGGCGCCAAGGCGATCGCGAGCAGTGACACCGCCAGCAGTGCAATTCCAGTGATCGACAAGCGCCTCTCACCGAAGCGGGTCACCAAGGTGTGCACGAGCCCGAGCTGAATCGCTGACGACGTCAGACCGATGAGGGAGAACATCCAGGCGGTCTGCGCCGCATCGAACGCAAAGCGTGCTTGCAGGTACAAGGCGAGCATCGCCGTCACTCCCGACGTCGCCAGTGCGACTGCCGTCATCGTCAGGGTGACGCCGCCGAGCACCGGGCGTTTGAGCACGCGATGCAGCACGCGCGGATCGAACGTGCGATGCATGAGCGACTTGTCTGCGGTTGGAACCGCTTCGGGCAGCCAGAGACGCGCGAGTACCAGGTTGACGAAGGCGAGCGCCGCCGCCACGTAGCCGGGCGCATGCACTCCCCAGCGCAGGCTCACGATCGCGGCGATCGGCGGGCCGGCCATGTACCCCAGCCCGAACGCCGCGCTGATCCATCCCATCCCGCGAGCGCGAGTCTCTGGCGTGGTGACGTCAGCGATGTACGCTTGCGCCGCAGCGAGATTCGCTCCGGCCACACCCGCGAGCATGCGCGACCCGAGCAGCGCGAGCACGCTTTCCGCGCGCGCGAAGAGCAGGTAGCTGGCGACCGAGCCGAACAGCGAGACGAGAATGACGGGGCGGCGGCCGACGCGGTCGGAGACGCGCCCCCAGAGCGGCGTGAAGAGGAACTGCATCAGCGAGAACGCGGCGATGATCGCCCCGATCTGCACTGGGGAGGCGCCGTACCGCTGTGCGTAAAAGGGCAGGATCGGCAGAACGATGCCGAACCCGAGCAGGTCGACGAAGACGGTGAGAAGGACGACGGCGACCGGGTAGCGCCTCACGGGCGCCCCCCGGTCTCACCATGCCTAACGAGGTGCGGCGGCGGAGCGAGCGGCGGGATCGAGCGTGGAAGAGGAGAGGCCGTGCCAGATGGTCGGGTCCACGTCCTTCCCATGCACGTAGATCCCGTAGTGGAGGTGCGGCCCGGTCGCGAGCCCCGTCGCCCCGACGCGAGCGAGTGAGGCCCCTCGTCGTACCACATCTCCTTCACGGACGAGGACAGTATCCAGGTGGAAATACGCGGAGTGAACGCCCTGACCATGGTCCAATATGAGGGTCTTACCCGTCAGTGCGTAATCTCCAACCTCGGCCACTGACCCTGCCTGCGGCGCGCGAACGCTTGTTCCACGAGCGACGGCGATGTCGACGCCCGCGTGACGCCATCCGGGCGCGTCTTGCGCAGCGGAGCTCGTGTCGACACCAAACGATCCGCGGGTACGCGCCGACGACTCGATCCGTACTACCCGGGACGAATCCGACACGCGGTAATAGAAACGCTCGACGCCGTATCGGGACGACTTGCCGCCCTCGACCGGCATCCGCCACCCCCCCGACCAATGCTGCTCTGGGGTCTCCGTTTCCAGCACGCGGCGGATGGCCCGCGCATCGCGCGCGATGTCGCGACCACGCCGAAGGATCGCGTAGGTCGAGTCGTCGAGGAAGATCAGCTCCTGCCCGAAGTCGGTTTCTTCGACCGCGATCTCGCGAGTGATCCGGCTGGCGGGGCGATCGATGACCAATGCGTACCGGCCTCCGGGCTCGTCCGCCGGCAGCGGGACCAGCGCTCGAACCCCGGCGGGAGTGCGGTAGCACGGCAGGGGCGAGCCCTTCCAGGAACACCGCGGACTCTCGACAGTGAGCCCCTGAGCGATTGCTACGACGACGCCGCCGCGCCGGATGTCCTCGGGGCCGAGGAGAACGTTGCCCGAGTCCGTGGCCGCCAGTGCCGGGGTGGTGTCGAAAACGGCGCCGCGGGCCGTGTCGGAGCGGGGAACGGTGTCGACCGACGGGGGCGGCGCGGTCGTGTCGCTCGCGTTGCGATCGGCCTTCTCCACCGTGCAGGCCGCGGCGATCATCAGGAGCGGTATGATGTGTTTGGTCATGGAATCCTCCATTCCGTGCATGCGGGCAAATCGAGGGCCACGACCGGGGGGTTAACGAAGGCCGTAATACGGCGTCTATTGGACACAGGTGCTCGACGTGCTCAGGTGCTCGAGGTGCTCAAGGATCCCGCGATGACTGTACGAAGCGGCCTCGTCGTTCTCATTGCTCTCTTCGGAGTTGCCTGCGCGCCCGGCCGAGCCGGGGACGTTCGTGCTCCCGAGCCCACGATCGCGGTTGCGATCGAAGCGCGGGAGCAGACCGCCGATCAGCAAGTCCGACACGTGCTGAATCGGCTTGCCTTCGGTGCGCGCCCGGGCGACGTGGACCGCGTTCGTGCGATCGGCGTCGATCAGTGGATCGCCTTGCAACTCCAGCCATCGCGCATTCGCGACACTGCCGCGGAACGGATCGTTCGAGCGCTGCCGACCCTCTCCCTCTCGTCGCGGGAGCTGCTCGAGCGATACCCGCCCCCGCAAGTCGTGCGCGCACAGATGCGCCGCTCCGAGATGTCGCGCGAGGACTCCATCGAGCTGCGGCGCTCCGCTCAGGAATCTCGTCGCGTGCTGGCCGAGATGCAGACCGCCAAGGTCGCCCGCGCGGTCGTCAGCGAGCGCCAGCTCGAGGAAGTGATGGTCGACTTCTGGGCGAATCACTTTACGGTTTTCGCCGGCAAGGGACCGGAGCGGTACTTCATCGCCGCGTACGAGCGCGAAGCCATCCGACCGCACGCGCTCGGAAAGTTCCGCGATCTGCTCGGCGCCGTCGCAAAGAGTCCGGCGATGCTGTTTTATCTCGACAATTGGCAGAGCTCGGTGGAAGAAGGGAGACCCCGACTCGACTGCGAGCTGCGAGCTGCGAACTGCGAACAGCGGGCACGCCGCCGCCGGTCTGCACGCAGTTCGCAGCCCGCACTTCGCAGTCCTGCAAATCGTCCGCGCGGTCTCAACGAGAATTACGCCCGCGAGCTGCTCGAGCTTCACACGCTCGGCGT
Source organism: Gemmatimonadaceae bacterium (assembly GCA_035253695.1). Taxonomy (GTDB): domain Bacteria; phylum Gemmatimonadota; class Gemmatimonadetes; order Gemmatimonadales; family Gemmatimonadaceae; genus JAICNG01. The sequence goes on from DATFBS010000003.1 coordinate 24,305, forward strand.
CGATGGCGGATATACCCAGCAAGACATCGTCAACGTCGCGCGGGCGTTCACGGGGTGGACGCTGGAGCAGCCGCGCCGGAGCGGCGGGTTCATCTTCAGACCGGCGATGCACGACGCGGGTGAGAAGGTCGTCCTCGGACAGCGGCTGAGCGCGGGACGCGGCATTGAGGACGGCGAGCAAGTGCTGAACATCGTCAGCGCACACCCTTCGACCGCGCGTTTCATTGCCACCAAGCTTGCGCGACGCTTCGTCAGCGATGATCCGCCGGCCTCTCTCATCGAGCGCGCTTCGGAGACGTTCCGACGGACGGAGGGCGACATCCGCGAAGTCGTGCGCACGATCGTGACATCTCCGGAATTCTTTGCGTCGGACGCGTATCGGGCCAAGGTAAAGTCACCGTTCGAGCTCGTGGTGAGTGCGCTTCGCGCGGTGAATGCGGCAGCCGATATGACGCCGCGATCCGCTCAAGTCGTGGCGCGCCTCGGACAGCCACTGTTCCTCCACCAGGCGCCGAACGGGTGGCCGGAGCGTGGGGACGCCTGGATAAACACCGGCGCCATTCTCAATCGCATCAACTTTGGCCTTGCCATGGCGGGCGGCGCGTTGCCGGGCGCGCGACCGGAACGGTGGCCGCGCTATGGCGAGATCAGCGCTGCCTCACGGGCCAGTCAGGTGGATGCCGTTATCACCGGTTTTCTCGGCGGCGAAGCGAGTGTCGAGACGAGAAAGATCCTCGAGCGGGGAGAGAACCCACTTGCGGCGAACTGCGAAGGGCGAGCTGCGAGCTGCGAGCTGCCGAGCGACACGTTGATTGTCGAGGACGAAGACATGAGTCCGCGGCGCCGCACGGGTCGGGATCCGTTGTCGCGTCCGGTCGATCTGAGCGGCCTCAACGAGATCATCGGCTTGGCGTTAGGCGCTCCGGAATTTCAGCGACGATAGCTCGCGGTTCGCGGCCCTTATCCTTTACTTATGCAACGTAGAGTCTTCCTCCGGTCCGGCGCCTTCGCGCTCGTCACCCTCGGCCTCAATCCGAGCTTCCTTCGCCGCACAGCCTTCGCGACCGAGCTTCGCGGGGCGCGCGGGAAGATCCTGATCGTGCTCTTTCAGCGGGGGGCGGCCGACGCACTGAACATGGTCGTGCCGCACGGCGATGCCGAGTACTATGCGCTTCGTCCCACGATCGCGATTCCCCGGCCGGGCGCGCGTGCGGGGGCGGCTCTGGATCTCGATGGGTTCTTCGGACTCCACCCCGCGCTGGCACCGATGCGCCCCCTTTGGGAGCGCGGGATGCTCGCCCCCATCCACGCCGTTGGCAGTCCCAGCGCGACGCGCTCGCATTTCGACGCGCAAGACTACATGGAGAGCGGCACTCCCGATTTGAAGAACACGCCCGACGGATGGCTCAATCGTTATCTCGCGGCACGCGGAACCTGCGCCGAGTGTGGCACGAAGCCCGCGACGCCATTTCGCGCGGTGACCATGACGGAGCAGACGCCCCGGATTCTCGCGGGGCCCGCGCCCGTCATTGCCATGTCGTCACTCGATGACTTCACCATCCGCGCGACGGGCTCCGACGCCGAGCGGCTAGAGGCGCTCTACCGCACCGGGCGCGCCGACATCATCCATGGCGCGGGCGCAGAGACGTTCGATGCGGTGAAAATGCTGCGCGCCGCGAACCCGCGCCGCTATCAGCCGGAGCATGGCGCGGAATACCCGCGTTCCCAGTTCGGGCAGCGGCTTCTGCAGATCGCGCAGCTCATCAAGGCGGACGTCGGGCTCGAGATCGCGTTCGCGGATGTCGGCGGCTGGGACACGCACGTCAATCAGGGTGGCTCCACGGGCCAACTCGCCAATCGTCTCAACGACTTTGCGGGCGCGGTCGCCGCGCTCACGACCGATCTCGGCGATCGGATGGGGGACGTGGTGATCCTGACGATGACCGAGTTCGGGCGAATGGCACGACAAAACGGGAACGGAGGCACCGACCACGGACACGCCGGCGCAATGTTCGTCCTCGGCGGTTCGGTAAAGGGCGGAAAGGTCTACGGCCGGTGGCCAGGGCTTGCCCGCGAGCAGCTCTACGAGGGGCGTGATCTCGCTCTCACGACCGACTTCCGTTCGGTCTTCGGAGAAGTCGTTAGGTCGCATTTGGGCGCTGCTGACCCTTCGACCCTCTTCCCCGGATTTGCGGCCAGTGACCGTCTTGGAGTCGTCTGATTTTAGGAATTAGGGATCAGGGGTCAGGGATCAGGGGGTGTCAGGGGATAGGTTGGAGGAGCTGCGTTACAGTTCTCTCCTCAAACCCATTCCCTGACACCCCCTGATCCCTGACCCCTGACTCCTAACTCCGTCCTCAGAATCTAAAGATCCTCTTGAACGTCGTCGCGATTCTTTCCCCGAAGTCATCCGCCCACGTCTCCTCGGGCTCGGGGTGCTCGCGGCAGTACTCTGTCGGCTCCATGCCGGCCTTGAACCACTCCGTTTGAGTCGCGGGACACCACTCGCCCGCCAGCTCGCCGGTGAAGGCGTCGATCTGCCGCGAGACCATTCCCGGCGGGGGCTCCCACTCGGCACCCTCGCCGCGCTCGCGCCATCCATTGATGAAGAACTCCGCCCAGGCGGGCGCCGCGGCGCTGCCACCGCTCATGTCTCCCGAGAGCGAGATGCGCTGGTCATGGCCGAACCAGAAGGCGGCTGCCACGGTCGGCGTGTATCCGACGAACCAGACGTCGGCGCCGTCGTTGGTCGTGCCCGTCTTCCCCGCGATCGGACCGCGAGCGCCCCACTCGCGCACGGCGTACGCAGTACCGTGATCGACGACGGACCGCAGCATCGACGTCATCATGTAGGCGTCCTGGGGATCCATCACGAGATCGCGCACCGCGTCCGTCTTCCACAGCACGCGCCCATCGGCCGATTCGATCCGCTGGATGAGCCGTGGCTTCACGCGATAGCCGCCGTTGCCGAACGGGGCATAGGCGAGCGCCAGCTCGAGCGGGGTCACTTCGAGCGCGCCTAACGCGATGGACGGTACGGGATCGAGCTGACTGGTGATGCCGTTGTTGCGGGCCGCCGACACGACGCGCTGCTCACCCACCGCTCGACTGACCCGCACCGTCGCCGCGTTCGCCGACCGCATCAGCGCCCGCCGGAGCGTGATGCGGCCGTTGTACTCGTCCCCGTGGTTTGCCGGCGTCCAAATGCGGCCATCATCGCCGACGATCTCCACCGGGTCGTCATCCACCATCGTCGCCGGCGACAGGCCCGCGGCCAGCGCCGCGGCATACACGAACGGCTTGAACGCCGATCCTGGCTGACGACGCGCCGAGAGGGCGCGATTGAACCCGCCGCGCTCGTATCGCCGGCCGCCCACCACCGCGCGCACATCGCCCGTCCGCGGATCGAGCGCGATCATCGCCCCCTGCACGATCCCGTTCGTCCGCCCGTACCAGGCGCGCTCCCGCTCCTGGATGTAGGCGGCGCGCTTGGCCACCGCACGCTCGGCGGCCTTCTGCGCGTTCGCATCGATGGTCGTGTAGACGACGACATCGCCGGATTCCAGCGCATCGCTCCCGAGCAACGAGTCGACGGCGCGCCGAATCGCATCCAGCGCGTAGGAATCAGTGCCGGTCGGACGCCATTCCTGCTTCGCCACGCGGACGGGCTGCGCTGCCGCGCGGCGTGCGTCGGCCGAGTCGATGTAGCCCTCGCGCGCCATGAGCGTGAGCACGAGGTCGCGGCGACGTTTCGCGCGCTCGGGCGCCTTCCTCGGCGTGTAGGAGGATGGGCCCTTCGGCAATGCCGCGAGCACTGCCGCTTCCGCGAGCGTCACCTTCTTCACGCTCTTGCCGAACAGATCGCGGCTCGCTGCCTCGACGCCGTAGGTGCCGTTCCCCAGGTAGATGACGTTGAGATAGAGCTCGAGGATCTGCGGTTTGCTGAGATTGTGCTCGATCAGCCGCGCGAAGCGGAGCTCGAGCAGCTTCTTTCTGAGAGAGCGCTCGCTGATGATGCGCGAGGTGAAGGTGTTCCGCGCCACCTGCATCGTGATGGTGCTGAATCCCTCGCGCAGCCCTAACGAGGTCACGTTCCGCCCGACGGCACGCATGACGGCGCGCCAGTCGAGGCCGTTGTGCTCGTAGAAGCGGCGGTCCTCAGTCGCGATGAAGGCCTGTTGCACGTGCCGCGGGACCTCGCCGAGCGGGACGTTGATGCGACGCACCGAAGTCAGTCGCCCCAGGGACTGACCGGATCGATCAATGGCCTCGCTGCCCTCGACGGGACGGAAGCGCCGAATCTCTTCCGAAGAGGGGCATCCGGCAAAGCCGCAGGTCGCCAGCCATGCGTCGAACACGAGCACGGTCAGTACGAGCGCGGCCAGGACCGCGAGCGGCTGCCACTGCTCGCGCATCCACTCCCGCGGGGGGTGCGCCGGATCACTACGCCAGCGCTCGCGGAACGTCCGAACGCGTTGCTGAAAAGAGCCGATGAACGTCATCAGAGTGGATCAGGGGTGCGGCGCGAGGACGAGTGTCAGACGAGCCGCTTCCATCAATAGTACCACCGCTACCGCGCTCGGGTTTCGGGCCCGTTCAGCACCGCAAACCGGATGTGCGCCCAATCACGAACTAGGGTCAGCGCCTCCCGCGCCCCTAGCGCCTTCAGCGCCCTTCAATCGTGCATTCATATTCGTGGTACCGGCGGCTTGCCGCCGTTCTCCCGATCGCGTTGCTCGCGGGTGCCCTCTGGGCAGGGGGGTGCAGCAGGACAGAGGCTCGGCCCAACGAGGCGCCGGACGCGTCATCTAATGAGATGGCGACAGCCCGCGCGATGGTTGCCCTCGATTCCGCGTCCAGGAATCGCCAGCCGAACGAGATGGGGCGCATTCCGATCCTCGAATACCACCTCATTGGGACCAGGGAGGGGCGCTGGGAGCGCGAGCACACGCGCTTCCGGCGCGATCTCGAGTTGCTGTACGAGCGAGGCTATCGCCCCATCACCGTGGCGGAGCTGGTGGACAAGCGGATCAATCTGCCGCGGGGTCTCTCGCCGGTCGTGTTCACCTTCGACGACGCCTCGCCTTCACAGTTCCGCTACATCGAGCGCGACGGCGAGCTCGTGATCGACTCGACGAGCGCGGTCGGCATCTGGCTGGATTTTCAGAAGGCCCATCCGGATTGGGAGAGCAAGGCGACCTTCTGCATGCTCTCCGGCGCCGAAGCGGGGCGCGCGTTCTTCGGCGATCGGAATATCGAGGGTCAGAAGACGGCATGGCGTCACGCCAAGCTGAAGTTTCTCGCCGAGCGGGGGTTCGAGCTCTGCAACCACACCCTGTGGCACGCACAGCTGTCGAAGTACGAGGACGCCATGGTTCAGGAGCAGATCGCGCGTCTCGCGTTGGCGGTCGACTCGGCCGTCCCCGGATACCGGGTTCGCACCCTGGCGCTGCCGTTAGGCTTGTGGCCGAAGAACGAGGCGCTGGCCGCGAAGGGATCGTGGACCGATGCCAGATCGCGGCGCACGATCGCCTATGATCATGCCGCGGTGTTGCTCGTTGCCGGTGAGCCGGTGCCGAGCCCGTTCGATCCGGCGTTCAATGCGCTCAAGCTGGAGCGCGTGCAGATCGTCGGGAATTCGCTCGAGCGGACGCTGGACTGGCTGGAGAAGCCGGGACGTCGATACGTGTCGGATGGCGACGCGCGTACCGTTGCGTCACCGCGCGTGCTGGTCGCGAACGCCAGTGCGGACGGCCGGGCGCCGTCCGCACCCTGATCGCCTAGCGAGGGGTCAGGACGCTGTCGATGGCGTGAATCACGCCGTTCGACGCGAGAATCTCCGTCTTCACGATCTTCGCGTCATTGACCTTGAAGCCGCGGCGTCTGAAGCCGCGGTTCTTCACGGTGATCGTGAGCGTCGCGCCGTTCACCGTCGTCGCGGTGCGCGGTGAGCCCACGGTCGGCGCCTTCACCCGCTCACGCACGAGGTGGTAGGTCAGCACCTCGGCCAGCGAGGCCTTGTCCTTCAACAGCGTCTCGCGCTCCAGCTGTGGCATTCGTGCGAAGGCCTCGTCCGTCGGCGCGAAGAGCGTGAAGGGACCTTTGCCGCTCATCAGGTCGACCAGCCCTGCACTTCTGATTGCGCCCGCCAGCGTGCGAAACGTGCCACGCTCGGCCGCCGTCTCCAGTATGCTGTTCTCCCCGCGCCGTGGGTTCACCCGGCGTGGCTCAGCGCGATAGGGGCCGTCCTCGACGGGCTGGAGCGGCGAGCTGGGGGCGGCGGATGGCGTGGTCCTCAACGGCGCATTGCCGTTGCTGCGCGCTCTATTGGTTTTCATGGGGACTCCTGCGAGGATCGGGGGCGGCGCGGACGGTTCCGCGGACGCGGCGCATCAGGCACGACTTGCGGCGACGCTCGACTATGTGCGGCGTTTCCGGCGTCCCGTAGGCACGTACTCGAGCAGCTCTCCTGGCTGCACGTCGAGCGCGGCGCAGAGGCGGTCGAGGGTGTCGGCGGTAAAGCGACCGAATTCGAGCTTCGGATCCGCGAGCCGATAAGCGGTGGGCACCGTCAGCCCCGTCTCCTGCGAGAGACGGTACGGGGTCCACCCTTTCTTCTTCAGGACCGACGCCAGGTGAAAACGGATCACGGCCTCGCTCCGACTGAAGGTTAATAATAGCGGACGTAATTACGTTTGACAATAGTAATACCACACATTACTATACGCCATGCGCGGAGGTCGGGGCATGTTCGCTCGCCAGAGGAGCGGGCCGCCGTCGGAATCGGTCATCGCGTCCCTTTCAAGCACGGTCACCGTCACGGCGCTCGCGCATCGCGAGACCGGGCGCGCGATCGGGGAGCCTTTCATGCACGATCCAAAAGAAGAAAAAAAGGGCGGCTTCGGCGCGTTCGTTCAGCGCGATCGCGAGCGCCGTGAGGCGGAAGAGCTGAAGAACGCGTCGGCAAAGGGCACGGGCTCGGCGGCGTCCCCTGCCCAAACGACGCCGGGCACCAAGGCCTCTCCCGACGCCTCGGGCACGACCTAACGACCGCTGTGCAACGAGCGCGTCACGTACTCGTACGTGACGCGCTCGTTCTGCATCGGCGGGCGACCTGCGGGCCCGTTCGTGTGGCTCCGACCGAGCTACGCGGCAGCGCGGCCCGCGCGCAGGCCGGGGAAGCCAACCATGCGCCGATGCTCCGCATCCCACAACTTCAATGACGCCGTCCGAATGCTCTCGCGAATCGTGAGCACGGTGACCGCTTGAAGCACCCCGTTCTCATCGTGGCAGCGCCGTAGATGATAGTTGGGGATCTTCGGATCGAGGTGATGGACGTGGTGCAGGCCGATGCGTCCTGTCATCCACTCGAGCACGCGCGGCAGCCGGTAGTATGATGCGCCCTTGATCGCCGCCTCGGCGTAATCCCATCCCTCGTGAGGTTCCCAATACGTGTCCTCGAACTGGTGCTGCACATAGAACAGCCAGTTCCCCGTTGCACCGGCGATGAGCAGGATGGGACCGTAGACGAGAAGCACCGCCTTCCACCCAATGGCGAGCGCGAATGCGACGACGATCGCGACGATGGCCGCGGTGGTCGCCCGCGATTCGATCTTCGTTTTCGTCGTGAGCGCGATACCTGCCGCGGGGAGGTGACGGACGACGAGGAGGAAGATCGGGCCGAGGACGAAGAGCGTGATCGGGTGCCGATAGAGGCGGTACTTGAAACGGCCCCAGCGCGATCGGGCGAGGTACTCGTCGACGGTGAGCGTGAGGACGTCGCCGTGTCCGCGCCGATCGAGGTCACCGGACGACGCGTGATGCAGCGCATGATCGCGGCGCCACTGCGCGAACGGCGTGAGTGTGATGGCTCCGGTGATGAACCCGATCACTTCATTGGCGCGGCGCGATGGCACGAACGAGCCGTGACCGCAGTCATGCATGATGATGAAGGTGCGGACCAAGAAGCCCGCGGCCGGAAGCGCGAGCGCGAGCGTAATCCAGTACGACACATCGAGCATGGCATACATGAGTGCCACGAGCGCGGCCAGGGGCAGGATCGTGGTGCAGAGCTGTATCACAGCCCTGCCGATGCTGCTGACTCGGTAGGGGGCGGTCGTGGTCTGCCAGCCCCGGAGCGAGGATGGCGCGGTGGCGGGTGGAACGTTGAGAGCGGTGGAGGAGGACATGGTGCGCATTGATGGGAGGAGTCGCGCGTGCCCTTAAGGACGATCGAGCGAGCGATGCGTGTGCGCACCCGCGTCGAAACATAACCCGTAGACGACGCGCTCCCAGCCGTCGTCTTTCTAGTCACCGTTTATTTTCTGCGTAGATGACACCGCTGGATCAGCGGTGTTGGCGGTACAAGTGTCTGGATTCGTGCGGCACGTGTCTCAAAAGTGTCGTTGCGGCACCTAGGCACCCTCGTCAACTTCATAGCGCACAATGGCAGAAAGTCCGATCCTTACGAGAGGAATGCGGGAACCATTATGAGCGAGTCCAGACTCCAGCACATCCCGTTCTTCGAAGCGCTTTCGCGCGCGAAGGAAGGCAGTCCGGAGTGGCGCCTGACGAGCGCTGGTCTGGTCACGTTGCGCCTTTTCGATGCGTGGCTCATCGAGGGACCGAGCGTCGTTGCCGCCGACGCCTGGGGGTTGCGGGCGGTTCGCGAAGCTATCGATGCAGTAGAAACGGGATCGTCGTCCAGGGCGATCCTCGCGAGTATCGTGGATGCGATGGAGGGCGCCGGGATGGTGCGCGTTCCACTCGTCGCTCCGCGCCTGCTCGCGTACGGGCGTGCGCTGCAGTTCGACGGTCGCTGGGAGCTCGCGGCCGATGTCCATCAAACGGTGATTGCTCACGCGCACCCCGTCGAGGAAGCGGACATCGTCATCGCTGCGAACATGCAGCTCGGCGCGTGCCTGCGAACGCTCGCCCAGTGGGACGAAGCCACGGCGGCGTATGCGCGCGCGGGGTGCGCCGCGGCCATGTCGAGCGATATCGTCAACGTGCTTCGGGCGCGGGTCGCGGAAGCGAAGATTGCGATCGAGCGCGGCAATCTGCCGTTCGCCCAGGCCGTTCTCGAAGACACGATCCGCGAGGCGGAGGCGAATCGGTGCCTCGAGATTCGCGCTGTCGCGCTGCACGACCGCGCGGACATCGCCTTCCGCCGTGGCGAGTACGATCTGGCGGTGACGCTGGGATACCAGGCGCTCGAGGGCTATACCGATCCCTCGTCGCGCGATCGTGTGCTGGGCGATATCGCCGTCGCCTTCTTCGAGCTCGGCATCCGCAGCGCAGCTCGCGACGCGTACTTGATTCTGGCGGCCACGGCGCAGGAACAACACACGCGGTGGGTCGCCACGATCAACTTGATGGAGTGCGCGGCGGTCGAAGGACGAGAGCCCATTTTCGAGCAGTACCGTCGCGAACTGGCAGACGCGTCGCTCCCGGTGACGCTCGCCTGTCATTACCACTACTACGTCGGCGAAGGGTATCGCCTCTTTGGGAAGAGAGAGGCGGCCCGCGCCGCGCTCGGTCGGGCGCTGGATCTCGCCGAGCGCCACGGCATCAACCAGGTATTGTTCCGTGCCGAGCAGAGCCTGCAGTCGCTCGACGATGCCGGCGTGGTCATTATCGCGAACGCTCCGATGCCGACGCCCGAGGTCGAGCGCGTGGCGGCAGCGGTTCGAGATATGCGCGAGCTCGTCGGCGTGGCTGGTTAGGTTCCGGATGCAATCGAGGCCGCAGGTGGCAGCCCGCGGCCTCGAGATTGGATTTATTTAACGTTTAGCAGGACTTGGTGCTGGAGCCGGAGCTCACACCGCAGTCAGCGTTCGGCTCCGGCGCGGTCACGTCGGCACACGCAGAGACGGCGAACGTCAGGAGGGCGAGCACCAGGAGAGAGAGGTGGCGGCGGGACATAACAAGACCTCGCGGGAAGAGTTGTAACTGGGGGGTTGCAACTGTCACGCAAGGTACGGTTACGCGTCCATCGGTAAACGCACATCTTCAGACATCGATGTGCACTTTTAGGACACGTGAACCGGTGGCGTGAACGTCGTCGTCCGTCTGCCTCCCCTGTTGTTGACCCACCTGCGGATTGTCCTCGGCCGAGAGCATCGCGTCATCACCGTCGATCGGTGGGGTGATCTCGAGAACGAGGTGCGACGCAAGCCGGTGGATCTTCTCGTTGCGGATCCACGGGCCGAGGGGACGGTGCGACTGGACGAGCTCCGGAGCCTGATCCGGAACTTCCCTTCGCTCCCAGTCGTGATCTACACGATCCTCGCGCCGGAGACACTCGGCGCGACGGTCGAGCTGGCAAAGCTGGGCGTGCGGCACGTCGTGCTCCGGAACTTCGATGACGAGCCGCGCCGCTTCCGCGACCTCCTGGAGCGGCAGCCGGCGTACGCGATGAGCGATGCGGTTCTCGCATCGCTCGCACGGCCGCTCGGCACGGTCCCCGCGGAGCTGGCACGAGCAGTGGAGCGGCTCTTTCGGGTGCCGCAGCAGTTCAAGGACGTGAACGACCTCGCCAAGGCCGCGGCGATGAATCGCAGGGCGCTGGACCGGTGGCTCGAACGCGCCGGGGTGGCCTCGGCGAGAATGCTCGTGTTGGGTGCGCGGCTTTTGCGCGCCTACTTTTATATGCAGGATCCAGGACGGTCTCTGGATGAGGTGGTGGAGCGCCTTGGCTATGGATCGGCGCGGTTGTTCGCACGACAGGTTCGCGCGGCGACGGGCCTCACGCCCACGCTGCTTCGGCAGAGCGTACCACCGGATGAATTCGTCGCGTTGCTGACGGCGCGGCTGGCACGTCGAGGAGAGCGAACCAATGCGGTTCAATGAGCGGTTGCGTGTACTCGTGGTCGATGATGAACCGACGATCTGTCGTGCGCTGACGATCGCCCTCGGGCGCGCCGGCTATGACGTCGTCGCCGTCGAGGCCGGCGAGCAGGCACACACGCTCCTCCGCGCCGAGCACTTCGACTTTCTCGTTCTCGACCTCCGCATTCCTGATCTGCGTGGTGACGTGCTCTTCGAGCTGGCCGCGTCGATTCAGCCCCATCTTCGATACCGCACGCTCTTCACGACGGGGGATACCAGCGAACGCGCGCTCGAGCTCATCGAGGCGTGCGGTTGCAAGGCGCTCCACAAACCGTTCGAGCTTCAGGAGCTGACGGGAGAGCTGGCGAAGATGGCACCGCGCGTCCGGGATGCCACCGCCTGACTGACAGATTGCGGACTGCGGACCGCGGAAGGGTCTCATTCAATCCGTAGTCCGCAATCCGCAGTCAGATCCTCCACGTCCGTAGAGTCTCGATCGCGCGATCGAGTGCCTGCTTTTCCTCACCCCGCTGGGCGACGGCGCGCAGCTCGGTATAGGTCTCGATGGCAAGGTCGAGCGCCTCACGATCATGGTCCGTCGAGGCGAGAGAGGCAGCGTTGTCGGCGAGGGTCGCGCGAGCGAGCAGGTCCTCCGGGAAGCGTGCAGCGACCTGACGCCAGCGACCGACTCGGGAGCGCAGATCGGACTCGGTAAGCGCCCACAGGTGCCAGGCGCCCCGATGGGTCGGGTCGGCCGCAATGGCGCGCGTCGCGAGCGTCGCGACGTGCTCCGGGCCTCGACCGGCCAGCCAGTAGGCGTTGGCGAGGATGACGAGCGCGCGAGCGTCGTCAGGCTTCGCCGCGACAATGTGCTCATACGCGGGACCCGCCACCTCGGGCATCTCTCGGAATGGCTCGACCGCGGCGGCCAGTGTATCCGGATCGACCGCGTGCGCGGCGTGCTCGATGCGCTCGAGCAGCTGCGCAATGTTCGCGTCGACCCGATAGGCATCGACGGCGGCGGTGATCTCGCGGTGAACGTCGGCGCTGGTCATGGAAGGCGTAAGTTATGCATAGCGCCTCGCGAGGTCACCCTGACTGACGAATGCGGCGATGCGTCGTCATTGTGCGGGGACCTTGACCGGGATGCGTGCGGGAGCCTGAGGCGTGAACGAGAACAAGCTGAGCGAGACCAGCCGGGTGGCGGAGCTGTCGAACGCGGTCGGGCGAGTACAGCACGAGATGAACAACCCTCTCGCGGCTCTGCTCGCGGAAGCACAACTGCTCGAGCTCGACGCTACGCTCAACGCCGAGCAGCGGGATTCGGTCCGGCGTATCGTGGATCTGGCAAGGCGAGTGATCGCGTCCTCGAGGAAGCTGGATGCGTTGAGAGAAAAGGAGGAATGAGGCCTGAGGAGTGAGGAATTCCATTGACTAGCACCTCATCCAGTCGTTTTCCTCAGTCCTCGGTCCTCATTCCTCGTTCGCTTTGGGCACAATTCTCGCCCGTGAATGACCGTGAAATTGGTAGTTGCGCAAATCGCCTTTCGAAGTGAAGTTGGTGGTGGCTGACCCGCAGGTGCGCGTCGGCCATCCCAAAGTGGACGAGCAGCGCCGCAGTGCAGGCGCGGGGCCGCTCGGGTTGCGCTGAGCAAGCGCCGGAAGCGCGTGAGTTGTCCGTGTTTCCGCGACGTCGTCGACAACAGCACGGAAGCAGGACCGGTGCGTCGCCAGGACGGCCATGCACCAGAGCGCCCGGAACGGCCGCGTGCATCGCGGCGCGCTCACGACAAACTCCATAGGAAGTACGGGGCACGATCCGCATGGACGTGTCCGCCAAGAATTCACCACGACACACATGGTTGCATGAACGAACGCAGACGCCCGCCCCGTCGTGGGCGCGGCCCGCGCCCCGCGCAGCCTCGTCCCACCTTCGAGGCCAACGACATGGAAGTGAATCCCTACCGTGACGATGCGTCGACGCTGCCGGAAGGCGGTACGCCGGAGCGCGACAACGGTACCCCGGCGCCCAGCGCGCCTCCCCTCATTACTCCCTCGAGCGAGACGGTGCCGACACCAAGCGGCCCGCCGCCCAGCCGACACCCCGGCCAACATCCGCATCACCAGGGCGGACGAGACCGCTTTGGCCAGAACGGACGGCGCGGACGACGTGGGCGTGGACGTGGCGGTCCTCGACCGGAGCATGGCGGAGGAGCGCCGATCCCGGCGGTCATCGTCGCCGAGGGGGAAGCCGAAGGGTGGTTCGACCCCTCGCGGGACGGCGGGTTCATCCGTAAGGCCGCGGAAAGCTATCTGCCCAGTGCCAGCGACGCGTTCGTGCCCCCGCATCTCGTCAGGCAGCTCGGTCTCCGACGCGGGGATACGGTGCAGGCCACGATCGGTCGCGACCATCGCGGCCGCATGGCCGTCGCCGAAGTCCGAACGATCAATGCAGAGGACCCCGGGTTGGCGCTGCGCCGCCCCGAGTTCTCGTCACTGGTCGCGTCGTATCCCGATCGGAAGCTCGTGCTCGAGACCGGTCGCCCCGCCAAGGGGGGGCCCGAGCTCACGCGTCGAGCGATCGATCTCATCGCGCCGATCGGGTTCGGTCAGCGAGCACTGATCGTTGCGCCGGCGCGCGCCGGAAAGACGATGCTGCTGCAGGCCATCACCGAAGGCGTCGCCATCAATCACCCGACGGCGACGTTGCTCGTGCTGCTCGTGGATGAACGCCCGGAAGAAGTGAGCGAGATGATCGAGTGGGGGCGTGGCGAGGTCATCGCGTCGAGCTTCGATCAGCCCGCCGAGCGCCACGTCGACGTCGCCGAGATGACGCTCGAGCACGCGCGCCGGCTCGTCGAGAACGGTAAAGACGTCGTCATCGTGCTCGACTCCCTGACCCGTCTCGCGCGGGCACACAACACGGTGGAGCGCGGCACAGGCCGCACGCTGTCCGGCGGGCTCGATGCCACCGCCATGGCGCGGCCCAAGGCGTTTTTTGGATCGGCGCGATCGGTCGCTCCGCAGCACGGCGGCGGCTCGCTCACGATCATCGCGACCGCGCTCGTCGAGACGGGCTCGCGGATGGACGACGTGATCTTCGAGGAATTCAAGGGCACCGGAAACTCCGAGATCAAGCTCGACCGGTCGCTCGCCGAGAAGCGCATCTTCCCCGCGATCGACATCGCCACGAGCGGAACGCGACGTGAGGAGAAGCTCTTTCGTCCCGATCAGCTCGACAACGTGTACACGCTGCGTCGGGGGCTTCAGCAGATGCCCCCGCAGTCGGCGATGGAATGGCTGATCAAGCGGATAGCTGGTACCCAGGGCAACGACGCCTTGCTCGCCGGCTTGTAGCGGGCTCGCCGGGCTCGCCGGCGAAGCCGGCGAGCGGGTCAGGGGTCGAGGGCCAAGGGCCAGGGGGTGGAAAGGCGCGGCGGCTGCTTCGCAGCCAGCCGCGCCTTATGAAGAGGGCCGCACGCGCGAAGCGCGGCGGCCCCTTTCCATCCCCTGGCCCTTTGGCCCTCGACCCCCGGCCCGCCCGCGCCTCGAAGAGGCGCGGGCCTTGCACTTCCAGGCTCCATGACTCGCCTCGTCCTGGCAAGCCTGCTGGCCGTGCTTTTCTGTCTCCCCGGCAGAACGGCGCTGCGCGCACAGGAGAGCGACGAGCGCGAGGCGCCGGAGGTCAAGGACCTGAAGTGGTCGGGCGTCGAGTCGGTTGGCAAGGATGATCTCGAGGAGAGCATCGAGACCGAGGAAACCCGCTGCCGCAGCCTGCTCCTGACGCCCTTCTGTCTGGTCAGCAACTGGAGTCTGTTCAAGGAGCGGCACTACCTCGATCGCACCGAGCTGCGCCGCGACATGCTGCGCATTCGCGTGTTCTACTGGAAACGCGGATGGCGCGACGCACAGGTCGACACCGTAGTCACGCCGAAGGACGGAGGCGTCCGTGTCGAGTTCAAGGTCACGGAAGGTCCGCCGACCCGCATCAGCGCGATCCGGCTCGAGCGTCCCGCCGAAGTGCTCAGCGACAACGAGGTGCGAAACGCGATGAAGGTCCGTGCGGGCGATCCGCTCAACCTGATCGCGCTCGACTCGAGCGTCGTGTTCCTCAAGACCACGCTCTGGGACAAGGGCTATGGCGATGCCGAGGCACGTGTCGACACGATCGTCGTCGACACCGCGGCCAAAGCGGCGAGCATTCGCGCCTCAGTCGATCCCAAATGGCCAACGACCGTCGGACGGATCTCCATCAGCGGCAATGAACGCGTGTCCGAGCGCACGATTCGCAACTCCCTCACGCTGAGCGAAGGCCGTCTCTACAAGCGCAACGAGCTGGTCACGAGCCAACGCAACCTGTACGAGTCGAATCTGTTCCGCCGAGCGGTCATCATCGTCCCGCCGCAGGGGGACAGCGTCAAGCACATTGAAATCACGGTGCAGGAAGCGCCGCTGCGGGAGATTCGCGCGAGCGCCGGATTCAACACGATCGAGTTCGGTCAGCTCGAGGGCCGCCTCACGAGATACAACTGGTTCGGCGGCGGGCGACGGCTCGACTTCCGTGCGGCGGTCGGGAATCTGCTCGCCAGGTCGCTGAACGCGCAGTTTCCATTTCAGGAAGTGCTGCGGCGGCCGGTGTCGGATCGCGATGCGGATCAGTACTTCGCGCCCACCTGGCAAGCGACCGCCGACTTCACGCAGCCCTGGTTTCAGTCGCCCCGAAACACGCTCGGGCTCAGCGCCTTCACACACCGCCGCAGCGCGCCCGCGATCTTCGTCGAACGGGGCTTTGGGGCCAGCGCTACGTTCACACGTACGCTTGCCTCACGGGCACCGGCGAGCTTGACGTATCGGTTCGAGCTCACGCGGGTGGAGGCGAGCGATGTGTATTTCTGCGAGAACTTCGGGATCTGCGATCCGCCCGACATCGAGGCCCTGCGTGCGCGGCAAAAGCTCTCTCCGCTCGCCCTCTCGTTCGTGACCGATCGCGGCGACGACCCGCTCGATCCGAGCCGGGGCTATTTCGCCCGCGCGGACGTCGAGCACGCGTCGGCGTTCACGATGTCCGACTATCGCTACAACCGCGTGTCGGGAGAGTATCGCCGGTACAAGGCCTTCGGCCGGCACGCGGTCCTCGCCTGGCGAGCCCGCGGCGGATGGGTGAAGGCGCTCGAGAGCTCCTCGGAGGCGCTCCTCGACGACGCGTCGGCGGCGAACCCGATTCTGCACCCCCGCAAGCGCTTCTACGCTGGTGGCGCGCAGTCGGTGCGCGGTTACGGTGAGAATCAGCTCGGGCCGCGCGTGCTGACGATCGATCCGGGGAAGCTGCTCAATCCGCCCGACACGAACACGCCGGCGCTCTGCACTCGGGATCAACTGCTCGCGGAAGACTGTCCCGGCGCGGCGACACCTACCTCCAGCAACTTCGAGCCGCGTCCCGTAGGCGGAAGCACGCTGCTGGAGGGGAGCATCGAGTATCGCTTCGGCATCTGGCGCTCGCTCGACATGGCGGTGTTCGTGGACGCCGCGGTCGTTGGCGAAGGGGACGTGTCGACCTTGACGCGGGGAACGAGCGCTGTGACCCCCGGCTTCGGCTTCCGCTACACGACCCCGGTTGGGCCCATTCGGGTCGATCTGGGCATCAAGCCCCGGCTTGCCGAGAATCTGCCCATTGTCACCGAGGTGATCGATGACGACGGTTCCCGTCGCATCGTCGCCCTGAAGCAGAGGAAAGCGTACGACCCGCTCGAGGACTCCTCAAAAGAGTGGTGGCGGCAGGCCCTCGATCGGCTGACGCTCCATCTCTCCATCGGACAGGCATTCTGATATGAAGCGCGTTCTCGTCGGGGTTGGCGTCGTCATCGGCGCGATCGCCGTGCTCACCGTCGTCGGAGTGTTGCTCTTCACCATGACGGATTTTGGCCGTGAGCGCGTCCGGCGCTTCACCCTCGAGACGCTCAGCGAGATGGTGCACGGGCAGGTCCGCATCGGAGGCATTGGCGGCAACCTGCTCGACGGCGTGGTGATGACGGATTTCTCGATCGCCGATACCGCGGGCCGGCCCTTCGTCAGCGCCGACACGGTTATCGCCGACTACCATCTGATCGCCTTCGCAAAGAAGCGCATCGAGCTCCACAGTCTTCGGCTGGTGCGTCCCCTCGTGATCTTCGACAAGCTCGAGGACGAGGACTGGAACTTCGAGTCGATCTTTCCCGAGGACACGACCCCCGACAAGCCTGACGAGGGACCCGGGTTCGGCGACTGGGTAGCCTTCAACGACGTCGAAGTGGTCGGCGGTCGCTTCATCGTGCGGACGCCGTGGAAGCCCGACGGCGACTCGGTGGGGCCCGCGCGTGAGCGTGTGATCGCGGATGCGCTCGCCGGCGGCACGCGACAGCATGTGGTGCGTGCGCGCAAGGGATTCCAGCAGGTCATGGACTTCCAGCACATCAACACCATGATGCCGCGCCTTCGGCTCGAGGATCCCGACTCGAGCGGCATCGCCATTCAGGTGACGGCGCTCAGCGGAACCGCGGCCATCTTCCGGCCGCCAGTCGCCGAGATTCGCGATGTCGAAGGCACGTTTTACGTCATCGATGACACGCTTCGCTTCGACGACGTGCGCATCGTTCTCCCCGGTTCGCAAATCGCCGGCGACGGGCGGTACGGCATCGATACCCGGGAGCTGCGACTCGCGCTGCACGGTGCGCCCATCGCGCTCGCCGATCTCCGCTGGCTGTATCCGCGATTGCCCTCGCAAGGCAGCGGCACGCTCGACTTCGAGATGGTCATGCGCGACGAGGGCGCCAGCGACTACGTCGCGCGCAATGCCGACATCCGTGTCGAAACGTCGCGCGTCGGTGGCGACTTCGGGCTGACGCTGACGGAGACCGGCGCGAGCTTCCACGACACGCATCTGACGTTCGCGAGCTTCGATACGCGTCTGATCGAGCAGCTCGTGCCCGGACTCGACATCCCGCGCCGAGGCGCGATCGGCGGGCGGGCATCGCTCGACGGAACGACGAGCGCCATGACGGTGGACAGCGACGTGACGTTCGACGATGCGGTGAATGGACGCAGTCGCGTCGTTGCTCGGGGCCTGGTGGGCTTCGGCGGCGGCGAGATTCGCGCGAGCGGTTTGCGCATGCGTCTCGCGCCGCTGCAGGTGGATCTGGCGCGGATCGCTGTCCCTGACCTGCCGATCGGTGGTGTCGTGACCGGGACGGCCATGCTGGACGGCTCCACCAAGACGCGCCTCACCGCCACCATGGATCTGGAGCACGTGGACCGGGGCGCGCGATCACACCTCACCGGTCGCGGCGTGGTGGCGATGCATGGAGCCACGTGGATGGACGTGGATCTGCGCGCCCGACCGCTGTCGCTGGTGACCGTCGGCCGGTTCGTGCCCGCGTTAGGTCTCCAGGGAAGTGCAGCAGGGCCGATTCGCGTTCGCGGCTCGCTGAACGACCTCGCGGTTCGCGCAGACTTGCGCCTTCCCGATGGCGGTCAGTTGCTCACCGTCGCGCGGCTGGACGTGCAGGGGACGCCAAGCTACGAAGCGCAGGCGACCCTCACCGTCTTCAATCTGCACACGGTCGCTGCGGCACTCCCGCGGACGTCGCTCACCGGCGTCGCGAGAATCCGTGGTGCTGGAAGCGATCCCCGCACGATGCGCGCGACCATCGCCGCCGACCTGCGCGGCTCGGCGATCGACAGCGTTTCGTTCGACTCCGCTCGCGTGCGTGTGGCGATCGCCGAGGGCATCGGCACGGTGCAGCCGCTGACGGTGAATACGTCGTTCGCCCGCGCCGACATTCGCGGGACATTCGGCCTCGTTGCAGACCGCACCGGCGAGCTGTCGTATCGCGTGACCGTGGATTCGATGTCGGGACTCGCGCGCTGGCTGCCGGCGCAGGACACGACGTGGGTCGACCCGCGCCCGGGTCGGAAGATGAAAGCGATCAAGCAGGCCCGAGAGGATTCGGCGCGGGTGGCGCGCGCCACAGAGGTTGAACGCGCGGCGACGGGCGGCCCCGCGCCCGTTCTCAAGGTGGATTCGGTGCCGCGCGTGCGGCGGGACTCGCTGGCGGGAAGCCTGGCCGCGGCTGGCACGATCACCGGCAACATTCGGCGTTTCGATCTGCGCGGGCGCGCGGCGGTGGAGAATCTGGCCGTCAGCGGCAATACGATCAGACGGGGACGTGTGGAATACGGGTGGCTGGCGGCGCGGACCCCGCAGGCCACGATCGCGGCCGCGGCCTCGCTGGACACCGTGCAGGCGGCGGGATTCTCGCTGGACAGCGTGGAGGCACGCGTCACGTCGCACGGAAACGCGGGCAAGATCGATGTCGCCATTCATCAGCACGAGTCCCACGACTACCGCTTGAGTGGCAACTTCGCGCTGCACACCGACCACAAGGAGCTGCACCTCGATCGGATGAACCTCCGCTTCGACACGACCACGTGGGTCTCCGCGCGTCCGAGCACGATTCGATGGGGCGGTCGCGGCATCCAGATCCTGGCACTCGACCTTCGCCAGGGGACACGCGGGCGCATCTACGTCAACGGTCTCGTGCCGACGGAGGGGTCCGCCCAGCTGGATGTCGAGATTTCCGGTCTCGAGGTGTCGCATGTGGTCGAGCTGCTCCAATCGGACATCGAGGCCACGGGCGTGTTGCAGGTCGTGGCACGGGTCGAGGGAACGACGCGTGACCCACGCGTGCGCGCCGCGTTAGGCGTCACCGGCGCGTCGTACCGCGGCACGGTGGTGCCCGATCTTCGGGCCCGGTTTACCTACTCGGATGAGGTGCTCGACGCACAGGCCGAGATGCTCCGCGGAACGGGAACCCCGGTGGCGATGGCCGAGGGAGTCATTCCGGTCAACCTTGCGCTCGCCGGGGTGACGGGGCCGCGACTTCTGGATCGGCCGCTCGAATTCGAGCTCCGCGCCGATTCACTCCCGCTCGATGTGCTGCCCAAGTTCACCGACGCCATCAGTGAGGTGCGTGGAGAGCTGGTGGGCGTGCTCACGGCACGGGGCACCCCGCGCTCGCCGGAGCTCACCGGGTTGATGGCACTCGACTTCGCGTCGTTCCGGATCGTGCCGCTTGGCGTGACGATGCGGGACATCAACGGCCTGGTGCGGCTCCGCGGCGACACGGTGGTCATCGACTCGCTCGTCGGGCACGCCAACGGTCCCATTCGCGTGCGGGGCGGCATCGGCGTCGCCGAGCTCACGCGCCCGTCGTTCGACCTGCGTCTGGTGGCGACCAATGCCCGAGTCCTCGATAACGAGCAGGGACGCATCAACGCCGACGCGAACATTGGGATCGAAGGACCGTTCGACGCCGTGTACGTGACGGGAACGGCGAACATTCGCAATGGCGTGATCTACATCCCGAAGTCCGATGGGAAGGATGTCATCAACGCCGATGATCCCGCGGTCTTCGCGGTCGTCGATACGTCGGTCATCGCCGACCGCGAAGTGTTGCCAGGGCAGTCGCCTCTGATGGACAACCTGCGGGTGGATGTCACGCTCAACGTGTCCCGCGACACCTGGGTGCGATCGCCCGAGGCGAACGTCGAGGTCTACACCCCGGAGCGCTACGGCGCCCTCACCATTCACGTCGACCGCAGCCGTCAGGCGCTGACCCTGGAGGGCGTGGTGAACGCCGACCAGGGCACGTACGAGTTCATGGGTCGGCGCTTCGTGATCAACCGGGGCTCGGCGACGTTCATCGGCGATCCCGAGATCAACCCGATGCTGCAGATCACCGCCGTGCACGAGGTGTCGCTCGTCGGCTCGGGGGCGCTCGACATCCAGGTGATCATCGGTGGAACCCTGCGCAATCCGAAGCTCACGCTGGAGAGCACCGCGCAGCCGCCCATCTCGCAGTCCGATCTGCTCAGCTACCTCGCGTTCGGCCGCTCCTCGTCGTCGCTGCTGCACGTGCAAGGATCGGCGCTCTCGGGGCAGTCCTCAGGGAGTGGCGAGCTCGCGGGGGCAGTGGCCAGCATCGCGACCCGGCAGCTGGCCGGTACCGCGCTCGACGTCCTCACCAACGAGCTGGAGCAGGATGCGGCGCGCTCGTTAGGAACCGACGAGTTCCGGCTCACACCGGCCGACGTGCCGGCGGAGCTGTCGTCGAACAGCGTGATCAGCTCACTCAGCCTCACCGAGATCGAGGCCGGCAAATACATCAACCGCAGCCGGACGTTCGTGGCGATTCAGGCGCAGCCCGCGAACAAGAACCCATTCGGAATTCGCTTCGTGCACCGCATGCCGAAGGGACTCCGACTGGAGATGAGCTACGTTCCGCGTTACCTGGTGCGCGAGCCCACGCTCGCGGCGCAGGAGGATCCGCCGCGGAAGAACATTCTGGGCGCATTCGTGATACGGGAATGGCGTTTCTAGGAGTTAGGAGCTGGGGGGCAGGGATCAGAGAAGGAAAGGCAAACGGCGGCGCGAAAGCGCCGCCGTTTGCTCATCTGATGAAGGGCCGCACGCGCGAAGCGCGGCGGCCCTTTCCTTCCCTGATCCCTGCCCCTAGCTCCTAACTCCTACCTCAGAATCCGTGCTCGAAGCTCAGGTACACCAGCACGCGCTTGTCTCCATCACTCGGGCCGATTCCAATCGGAAAGGCAAGGCCCGGGACGATCTGCAGACCGCTCGGGAAGTCGATCGCTGCCCGGAGCCCCGGTGAGATCCATGCGGATTCCTCCGCCACGCGCGCATCGGCGCCAACGGCGATCTCCTCCCGCGCCCACGCCAGCTCCAGCATCACATTCAGCTCACGCTTCAGGAGCCAGATGGCGCTGGCGGCGGCAGTCAGGTCCCGGGTGCCGGCGCGCCCACCGGTCGCCGCCCGCGCCGACGGCGTCCAGGCCCCGCCGACGTTCCAATGCGTCACGAGCGTGCGATGCACGCCCCAGCTCATGGGGAGATTCGCCTGAAGGCCTAACGACGACGTCCCTCGACCCCGGTCGGCATTCCCCGTCGGCAGCACGAGGCTGAGGCGAGGCGCGACCGCATTGCCGGTCGCATCGTCGAAGGCGAGCTGATAGCGATAATTCAGGGCGACATCGCCGACACCCGTCGCGTCGGCCGCGTTGAGGATGGGTACGGTGACGCTGAACTGATGGCGCTGACTTCCGACGGGCCACTCCTGCGTGAAGCCGTACTCCCAGCCGTCGCCGTCGCGGATGAACGAGAGCACGCTGATGTGCTGGACGACGCGAGCTTCCTGATTGTAGGCCTCCTCGACGAGGAAGCTGTTGTCTCGAATCGGGACGGGCGACTGGGGATTGCCGATTGGGGACTGCGCGGTCGCGGTCGCGACGAGGACGATCGTCGAAGCGATCGACAGCAGGCGAACGGTCATGCGGGCACCAGGAGTCCCGTCACGTACATGATCAGCAGCCCGGCCATGAGGCCGGCCACGTTGAGCGGGGCGGTGAGGCCCCCTTCCGAACGCCGGGCAAACAGCTTGACCAGCTCCCACACGACCTGCACGATGGCGCCGGCCCCGATGGCGAAAAACAACGTCGTCCACAGCGGGGAGTAGGTAAAGGCGCCGATCCACGCGCCCAGCACGGTGGGCACGCCGGCGATCGCGCCGAGCATAACGAGACGGCCGACGCTGGGCCGCTCGGTCGCAATGGGCGCGAGAATGCCAAGCCCCTCCGTCGTGTTGTGCAACAGGAACCCGATGATCAGAAATGTCCCGAGGGCGATGGCGCCGGTGGAATATGCGGCACCGATCGCGAGGCCTTCGCCGAGATTGTGCAACCCGATGCCGATCGCGATCAGCAGGGCGACGTGAAACGCGGAGGTTCCCTTCCCCGCGCCCCGCTTGCGATGCGCGATCGCGGCGAGCGCCAGCGGGGTCCCCAGCACGCCTAACAGCACGACGCCCAGGCCCTGGAATGCGCCCGCAACACGAGTGGCCGTCTCCAGCGCTTCCGCGAAGGCGTCGACGCCCAGGAAAATGAGCAGCCCCACCGTGAGCGCCAGAAAGAAGTCGAGCCAGCGGCGGCTCGCCGTGCGCAGGAAGGGAAACCAGAGGAGCCCGAGAAAGACGGGAATGACGCCGACGTACACCCCCAGCAGCGCAAACGTCGTGAGATAGCGTGCGTCGGCGCGTGGGGTCGTCGTGGCGACCTCGATCGTCGTGTCGAACGTGAGGCCGGTACTGGTAATGAGCCGCACGACGTGCGGCTCCCCCTCGACCCAGGGATAGGGGATACGAATGCTCCGGCGCTCGAGGCGGCCGATGGTGCGCTCGCCGTCGACGTAATGAAGCCATGACGCATCATCGACCTGCACTTGCGCGACCGTCACGGCCTCGGGGCCGCCGTTCACGACGTGCACCACCATCTCGCCGGCCTTCGGGAGCGTCACGCGCTCGATCGTGAGCTCCTCGACCGGGGGGAATGCGGCACGAAACACTCCCAGTGGCCCAACTTTAAGGAACGCGAAAACGAGGAGCGCGAGGAGGGCGAGCGGCGCAAGGCCGAGCAGGAGGCGGTTGCCCGAGGCGCTAGGGGCGCTAGGGGCGCTATACGGAAACGCCGCGCCTTCAGCGCGTCCAGCGGCTCCCGGTCCTTCGACGTTCTCACGCACGAACCGGCTCCTCCACGCGGAAGATCCCGCTCCAGCCGAGCTCGGCGAACTCGCTCTGGTGCGCGTGGAACATGAACTGGCCCGGATACTTATAGGTGAACTCGAGCACCGCCCGCTCGCCCTGGCCCATCGTCACGATGTCGGTCCATTCGTAATTCGTCAGGCTCGTTCCGGTGCGATACAACCGGAACATGTTGCCGTGAATGTGCATCGAGTTGATCAGGTCGAACTCGGTGATGTTGATGAGATAGACTCGCGTCAGCTCCCCGAGCTTGACCGGAATGGGGTGCTTCTGATAGTGAAACGCCACCGTGTTGACGGCGTAAATCTCGTTCTCGTTATCGAAGTTCGTGTCGAAGGCATTCATCACCATCACCAGCTCGGTCGCCGGCGGGCGGCCCTCCTTGGGATCGATGATGAACGCCCCGTACAGTCCCTTGTGGATGTGACGCTTGATCGGGACGGTGTGGCAGTGATAGAGATGAAGCCCGAACGGCTCGGCATCGAATTCGTAGACGTAGCTCTCGCCGGGCGGAATCATCTCGAAGGCGCCATCCATGTTCGCGGGATGGATCCCGTGAAAGTGGATGGAATGGATGTGCGCGCCCTTGTTGGTGAAATGGATACGGACGCGGTCGCCCTCCGTGCATCGAATCGTGGGGCCGGGCACCTGCCCGTTATACGTCCAGGCGGGATAGAACACGCCGGGGGCCACCTCGATCTCGCGATCCTCGGCCACGACGCGGTACTCGCGCAACGTCTGGCCGTTAGGCAGGCGGGAGACGGTGCCGTAGTCGAACTGGGTGAGAAAGACGGTGGGATCGAGCTGACCGGGGCTGAGCTCACCGACCGCGACCATGGCGTCGTGCGAGCCATGAACGACGGCGCGTCCGCCGGTGGTGTCGACCCGCTGCTGCGCTTCGGCCACGCCATGGAGCGTGCGCAGCGCCGCGGCGCCGCCAGCGGCCACGGTACCAAGCGCACCAGCTTTGAGCAGTGCGCGGCGAGAGAGGGGAGAATCCTTGGACATATGAATTCGTACGCGCTTGCGGGACGGGTCGCGCGCACGCCGTGAAGTTTTAGTGAACCGGTTTCGCCACCTAGTAGACGGACCGAAAGGTAGAATTAGTAACAGATAACGACAGATTTAGGATAGCCTAAATTCTGCGTGGCGTCAAGGCCGGTACCGGTGCGTTCTCGCCAGGGTTAGTGACTTTTAGGGGGCCTCGCGGCGCATTTCGTCCCACAAGGCCGCAATCGCCCGCGTTCCCTTCACGAAGTTCTCATCGCTCATCCATTCGTTGGGTGCATGCGCATTCTCACCAGGGAGGCCAAACCCCACCAGGAGGACGGGGACTCCCAGGATGCGCTCGAAATCACCCACGACCGGTATCGATCCCCCCTCGCCGACGATCACGGGCTCCCGCTCGAAGGCCGTCGCGAGCGCCCGTCGCGCGGCGTCGTACAACGGACCTTGAAGATCGGCCCGCCACGGGCGACCGCCATGAAGCGCGCGCACGGTGACAGTGACACCGGCCGGCGCGACACGCTCGACGTGAGCGCGCACCAGCGTGGCGATCTCCTCCGGATCCTGATCCGGGACGAGACGGCAGCTCACCTTCGCCATTGCCGTCGCCGGCAACACCGTCTTGGCGCCTTCGCCGGTGTACCCACTGAGCAATCCGTTGATCTCGCACGTCGGCCGAGTCCAGATGCGTTCGAGGGTCGATTGCTCGTCTTCGCCGCCGAGTGACGGCGCCCCGACCTCGTCCCGAAACTTCGATTCGTCGAACGGCAGCTCCCGAATACGCTCGCGAGCATCGCGCGACCATTCGCGCACGTTGTCGTAAAATCCGGGAATCGCGACGCGGTTGTGATCGTCGTGGAAGCTCGCGATGATGCGCGCCAGCGCGGTGGCCGGATTGATAACCGCGCCGCCGTACGAGCCGGAGTGGAGATCCACGGCCGGACCCTGGACATCGATCTGCAAGTAGGTCATCCCGCGAAGGGAGGAAAGAATCGATGGCAGCCCGGGCGCGAACATCGAGGAATCGCTGATCACGACCGCATCACACGCAAGGCGTTTCGCCTGTAGCTCGATGAAGCTCGCGAGATTGGGGCTCCCGACTTCCTCCTCACCTTCCGCGAGGACGATCACGTTCAGCGGCAGAGTGCCGCGCGTGCGCAGGTGGGCTTCGAGCGCCTTCACGTGCAGGTACAGTTGTCCCTTGTCGTCCACGGAGCCCCGCGCGTAAATCCGGCCGCGTCGCACGGTGGGCTCGAACGGCGGCGACTCCCACAGCTCGAGGGGCTCCGCGGGCTGTACGTCGTAATGGCCGTAGATGAGCACGGTCGGCGCGCCGTCTCCCGCTTTGCGCCACTCACCGATCACGATCGGATGGCCTTCCGTCGGAACGACTTCGGTGGTGAGGCCGATGTCCCGCATACGTGCGGCCAACCACTCCGCCGCGCGCAACGTGTCCTGTCGATGCTCCGAGCGTGCGCTGACGCTGGGAATCCGAAGGAACTCGAACAGCTCGTCGTGGATTCGAGCGTCGTTGTCGGCGAGAAAGCGATCGAGCTCGGGAGCGAGGGGCATGGGGTCCGATTGCCGATTGCGGAGTACGGAGTACGAATGACGTTTACGACGACGTCGCGCGCGCGGTGGTAGCGCCGCCGATCAATGCCAGAACCGAGAGGCCAACGTCGAGTCCGAGCCGCCGCCCAGGCCGATCGTCGGCATATCGCGCGACCATCCCCGCCGCGGCCCCAGGAGCGATCCAGAGCAGCACGAACTGAAGCTAGTTGTGCGGCGAGGAACGCGGAATGCGATCAGAAGATCGATCTGACGTGCAATCCGCAGTCCGCATCCGCAATTCCGGGCCTATGAACCGACTCGCGCGCGAAACGAGCCCCTACCTCCTGCAGCACGCTCATAACCCCGTCGACTGGTATCCCTGGGGCGACGAAGCGCTAACGCGCGCGCGGCAGGAGGACAAGCCGATTCTTCTCAGTATCGGCTACGCGGCATGCCACTGGTGCCACGTCATGGAACGCGAGTCGTTCGAGGACGAAGCGACCGCGCGCGTGATGAACGAGCACTTCGTGAACATCAAGGTCGACCGGGAGGAGCGCCCCGATCTCGACGGCATCTACATGAGCGCCGTGCAGGCAATGACCGGGCACGGGGGCTGGCCGATGACGATGTTTCTCACGCCCGAGGGCGTGCCGTTCTTCGGCGGCACGTATTTCCCTCCCGAGGACCGCATGGGCATGCCCTCCTTCCGCCGCGTGCTTACCGGCGTCGCCGATGCCTACCGGACGAGGCGTGAAGAGGTCTTTCGCTCGGGTGAGCAGATCAAGAACATCTATGTCGCGACTGCCACAGCTCCGCGCAGCACCGGCGCGCTCAGCCCTGCTCTCCTCGAGCGTGCATGGCGCTCGATCGCCCAGCGTTACGACGCGCGTCAGGGCGGGTTCGAAGGCGCGCCCAAATTTCCGCAAGCGATGGCGCTCGATTTCTCGCTCCGCCACTGGCGTCGCACCGGCACCTCGCATGCGCTCGAGATCGCGACGCACTCCTTTCGCCGTATGGCGCGCGGCGGCATCTACGACCAGATCGGCGGTGGCTTTCATCGTTATGCGGTCGATGCCGTCTGGCTCGTTCCGCATTTCGAGAAGATGCTGTACGACAACGCTCTTCTCGCCAGGCTTGGCGTTCATCTGTGGCAGGCCACCGGCGACCATGAGACCCGGAGGGTCACGGAAGAGACCATCGATTGGGCCATCCGGGAAATGCTGTCGCCCGAGGGCGGATTCTACTCGTCGCTCGACGCGGACAGCGAAGGTGAGGAAGGCAAGTTCTATGTCTGGACAGCCGCCGAGCTCGGGGAGGTCGCGGGCGAGGACGCGGGTCTCGTCTCCAAGTACTGGGGCGTGACCGCAGGCGGGAACTTCGAAGGGCACAACATTCTTCACGTGCCGAACGAGCCGGCGGCGGTTGCGGCCCGCGAAGGCGTCGACCTCTCGCGACTCGATGAAGCGATTGGGCGAGCACGGACGAAGCTCTACCAGCACAGATCCGCGCGCATATGGCCAGGGCGCGACGAGAAGGTCCTCGGCTCGTGGAACGGCCTCATGGTTCGCGCGCTGGCCGATGGCGCGCGTGCCTTCGGTCGATCCGATTGGCGCGAGGTCGCGCTGCGGTCTGGCGACTTTCTCGCTCGTGAGATGACTCGCGACGACAAGGTCTACCGCTCCTGGAAGGACGGTCGCGCTCACATTGGCGGCTTTCTCGAGGATCACGCCGCGATCGCCCTGGCGTTGCTCTCGCTCTACGAGCTCACGCTCGACGCGAGATGGCTCACGCGGGCTCGATCCCTCGGCGACGCCATGGTCGCGTCGTTCTGGGACGACGCTGCCAACGTCTTCTTCGACACCGCCCACGACCATGAGCGTCTGATCACGCGTCCGCGCGAGGTCACTGACAACGCGACGCCGGCCGGCACGTCCCTCGCCGTCGAGCTGCTGCTTCGCCTGGCCGAGCTCTTCCGCGATACCGAGATGCAGCGCCGGGCGACCTGGATGCTGGAGACGCTCGCCGCTCCTCTGGCCCAGCATGGGGCGGCATTCGGCTATTTGTTAGGCGCAGCCGACTTGGCCATCCACGGCGCGACGGAAGTCGCGATCGTCGGAAATCCGACGAGCGAGGACTTTCAGGCGCTGACGGCGGAGGTCGCGCGACAGTACCTGCCCGCGCTGGTGCTTGCCGGCGGTCTTCCGGGTGATCGCACTGGCGTGGCGCTGCTCGAGGACCGCGTCGCAAAGGAAGGGAAAGCGACGGGGTACGTGTGCCGTCAATATCTCTGCGCGGAGCCGACTTCCGATCCGAACAGGCTGAGATCGCTGCTTGACGAGCATGCGAGAACGGCGAAGATGACAGAATTCAGGATACAGAATTCAGAATTCAGAGACGACCACCGTGAGTCGTCGCCTGGCTCACCGTAGGTGTTATCCTGAATTCCGTATTCTGAATTCTGTCATCTTCGCCGTTCAACGAGAGATCAGGTCGGCGCACGACTTGACGATGGACCCGCAGTTTCTGCAGACGAGCTTGCACTTCAGCCACATAACGTCCACCGACCGGCACACCTCACAGATCTCTTCCGGATCCGGCGGAGGCTCGTCAGGCGGCACGTCGGCGATCACGCGGCAATGACCCACCACACGCCGACGACGACGCCTACGAGCGCGGCGAGGGAGGATGTTGCCCGCACGAGCCGCGGCGACGGATGGCCGGCGCCGCGAACCGCCCAGCCCGCGACGACGCCAAAGGCGGCCATGGCAAGCGTCGTCCCGATCCCGAAGGCGAGCAGATAGCCAAGGGCCACCGGGGCGGATTCGGTAGCCGCGAAAGGCAGCGCAATCACGAGCGCGCCCGTTCCGGCGAGACCGTGGAGCATCCCCATGCCAAGCGCAGCGTGATGGACGTGGTCGTGCCCCTCCGAGCGACGATGCGAATGGAGGTGCCAGTGCTCGACACCGTCGTGCTCATGCCGATGCCCATGGACGCGTAGCGCGCGAACGAGGGCGGCGATGCCGACCGCCACGAGCGTGACGCCGACGATTCGCTCGACCCAGGGCCCCATCGGCGCGGGAAAGCGCCAACCGGTGAGTACGAGCGCGCCACCGACGACGAGAATCACGACCGAATGTCCGATCCCCCAGCGTGCGCCGATGGCGAAGGCGCGACGCCATTGCGGGCGTCGACTGACAAAGACTCCAATCGCCGCCAGATGATCGGGCGCGAACGAGTGCGCGACGCCGAGGAACAGCGCCGTGATCAGGAGACTGGTCACCCGGGGTCGAACTCCAGCGCCACATCCATGGAGGGAGCCGAGTGCGTGAGCGCACCAATCGAGATCCAGTCCACACCCGTCATGGCGATGGCGCGAACGGTTTCCAGCGTGACGCCTCCCGAGGCCTCGACGATGGCGCGGCCGTTCACCATCTGTACGCACTCGCGCATCGTGGTAATGTGCATGTTGTCGAGCATGATGATGTCCGCTCCGGCGGCCAGAGCGGCCTCGACTTGCTCGGGCCGCTCGCACTCGACCTCGATCCGCATCCCGGCTGGCGCCTTATCGCGCGCTCGGCGCACGGCGAGCGCGACATCGCCGTCGACCGCGGCCAGGTGATTGTCTTTGATCAGCACACCGGTCGCGAGGTCCATGCGATGATTGAGCCCGCCGCCGGCGCGTACCGCGTACTTCTCGAGCTTGCGCCATCCGGGAGTGGTCTTCCGGGTATCCACGATACGCGCGTTGGTTCCCGCAACCGCTTCAACGTATCGGGCGGTCAGGGTGCTGATACCGGAAAGTCGTCCGAGGAAGTTGAGCGCGACTCGTTCGGCCGAGAGGATTTCCCGCGCGTGTCCGGTGACGAACAGCACGGGATGGTGCGACTCCACGCGAATCCCGTCCTCGACGTCGATCCGAATCGACACCTTGGGGTCGACGAGACGAAACGCCTCGAGCGCAAGCGGGATGCCGGCGACGACGCCCGACTGTCGCGCCACGAGCGTTCCCCGCGCACGGCGGTTCGACAGCACCGTGGCGATGGTGGTGATGTCGGTATAGGCGCCGTCCTCGAGCAGCGCGCGATGTACGAGCTTCTCTACCGCTCCCCGCGTGAGCGGAAAGAGCAGCTCGTCAGGCATCTGGACGGGCGTGACGGCGAGCGGGGTAACGCGGCGCGGCGGGTGTCCCCGCTCGGACGGCTCCTGATTCATCATGTCATTCGCCCGGATCGTCCTCGCCGGGCAGCAGGGGCGCTGGAGCTGGTCCACCGATCGAGATCATGCGCTCGATGGCCCGGTATGCGCGCGCCGCCACGTCCGCGGGGACGGTGATATGGTGAGTGAGCGTCTCGAGCGACTCGAGAACCTTCGGAAGGGTCGTGACTTTCATGTAGGCGCAGCTCGCGCGATCGTTCGCGGCGTAGAACCGCTTCTCGGGATTCTCCTTTCGCAGCCGGTGGAGAATGCCAACCTCCGTCGCGACGATGAACTCCGGCGCCGGCGAAACGCCAGGTCGGCGGATCATCCCTTCCGTCGAGAGAATGTGCACCCCGTTGCTGTCGACGTCGCCCGCCGACATCGCCTCGAGCACGCTCGTCGAACACCCACATTCCGGATGCACGAGAAACTCGGCCTCGGGATGCATCGTTCGCTGGCGGGCGATGTTGTCGGGGCTAATGCCGGCGTGCACGTGACATTCACCGAGCCATACGTGCATGTTCTCGCGCCCGGTCACGCGGCGCACGTGAGCGCCGAGAAAGAGATCGGGGAGGAACAGGATCTCGCGGTCGGCAGGAATCGAGCTCACGACCTCGACGGCGTTTCCCGAGGTGCAGCAATAATCGGATTCCGCTTTGACTTCGGCGGTGGTGTTCACATACGACACGACTACCGCCCCGGGGTGTTCCTCTTTCCAGGCGCGCAGCTGCTCGGCGTCGATGGTCGACGCGAGCGAGCATCCGGCCGCGAGGTCGGGAAGCAGGACGATCTTCTCCGGCGAAAGCACGGCCGCGGTCTCGGCCATGAAGTGAACGCCGCAGAAAACGATGATGTCGGCCGATGTGCGCGCCGCCTCCCGTGACAGGCCGAGCGAATCGCCGACGAAGTCGGCGACGTCCTGCACCTCGGGCCGCTCGTAGTTGTGCGCGAGGATGACCGCGTTGCGCTCCTTGGCGAGCGACCGGATGTCGGCGGCAAGATCGAGACTCATGGCAGGAGCGTACCCGGGGCGGGAGATCTGTGCAAGGAGAGCAGGAGCCAGGAGTCAGGGGTCAGGGATCAGGGGTGGAAAGGCGCGGCAGCTTCGCTGCCGCGCTCATCATGAGGGCCGCAGGCGCGACGCGCCGCGGCCCCTTTCCATCCTGATCCCTGACCCCTGACCACCAACTCCTGCCTTCTCCTACCATAGAATGTGCTTCCCGGCCCAGGAGCGGCGCGCCTTCGGAAAATCCGACCGATAATGCCCGCCCCTGGATTCCTCGCGAATCAACGCGGCCTGCGCGATCAGGCGCGCCGACTGGACCAGGTTGAGCTCCTCGGTCGCCCCCTGGGGCAGACGCGACTCAATCGATGCCAGATCCTCCAGGCACGTCCGGAGGCCGCGCTCGGAGCGGTCTATGGCAGCGTGCTCCCACATCGTCCGCCGGACGTCATCGGCAGCAACCTGGGCGGCACCCCGGTCGACGAGGGGTGGTACGTCCCACGATCCCATGCGGGGGGTGCGTCCGAGGCGCTTGGTGCTCTGGAGATCTCGCGCCACGCGCTCCGCGAACACCAGCCCTTCGAGAAGCGAGTTCGACGCCAGGCGATTCGCGCCATGCACGCCCGTGCTCGAAACCTCGCCGCAGGCGTACAATCGCGTGATGCTCGTGCGGCCCGCGAGGTCGGTGACGATCCCGCCCATCATGTAATGCGCGGCCGGCGTGACCGGGATGGGGTCTCGCCGAGGATCGATGCCGCGTGCCTCGCAGAGCGCGAAGATGCCAGGGAATCGCTGCATGAATTCGTCGCCAAGCTCGGTCGCGTCGAGCACGACGCGCCGTGGCTTGGCTCCGCCGCGCACAGGCCGTTGCTCGCGAAAGATTTCGCGCGCGACGACGTCGCGGGGCGCGAGCTCGGCCAGGCGGTGTCGCTTTTTCATGAATCGCTCGCCGCGGTCGTTGCGCAACACCGCACCCTCGCCGCGCACCGCCTCGGAGATGAGGGCGAGCGGATTCTCCGGCGTATCGAGGGCGGTCGGGTGGAATTGAACGAACTCCATGTCGACGAGCCGCACGCCGGCGCGCCATGCGATCGCGTATCCATCGCCGGTCGCCACGACCGGGTTGGTGGTATAGCGGTAGACCTGACCGCAGCCGCCGGTGGCGACGACGGTGGCGTCGGCGATGATCTCGACCGGCTGGCCGGACACGCTGGCGCGAACGCCGAGGCATTCGCCGTCGCGCACGATGAGATCGAGGACGCGGGCCGCCTCGATGACATCGACATGCGGGCTCTCGCGTACGCGCTCGATGAGTGTGCGCGCCACTTCTGCGCCGGTCTGGTCCCCGTGGGCGTGCACGATCCGATTCCGCGAGTGCGCCGCCTCGCGCCCGAGCTTGAAGCGACCACCGGGAGCCAGGTCGAATCGCGCGCCAGCGGCAAAGAGCTCCTGCACCCGCGCCGGACCTTCCTCGACCAGGACCTCGACCGCTTCGCGGTCGCAAAGGGCGGCACCCGCCGCGAGCGTATCGCGTCGATGCAGCGCGGGTGAGTCGCCGGCGCCAAGCGCGGCGGCGATACCGCCCTGGGCGTAGGCGGTCGCGCTATCGAAGAGTGACCGCTTGGTGAGAAGGACGACGTTGCCATCTTCGGCGGCTCGCCAGGCTGTGTGCAGGCCGGCGATACCGCTACCGACGACGAGAAAGCGTGTGCGTAGACGCTCGGGCATGGGGGGAACAAGATAGCACGAGTCGGGTCGAGCGAACGGTACTCTTCCCTCCCCCGGCGTCCGTCGATCAGATTCCGGACCGCCATCGCGGGGAAAAAAGCGGTCACGCAGAGACACACAGCGGAACTGCACGCACGTCCTTCACCAGTCACTCCCTATGCGCCGTCTGCTCATCGTGATTGGCCTTTTGCTCGCCGCGCACGTCGCACTGCTCTTCGTGCAGCCGCGCGGCGCGGTCGCCGAGAGCGACGCGGGAGCCGTGCAGGTCGGCATTGTGTTCGACGTCGGTGGCCGCGGCGACAAGTCCTTCAACGACGGCGCCTACAAGGGCGCCGATTCGGCGAAAGCCGTTCTCGGTGCGGACATTCGGTTCATCGAGCCCGGCGAAGGAAGCGATCGCGAGGCGGGGCTACGCCTGCTCGCCGCGCAGGGAATGGATCTCGTGCTCGGCGTCGGCTTCATTTTCACCGATGATCTGACCGATCTTGCCGTCGAATATCCCACCGTAAAGTTCGCTGGCGTCGACTACGCCGTGACCGTCGATGCGCAGGGAAACGTCGTCCAGCCACCGGCCAATCTCGCCGCACTCAAGTTCCGCGAGGAAGAGGGCTCGTTCCTCGTCGGGGCGATCGCCGTGCTCGCGGGCGGCTCGAAGCGCCTTGGCTTCGTCGGCGGGATGGACATCCCGCTCATTCACAAGTTCGAGGCCGGATTCCGGGCCGGCGTTAGGCACGTGTGCCCGGATTGCACGGTGATCGCCCAGTACGCGGGCGTCACCCCGGAAGCATTCCGGAATCCTGGCAAAGGCAAGGAGCTCGCGCTCAGCCAGTACCAGTCGGGCGTCAACGTCATCTTTCACGCCTCGGGCTCGACGGGGCTGGGGGTGTTCGAGGCGGCCCGGCAGACCGGCAAGTACGCCATCGGTGTCGACGCCGACCAATACAGCGAGGCGCCCGGCCACATCATGACGTCGATGGTGAAAGGCGTGGATGCGGTCACGTTCGACGCCATTCGCCGCGCGCGAGAGGGAACGTTCCAAGGAGGCATCTACTCGTACGGCCTAAAGGAAGGTGGCGTCGGGTATATCTACGACGACAACAACCGCGCTCTCATCCCGGCCGATGTCATCGCGCGGGTGGAGCAGCTCAAGGCGGAGATCATCGCGGGGCGTATTCGAGTCCCGAGCACGCGATGATGGCTTTGCCCCTCGCCGTTCGCATGAGCGGCATCCACAAATCCTTCGGTCCCGTCCGCGCGAATCGCGGTGCGCAGCTGGAGGTGGGCGCGCGCGAGATCCATGCCCTCGTCGGCGAGAACGGAGCCGGAAAATCGACGCTCATGCGTCTGCTCGCCGGTCTCTACGCACCCGATGCGGGCACGATCGAGATTGCGACGCCAGGCGGCGAGCTGCGCGATGTCACCGGCTGGTCCACCGCCGATGCGATCAAGGCGGGAGTGGGCATGGTGCACCAGCACTTCATGCTCGTCCGCACACTGACGGTCGCGGAAAATGTCGTCCTCGGCCGCGAGCCGGTTCGCGCGGGGATGCTCGACGTCGCCCGCGCGATCAATGATGTACGGCGAATTGGGGAGCAGTACGGCTTGCGTGTGGAGCCGGCGCGGCTCGTCGGCGAGCTGTCGGTCGGCGAGGCGCAACGCGTAGAGATCCTCAAGACGCTGTTTCGCGGTGCGCGCATTCTCATCCTGGATGAGCCCACCGCGGTCTTGTCGCCGCTGGAGGTGAAGGAGCTCTGGGGCGTCTTGCGGCGATTGCGTGACGACGGCGCCACGATCGTGCTGATCACGCACAAGCTCGATGAAGTGATGGACATCTCCGATCGGATCACGGTCATGCGCCAAGGCGAGACCGTGACGCGTATGGAGACGAGCGAGGCGACACCGGACAGTATCGCTCGGGCGATGGTGGGACGGGACGTCGAATTGATGGGAACGAGGCACGCGGAACGAGGAAGCGCCGTGAATCCGTCTTCCTCGGTCCTCGTTCCTCGTTCTTCCTTGTCGGTCGAGAATCTCGTCGTGCTGAACCGCGGCCTTCGGGCAGTCGACGGCGTTTCGCTCAGCGTGGCGCCGGGCGAGATCCTCGGCATCGCGGGCGTGGAGGGGAACGGGCAGACCGAGCTCATCGAAGCGATCGCGGGGCTGCGCGCAGTCGAAGCGGGAACGATCACTCTCGGGCAGCGTAATGTCACCACTGCTTCAGTGCGCGACCGCACGGAGTCAGGGCTGGCCCACATTCCCGAGGATCGGCACCGGCGGGGGCTCGTCCTCGACTATTCGGTGGCCGACAACCTCATCCTCGGCGATCAGCACAAGTATGCGCGCGGCGCACGGAACGCGTGGGCACTCGATGATGTCCGCATCGGCGCGAACGCACAAGATGAGATCCGTCGCTTCGACATCCGGCCACCCGACAGCGTGCTGCCGGCCCGCTCGCTCTCTGGAGGCAATCAACAAAAGATCGTGATCGCGAGGGAGATGGGAGGCGCCTACGACGTTCTGCTCGCGTCGCAGCCCACGCGCGGGGTGGACGTCGGGGCCATCGAGTTCATCCACGGTCAGATCCGCGCTGCTCGTGAGGCAGGCAAGGCTATCCTCCTCGTGTCCGCTGAGCTCTCGGAGATTCTCGCCCTGGCCGATCGCGTGGCTGTCATGTACGGAGGCCGCATCGTCGCCATCCTTCCGCGGCATGAGGCGACCGAGGAACGTCTTGGTCCATTGATGACAGGCGCGACCGACATGCCGAGACCGGCCGCGTGACGACCACCGTCGCACGACGGCGCGTGGAGGAAGCGCTCCTCCCCCCACTCGTCGCGCTGCTCGTGGCGCTGGTCGTTGGAGACATCCTCATCATCCTCGTTGGGCAGTCGCCGAGCGCGGTGTTCCGGCTGATGCTCAGCGGGACGTGGGGGAACTGGTACGGGTTCGGCCAGGTGCTGTACAAGGCGACTACGCTCATCTGCACCGGGCTGGCCGTGTCGGTCGCGCTCCGCGCGGGATTATTCAACATCGGTGGTGAGGGACAGCTCGCGGCCGGCGGATTCGCGGCGGCGGTCATGGGGCTGATGCTCCCCGCGGGCACGCCGGGCGTGATCGCGGTTCCGCTGTGCATCGCGGCAGCGCTCCTCGCCGGCGGCCTCGTCGGAGCGATCCCGGGCGTCATGAAGGCGCGCTTCGGCGCGCACGAGGTGATCGTCACGATCATGCTCAACTTCATCGTGCTCGCCTTCCTGAACTGGATCGTGGCATCGCACCTCCACGTTCCGGAGACGCTGCACACGCCCGACATGCGCGCCGGAACCGTTGCGCGGCTGATGGACTGGGTGGCTCCCTTTCACGGATCGGCAGTCAACGCATCTCTGTTCATCGCCGTCGCCGCAGCAGCGCTCGTCGGATGGATGCTGTTTCGGACGCGCGGCGGATACGAGCTCCGCGCCGTTGGTCTCCAGCCGGAGGCGGCGGAATACGGTGGCGTTCGTGTCGGCACCGTGTGGATCAAGGCGTTTCTCATCTCGGGGGCCCTCGCCGGGCTCGGGGGAATCAACTACGTCCTCGGCTACAAGCATTACTACGAGGAAGGATTCGGCGCGGGCGCCGGGTTTCTCGGAATCGCGGTCGCCCTGGTCGGCCGGAATCACCCGTTAGGTGTGATCATCGCCGCCTTCCTGTTCGCCACGCTGTCGCAGGGCGGCCTGGCGATTCACGCTCTGGTGCCGAAGCAAATGGTGGAGGTGCTT
Organism: Gemmatimonadaceae bacterium; assembly: GCA_035253695.1. GTDB lineage: Bacteria > Gemmatimonadota > Gemmatimonadetes > Gemmatimonadales > Gemmatimonadaceae > JAICNG01. Next base: position 61,018 of record DATFBS010000003.1, read on the forward strand.
CAGGGCGTAGTCATTCTCGCTGTGGCCGCGGCGGTGCCCGAGGTGCGGCGGCTCGTTCGCGGCGCTCGCGGTGGAGTCGCCGAATGAGCGAGCTCGCTGCCTTCATCGCGCAGACGATCCGCATCGCGATCCCCTATCTCTTCGCGGCATCGGGCGGCGTGGTCGCCGAGCGTGCGGGAGTGGTGAGCCTCACGCTCGAGGGGTTCATGTTGACGGGCGCGTTCGCGGCCACCCTCGGGAGCTTCTACAGCGGCAGCCCATGGATCGGCCTGTTGTGTGGCATCGGCGGCGGGCTGTTGTTCGGATTGATTCACGCCGTTGCGTCGATCCGATACCGCGCCGACCAGATCGTGGTCGGCATCGCGATCAATTTGCTCGCCGTCGGCCTTACGCGGTTCTTCCTGCTGATGGCGTTCGACAGCTCGTCGAATTCGCCGCGCGTCCCCGGCTTTGGCATCTCCGGGGAGTCAGCCAGCCTCACGGGTGCGCTGCTGCGGAATCCGCTGGTCTGGCTCGGGCTTCTGGCGATTCCCGCCGTCGCCTGGCTGGTTCACTACACGCCCTTCGGCCTGCGCGTGCGCGCCGTCGGCGAGCACCCGGCCGCGGCCGAGACGTTAGGCGTTCCCGTGCGACGCGTGCGCTATCTGGCGGTCGTGCTCTCGGGCATTCTCGCCGGGCTGGGCGGGGTGTATCTCGCCCTCGATCAGCACCAGTTCACGGACTCGATGACCGCGGGGCGCGGGTTCATCGCGCTCGCGGCAATCATTTTCGGTCGATGGGAGCCTGTGCGCGCCGGTCTGGCCTGTCTGCTCTTCGCGGCGGCCGAGACGCTGCAGATTCAATTGCAGGGGATGCAGGGCATTCCGAGCCAGTTCGTGCAGATGATCCCGTACGTTCTCACGATCGTGGCGGTGGGCGGATTCGTGGCGCGCTCCACGCCGCCGGCAGCGCTGGGACGGGTGGAAGACTGACAGTCGAAGGCGCTGAGGGCGCTGGAGGCGCTGGAGGCGCTGAGGGCGCTGAGGGCGCTGGAGGCGCTGAGGGCGCTGGAGGCGCTGGAGGCGCTGAAAGCGCTGAGGGCGCTGGAGGCGCGGAGGCGCTGCAGGTAACCATATGCGTCGTAACCATGAACTTCGATAGAACCTCTAGCGCCTCCAGCGCCCCCAGCGCTTTCAGCGCCCCCAGCGCTTTCAGCGCCTCAGCCTTTTGAAACTCCCCTCCGCCATCCCCGCCAACCTCGCCGTCCTCATGCTGACGGCGTTCATGGACATGGTGGGCGTGCTCATGTTGCTGCCGCTGCTGCCCTTCTACGCGAAGGACCTCGGCGCGACGGGGTTCGTGATGGCGTGGCTGGGATCGTCCTTCCTCATCGCCCAGCTCATCAGTGCGCCGCTGTGGGGGCGTGTCTCCGACCGCTACGGACGCAAGCCGGCGCTCGTCATCGGGCTCTCGGCATCGGCGGTGGCGTATGTCGTCTTCGCGTTCGCCGACTCACTCTGGCTGCTCTTCGTCTCGCGCATCATCCAGGGGGCGGGCGGAGGGACCGTCGGCGTCATCCAGGCGTACGTGTCAGACGTGGTGGAGCCGAAGAACCGCGCGAAAGGCCTGGGATGGTTGTCGGCGGCGACGAACGTCGGCGTCATGATCGGGCCGTTGATTGGATCGGCGGCATCGACGTGGGGGCGTCACGCGCCCGGATTGATCGCTGCCGGCGTGTGCGTGCTGAACATCGCGTTCGCGTGGCGCTTCCTCGGAGAATCGCACAACGCGGCGATGAAGGCGAAGGCGCGTCACGAGCGATGGGCGACCGTGAAGGCAGTATGGCGAATCGCCCCGATCTGGCCAGTGACGCTCGTGACCCGCCTCACGCTCGGCGCTCAGGGAGCGGCGGGGCTGACGCATCCAAATCCCGATTTCGCGAAGCGATTCATCTGGGTGTACGCGATCGCCATCGGCGCCTTCTACGGGCTCACGCTGTCGGGCGTGATGCCGTTCTTTCTCATGGAGCGCCACGGCATCACCGAGAAGACGATCGGGCCGTTCTTCGCCTACATCGGCGTGCTCAACGTGGTCTTCCGCATTGGGCTGCTCGGCAAAGTGATCGATCGGTTCGGGGAGGCGCGCGCGACACGGCTGGGAATCATCTCGCTCGCGTTAGGCTTCGCCGTGATGCCGTTCACGAGCTCGCTCATCACGCTCGCCATCGCGACCGCGCTGCTTCCCCTGGGCGCGACGCTGCTCTTCCCCTGCGTGACGGCAATGCTGTCGCAGGTCGTCGGCGACCACGAGCGCGGCTTGTACATGGGGCTGCAGCAGACGGTCGGGAACATCACGCGCGTGGTGTACGCGCTGTTCGCCGGCACGGCATGGGACCTGGGTCACGCGCGCTTCGGACAAGCCGGCTCATTCATCCCGTTCTTCGCGTCGGCAGCGCTCGTGGCGACGACAGCGCTGCTGGCGGTGAGCGTGCCGGAGCCAGCGAAGGAGGAAGGGGTCGTCGTCAAGTAGAGAAGAACGAGGAGCGAGGAACGAGGAAGGTCCGGTTAGGGTCCGGCGTCGCAGACCATCGGATACGACTTCCTCGTTCCTCGTTCCTCGTTCCTCGTTCTCAACTCGCTGTCACGATGACCTTCACGCTATCCGCCTTCCCCTCACTCGACGCCCGCACCAGTGACCAGCCGACATCGGAGGCGGTGATCGTGCCGTCGGCGGCGGCCTTCACCCGCAGCGTGTCGGAGCTCGTCCAGGTGATCGTCCGACCGTCCAGCGCGTTGCCTGACGCATCCACGAGGAGCGCCTCGAGACGCATCGTCTGAGTGCGCGGCAAAGACACACTATCGGGGACGATGATGACGCGCGCGACGGGTACGCCGCCGTTCGACGGTCCCGACGGTCCATCGCTACAGGCGACCAGGGCCACGCCGAGCGCGATCGCTATCGGCCGTCGCAGTAGAAGCCGACGAGATTCACGACGTGGACGCGCAGCCAGGACCACCAAAGTCGCGCCTGTTCCCATACCGGCTGGTACCCGCGGCTCGCCGGGAAGATCGTAGAGATGAGGCGCTGGGGGCGGTGGGGAGCGCTGGAGGCGCTGGCGGCGCTGGGGGCGCCTCAGGTTCTCCGCTCACTCTCGATCACCGCCCGGGCGATGTCGACCATCGGCTCGCCTCGATCCTGACTCGATCGCTGCAGGATTCGGTAGGCCTCCTGTTCGGACGATCCGGTACGACGCATCAGGATTCCCTTCGCACGCTCGATGATCTTGCGATTCTCCAGCTCTCGGCGCGCGGCGACCGCATCCTGCCGCGCTTTGACGAGGTCGCGCGCGCGGCGGGCGGCCAGCCGAACCGTCGCGTCGATGACCCGGGGAGGCGCCGGCTTGGCGAGAAACGCTATCGCCGAGGTTGCCACCGCGTCGCGATCGCTCAACGAGAGCGTGTTGTCGCCCGTCAGGAACACGACGGCCGCCTCACCGACTTCGTTCGCGATTGCCTCCGCGGCCTGAATTCCGGACTGCCCGGGCATGTGAACGTCGAGGAGCACGACATCCGGGCGAGACGCACGAGCGCTGGCGATCGCCTGTTCGCCGGTGCTCACCTCCGCCACGACAGCGTGGCCGAGCTCGCGCAGCAGGGCCACGAGCAGCGCGCGTGCGTTCTCATCATCCTCGGCAACGAGAACGCGAATCTGGGCCGCAGCTTCCGTCACGCGAACGTCGGGGGTGTGAGTAGGCATGAATCGAACGTCGTTAGGAGACTGGCGCAACGAGCGCGACCAACTCGGCGGGTGGAATCGGCTTGCGCAGCACAAAGTCTGCCTCGGTCGTCGTCGCTCTGTTTCCCTCCCATCCCGTGACGACGCCGATACGCATGTGTGGCCAGCGCGATCGCGCCTTCCGCACGAGGTCCCAACCGCTTCCGTCGGGGAGGCCGATGTCACTGATGAGCACCTCGAAAGGAGCGGCTGTGGACGCCTCGAGGAGACACAATCCTTCGCCCAGGGTCGCGACCGATTCCACGTGATGACCGTGAGACTGGAGGACGAGCCGCAGAAACTCGCGTCCGTCCTCGTTGTCCTCGACGAGCAGAATGCGGCGTCTGGACGCCGGCGACGCAATCGCAAGCGTCGTCTCCCGTGCAGGGGTGGCGTGCGCGCGAAAGCGAAGGCGGACAGTCGAGCCAGCGTTCGGCGCGCTCACGATTTCCGCCGACCCGCGGTGGCGCTTCATGATGCCGTACACCTCGGCGAGACCGAGGCCGCTCCCCGTGCCTTCCTTGGTGCTGAAGAAGGGCTCGAACGCGTGCTCGCGCACGTGCTCGGTCATTCCAACGCCGGTGTCCCCCACTTCTACGATCGACTCGATGCCATCGGTGCGCGTCTCGATCGTGATGGTGCCTCCGTCGACGGTCGCGTCGAGGGCGTTGTGGAGGAGATTCATGATGGCCGCGCGCACCTCGCCTGCGACACCTACCGCCGGCGCGGATGCCAGTCGAAGCTCGAGCTGTATCGGACCGCCCGTCTGTCGCTCGGCCCACAGTGACCGCATCATCGCCACGACTTCGGCCGCCAGCGTTCCGAGGTCGAGCTGGGATTCGCTTCCTTCATCCAGTGGATCCTGGCGAATGAAGCGACCGACACGGGCCGAAGTGGCTGCACCCGTTTCAGCGGCCTTGGCGATGCGGGCGGCATATTCGCGCACGGCGTTCGGATCCTCGGCATGACGGTCGAGGAGGTACGCGGCCGCCATGATCGGGTTGAGCGCGTTGTTCACGTCATGCATCACCCCCGCCGCGAGCTGGCCGATGGCGGCGAGACGGCGCTCGCGGGCGTGACGCTCCTGAATCGCCAGCAGCTCCGCCGTCCGCTCGCCGACCATGCGCTCGAGCCGCTCCGTCTCGGTGGATGCGCGCGCGTAGAGCTGATCGATCTGTCTCGCTTTCTCCTCGAGCTCTCGGAGGAGCGCGAGCCGATCGGTGACGTCGCGCTCGACGGTGACGGCGCCGCGGACCTCGCCCAGGTCATCGTGCAGCGGGTTCGCACTCACCTCGATCACCCTGGGCGCCGATGAGCCACGCTCGACCCGCAGCATCTCCGATCGCACGCGCTCGCCGTGCAGGGCGCGGGAGGTCGGGTGGCGCTCGAGAGCGACTGGGACGTCATCGAGCGTGCACGGCTGCTCGCAGTCGATCTGATCCTGAAGCGTGGAAGAGGCGCCCAGCTCGCAGTCCCGCATCGCCTGAGCGTTGGCCCGGACGACATTGCCATGGACGTCGAAGACCCGTACCGCATCAGGAATGACGCCGAAGATGGACGTGAGCTGTCCAACGAGATGCGCCAGGTCTTCGCGCAGCTGCTCGCGCTCGGTGACGTCGACGGCGGCGAATACGACCTCGCGCGCGGGCCTCTCGGGGCCGAGCGCCCGAAAAACGGCCTCGAGGACCCGCATGCGGGGACCGTTTCGGACGATGATGCGAAGCGCCCGCTGAATCTGGCCCTGACTCGCCTCAGCGACTGCCTCGCGCACATCGATGTCGGTCGAGGGAAATGCCTGCCGGAAGGAGTACGTTGCCGAGCGCGCGGCGTCGATCCCGGTGAGCTCGGCGAACCGACGGTTCGTGAGCACGAGAGTCGAGGACGCAACGTCGAGCACGGCGAGCGGAGCCGGGATGGCGTCCAGGAGCGCCTCGAGACGCCCCAAACGGGCGGAAAAGTCGTCGCCCTTGCCTAGCGAGAGCTCAGGGGCCATGTCGTTGCTCAGCTGGGGAAGCTCGCGGAGTGGCTCGGGACCCGTGGGGTCGTCCGGCCTGATTCCCTCCCTGAATCTACGAGAGCGCGGCACGGAGAGCGAGCCGAGGAAGAGGCCGGTTGCAGAGGGCGTATGTGGCTCGTCCACCTCGCGCATGCAGGGACCTCCACGCTCACATCTCGGCTCCTTCGATCCCCTCGCGCTCGCCGCCGCCGTGGCGATCGCGGTACTGGGCTTCCTTCCCATAGCGAACTGGGTCGTCGGGGGACATCACGCTCCGTGGTATGGCCCGGTAGCGTCCACCTGGGTGACCGGGAGCATCCTGGCGATTGGCATCGGCCTCGTGCTGGCGATGGCGTCGCGGAGGATTCCGGCCCTCTGGCACGATGGGCTTGGCGGCCGCTTCGCCGTCACGATCGATCGCTCCCCGGGAGTGATGCTGGCGGGATTGGCGGTGTTGAGCGTCGTTGTCTACGCGGTCATGGCGCACGTCGTCTTCGACGCCAAGCCTCTGCTCGTCGATGAAATCTTTCAGGTGTGGCAGGCGCGGGTGTTCGGCGAAGGGCGCCTGACGCAGCCGGTGGCTTCGCATCCCGAGTTCTTCAGCGGGATGCACCTGGTCGAAGCGGAAGGGCGCGCCTTCTCGCATTTCCCGCCCGGCCATTCGGCATTGCTCATGTTCGGGGAGCTGCTTGGCGCGCCGTGGCTGGTCGTGCCCATCGCCGCCGGCATTGCTGTCGCGGCATTCGGCGTCTACCTGCGGGTGGCCGAGTCCCATGTCACGGTGCGGGTGGGGGCGCTGATACTCTTCGCGCTCGCGCCCCTCGTCGCGTTCATGTCCGCCACGTACATGAACCATGCGACGGCGTTGATGTGGCTGATGATCGGCATCGCCGGGCTCGCCTACGCCGTGAAGGACGAGGGACGGCATCCACTCGCCGCAGTGGTTTGTGGGCTGGGCCTGGGCCTCGCGGCAACGATCCGGCCCATCGATGCGGTGGCATTCGCGCTTCCGGCGGGCGCGTGGATGCTGGTGCGCGCAATCAGGTCGCCGGCGCGCTGGCTCGAGGCGGGGCTGGCAGGCGTCGGCGTCGCGCTGCCGCTCGTGGCCCTCGCGTGGTTCAACGCGCGCACGACCGGCGATCCGCTTCTGCTCGGCTACGAGATGCTCTGGGGAAAGGAGCATGGGCTCGGCTTCCGATCGACACCCTGGGGTGCCTCCCATTCCCCCGCTCGAGGCCTCGAGCTGATCAATCTCTACTTCCTGCGCCTTCAGACGTATCTCTTCGAGTGGCCGATTCCGTCGCTGTTGCCGGCGGTGGGCGCGCTGGCACTGGCGCCACGCCTCGATCGCTTCGATCGGTACCTGTTAGGCAGCGGGGCCCTCCTCGTCACGATCTATTTCGCGTTCTGGCACGACGGCTTCTACCTCGGTCCTCGCTACGTGTATGCGCTCGCGCCGCTTCTATGTCTGTGGACGGCGCGATTCCCCGCGTTCATTCACGAGCGGGTGGGCGATGGACTGTCGTTGCGAACGACGGTGTATTCGCTGGGTGCCGCCACCGTCATCGCCACCATTTCACTGGTACCGCAGCGGGCACGTCAATACGCGGCCGGCCTCACCACCATGCGATGGGATGCCGAGGCCGCAGCGCGAGAGGCCGGCGTCAATGGTGGGTTGGTGTTCGTCCGGGAAAGCTGGGGCTCGCAGCTGGTTGCCCGACTCTGGGGGCTGGGCCTAACGCGAGCACAGACGGAGCGGCTGTACGCGCGCGTCGATGCCTGTCTCCTGGAGCAAGGAGTGACGCGTCTGGAGCAGCAGGGCATTCGCGGTCAGGCCGCCGCCGACGCGTTCGCGCCACTCATGCGCGACTCGCTCCGGGTGGTTCCGTCAACGCTATCGCCCGACGCGAGCGAGCGCGTGCTCCCCGGGGCCCGGTACACGCCACGGTGTCTGCAGCGCATCGCTGACGACCGGCGCGGCTTCACCCTGCTCACGCCGCTGTTCCTTGCCGGCTCCGACGGCACGCTGTACGCGCGCGACCTCCACGAGCGGGATACACTGCTCCTGGCCAAGTATCCCACGCGCGCGGTGTGGTTGTTGAGGCCGGCGGATTCGAGCGCCGGCGCGGTTCCCCGGTTCGAGAGGTTGAATCGGGATTCGGTCTTCGCGGCAGCACGGAGTGTGAGGGCACCTTCCGAAGACGTCAGACGTCAGGCGTCCGAGGTCAGGGAGCAGAAATTCCGCCCGCCGGATTCTGTCGACGCTTCCAACTACTGACGTCTGAGGTCTGACGTCTCACGTCTGCGGAAGTTGCCCCTCAGGCGCTAACCGGAGCCCTTCCGCGCGCGAGCCTCCCCTCGGTCCATCGTGCGAAGAGCGTGATCGTAAGGACGAGCCCGATCAGGAGGACGCTGTACGCGGCCGCGGTCCCGAAGGCAAGATTGCGCAGCTGGGCGAGGATCTCGACGGCGATCGGGCGGTTGGCGTGAGTGTACAGCACGACGCTGGCGACGAATTCGCCGACGGCGGTGACGGCCGCGAGGAGCGCACCGGCGATCAAGCCGGGGCGCGCCGCGGGAAGAATGACGCGCCTCACCGCCATCCACCACGACGCGCCGAGCCCGTGCGCCGCATCCTCGAGTGACGGATCCATCTGCTTGAGCGAACCCTCGACGGCGGTCGCCACGAGAGGAATGCCGCGAATGAAGTAGGCGAGCGGCAAGATCCAGAACGTGCCGACGAGCAGCACGCGAAGCGTGAGGGGATCGTCGCGATTGAACGTCGATGCCAGCCCGATGGCGATCGCCGTCGCGGGTATGGCCCAGGGCAGCGCAACGAGCAGCTCGAGCAAACGGCGCCCCGGGAATCGCCTCAGCACGATCAGGTACGCGGCGACGAAGCAGACGACGACGTTCGCAGCCGTCGCGATCACCGCCATCGAAACGCTGTTGCGAATGGGGACCCAGAGGGCGGGGTCGGTCGCCATTCGACGGAAGTTGTCGAGGGTGTACTCCGGAGGCAGAACCTGCGTCGTCCACGCGCCATCGCGCGCGAACGACACCAGCACGACCATCGCGTGCGGCAGAAGCAGGACCGCCACCGTGGCGAACGCCAGTGCCGGCAGGAGTGCGCGGGCGAGCGGCGAGGTCACGATCACGCGCGTTTGGCGTCCCTTCCCCGACATCGCGTAGCTGCGCCGCCGCTCGAAGCGGCGAAGGACGATCAACCCGAGAACCGCCGCGAGCGCGAGGACCGCCGTTTCCGCATACGCCAGCCCGAGGTTGCCGTTGAGCTTCGACGCCACGATCTGCGTCGAGAGCACGCGAATGCCGCCGCCGAACACGTACGGCGCGGAAAACGATCCGAGCGCGCTCATGAAGACGAGGAGCATCGCGCCGGCAATCGAAGGAGTGAGGAGCGGAAGCGTAACGCGCCGCAGCCGGAACCCCCGCGAGGCACCGAGGCCTTCGGCAGCTTCGTCGAGGGTCGTGTCGATGCGCTCGAGCCCCGCCGATACGAAGAGAAACACGTACACGTACATCGTGTACGCGTGCACGAAGATGATCGCCCAGATTCCGGTGAGCGACCATGGCGCTCGCTCGAGCCCGAGCGCGTGCTGGACGATGCGCGTGACGACGCCGCTCTCCCCGTACAGGAACATGAACGCGACGACGCCGACGAGCGGCGGGAGTGCCGCGGGAAGTGTGGCGATCGCACTCAGCGTTCGGCGGCCGCGAAACTCGAAGCGGGCAAGCAGGAACGCGAGCGGCAACCCGATGAGCGTCGCGGCGACGACTGAGCCGACGGAGACGATGAAGGTCGAGACGACCGCCTCGCGATCCGCGGGGCTGGCGAAGAACTCCTTCCATGCCCGTGCCCCATCCGCGAGTGATCCAGCGATGACGGAGACGTTGGGATAGACGACTGCCCAGACGAGGATCGCGATGACGGGGGCGGCGAGAAGTAAAGTGGAGCGAACGAGGACCGAGGAACGAGGAGGCGGCGGTCCCGCATCCGTCTCAATGACCGGCACCGGGAATCGGAGGGTCTTGGCACGTTTCCTCGGTCCTCGTTCCTCGTTCATCCTTCCACCACCGCCACCGGCTCTCTCGACACCCGCACGGCGACAGCGTCACCGATCTCGCGCCCGCGCTCGGTCGTGTGGACCTCGACCTCGATGTCGTCGGCCAACTTCACTCGATAGGCGAGGAGCGCGCCGGCGAACCGGCGCTCGACGATCGTCCCAGGCCAATCATCGGGAGCGGACGAGCTGACCATCTCCAGCGCATCCGGCCGCAGCACCGCGTGCATCTGCGCTCCGTCAGGCGTGTCGTTGGGCCGTATCGTGCGCACCTCGCGGGCGATGCCTCCGACCATCAGAACGGCGCGATTGCCGGTGATTCGCGCGCGCACGAGCGTCGCCCGCCCGATGAACTCTGCCACCGATCGCGATGCCGGCCGATCGTACAGCTCCTCCGGCCGTCCGAGCTGGAGCAGCCTCCCGCGCTCGAGAAGCGCGACACGGTCGGCGACCGCGAACGCGTCCTCCTGATCATGCGTCACGAACACGGCCGTGACGCCGAGCCGATGGAGCATGCCGCGCAGCTCGTCGCGCGTGGTGCGGCGGAGCGTGGGATCCAGGTTCGACAGGGGCTCGTCGAGCAGCAATACTTTCGGCTCGATGATCAGCGCACGCGCGAGGGCGACGCGCTGCTGCTCGCCCCCGGAAAGCGATTGCACCTGCCGAGACCCGGCATTCGCGAGCCCGACGTTGGCGAGCGCTCGCGCGGCGCGCTCTCGGCGTTCGGGCTTGCCGACGCCGCGCGCTTCGAGACCGAACGCGACGTTTTCGCCGACGGTCATGTGCGGAAAGAGCGCGTAGTGCTGGAAAACCATGCCGAAGCCGCGCTGACGCGGCGGGACCGCGGTAATGTCGCGGCCATCGAGCAGCACTCGGCCCTCGTCGGGCATCTCGTGACCCGCGATGATGCGGAGTGTCGTCGTCTTCCCGGAGCCGGACGCGCCAATGAGGGCGAGCAGCTCGCCCTGCTCGACGTCGAGCGTGAGCCTATCGACCGCGACGGTGCCGCCAGCGGTGAGTGCGCCGAACCGGCGCGTCACTCCCACCAGCGACAACGTCGCGGCGGTCACGAGCGCTTGCCGCGATTCCGAATGTTGGCGTCCCAGTAGCGCATCCAGACGTCCAGAGAATCGGCGAGGAGCTGCCGATCCACTGGCATCGTCTTCATCGTGCGCTTGGCATCGCGAATCCAGGCGGGGAGTGCGTCGGCAGGAAGATCGGTACGCGCCGGAATGCGCAGGAAGTCGTTGGCGGCCGTACGCAACGCGTCGTGGCTGGTCGCGAACTCGTAGAAACGTCTCGCGATGTCCGGCTGCTTGGCTCCCCTCACGAGCGCGATTCCCTCGACGAGCACTGGAGTGCCGCTCGTCGGGACCACCCATTTCACCGGCATCCTGGTGCGCTGCTGCAGCGTCGCCATGTCGGGCATGTTGTACAGCGTCACGACACCCTCCTGGCGACCGAGCTTCTGGTAGAGAATGGTGGGGTTGAGCGTGTACTCCTTGGTATTCGCATCGAGCCGCAGCAGCCAGTCATAACCGGCCCTGGTCGAGCCGGTACGCGCGAGCTCGCGCGCGATGATCGCGCCGAAGATGGCCCGCATCGTACCCGATGCGATGGGATCTCGAATGACGATCTTGTCCCGCCACTTCGGATCGAGCACATCGTCCCAATCCTTCGGCGCCTCGGCGTCACTCACCGCCTCCGAGTTATAGCCGATCACCTCGGGCGTCAGGTAGGTTCCGTACCACAGGTCCCGCGGGTCACGCGCCTCGTCAGGCACCGAGGTGGCCCATGTGGGACGATACGGCTGGAGGAGATTCTCTTTCGCCGCGCGCTCGAAGATTTCCGCCGGAGCCCCGAACCAGAGGTCGGCCTGGGGATTGGCCGCCTCCGCGCGCAGCCGATCGAGCACTTCCTGCGAGCCCATGTCCACCCACTGAACGTCGATCGTCGAGTCGGTGCGCTCGAACGCTTGCTCGTAATGCTGGAGCAGGTCCTTCCCATGGGGCGAATAAACGGTCAGGACGGTTTTGCCGGATTCGCCGCCACAGGCCGCGAGCACCGCCAGAGCGGCCACTCCGAGTCCGCGCATCAGGGCACGATGCGCGCCGGCTTCGCGGCCTTGGCGCTGAGCAGGTTCACGAAGAGCCGCGCAGCCCCGGGGACACCAGCGGGGAGCTGACGAAAGAACGCCATCGTCGTGTAGACGTACAGTCCACGTCCATAAGGGGTCACGAGCAGCGCACCACGCGACGCCGGCTCTCCGGGATCGTTCATGGCGAGCGGTGCGGTGTAGGCGCTATCGAACTCCGACGGCATGTATAGCGCGCGCTCTTGCACCCACCCCTCGAAGTCGCGCGGACCGATGCGATTCGGTGCGCGCAAAGCGGGATGCTCGGGATCGAGGATGGCCACCGGTGAGTGCTCAACGGTAACACGCGTGTGGGGACGCGAGATCGTAATCGGGTGCGGCATGATACCGCGCTGCATCATCTCGTATTGGCCGTACTGAACGACGAGCGTCCCGCCGCGGCGCGCGTATTCGAGCAAGCGCCCGTTATGCCGCATGAGCTCCGCGCGCGACTCGTACGCGCGCGTTCCGACGACGACCGTCGTGTATGACGACAAATCGGTCGTGGCGACCGCGCCCGGCTCGATGATCGTGACCGGTACGCCGAGCTGCGCGAGCATCGGAGCGACGTTGTCGCCCGCCCCGGGAATGTAGCCAACGCGAAGAGTGGCGCCGAGCGCGACGTCCACGCCCTGGAGCGCAACGGTGGCGTCGCGGTACATCCGCTGCGGCGTGATGTGATCGTACTCGATCTCCGTGTAGCCATCGCGGAAACGCTCCCCGCGTGCTTCGGCAACGACACTCATCTCGCCGCGTGTGGGCCGGGGCGTGCCCCGCACGGCGAACTCCACGGCCTCCGTCCCGCCCGGTGGGATCGTCACCCGCTTTACACCGTCACTCGTCAGGCCGCCAGGGGCCGCCAGCGTGACGCTGACATCGGTCGGCGTCGTGAGCGCCGAGCGGAGCTCGACACGCTCTACACGCTGGAGCGGGACGCCGGCGCGGGCGTACTCCACGGTGCGAGCGAGCGTGATCGCTACGGGGGGCACGACGGCGAGTGGACGCTGTACGTCGCCACGCACCGGGTCGGGACGGCGGTGGACAACGGGCGTGGTGGCTTCGACGGTCGTTCCCTGGATCGAGAGGGCAACCCGGGCCAGCGCCGCGGTGGAGCGCTCGCTTTCCGCCCGAGCGACTTCAGTGCGTGGGACGTCGAAGAGATCGCCGCGACGTCCGTGGGCGAGCCACCAGGGCTGGGTAACGCGCACGCCCCGCACATTCGATCGCCACGAGACCGAGCTGTCGGGCTGCACCGATGCAGTGGTGTCGCGCAGCGCTGTTGCCGTACTCACGTCCGGCCCTTCGACACGAACGCTCGTGACCGTCACGGGCACATCGCCACGTGCATACAATGTGACTTCGACACTCACGCTGTCGCCCCGCGCCACCGTTGCGCGCCCGGCGGCCGCCTCGACGGCAACCCCGCTCGCCTCCAATAGCGCACGGGTGACGCGCGCAAGGCCCGATCGCACTGACGCTTCGACATCCGCATCGCTGATGCCCGCGTCGCGGACGCGCGTGAGAAGCCGGTGCACACGCGCGAGCGCGGGCACCACCGTCGTGGGGCGTCGGAAATCGAGTGACGCGCGAGCGGCGACGGTGGCCGCGGGGAGCGAGTCGAGCGCGGCGGCCGCCTCCCGCGACGCCTTCGCCACAGCGGGACGAAGCCGGCTCCACGTGGTGTCGATCCCATCGAACGGCGAGCGCTCGGGGGAGCCATTCGCGGCCGTGGCGGAAGTGGACTTTTCGAGCATCAGCCAGTCGAGCTGCGTCCCACGTCGCTGTAGCCGGCCAAACGCCTGCGACTTGTGCTGTGATCGCGACTCCATCGCGATCTCGTAGTACGATCGGCCGAGCAGGGGATCGTACTCGCCGACGTTGAAACGCACGGTCGCGCGATCGCGCGATTGGTAGGGGCCCAGGTAGAGCTTCGTCGGGGTCCACGCGCCGTGTCCCGCCGTCACGCTCCGCGGAAAGCGCACCGTGTCGGCGGCTGCGTCGTACGCCTCGCGAGCGAGGAGGCCCGAGACCTGGTGGTGTCCGTGGCCGTCCCGCGGGGTGCCGCTGAAGATCGCGACGACGATATGCGGACGGTACGCGCGCACCACGGTCACGACGTCGCGGAGCACCGAGTCCTTCGGCCAATGCGTGTACGTCTCCTCGGCGCTCTTGGAGAAGCCAAAGTCGTACGCACGCGTGAAATACTGTGTCGCGCCGTCGAGACGCCGGGCCGCCAGCAGCTCCTCGGTGCGGATGACGCCTAACGCCTCGCCCAGCTCGTCGCCGATCAGGTTCTGGCCGCCGTCCCCGCGCGTCAATGACAGATAGGCGGCGTCGGCGTGCTGGCGGTGGACGAGCCAGGCGAGCAGCGCGGTATCTTCGTCATCGGGATGGGCCGCGATGAGCAGAACGCGCGCGCTGACGCCAAGCCCGTCGACGAGCTCTCCCAGCGCGGCGGAGCCGCGTTCCTGAGCGGACGCGACCGACGAGCACAGAAGGAGGAGCGTCGTTGCGATCAGTCGCGCGTGTCTCACCCGCGTCCGGCTTCCTTCTTCGATCGCGTGGGGCCGCTACCGATTTCTCGTGCGCTGCCGGCCGGGCCAAGCACCTCCGACACGATCCGCGCCTGCTGTTCCGCATGGGCCGTGTGGTATCCCTCGGCGGGGCTGGCGCGCTCGGGACGACCGATGTAGCGAATGGGAATGGCGTTTCCGGTCGATGCGCGCAGGCGCGGCCACACGAACGACCATGCGCCCATGTTTCGCGGCTCTTCCTGCGCCCACACGACCTCTTCGATCCCGCCGTAGCGATCGACAATGCGCGCGATCTCTTCGTGCGGCCACGGATACAACTCCTCGACGCGGACGACTGCGACGTGCTTCGCCGCGGTGCCATTGGCGCGCGCCGCCGCCAGATCGTAGTACAGCTTTCCCGAGCAGAGGACGAGGCGCTTTACCTCGCGCGGCACCGGAGATCGCGCGGGATCATCGAGGACAGGCTGGAACGACCCGGTCGCGAGATCAGTCAACCGGGACGCTGCCTCGGGCAGCCGAAGCAGACTCTTGGGCTGCATGAGAA
>DATFBS010000004.1:0-31976 GCA_035253695.1 Gemmatimonadaceae bacterium
CGCCGTATCCGCGGGGCCGAGGCTGGCGATACCGACGAGATCGAAGCCCAGACCGAACGCCTGAGCCTTGATGCGCTCCTCGAGAGCGCTCTCCTGCGTCACGGGCGCGATCATGGTTTCGCCGCCCACTGCGCGTAACGCACGATGTCCTTCACCGGTGGGACGGCGTCGTGGTCGCCGTACGCGGTGTGCATGCGCCACCGCACGTAGTCCCGTGACGGAACGGGAAGAAAGGGCCACCGGCGATACCACTTCCGGCGCCGGAATCGCCAGATTACGCGAAGGAGTGCCCCCGCCAGCGGCGGATTCACGACCGCGCGCGCGGCCAGCGCCAATGTGAGGCGTCCCCATCCCATGCCTGCAATCTCACGGGTCTGCCATGCTGCATCAACTGATCGGTGTCCTCGGCGCCCTGCTCGTGCTCGGCGCCTACCTCGCGCTGCAGCGCGGGTGGCTCACCCTCGAGCAACGTGTGTATCACGTGATGAACTTCGTCGGCGCCGGGCTGCTCACGTGGATCGCGGCCACGGAGCGTCAGGTCGGGCTGACGCTGGTCGAAGGCGCATGGGCGCTGCTGTCCCTTCCCGGAGTTGTGAGGAAGCGCTAGCGCCCCTAGCGCCTTCGAGGTCCACTGACCGACTTTTCTGACGCCCATCTCCGAGAAACTCCATGATTCAGTACACACCTCTGCTCGTTGCGGCCCTTCAGGTTCAGCAGACGCAGCCACCTCCGTCCACGCTTCAGGCATCGCCGGTCGCGCGACTGGTCATCATGCCGGCGCAGCGCACCGTCACCGCCGGTGATACCCTTCGCCTGCGCGTCCAGGCGGTCGATGCCGCCGGCCAGCCGGTGCCTAACGCGCGAATCGTGTTCCGGAAAATCGGCGCGTACTTCGAGGGCGAAGTCGATTCGACTGGCCTGGTAACGGCGGGCTCGCCCGGCGTGATGCCGGTGGGTATCGCCGCGATCGTCGATGGGGCTCGGCCGGTGGCCGAGCGAATCGAGCTGCGCATGGTGCCTGGTCCGGCGGCGCGCATCGAGCTGAATCCGCGCATCACCCGGCTCACCCCCGGACAGCGGATTCGCCTCGCGGCGGAGACCTTCTCCGCGACCGGTGACGCTCGTCAGGACGAGATCGCCTGGCGAAGCTCGGCGCCGTCCATCGTACGCGTCAACGACGCTGGTCTGCTGACGGCGGTCGCAGCCGGGCGGGCGACGATCACGGCTACCGCTGGAAGTGCGAAGGCCACCCTTCCGGTTCAGGTCGTCGCGACGCCGATCGGGTCGATCGAGCTGACGCCGGCGACGCCGCGCGTGCGGCAGGGCGACGTCGTTCGCTTCCGGGCGGTCGTCAAGGATCGCGCGGGCGGACCTATCACCGGCCTGACGCCAAGCTGGAGCTTCGCGCCAGGACGGGGGATGATCGATCCCGACGGTGCGTTCGTCGCCTATGAGCCCGGTGACTACACGGTGACCGCGAATCTGGGGACGCGCAGCGCGGATGCGATCGTGCGTGTCGAGCCTCGTGATGTGCGACGTCCGCTCTCCGTCGTGGGCCGGCTGCCGCGATCGCGCTACAATACGGAGGAGGTCTGGATCCACCCGAACGGGAAGTACGCGTACCTCGGAACCGGCGGTGGCGGTGACGTGATGTACGCGATCGACATCAGCGACCCGTCGAAGCCGTGGGTGACGGACTCGATCATCGCCAACACGCGTCGCGTCAACGACGTCATGACGACGCCCGATGGCAAGTTCCTCGTCTTCACCCGCGAAGGGTCGGCGAATCGCCAGGACGGGATCGTCATCGCCTCCCTGGAGGATCCGGCGCATCCCAAGCCGATCTCCGAGTTCACCGAGGGCGTCACGTCCGGCGTGCACTCGGCGTTCATCTACAAGGATCCGAAGTACGGGACACACGTCTTCCTCACGAACGATGGAACGGGCGCGCTCCACGTTCTGAACATCGACGATCCGTACAAGCCGAAGGAAGTCGCGCAGTGGCGGACGGAAGGCCGTCCGGACGCCGGGCGCACGCTGCACGACATCGATGTCCAGAACGGACTGCTGTACGCGAGCTACTGGAACGACGGGCTGGTGATCCTCGACGTCGGGAACGGGATCAAGGGCGGCTCGCCGTCCAATCCACAGTTCGTCTCGCAGTTCAAGTACGACCTCGAGGCCCTGTACCGCGACGTCGCTGCTACCGGCGGCCCCGGCTACATCCGCGGCACACACACCGCGTGGCGTCATCGCGACTACGTCATCATCGCCGACGAGGTCTTTCCGGCCTCATCCGTGAAGGGCGCGAAGGACGAATCGGCGGGCCGCGCGTACGGACGGCTTCAGGTCGTCGACGTCAGCGACATCACGAAACCGAGATCCGTCGCCTGGTACGAGCCGGAATACGGCGGCGTCCACAACGTGTGGGTCGCTGGCGACACGCTCTACCTCGGCGCCTACAATGGAGGATTTCACGCGTTCGACATCTCCGGCGAGCTGCGCGGCGATCTTCGCGCGCAAGGCCGCGAGATCGCCCATCTACTCACAGCCGATCGTGACGGGACGATGCCTAACGCCACGATGACATGGGGCGTGGTGGTGAAGGACGGGCTTGCCTACGTGAACGACATGCGGAATGGGCTGTGGATTGTGCGGATCGAACCGAGAGTCCTCACGCCGTAGGAGCCGGGCCAAGGGCCACGGGTCAGGGGCCAAGGGAAGGAAAGGCAAACGGCGGCGCACTTCGCCGCCGTTTGCTCATCTGATGAGGCGGCTGCGGCGAAGCCGCGCCGCCCTTTCCATCCCCCTGGCCCCTGGCCCGTGGCCCTTGGCCCGGCTTACCTGGCGTAGGTCTCGGCACTGCGTAGTCCCTTCCTACACTCCGGCCACGCGCGAGGCTGGCCCGTCTCCGGATTGGTGGGCAGGGGATCGAGGCGGTCGCGCGGCATCGTCGCCGAATCCTCCGACGCCTGATACGCGAGCGAGGCGATGAGGATCGCGTTGCTGCGCAGGTCGTCGAGGACGATCTTGTCGTAGGTGTCGCGGTTGGTGTGCCAGGTCGTTAGGCCGTAATCCCAGCTCAGCGAGCCGAGTCCGAAGGCCGGCGCCCCGGCGCAGGCGAAGGACGCGTGATCGGAGCCGCCGGTCGCGGGCATCCCCGGACGGCCGAAGCGAATGAACTGGGTGATCTCGCGCGGTATCTCGCCGAGGTAGCGCTGCAGCATGGGTGCAGTGCCCGGCAGCGCTCCGGGACTCATGGAGACGATGCGGCCCGTTCCGTTGTCCTGATTGAACAGCGCCTGCAGCCCCTGCACGATCGCCGGATGGTCCTCGACGAAGGCGCGAGAGCCGTTCAGTCCCTGTTCCTCGCCGCTCCAGTGCCCGACGAGAATCGTGCGTCGCGGGTTGGGCAGCACCGTCCGGAGGATACGCATTGCCTCCATCATCGCGACGGTGCCCGTACCATTGTCGGTGGCGCCGCCCGACGCCGACCACGAATCGAAATGGGCCGAGAGGATCACGTACTCGTCAGGCTTCTCCCGGCCTCGAATCTCGGCGACGGTATTGAACACGGGGCGCTCACCCCGCATCTCGGTCGTGGCGTTGACGCGCAGCCGCGGCGACTGCCGCCGCTCGGCGAGTCGGACCAGCAAGCCGTAGTCCTCGCAGGTGACGTCGATGCTGAGGATGCGAAGCCGCGGTGAGCCGAAGACCTTGTCGATGCCGGGGTAGCCGGAAAAACCGTGCGTGATGACACCCGCCGCCCCGGCGGCGCGCAGACGCTCCTGGAGACTATCCGCGGCGGCAATGCGGCCGCGCCAGACGGCGACCACCGAGTCCTGCTGCGCACGAATCCTCTCCTGGGATTCTGGCGTTCCGTACTCGGACCACTGGTCGCGAGAGCGACATGACAGCTGAGGCGGGCTCGCCAGAACGAATTTTCCGCGAATCCCCCGCAGCCAGGTCGCATACGCCTCGCTCGTTCCGGAGTCGGGCAGCGTCACGACGTCGCCCGTCACCGCCTTGCCACCGGTTCCTGGACTCCAGGCAAGAGTGATTGCCTCGAGCGTGCGCACGCGCGGAGCGATCAGGTCGACATGCGTGTAGCCGCGCTGCCACGATGGCCACGTCCCGTATCGGTGCTGCCGCGCCGGAATCCCCCACTGCTGATACATCGCCATTGCCCATCGACTCGCGCTCTCGATCTCCGGTGACGCGGTGAGACGGGCCCCGATGGAATCGATCAGCACCTGCGCCAGTGTCGCCACCTGCGAGCGCTGCGTCCCCTCCTCCCAGATGCGCGCAATCACCGGATCGGTCGGCGCGCTCTGCCGGACGTAGGGCGGTAGCGAGTCGGCCGGAATCGGTGTCGCGCCCGGGGCCGGTGCGATCTCTCGGCGCTGGCCACCCGGTTGGGCGTCGAGAGCGGCGGTGAGGAATAGCAGTGCGAGAGAGACGGACTGAAGTTTCATCGAGTGGGTCCTGTTATGATGTGGAGGCGATTTGCAACTGCCCGCAGCCGAGCATCCAGTTCAAAGTCGGGACGCGCAATTCGGCGGATGCACCGGATTTGGGGGATCGGTCGTGCGACACCTCACTCTCCTCTACAAGGACTCGATACAGACCTTTTGTTGTTGACAACAACAGCTTTTTTGTTGCGGCAGCGGGCATGTTTCGGTGCCAGGAACGATCCGCGCTGATCCGCTGCATCCGCCTGATCCGCGTTCCCCCCTTTGAGCTTGGATGCTGGAGCAGCGGTCGTCTCTAGTATGCCGACCGTCCCCGAGTAGTCGGAAGTATCAATCTCCACTACCTTTCGGCGCTCGTCGCGGTCTCACCCGGTCGTCGATCCAGAGGCATGGCCAGAAAAAACTCGAAGACTCCCAAGGCGTCTCGCTCGCAGAAACCCGTGCGCACCCTGCGAACGGCGACAGGAAAAAAGGCGAACCCGGCAATCACGGCGGAAGCGGAGGCGGAGTCGCGGGAAGGGTTGCGAGAGCGCACGGAGGAGGGCCATCTCGCGGCGGGACGTCGCCCGCCCTCGCGCGAGGCACCGGCCCGTCGGTCGGGCGCGACGAAGATCCTCATCGACCAGTCGATCCGAGACTGGAGCCCGCCGGTCACCGAGGATGAGAAGCTCCTGCATTCGCGGAGCGACGAACGACGCGACTTCACCCGCACCGACACCTGGCGCGTCCTGCGGATCACCAGCGAGTTCATCGAGGGGTTCGATACGCTCGCGACGGTGGACAAGGGCGTCGCGGTATTCGGCTCGGCGCGCATTGGCCCCGACGACCCGCATTACGAGAAGGCGCGTGAGACGTCGCGGCTGCTGGCCGAGGCGGGCTTCGCGATCATCACCGGCGCAGGACCGGGGATCATGGAGGCCGCGAACCGCGGTGCGCGCGACGCCGGCGGCCGCTCCATCGGATGCAACATCGAGCTGCCCTTCGAGCAGGGCGCGAATCCGTACGTCGACACCCTCATCAACTTCCGCTACTTCATGGTGCGGAAGACGATGTTCATCAAGTACTCCGTCGCGTTCATCATCTTCCCGGGCGGTTTCGGGACACTCGATGAGCTGTTCGAGGCGCTGACGCTGATTCAGACGGGGAAGATCTATCAGTTTCCAGTGATTCTCATGGGCCGGCACTACTGGGCTGGACTCATTCGCTGGCTGCAGTCGCGCGTGCTGCTCGAGAAGAAAATCTCCCCAGGCGACATGGACCTCATTCTCATCACCGATGATCCCGCCGAGGCGGCGAGCGCGGTCGTGACGGCCTACAACGCGCAGACGCAGATCGCGAGCGAGCGCGAGGCGATCTATGAAAAAATCTAAGGGCGGTCGAGGTCGTCCAGGTCGTCGCGGTGATCGAGGGGAGTCGGAAGGGCGAGATCGCGGGGGCTTCAAGACGTCCCGTCATGGCACGGGGAAGCGGGCATCCGCCGCCGGACCGAAGGCGGAGCAAAAGCGCGCTGCCGAGGCTCGTGAGGCAGGTGGGGATGGCCGCGCGAAGGGGCATGAGTCGCGCTTTCTGCGCGGACAGGCGATCTCACCGTCGGCCATCACCGGTCGAGAGACGGCGGCCGAGCTCATCGATAACGCCTTTCTCGCCTACAACGCGGCGCGGCTGCGCGAGGCGTGCCTCCTCTTCACGCGCAAGATGCTCGAGACCGACGTCACCGTCGGAATGACACTGACCGGCGCGCTGACCCCAGCGGGACTCGGGATGGCGGCCATCATTCCGCTGATCGAAGCGGGATTCGTCGACTGGATCATCTCGACCGGCGCCAATCTCTATCACGACACGCATTTCGGATTGGGGCTGGCGATGCATCGAGGCAACCCGCAGGAGTCCGATGTCGTGCTGCGGGAGGAGGGGATCGTCCGCATTTACGACATCTTCTTCGACTATGACGTCCTGCTCTCCACCGACGCATTCTTCCGCAAGATCATTCGGCAGCCGGAGTTTCAGCGTCCGATGTCGAGCGCCGAATTCCATTGGCTGGCGGGCAAGTACGTTCGGGAGCGAGAGCGCGCGTTAGGCATCGGGACCAAGTCGCTGCTTTCCGCGGCCCACAGCGCGGGCGTGCCGATCTATACCTCGTCACCCGGTGACTCGTCGATTGGGATGAACATCGCCGCGCTCGCGCTGGAGGGAAACAAGCTCATCCTCGATCCCAATCGAGACGTCAACGAGACTGCGTCGATCGTGCTCGCCGCCAAGCGCGGCGGGGGACGGAGCGGCGTATTCATCGTCGGCGGCGGGTCCCCGAAGAATTTCGCGCTCCAGACCGAGCCGCAAATCCAGGAAGTGCTCGGCATCGACGAGAAGGGGCACGACTTCTTCCTGCAGCTGACCGACGCGCGCCCCGATACCGGCGGCCTTTCGGGTGCGACCCCCGCCGAGGCGGTGAGCTGGGGGAAAATCGATCCGGATCGCCTCCCCGATGCCGTGGTGTGCTACGCCGACTCGACGATTTCGCTGCCACTCCTGACGAGCTATTCGCTGGCGAATCGCCGTCCGCGCACCCTCAAGCGGCTTTACGACCGGCGGCAAGAGATGATGGATCTGTTGATGCGCGAGCTCGAGCAGGCGTCGGGTCCGGGCGAGGCGACCGAGGTGGACGCGAAACTGCCCATGCATAGATGAAGCAGTGAGGAACGAGGAACGAGGATTGAGGAAAGCCATTGACGGTGCTTCCTCGGTCCTCGTTCCTCGTTCGCCCCGCACGGGGTTGCGCCCTGCTCGCGAAACTCGTCTTTGTTCCGATGCTGACGCCTACCCGTCTCACGCCGAAGTTCAATCCGGCCGCCCCGGTTCCACGCAGGACGATGCAGAACATCATGGCGACTGGAGTCGGGCAGGCCGCCACGCGGCCGCTCGCCCTCGCCGCGGTTCTTGGCACGGCGGGCGCCCTCGCGATCCTCCTCTTTCTCCCCGAACATTGGCCGTTGGTCACGCCGCTCATCTGCGTGGCGTGCTTCGGGGCGTGGGGGCTGGCGGCGAAGCAAACCCAGGTGCTCGACCTCCTGCATCGCCGGGCGCCGACGCTGCGCTTCTGGCTCCGCGTCGCGCGGACCAGCGCCACCAGCATCGGGATCGCCTCGGCCACGATCGGACTGGTCGAGCTGTTCCTGCGCCTCATCCGCCCCACGGCCCTGCTGTAGCGCGCACCGCGCGCACGAAGTTCAGCCGCGACAAGTCGCCGCGGGACACCAGCGCCACGACATCCTCTCGGCCAAGCACCGCCCGCGTGATCGCGCGATCGCTCCAGCCCCGCGCGATGTGCGCATCGACGGCGCCGATCGTCTCCTCCAGCCACGCCGCCTTCGCTCGCAGCATCTCGGCCCCGTTAGGCACGAGGCCACGATGGGCGTCGAAGAGCCGCTGTGGACGGAGCGCCGCGGCGCGCCGAGCGCTGGCGGCGAGCGCCCGTGGGTCCTCCATGGGTCGTGCCACGCGCACCTTCACCCCGAGAAAGAGATCGCCGGCGAAGAGGGTCTCGCGCTCCGCGTCCCAGACGACGTGATGGTCGGGTGAGTGGCCCGGCGTCGCGATCAGCTCGAGTCCGACGGGCTCGTGAGGCTCGATCGCGGCGCGAAGGGGGGCCATGGTTCCCCAGCAGGCACGCCGATAGAGCCCGACATTCGCCTCGCCGGCGCGAAGCGCATCTTCTGTCACGCGAGCCATCGCGATGGGAACACCTCGCCTGGCGGCGAGCTCGACGTTCCCCGCGTGGTCCTCGTGCTGATGGGTGACGACGATTCCCGTCGGGCTTCGCTCATCGAGAAGCCGGGCGATCGTCTCACTCGCGCCGGGGAAGCCGGTATCGATCAGCTGACCGCGGACGAGGAAGACGCAGACCGAGTATCCCATGGCGGCACTGCGCCATGACCGGAGCCGTATGAGCTCGACATCGTTGGTGCCGCCCAACGCTTTACTTTGGCTACCCCCCCGCCTACAATGAAAAGACACGCGGAGCGCCCTCCCTTCCGGCAGGGCGCTCCGACTTTTGCACCCTGGGGTCGCCGCATGATCGAAGAGCTGAAGCAAAAGCTGTCACAGGAGGTCGAGCACCTCCAGCACGAGCTGAACGTCACTCTGCCGAACGAGATTCGGAAGGCCGTGGAGCTCGGGGATTTGCGCGAAAACTCCGAGTACAAGGCCGCGCTCGAGCGCCAGCAGTTCGTGCAGGCGCGGCTGGGGCAGCTCCGTCAGCGGCTGAGCAAGCTCTCGCAGATCGATATGACGCAGATCCCTACCGATCGCGTCGGACTCGGCTCACGCGTCGTCGTGAAGGACGTGAAGACCGGGGCCTCCGAGGAATACCACCTCGTCTTCGGCGACGCCTCCGAGTTCGATGAGGGCCACGTGAGCATGGCCTCGCCGATCGGCAAGGCGCTGGTGGGGAAGGGCGTCGGCGACGTGACGATGCTGAAGCTGCCGGCCGTGACTCGGCAGCTGAAGATCGTGGAGCTGGTGACGATTCACGACGCGCCGGCGGGGAACGGGAAGAAATAGGGTCCTCAGGGTCCTCAGGGTCCTCAGTGTCCTCAGGGTCCTCAGGGTGGAAACCCTGAGCACCGCGCACCCTGAGGACCCTGAGGACCCTGAGGACCCTGAGAACCCTTATCCGTCGATCCCGAATATCCGCGCGATCTCGGACCGATATTCCGACAGCTGCGCCGTGTAGTCGCTCTCGCTCCAGCCGAGGAGCGGACCAACGGCCCGGG
Organism: Gemmatimonadaceae bacterium; assembly: GCA_035253695.1. Lineage (GTDB taxonomy): Bacteria > Gemmatimonadota > Gemmatimonadetes > Gemmatimonadales > Gemmatimonadaceae > JAICNG01. Next base: position 9,242 of record DATFBS010000004.1, read on the forward strand.
CCGCGGCGGGGGCGGCGGCGATGCCGTGATCGCGCGTCTCGTAGGCGACGTGCAGACGGCGTATCAGCAGATCACCTAACGTGAGCGCCATTTCGTGCTCCACGGCGTAGTGAAGCTCGGCCACAATGTACGGGAGCGTCGGCACGACAGGCGCGGACAACGCGGTGTTGCTGCCGACGATCGTCCACACCGCCCGCCAGGCCGTGCCGTACAGGCGAACCAGATGTTCGGCCAGCGGCGCGATTCCGATCGTGGACGTGGCTATGTGAACCTCCTCGGCGAACGAGGCCATGTCGCCGCCCGGGAGGACGACCTCGTGCGTCGGGGCCTCGTGCGCGCTCACGCCTAACGCCCGCACGATCTGATCGACGACGGACGCCGCCATGGAGCGATACGTCGTCAGCTTGCCGCCGGTCACCGACAACAATCCGGGGGCGGTCCAGGTGATCGAGTGCTCGCGCGAGGTGCTTCCCGGATCCGTCCCCCGGCCGGCCACGAGCGGCCGTATGCCGGCCCAGGCCGCCACCACGTCCGATGCATCGAGCTGCGCGCTCGGGAAGTAGGCGTTCGCCGAACGCAGCAGATAGTCGACGTCCGCGCGTGTCGCCCGGACCTCCTCGATTGGGCCACCATAGTCGGTGTCGGTCGTGCCGATGATCGTGAACGGGCCGGCTGGCAGCACGAACATCACACGGCCGTCGACCGCCGACAGAACCGTGAGCGCCTCGCGGTTGCGAACGCGGTCACGCGGAACCGCGACATGAACTCCCTTCGTACCGCGGAGGGCGGTCGACGCGTGGGGATCGACCATTCGACGAATCGAATCCGACCACGGACCGGTGGCGTTCACCACGGCACGCGCGGTGACGTCGACCTCCCTGCCCGAGATTCTGTCGACGACACGCGCGCCCGTTACGTGCGCGCCGGCGCGCCGGAGCATGCTTACTCCGGCGTGATTCATCGCCGTAGCGCCCGCATCGACCGCCGCCCGCACGTTCGCGAGCGTGAGACGCACATCATTCGTCGAGGCGTCGAAGTAGCGTGCGCCGCCGTGCAACCCCTCGCGACGAATTGCCGGCTCGAGCTCGAGCACCTCGTCCGGCGCCAGGCGGTGGTGGTTTCCGCCGACGTTTCGGAACAGCGCGAGCGCGTCGTACACCATGAGGCCCGCACCGAGCTTCCAAAGAGGGACGCGGGCGGAATCGTAGACCGGCCACGTGAACGCGAGCGGCCGCACGAGGTGCGGCGCGATCTGCATCAAGGTGCGTCGCTCGCGGCTGGACTCGAACACGAGGTGCAGCCAGCCGTGCTCGAGGTAGCGGAGGCCGCCGTGGATGAGACGCGATGAGCGGCTCGATGTGCCGCTGGCGAAGTCATCCCGCTCCACCAGCGCGGTCCGAAGCCCGCGCATCGCTGCGTCGCGCGCCACCCCGGCGCCGGTGATGCCACCGCCGATCACGAGCACATCGAACCGTGCGTGGCTCAACAGCTCCAGCGCGGCATGACGAGCGCGCGCGGAGAATGGGCGTGTCGTCACGAGGACCCGCTGCGCCGGGCGTGGCGACGAGGGGGCCACGCTCCTATGTTCCACGTATGGCAACCGTCAGCAATGGACGGCGCGTCGCGATCGTCGCCGGACTGCGCACTCCCTTCACGAAATCCGGCACGACGTTTCGCGCGCTGACCGCGCAGGAGCTCGGGAAGCTGGTCGTCGCCGAGCTCGTCCAGCGAACGAGTCTCGAGCCAAAAGACGTCGACACGCTCGTGTTCGGCACGGTGGTACCGTCGGTGCTGGCGCCGAACATCGCGCGCGAGGTCTCGCTTCTCCCGCTGTTGCCGAAGGGAATTCCGGCGGTGACGGTGAGCCGCGCCTGCGCCTCCGCCAATCAGGCGATCACCGACGCGGCCGATCAGATTCACCTGGGTCACGCCGATGTCGCCATAGCGGGCGGCGCCGAATCGCTCTCCAACGTTCCCATTCTCCATTCGCGCGGGTTCGCCGACGCTGTCGTCGCCGCGTCCCGCGCCAAGTCGGCACCGAAGCGCCTCGGCGCGCTGGCGCGCATTCGGCCGCGCGATCTCGTGCCGGTGACGCCGGCCATCGCCGAACCTTCGACTGGGGAGACGATGGGTCAGTCGGCGGAGAAGATGGCGAAGCTCAATCACATTACGCGAGAAGAGCAGGACCAGTTCGCGCTCCGGTCGCATCGGCTCGCTGCCGCTGGAACCCACGATGGGCGTCTCACGAACGAAATGATGGCGGTGTATGTGCCCCCGAAGTTCGAGACGGTGTCGACAAGCGACAATGGCATTCGTTCCGATACAACGCTCGACCAGATGCAGGCGCTCAAACCGGTGTTCGATCGCCGTTATGGAACTGTCACGGCGGGAAATTCTTCGCCGCTCACCGATGGCGCCGCCGCCGTGCTGCTCATGAGTGAGGAGGCTGCGCACGCCTCCGGCTACGAGCCGCTCGCGTTTATCAAGTCGTATGCCTACGCCGCGCTCGACCCGGGCGAGCAGCTGTTGATGGGACCGGTGCTGGCCACGCCGGTCGCGCTCGATCGCGCGGGGCTCACGCTCAAGGAGATCGACCTGGTCGAGATGCACGAGGCATTCGCGGCGCAGGTGTTGTCGAACTTGCAGGGGTTCGAGTCCCGGGAATGGGCGCAGCGCGCCGGCTATTTGCACCCCGTGGGTGAGGTCGATCGCGCACGGCTCAACGTCATGGGCGGCTCGATCGCGATCGGCCACCCGTTCGGGGCCACCGGCGCGCGCATCACGATGACCCTCATCCACGAGCTCCGACGCCGCGGCGGCCAGTTCGGGCTCATGACGGTGTGTGCCGCCGGAGGAATGGGCTTCGCCATGGTCGTCGAGAACGCCGGATGACAGCTACCACCGCGACCCGCCCGGCGGAAGTCACGCGAAAATCCGGAGCGATGACCATCGAGGTCGAGGATGGCGTCGCCATCATCACGATGAATCTCCCTAACGAGCCGGTGAACAAGCTCAACCGTGCGGTGAAGGACGATTTCATCGAGCTCATTCGACGGCTCGACAGCGATACCTCGATTCAGGCCGCCGTGCTCATCAGCGGGAAGCCGGACACCTTCATTGCCGGCGCCGACATCGAGGAGTTTCTCGAGGTCCGCACCTCGGATGATGCCGAGCGGTTGTCGCTCGACGGCCAGTCGCTGCTCGATCGCCTGGAGCAGCTGCGAACCCCGGTGGTGGCGGCGATTCACGGCGCGTGCATGGGCGGTGGGCTGGAGACGGCGCTGGCGTGCGCGTGGCGCATCGGTACCGACCATCCCAAGACGGTGCTGGCGCTCCCCGAGGTCATGCTCGGCCTCATTCCGGGGGCGGGTGGCACCCAACGTCTCCCCGCGCTCGTGGGACTTCGCAACGCGCTGGACATGATCCTCACCGGGCGCAATGTGCGAGCGAAGAAGGCGCTTCAGATGGGATTGCTCGATGAGATGGTGCATCCCTCCATTCTGCGCGACGTGGCCGTGAAGCGCGCGCGCGAGCTCGGTCGCGGCGAGAAAAAGCCATCGCACGGACGAAAGCAGCTCACCCTGGCCGATCTCGCGCTGGAGAAGAACCCGGCCGGCCGCGCGATCGTCTTTCGACAGGCGCGCGAGAAGGTGCGGAAGCAGACGCACGGGCATTATCCCGCGCCGCCGGCCGCGATCGATGCCGTCGCCGCCGGCTATTCGTTAGGCCGGGAAGGGGGGCTTGGCGAGGAGGCCCGGCTGTTCGGGCAGATGGCTGTGACGCCACAGTCGCGCGAGCTCATCTTCCTGTTCTTCGCGACGACGTCACTGAAAAAGGACTCCGGCGTCTCGGGCCCCGCCCCTCCGCCGCGGGAGGTGCACCGTCTGGGCGTGCTCGGCACGGGCTTCATGGGCGCCGGGATCGCCGCCGTGTCGGCGATGCAGGGCATCGCGGTGCGGTTCAAGGATGTCGACCATGCTCGCGTCGCGAAGGGGCTCAAGTCGGTGTACGACGTGATCTCCGACCGCCTGCGCAAGCGCCAGATCACGCGAGCGCAGTTCGACGATCAGATGGCCCTCGTCGGCGGGACAATCGACTACAGTGGGTTCAAGAGCGCCGACGTCACGATCGAAGCGGTGTTCGAGGACCTCGCGCTCAAGCATCGCGTGTTGCGCGAAGCGGAAGCCGAGCTTCCGGCACGTGCGCTGTACGCGTCGAACACGAGCTCCATTCCCATCGCTCGAATCGCGGAGGCGTCGAAACGTCCCGACCGCGTGCTCGGCATGCACTTCTTCTCGCCGGTGCACAAGATGCCGCTGCTCGAGATCATCGTCACGCCCATCACGACGCCGGAGGCGACCGTGACGGCGGTCGCGCTCGGGAAGCGCCTGGGGAAGCATGTGATCGTCGTGAACGATGGACCGGGCTTTTACACCACGCGCATCCTCGCCGCGTACATGAACGAGGCGGGACGTTTGCTCGATGAGGGCGCGGCCATCGAAGCGGTGGACCGCGCGCTGCTCGAGTTCGGATTTCCCGTCGGTCCCATCACACTGCTGGACGAGGTAGGCATCGACGTCGGCGGAAAGATCGCCGGCGTTCTTGCCGACGCGTTCGGCGAGCGGTTCGCATCCTCGGAGTCGATGCAGCGCGTGATCGCGGCCGGGCGTACGGGGCGCAAGGGCGGGCAGGGCTTCTACACCTACGGGAAGGACGGAAAGAAGGGTGGCGTCGATCAGTCGGTGTACGAGTTTCTCCCGACGGGCACCGCTCGCGCCGACGTCCATCCCGAAGAGATCCAGGATCGGACGGTGCTCGCCATGGTCAACGAGGCCGTACGATGCCTGGAAGAGGGGGTACTCCGATCGCCGCGTGATGGCGACGTCGGTGCGGTCTTCGGGCTGGGCTTCCCTCCCTTCCGCGGGGGCCCGTTCCGCTACGTGGACAACGAGAGCGCCGAGATGATCATCCGGCGCCTGGAGCAGTTGAACGCTCGTTTCGAGCCGCGCTTTGTGCCGGCCTCGTTGCTCCTGGAAATGGCGGAGCGCAGGCGGCGCTTCTACCCGATCGATGGGAAGCCTGTTTGAGGCGGGGCCAGGGGCCAAGGGCCAGGGGCCAAGGGAAGGAAAGGCGGCGCGGCTTCGCCGCTGCCGCCTCATCAGATGAGCAAGCGGCCGTTCGGCCGCTTGCCTTTCCTTCCCCTGGCCCCTGGCCCTTGGCCCCTGGCCCGCTGTGACTTCAGTACCAACTCTAAGAGTCTCTACCCCGTGACGGACCGCACCTCCCCCGCCGCCCCTGACGCCGTGCTGGTTCGGCGCGTGCTCGACGGCGATACGGAGGCGTACGCCGTCCTCGTCGTGCGATACCGCAGCCGATACGTGCGGTTCGCGACCCACATGCTGGGGAGCGCCGAGGACGCGGAGGAGGCGTTGCAGGACGCGTTCGTCAGGGCCTACCGCTCCCTCGCCCGCTGCGAGGAGCCCGAGCGGTTCGGCTCCTGGCTGTTTCGCATTCTGGTGAATCGGTGTCGAACGGCCGGTGCGCGTCGTGGGCGGCGGGAGCGCACGATCGTGCACGATGAGATCGCGCTTCGCGATGCGGCGGAGGACCATCCCGAGGAGAGCGTCGCGTGGCGAGAGGAGATCGGGCGCGCGCTCGACCGCCTGCCCGCGGAGCAACGGGAAGCTTTTCTGTTGAAGCACGTCGAGGATTTGAGCTACGAGGAAATCTCGGCCGTAACCGGAGTCGGTGTCTCGGCGCTCAAGATGCGAGTGAAACGCGCATGCGATCGATTGAGGGATCAGTTGAGGGAGGTCTACAGTGCACGAGAGTGATGAAATGATAGAGCGCGTCGCGATGACGCTGCGCCGGGAGACGGTGACTGTGTCGCCCGACTTCGACGACCGCGTGATGCAGCGCGTGCGCGAGGAGTCGCGGCAGCTGGCGGGCACCGGGCTGTGGCGCTGGATGACGCGCTCGCGGACGATCAGGGTATCGCCTCTGGCTGGGCTGGCCCTTGCCGCCGGTCTGGCTGGGATCGTCGCGTTGGCCGCCCGTCCCGACCGCGCCCCGATCGTGGCACCCTCGCGATCGGTCGCGATCGCCCCCGAGGCCGGCCCGGCCCAACAGATGACGGAGTTCATGTTCGTCAATCCTTCGGCCTCCCGGGTCTCCATCGTCGGTGACTTCAACGATTGGGACGAGGGGGTCTCGCCGCTGCGGCGTCTGAAGGATGGCGTGTGGGCGATCACCATCCCGCTGGCGCCCGGGCGATACCACTATACTTTCGTAGTAGACGGCACCACGTGGGTTGCCGATCCGGCGGCGCCGCGAACGCTCGAGGATGACTTCGGGCCGCCGAATTCCGTAATCACCGTGGGAGACGCGACGACATGACGCGATTCGGCCCAGCCGTTCTGGTGCTCGCGCTCGTCGCCGCCCGTGTCGACGCGCAGGATCCGCGGCTTTCGCGTCTCGATCGCCGCGTGCAGTCGGAGGTCACCAACCTGATGGACTCGGCGCGAAGCCTTGGCATTCCGACCGAGCCGGTGATCGACAAGGCGCTGGAGGGGGCGGCGAAACGTGCACCGAACGACCGCATCATCAACGTGGTTCGTTCGCGGTTCCGCGAGCTCGTGGCGGCGCGGGGCGCGCTCGGCAGCGGAGCGATGGACGCCGAGGTCATCGCGGCGGCGGACGCGCTGCACGCGGGCGCGAGCCCGCAAGTGATCACCGCGTTGCGAACGCGACGTCCCAATGCGCCGTTGACCATTCCGCTGGCGGTGCTCGCGGATCTCATCGCGCGCGGCGTCCCCGCGGACACGGCCTCGTCGGCGATACTGGCGCTGGCGACCAAGCCGGCGACGGACGCCGAGTTTGCGGATCTGCGCGATGATGTCGAGCGCGACATCGCGAAGGGCGTCCCGCCGGCGATAACGACGGCGGTGAGGACCCGCGGAGTTCCCCCAGGCGCACGGATTCCGATCGCGACCGACGCCTCGACCCCGGGTAGAGGCACCACGACCTCCAGTCCAAAGCCCTAGCGACCCATGTCCCGTCGCCGCCTTACGCTCGCCTCACTCCTGTTCACGGCGCTTGCCGCCGGAGCGGCGCGTGCGCAGGTGGTCGGGACGTTAGGCGCGGGGACGGGCCGCATCACGTACGATGACACGCCGCGCCTGACCGTCGTCAGCCTCACGCCGGCGGTGATGTTCGAGGGCGAGCGGACGACCGTCTCGGGATTGGCGTCGTTCACGCGGTTCGACGGCGGCATCTGGAGCGCGCAGGCGATCGCGGCCGGTTCCCGCTTCACCGAGGCGCGTGGCCTCTTCCGCGGTGAGCTCTCCGCGCAGATGGAGATGAACTCTCACCGTGGAACGCTGCGCACCGCACAAGCGATCGCCCAGGGACGCGGGCATCTCGTCGGTGCCGGGGATCGTGGTCTCTGGCTGGGATTGGGAGCCGGCCATGCGTGGAGATCCCCCGATGGTGGCGCGCTTCGTCGGGCTGACGCAGGCGCCTGGGCGCAGTTGGGCGCCGCGACGCTGAGACTCACGGCGGCACACAACACCGTGCAGTCGAAGACCCGCCTCGTGACGGCGGCCCCCAACATGGAGGCCAACGTCGTCGATACCCGCAGCTTGTCCGTGACGAACGAAACGGTGCGCTACGTCGACACGGAGGCACATCTGTCGTGGTCGCACGCGCGCGTAGCAATCGATGCCGCCGCGGGCCGCCGCAGCGTACGCCACGGCGGTCATACGGATACCTGGCTGTTTGGCGGGAGCGTGATGCTGACGGAGCGGCTGGCGTTGGTAGGGTCGACCGGAACGAGCGCGTTCGACATCGCGCAAGGTCTGCCCGGGGGGCGCTATGCCACGATCGCGCTCCGCGTCACGACGCGTGCTGGAGGCCCGCTCGAGCTTCGGTCGCGCTCGCGTGCGACGGCCCGCGGCATGGAGACGTGGCGCGAGCAGGATGGAACGGTGCTGCTCGTGGTGCACGCACCGCGCGCGCGTCGGGTGGAGCTCATGGGTGACTTTACCGATTGGCGCCCGCTCGTGATGCAGCGCGAAGCCGACGATCACTTCGCGGCGCGGATCCGCCTCCCCGCGGGAAGTTACCGCATCAACGTGCGCGTCGATGGGGGCACATGGATGGCGCCCCCCGGTACGACGCAGGTTGCCGACGAGTACAACGGCGCGGCCGGGCTGCTCGTCATCGGCAGTTGATGCAGCCGGGCGTGATTCTGAAGTCCTCCGCCAGGTAGACAACCTCATCGTCGACCGCGTTCTTGGTCCAATCGACTGAGATCTTCGTCGGATATCCGTACGTCCCATTGAATTCGGTGTGAACCTCATCCGCGTCCCGCGCCGCCTCCTGGACGATGGCGAACAGACCCGGAACGCCGGGATAGTCGCTCGCGTAAGGCGCGGGCACCGGCTCGCCCGTCGGTACCACCGTGCGTGAGACGACCACACCGTCCACCACCTTCACGCGAACCGGCTGGGTGAAGACGCAGAAGCACAGGCGGGTCACGGTCAGCTCGTAGCTCTCGATCCCGCGGCGCTCCCAACGGTCGTGAGCGACGTGCAGCGACAACGCGAGCCGGGTGCCGGTGGTGTTTCCCTCGTCGCATGCGGCAACGAGCAATAGCCCGGCGGCGAGAAATGTGCGTTGGAGCATGCGCCTCGACGTGGTGGCTCGACGAAATAGACCCTGGACGCTTTGGCGAGGTCACGGTTGCCTAGACCGTCCTCCAGCCCCGGCTATATTCCGCCGACCGTGGCCGATTCCCATGAGGTGTCATGCTCCGCCAGGCGTTCCTGTATTTGTCGAATCAACAGAGGATTTTTCGTTTCGTTCGCAACAACCGGTTCGCCAAGCGGCTCGCCCAGCGCTTCGTGGCCGGAGAGACACTCGATGAGGCGATCCGCGCCGTAGAGCCGCTCAACAGGAAAGGGATCACGACGTCCCTCGACCTCCTTGGCGAGAGCGTGCGCACCGAGCGCGAGGCGCAAGCCGCCACGCGCGAGATTCTCACCATGCTCGACCGCATCCACGAGCGGCGCGTGCAGGCGAACGTCTCGCTGAAGCTGACGCAGATGGGCCTCGACATCTCGGAAGAGTTGTGCGTCGCCCTCATGCACGACGTCGTCGGCCGCGCGCGTGACCTGCGCACCTTCATCCGCATCGACATGGAGGACAGCACCTACACGGAGCGCACGCTCCGGCTGTTCGAGGATCGGCTGCATCCGTCGTATGGGGATCACGTCGGCATCGTCTTGCAGAGCTACCTGTACCGGACGTTGGCCGATGTCGAGCGCGCGATCGCCATCAAGGCGCGCGTGCGGTTGTGCAAGGGTGCGTACAAGGAGCCCGCGACCGTCGCCTATCCGGAGAAGGCGGACGTCGACGCCAACTACGTGCGGTGCATGCACAAGCTGCTCACGGAGGGAAACTATCCGGCGCTGGCGACGCACGACGATCGCATCATCAAGGAAGCGATCCGCTTCGTGCGCGCAAACGGTATTGGGGCGGACCGTTTCGAGTTCCAGATGCTCTACGGTGTGCGGCGCGACCTCCAGGACCGGCTCGTCCGCGACGGATGGCGCGTGCGCGTGTACGTTCCATTCGGAACGCAGTGGTATCCCTACCTGATGCGCCGGCTGGCCGAGCGACCATCGAACATTGCGTTCATTACGGGGAACGTGGTGAGAGAAATGGTGCGGCGGTGAGCATGACTGACCACGGCGAGCTGCGATCTGCGAGCCGCGAAGCCGGCTTTGCAGCTCGCAGATCGTAGCTCGCAGTCTCGTCCCAATGGCTCGCTTCCTCCCTCCGGATCACTCGAAAGGCGACGAGCAGACCCTCGGCGGATACATGGCCGTGCACGCGCGGCCGGCGGCGTTCGAAGGCGCGGACGGGGCATCGTACTCGGTGGACATTGCCGTCGATGAGACGGGCGACGCGTCGGCGCCCATTGGCGCATATCTCATCTTCCTGCGATGGGGACCTGGAGAGCCACGTGTCGTCGGACACCTCGAAAGCGATTTCCTCGCGCGGGCACGGACCGAAGCGGAGGCGCGAGCGGCCGTTGGTGCACTCTCACTGTCCGACACGAAGCGCGTGCTCGACGACTTGATTCGCGCGTCGCAGCCCGGCGCCGCGGAGCGGCCGTGGTGGGATGTCATGCGCGAGGAGAACGAGGGGTCGTGACATCCCCGCGCCGCACGCAGGGCATCGTTCTTCGAGGAACTGGTGGCGTGTGGCAAGTACGCACGGAAACGGGAGAGACCTGTCCGGCGTCGCTCCGCGGGCGTCTGAAGCAGGGGGAGCACGAGAAGCTCGCCGTCGGGGATGATGTCGTCGTCGAGCGCGACGAGCGCGATGACGCGTGGACGATCGTCGAGATCCTGCCGCGCCGCTCGAAGTTGGCGCGTCGCGCACCCGGCGGCGGCCCGGGCGAGCGGGTCGTCGCCGCGAACCTCGATCAGGTTGTCGTCGTTTTCGCCATCGCCGAGCCCGAGCCCCACGTCCGCATGCTCGACCGGTTCCTTGTGATTGCCGAGGCGAACGATCTCGCCTCACGAGTGGTCGTGAACAAGGTGGAGCTGGCGCCCGGCGACACGCACCTGTTCGCCGAGTACGAGAAGATCGGCTATCCGGTGCACTATACGAGCGTGAAGCGGGGCGACGGCTTGTCGGAGCTCAAAGCCGCGCTGCGCGGGCGCGTGTCGGCGCTGACGGGGCCGTCAGGCGTGGGGAAATCATCGCTGCTCAATGCGATGTTTCCCGGGCTCAACCTTCGTGTCGGCGAGATCAGTCGCTCGGTGATGAAGGGACGGCACACGACCGTGGGTGCCGATCTCCACCCCCTCCCCGAGTCGGGCTACGTCGTCGACACGCCCGGACTTCGCGAGGTCGGCCTCTGGGGGCTCGATGCGCGAGAGGTGGATCGCTGCTTTCCGGAGATGCGGCCGCTACTCGAGCAGTGTCGATTCGGCGATTGCACGCACCGCGTGGAACCTGGATGCGCGGTCCGTGAGGGTGTCGAGGCGACTGCGGTGTCGCGGGATCGTTACGAGTCGTACCTCAAGCTGAGAAAGGAGCTGGAGGAGGCATCGCGGGTCTTCTGACACCCGAACACGTCAGACTTCAGACGTCAGACGTCAGCAATCGTACGACTTCGATCGCGCGATATGCGATGCGTTCTGATGTCTGATATCTGAAGTCTGACGTCTTCGGGTGTTTCTCTACCAGCTTCCGCGCTCCCCGGCCACCTCAATCACTCTGCCAAGTCTTTCCGCGGCATGACGCCAATTCATCTGAACGGCGTGCTGCGCGCCCTCCGCATCTCCATCGCGAACCGCGCGAATGATCACCTCGTGCTCATCGACTGAGGGGCGAATGTTCCCGACCAGCAGACTGATGTACATCCGGATGTAGCGCTCCGCCTGCGGCTTCACCGCCTCATGCAGCGAGCGTAGGCGCGCGCCGGCGCCGTCCTCGACGAGGCGCTGATGGAACGCCTCATCGAAGTCGTAGACTCGGGTGTGGTCGGTGGGCTCCGCTTCGGCGGCACGGCGGAAGTCGGCGTTGAGGGCGCGCAACGCGCGCGCGAGCGTCGCCCGGTCGCCCGCAGGGCGCTCCGCGGCGCCAAAGGCGGCAAGGCCCTCGAGTGTCCCCACGATGTTGAGGAGCTCGCGTACGTCCTGCTTCGTCAGCGGGGCCACGGTGAGACGCGACTGATGCGCGAGCGGCGCGCCGACGACATAGCCTTCCTGCTGCAGCCGTTGCAGCGCTTCGCGTACGGGGGTGCGTGAGACGCCCAATCGCTCGGCGATGTCCGTCTCGATGATGCGGCTCCCTGGCGCCAGCTTGCCCTGAACGATGAGGGCTCGCAGCTGACCGTAGACCTGTGTCGGTCGACCGGCGCGCGTGCTGCCGGCCGACGCGGCTCGTCGGACGGGGACGCGGCGGCGGGAAAGGGGGCTCACGTCGAATAGATGTCCGTCGCATGCGGCAGCCACAAGGTCACCATCACGCCCTTGCGGACTTCTCGCGGCCTCCTATCTTGGGCGGTGCTTTTGCATACAAAAACGTATACAACTGCCACTCCTGCCGGGGACTTATGAGTCTGTTGACGAAGAAGCCACTCGCCGCCCTGCTAGCTGACGCCGAGGCGACCCCGCTTCGTCGGGTTCTTGGGCCCGTGCACCTGACCATGCTTGGCATCGGCGCGATCATCGGCAGCGGCATCTTCGTGCTCACCGGTGTCGTCGCCGCGCAAAATGCTGGACCGGCACTCGTGCTGTCGATGATCTTCGCCGGCATCGCCTGCGCATTCGCGGGACTGTGCTATGCGGAGTTCGCCAGCATGATCCCGGTCGCGGGAAGCGCGTACACCTATGCCTACGCGACGCTCGGCGAGATCTTCGCCTGGATCATCGGGTGGGATCTCATCCTCGAGTACTCGTTGAGCGCCTCGACGGTCGCGGTCGGCTGGTCCGGACTCGTCGTGTCATTGCTCAACGATCTTGGACTCGCCCTGCCGCCGCAGCTCACCTCGGCAACGGGCTCGAGCGTCGCCCTGGCCGATGGCAGCACGGTGACGGCGCTGTTCAATCTCCCCGCAGTCCTGGTCGTGGTCGCGGTGACCGCGTTGCTCGTGCTCGGCATCCGCGAGTCGGCGGGAACCAACGCCGTGATCGTGATCGTGAAGGTGCTGGTCCTCCTGCTGTTCATCGGGTTCGGGGCCGCGTACGTGCAGCCTGAGAACTGGAAGCCCTTCATCCCCGAGAACACGGGAACGTTCGGCGAGTTCGGGTGGAGCGGCATTCTTCGTGGCGCGGGCATCATCTTCTTCGCGTACATCGGGTTCGATGCCGTCTCGACTGCGGCACAGGAGGCGAAGAATCCGCAGCGCGATCTCCCGATCGGCATGCTCGCGTCGCTCGCCGTATGTACGCTGCTCTTCGTCGCCACTGCGCTCGTGCTCACGGGGATCATCCCGTACACGCGCCTCAACGTGCCGGCCCCCGTCGCGCTCGCCGTCGATGAGACCGGAATGGGCTGGCTGCGTCCGCTCATCAAGCTCGGCGCGATTGCCGGTCTCTCGAGCGTCATCCTCGTGCTGCTCATGGCGCAGCCCCGCATTTTCATGGCGATGAGCCGCGATGGGCTGCTACCGCCGCTGTTCTCCCGCATCCATCCGCGATTCCGGACGCCCGCGATCACGACGATCCTCACGGGCGTGGTCGTGGCGATCGCCGGTGGGCTCGTTCCCATCAACGTGTTGAGCCAGCTGGTGGCGATGGGAACACTGCTCGCGTTCGCCATCGTCTGCGCGGCGGTGCTCGTGCTGCGCCGCACGTCGCCGGAGCTCCATCGCCCCTTCAAGACGCCGGGCTCACCGTGGGTCCCGCTCGCCGGGGTCGCCTCCTGCCTCTATTTGATGGCCGGCCTCCCGCTCGCGACGTGGGAGCGCCTCGTCATCTGGCTCGCGATCGGAATGGCGATCTATTTCGCGTATAGCCGCGCGCGGGCGGCGAGGGTGCGAGCGGTGGCCGAGCCGGTCCTGGTGCGCTCGGATCCGCGCGCGTGACTGCACTAGCGGCGCACGAGCCAAAAGCGGAAGCACAGAGACACACAGAGACATCCACTGAGACACACGGAGGCCTACACCTGCACATGCCTTTGGAAAGACCTTCGCATCTGTGTTTCTCTGTGTGTCTCAGTCGATGTCTCTGCGTGTCTCTGTGCTCCCGCTTTTCAAAGCGGCTCGTTGCGCACACGGAGCCCTACCGCACCCTCCGCAGCGCCGCCTTTACCTCTCCGCGGGTCGGCTCCAACCGCAGGCTCGTCTCGAACTCCCGCTTGGCCTTGTCGCGCTCCCCCATGCGCTCGTACACGAGGCCCAGCCGATAGTGCGCGGATGAGCGCGGTGGCTCGCCCTCTTGCGGCTCGTGCGAGATGTATCGTTCGAGGGCGGCAACCGCCTCCGGGAGATGCTGCCCCGACAGGCTGGCCGCGCGGCCGTAGTAGTAGTAGGCCGGCATCGCGCTCGGGTTACGCTGGATGACACCATCCATGAGCGCGAAGGAGCTGTCGAAGCGCTGGCCTCGCTGCCAGAGCTGCGCCAAGCCCCAGTATGCGATCAGGCTGTCGGGCGCGCGCGAAATCGCGTCCCGATACTCGCGCGCGGCTTGGTCGTAGTCATTTCTGTCTTCGGCGATCCATGCGCGAGCCAAGGCGCCCCGGAATGGGTTCTGCTTCGCGATCTCGGCGGCGTGAGCGCGTGCCTTCGAGGAGCTGCCTCCGACCAGGCCCGGCGCCAGTAAATGGAACTGGATGAGGCCCGACCGCGCCTCGATACTCGCCGGATCGAGCTCGACTGCGCGCTCGAGTGCCGCCCGCGCGCGCTTCGCGAGGCCGAACTTCTTCGTCAGCCCCGAGCGGACTGCCAGCTGGCCGTAGGCACGTCCGAGGAGAACCTGGTGCTCCGCCACGGACGGCTCCAGCTCGACGGCCCTCTGGAGATGATGGATGGCGTCCTGGAACCGCGTCTCGTGAATGGCGATACGCCCGAGATAGTGATGGATACGGGCATCGTCGGGGTGCGCGCGGACCGCCGCGTCGAGCTCGCGTCGCGCGTCAGCGTAGCGGTGGGCGTGGAACGACGCGATTCCCCCGTCGCCATTCTGCGCGGAGAGGCTCGTCGCGAAAGCGAGCAGCGCCCCTATGACGAATCGCAGTCGGTACATGACTCCCCCAGCGAGAAAACTGAGGGAGACAAGTGCATCATCGGGACCAGCACGGTCCGTCAGGCCTGCTTGACGGCATTCCGGGTTTTGGACTTGGGCGCTATCGAGGGGGGTCGAGCCAGCCGCGGTGTGCGTTCGCCGGGGTGCGAATCGTCCGGCTTCGACGCAGGCCGCGCCGATGCGCGGTTGATGAGCGCAACACCCGAGAGGATGACCGCCGCGGCGACGATCATTCGCGGGCCGAATTCCTCGCCGGCGATGAGCCATCCGAGGAACATGGCGACCATTGGATTGACGTAGGCATACGTCGCCACCGCCGCGGGGGTGCACACGCGCAAGAGCCACGCATAGGCCGTGAATCCCACGAGCGAGCCGAATACGATGAGATAGCCGATCGACAACGCCGAGCGCGTGGTTATCGCGCCGAAGTCGAGGCGGGCGAGCTCACCCGACGAAAGCCCGACGACTGTCAACACGATGCCGCCTGCGAGCATCTGCATCGCGCTGCCCACCGACGCCGATGCGGGGCGTGGGAGGACGCGCGAGTACACGGAACCCGCCGCCCACGAGAGCGATGCCCCGATGAGGACGAGGGCCGCGAACGCGTCCAGATCGCGGGCGCTGCTGAACGCCGCCGGGCCTACCAGAAGTCCCACTCCACCGAAGCCGAGCAGGAGCCCGACGATCGATAGACGAGTCGGACGGGTACCATTCTTTCGGAGAAACTCGAGAAGCACCATCCAGAGCGCGACGCTGGCGACGAGCAGCGCGGCGATTCCGGAGGGAATCCGCTGCTCCGACCAGGTTACCGCGCCATTGCCGACGGCAAGCATTAAGATGCCGGTAATGGCGGTGGCCACCCATTGGGCTTTCGTCGGGCGCGGTCCGCCCGTTAGGCGCGCCCACAGATACAGGATGCCGCCGGCGACGATGAACCGCGTGCCCGCCATCAGGAATGGCGGAATGGTCTCGATGGCCCACAGGATCGCGAGGTAGGTCGAGCCCCAGATCAGGTAGACGGCGGCGAACGCAAGCGCGATGCGCGTGCGGCCGGGTCGCTGGGCGGTGTCGATGCGTGAGCTGACCATTGCAGATATCGAATGCGCAGGAGGCAGAATCGGTTCCAAAAGGGGATGAGGCATACCGTTCAAGCGTTCAGGCCACGACCGGCATCGGATTGACAACGAGGATGGCGTGTCCCTGATCGACTCAATCGTGCATGGTCCGTCGTCGACCATGGCGGACGAAGCCGCTGAGCTCGCGCGACGCGCGCAGGCCGGCGACGTCGCGGCGTTCGAGCGACTGTATCACACGCACGCGTCACATGTGCGGGCGATCTGCATGCGCCTGTGTGCCGATGCGCAGCGCGCCGAGGAGTCGGCGCAGGACGCGTGGGTGCGAGCGTGGGAGCGGCTGTCGACGTGGCGCGGCGATGCGGCGTTCGGCACGTGGCTCCATCGGCTGACGGTGAACGTCGTGCTCGAGTCGTTCCGCTCCGAGCGACGCCGGATCGCTCGGGTGATGCTGTCTGGAGACGACGAGGATGTCGATGCCCCGTTTGCCGCAAGTGAGCCAGGCGATGCAATCGATCTCGAGCACGCGATCGCACGGCTGCCACGCGGTGCACGGACGGTGTTCGTGCTTCATGATGTCGAGGGGTACCGCCACCCGGAAATTGCGGCGATGACAGGACTCGCCGAAGGGACCTTGCGCGCGCAGCTGTGTCGTGCGCGACGACTACTGATGGAGATGCTCGATAGATGACTCATCACCTCGACGACCAGACGTTGAGCGATCTGCTCGACGACGGGCTGGACGCGACGGCGCGTGCCGCGGCCGAGGAGCACTTCGCGGTGTGCGACGCGTGCTTCACGCGCATGCAGCGCATGCGGATGCTCGTCGCGAGCGCGGCAGCGCTGCCGCGCGCCATGCCCGCACCGGCAGGCGAGTGGCAGCGGATTCGCTCGCGATTGCATCCTGCCGGCCCTCGCGGAGCATCGGAGCCGTGGTGGACGCGGCGCAGTGCGTTGCTCGCGGCCGGACTCGCACTCGTCATTGCGTCGTCGGGCGTGACGGCGCTGCTCGTTCGGGGGGAAAGGAACGTTGCCGTGCAGCAACCCGCCCCCGCTGTCACCGCCGCGGCCCTGACTCCGCGCCTGGCCGCGCTGGAGCACGAATACGCAACCGTCACGAAGGATCTCGAGCGGCAGTTGGCCGAGCGCAAGCATGCGCTCGCGCCGGAGACGGTCATCGCGGTGGAACGCAGCCTTCGAACGATCGAAGGGGCAATCGCGGAAGCTCGCGAGGCGCTCGCTCGCGATCCCGGAAGCGAAAC
The DNA here is from genome assembly GCA_035253695.1 of Gemmatimonadaceae bacterium. Classification (GTDB taxonomy): domain Bacteria; phylum Gemmatimonadota; class Gemmatimonadetes; order Gemmatimonadales; family Gemmatimonadaceae; genus JAICNG01. The sequence goes on from DATFBS010000004.1 coordinate 26,342, forward strand.
GCTGGCCCGGCTGCTCGTGGCCGGCCACGATCAGAAGGTCGAGCTGCTTCGGCGCGCGACGCGACTCGTGACGCAAAGTTGAGGGAGCATTCCATGAGACGTATTCTGTTTTTGTGGGTTCTGGCCATGTGCCTGACGAGCACGGTGGCGGCTCAGAACCGCTTCAACCGGCGGCTTCCACTCGCGTCCGACGGCACCATTCGCATCCACAACCTGGCTGGCATCGTACGGCTTCATGGCTGGGATCGGGACAGCATCGTCGCCACCGGCGAAGTGGGTCGCGGCAGCAAGGGATTCTTCATGGGGGGTGACCGCACCGCGGTGAAGCTCGGCATCGACATCCCGAATGACGATGTCACCACCGCCGAGCCGTCGACGCTCGACGTGTGGGTGCCGGCCGGCAGTCGCGTGCGGGTCAAGAGCACACGCGGCATGATCGTCGTCGACGGCGTGACAGGCGCGCTCGACCTCGGCTCGACGAGTGGCAACGTCATCGTGAGCGGGATTCCACGAGAGCTGACTGTCGAGACGATGGACGGCGACATCCAGCTCGATGGCGCCACCGTGTGGCTCCGCGCCCGGTCCGCGGGCGGTGACATCACGATTCGCGGCGGCGCAGAGGATCTGGTGTCGGCATCGGTCAGCGGCGCGGTGACCGTCACCGGTGGGCCGGTCCGTGCGGCTCGTCTGGAGACGATGACCGGCAACATCGTCTTCGAGGCGTCTATCGCGCGCGGTGCCGTGCTCGATCTGGGCACGCACTCGGGTGCCGTGCGCGTGCTGCTCCCGAAGGGAAGCACGCCGACAGTAGAGGCGACGACCGTCGCGGCTCCGATCGACAACAATCTCACGCCGCAGCGGGCGACAATTCGCGGTGACGGTCGGGAGCTCGCGCTGTCGCTGGGTGGGGACGCGCGCCTGTCGGTGAGGTCGTTCAAGGGAGCGGTCACCCTGGCGTGGGGAGGACCGCCATTGAAGCTCGTCAATCGATAATTGCGACCTACGAACTGCGAGCTGCGAACTACGAACTGCGAACTACGAACTGCGAACTCACGGTGTTGTTGTTCGTAGCTCGCAGTTCGCAGCTCGAAGCATTCAAGCACACATCCCTCGAGTGGCATCACACCTGCAAACCCATTCGTGGAGCTTGCATGATGCGCCGAACGCTCAGCTTTGCCGCGCTCGCGATGTTGACCCTCAGCATCGTGGCCGCCGCGCCCGCGTCCCTCGGGCCGCCCTGGATCTCGATCGAATATCCGCCGAGCCCGTATGACGCGTCCACGCGCGATGCGTTTCTGCTCGTGCACACCTTCCATCACGGCACGCCGATCGTAGCCCCTGTCACTGGAAAAGCGGAAGGCGTTGTCGGCGGTGAGCGGCGGAGCGTGACGCTCAAGTTCAGTGGCACGTCGCGCACCGGTGTCTTCGCGCTCAACAAGCAGTGGCCGTCGGAGGGCACATGGGTGTTGTTCATCACGGGCAGTCAGGGTCCGGATGACGACGTGACGGCGGTGGTCGAGCTGGCCGCCAACGGTCAGGTCGCGGCGGTGCGTGTGCCGACGGAGCGCCGCGGATCGTGGATGGTTCCCTCCGATGTGACCGCGGCCGAGCGCGAGAGCATCCTCAAGTCGAGGCTGGCGATGAATGGCGGGGAAAAGGGAGCCGTGGCCGCGGCGCGACCGCCTCGTTAAGGCAGGGCCAAGGGCCAAGGGCCAGGGGCCAGGGGTCGGGTCATGGGCGAGACGTCGCGGCAGACCCTCGACCCGACCCTTGGCCCTTGGCCCTTGGCCCTTGGCCCTCTGTAGTTAGGCAACTCACTCGACTAATAAGGGAACCATCTCCCCCGCCCGCCCTCGCACAGACAGCTCCGCTACACGGCTCAACGGCGTCTCCTCCGGATTCACTTCGATCACGGCGCCCCCGTGCGCGCGCGTCCGCAGCGGGAGCGAAGCGGCGGGATGGACGAGCGCGCTCGTACCGACGACGAGGCAGACATCGGCGGACGTGGCAGCAGCATCGGCCGCGGCAAGGACAGCTTCGTCGAGCATCTCGCCGAACCACACCACGTCCGGACGGAGCAGGGAGCCGCATTGGCTGCACCGGGGCAGCGTCGCCGCCGATGTCACATCGACGGACACAGGCTCGCTTCGCGCCTCACAACCCGAGCATCGATCGCGGAGCAATGAGCCGTGGACCTCGACAGGGAGCGCGGGACCTGGATCGCGATCCCCCGCCGCCTCACGAGCCGCGCGGGCGTGAAGGCCATCGACGTTTTGTGTCACGATCGTCACGCCGGTACGTCGCATCGCCCATTCCGCGAGTGCGCGATGCGCGGCGTTAGGTACGCATTCTCGGACAAGCGTCCGGCGCCAGGCGTACCACTCCCAGACGAGTCGAGGATCGCGCGCGAACGCCTCGGGTGTCGCGAGATCCTCTGGACGGAAGCTCTTCCACAGGCCCCCTGGCCCACGAAAGGTCGGCACGCCCGACTCTGCGCTGACACCGGCGCCCGTCAACACGACAACCGCCCCAGCGTCGCTCAATAGCGCACGGGCGCGTTCGAGAGTGTCCGTCAATCCCGAAGATGTCGCGTCACGAACACGATGGCCCGCTCGAGGATTTCGCGAGTGCGCGCGTCGTGATCGCGTTGGTCGAAGCCATGGGCGCCCGTGCGATGCAGCATGAAGTCGATCTCGACACGCCGGGCGACCGCCATCTGCATGAAGCGCTCGATCGACTCGTTGAGTCGGGGAATGGCGTCCGCGCCTGCCATGGCGAGAAAGATCGGCGGAAGCGTGGCGGGCGCAACCGTCAGCAGATGCGCTGGCGAGTATCGTAGCACGAGGGAGTCGACGTGCGCCGCGGGATGCGCCGGCCGAAACGGCGATTGCACGCGCATGTGCTCGAGATCGAGATAGGGATAGAAGAGCACGAGACAGCGAATACCCGCCGTCGGCTCGCGCATGAACACGCTCGCCAAAGGCCCCCCGGCCGAATACACGGCGATGCAGACACGATCCGTGTCAACGCCAAGCATCGCCGCATTCGTACGGACGTACTCCATGGCCGTCGTGACATCGCCCGCCGCCTCGGCGATGTTCTCGTCGGTCGTCATCCGGTGGTTGAACACGATTCCCACCAGGCCCGCCGCGGTCGCGAGCCGCCCCCACGATCGATAGCTCGGCCACGTCGTCGGCAGCGGCCCGGGCTGCCGCGCCACTAATCCGCCATGCACGAAGATGAGCGCAGGTCGCCGCTGCGTCGCTGGGCCGGCGGGTCGGTAGACATCCATCGTCAATGCACGCGGCGAGCCCGCATCGGTGACGGTCCGATACGTTAGGCCGCGTCGCACGACGGCGTTTCGCATGCCGGGCAGCTCGTAACCCAGCACATTGGCGCTCGTGTCGGTCTGCCCGCTGGCCGTCGGCGCGACGCAGAGGCCCAGTGTGAAAACCGTGAGAAAGATCCTGCACGACATGTGAGTCCCCCGGTGTGATCGCCGCCACACGATGGCGCGCGGTACGGACCGGCGGGCCAAACCCACCAAATCCTGACAAATGCACGCTTGCGACCCTTCCCGAAGGGGCCCTAAGGTGTGTCATGGCCCTGGGCATCTTCGCCAGCGCTCGGCGCTCGCGATCCACCCTGCTCGTTGCGCTCCTTCTCCTCACGCTTGGCCTCGCCGCGGTGCTCGCGCACCAGGCGTACGATGCCACGCGCGATCATCGCGTCACGGCGGAGCGCACGCTACGCGACTACGCCGCTACCGCGGCGTGGGAGTTCAACGCTCACGCCAAGGAAGAGCTCTGGCAGGCGCTGGCGTACGCGTTCCGCCCCTGCAAGGCGATCGAGACGACGAACGCGCGCCACGCTTCGCTGCCACCGCCCGACATTCTCGCCGCGGAAGCGAAGAAGCTCGAGGCCTGCTCGTGCACCCTCGTGCTCGACACGGACTATTACTTCCTGGTCGATTTCCGCGACGGTCGCACGACGTTCGCGGGCGCGAGTGCTCCGGCGATCGGCCCCGACTGGTTGACCGACACCGTCACCGCGCACGCATCGGCGGCCTACGAGAAGGGGTGGGAGTTCGCGACCATCTTCCACGGCACTGGGCCTCACGCGCGCGCCATCGTCTACACGCTCAAGCGCGATTCTGACGGGGCTCCGGTGGCCGCGTACGGCTTCGTCATCGATCCGCAGCGGTTTGGCGAAGCGGCGTACACCCGCGTGATGAAGAAGTGGCAGCTGCTCCCGTACGCGCTCACGCACGGCATGCCGAACGACTCGCTTCTCCGGCTTTCCGTGCTATCGGCCAGCGGCGATGAGATCTACGGCTCCGCCGCCGATTTCGACGATGCGATCAGCGGGACCGCCGAGTGGAAGCCGTTTTTCGGGGGGATGATGACGCATGTCTCCATGCGCCCCGAAGCGGCTGAGCGCCTCGTCATCGGCGGTCTGCCGCGCTCCCGTCTGCCGCTGCTCCTCGGCGTCCTCGCCATGACGGCGGCGCTGATCGTCATCGCGGTGGTGCAGCTGCGTCGCGAGGCCGAGCTGGCGCGCCTGCGCTCCGACTTCGTCTCGAGCGTGTCCCACGAGCTGCGCACTCCGCTCGCGCAAATCCGAATGTTCGCCGAGACGCTGCTGCTCGGACGCGTGCGGAGCGACGCCGAGCGAACCCGCTCGATGGAGATCATCGATCAGGAGGCACGACGCCTCGCGCACCTCGTCGAGAACGTGCTGCATTTCTCCCGCGCCGAGCGGCAGTCGCTGCGGCTCTGCCCGGTGCCGACGCTGCTCGCGCCGCAGGTGCAGGAGACGGCCGAGTCGTTCGCGCCGATCGCGCGGGCGCGACGGGTCGATGTCCGGTTGGCGCTCGACGAGACCGTCGCCGTTCGTGTCGACCGCAACGCCTTGCGACAGATGCTGCTCAATCTGCTCGACAACGCGATCAAATACGGGCCCGTCGGGCAGGCGGTCACCGTGGGAGTGCGCGCCATCGGCGATCGTGCGCGCATCTGGGTGGAGGACGAGGGCCCGGGCATCGATCCGTCGCAGCGAGAGCGCATTTTCGAGCCGTTCTTCCGCATCGACCGCGATGCGAACTCCGCGATCGGTGGCAGCGGCATCGGTCTGTCGGTCGTGCGAGAGCTCGCGGTGATGCATGGTGGACGCGCCTACGCCGAAGCGGGGGAGCGTGGCGCGCGCTTCGTCATCGAGCTGGACCGCGTGCCTGACGAGTCCGCCGCGGTACGACTTCCCGAGGACGACCCGACACAACGCAACGGCGCGGAGCCGTCGGACGAAGCGTCCCGTCTCAACGTTCAGGTGTGACTTCCATGGAGACCTTGATTCGCGATGCGCGCGTGCTCGTGGTGGAGGACAACCCCGACCTCGCGTTCGGACTGCGCAACAACCTCGAGATCGAGGGTTACGAGGTCGATGTCGCCGAGAGCGGTCCCGGCGGTCTGGAGCGCGCCCGGGAGGGGAATCCCGACCTGGTGATTCTGGACCTCATGCTTCCGGGCTTCGATGGCTACCGCGTGCTGCGCGCGCTCCGCGAAGACGGGCTCGGTATGCCGGTGCTCATTCTCACGGCGCGCGGCGAAGAGGCCGACAAGGTTCGCGGCTTCCGGCT
>DATFBS010000005.1:0-16446 GCA_035253695.1 Gemmatimonadaceae bacterium
AGCGCCCGCAGCACCCACCATCGGCGGGTGTTCCGTTGGAGTCGGTGCACGACAATTGTAGGGGAGGGGAGCGTGCAGCGAGTCCTGTCACGTCATCGCGACAGGCCGGAAGGCGGGGACACAGTACCTAACGCGAGGCGAGTCGTCAAGAGACCCGCGGCACGTTTCACGTTCGTTACGATGTGACGCACCGCACGGCGTGCGATCGCGTATCGACGTTACACGTCACGGTTTCCCTTTTTTCAGCCTAACGGGTGATCACGCGTGTTCTCACCGCTTACCCTTCTGGAGAAACCATGCCAGCCCACGCTGAGATCGGTCGTGCGAAACGCCTAACGTTCACCCTGGCGCTTGCGTTGCTGGCGTGTAGCCCTCGCGAGCCGAGCCCGTCTGACACCACGGCGATGCACGACCTGAGCGGCGGGTGGATCGACGTGTCCGCGACGCTCGATCCGGCGACGACTCCGGTGTACGAAGGCGACGCGCCGATGAAGTTCGATTTTCTCCGACACATGCGAACGGGGGACGTCGTGACCCTCTCCGTCTTCTCCATGGGCGCGCATAGCGGGACGCACATCGACGCACCAATGCATTTCGTCGCTACTGGAGCACCGGTCGACCAGGTGGAGCTGGACCGCCTGATCGGTCCAGCGCGCGTGATCGAGATCCCCGACAGTGTTCAGGCCATCGACGCGGCGGAGCTCAACCGGCACGACTGGAGGACCGCGACGCGTGTGCTCTTCCGCACACGCAGCTCGCATCGCGGCTGGATGGACTCATCGCGATTCCACCGGGATTTCGCGTATATCGCTCCCGATGCGGCGCAGCTGCTCGCCAATGCCGGCGTCGCGCTCGTCGGCGTCGACTACATCTCCGCCGAGCAATTCGGTGCTCCGGCGCCAAGGACGCATCAAATTCTGCTCGGTCGCGGAATTCCGATCGTGGAAGGAATGGACCTGCGTCCCGTCCGAGCGGGTGACTACGATGTCATCGTGTTACCGCTCAAGGTCGCCGGGCACGAGGGGGCACCGGCGAGGGCGATCATGCGCAGGGCGTCGGGATCGAACGAGCGGCCCTGAGCTATCTCGGCGCGAACGAGGTCTCAGTCGCCGTTGCGTCGCGTCCCTGGCTCCAGCGCCACGTCTCCCGGTGGGCCGAACACCTCGACGGCGACGGTGAACTTGCGCTGCTCCCCCGGCTTGATGGCGCCGACACCCACGATCTGGCGGCTCACCTCTACGCCACGGTCATTGGTGATCGTGACCGTCACAGCATACTCCCACGCCTCCCCGGTCGTCGGGTGGCGAATGGATCCTTCCACGCGAAGGGGGGAGAAGGTGGGGACAACGGCGTCCCCACCCGCAGTCGGACTGAATCGCAAATGCTTTCGGCACGAAGGACAGACACTCGTGCTTTGCAGGATGACCGCCCGACAGTGAGGGCAGGTGCGCGTCGCCCCAGCCGGCGTCTTCCGAGTGGTGCTCACGAAGCGTGACGATTCGCCAGCGTGAGTGAAGACTTCGAGGGTGACTCGTCACCCCATCCGAATTCGACACGACCCCGCATCCGCGAGCCCGAGGCCACGGTCAGCGTCCCCGCCTTGAGATCGCCATTGAGGACTCCGGTCGAGAGAATCTCGACGCTCTGGGCGCTCTCGATGTTCCCCTCGACCTCACCCCCGATCGCCACCGAGTTCGCTCGAACCCCGCCGGTGAGCTTGGCCCCTGCGTCGACCGTCAGGTCGCCCTCGATGTGCACGTCGCCTTCGAATCGACCCTGGATTCGAACGCTGCCCGCGCCGTCGATCTTTCCGGTGATGGTGATCTCGGATGAAATGATCGACTCCCTCGCTTCGCGTGACGCGGTCCGCCGAGCCGTCGACGGCGCAACGTCTGCCGGGTAGTCGGTCTCTCGCTTCACGGAGGGCTCGGGGCTGGTAAGAGGCCCATCCTTGGTGGGGATCGTTGGTTCTTTCCAGATTGCCATGACAAACATCCTGTTTGAGAGTCCGGATCGATATCAGCGCCCTCGTGCCCTCGCTGTCATCTACGTCACGAATTCTAATCAAAGTCGCGTCATGGGCCGCTAGCCCCGGCTGCCCGGCCACAACTCCCGATCTCACGTTACACCGTTGCCCAGCACCTTGGCGATCGCGACGAGGGTATTCCAGTTTCGCGTGGTGGCCGGAACCCCAAACACCCGGTCGAGCGTGCCCAGGTAGCCGATGACCTTCATGTGGCGCCGATAGACGCCAAACACGAACTGGTTCTCCCGGCCGAGAATCTTCAGCAGCCACTTGCCGCTCGACGGAAAGCTGATGGGCGTCGGCGGCGCCGACCGAGGCCGGCGGGAGAGGACGCTCACGAAGCGCACGACGTCCGGACGCACGGGCTGGCTCGCGAACGGATTTCGGGACATCAGCCTAACGATGTCGCGGCCCTGGCAAATCATGATCGCCGTATCGAACGGAAGTCTGCGCGCCAGCTCGGCCCGCAGCTGCGCCCCGCTGACGCGGCGCCGGATCACGAAGGTGCCCGCCGCGCCGATGTTCACGGCATCCAGGTGCTTCAACTGCTCGACGAGCGTTGTCGGTCGAAAGGTCCTGTGACCACCGACGTTGACTCCCCGCAGCAACACGACGAGTGCCACGAGCGCCTCAGTCCGGATCGCTCCCGTCGGCGACGATGCCGCACGCGTCGCACACCCACCAATCCACGTAGTACCCGTCGAACGGCGTGAGCGCCGCGGCACACACGGGGCACTGAAGCACCTGCACCAGCGCATTGCCCTCGAGACCAAACACCCAGTAGTAGCAACGACGGTAGTTGTCGAGTCGGCGGCAGAGGCCGCGTCCATCGTAGTTGACCGCGCTCTCGATGTCGGCCAGCTGCGCTCCAGCCCACCGACGGTACTCTTCGGGTCCCTCGAGCCAGAGGTGTTCGAGCGCGGAGTAGTTGGCATGCCATGCGGCCAGCGCATCGGCGAGGTCGCCTGGGAATGCGATCGTCTCGGGCGCTACTTCCCGGTTGCACAGCAGGCACGCGACGGGGTTGTAACTCCCGTGCGGCATGAGCTTGATCGGCGGTGCCTCGCGACAATCGCAAAGGTCGCGGAAGGCCGTGGGCGAGGGCGGCCGCAGGCGCCAGTAGGGATCGTCGGAGTGAAGTGCGAGGCGACGCGACATGCTGCTCTCGACCGAAAGCGCTTTCTCCAACCTGGCTCTCGTGCTGCGGGCTGTCCAGCGGCGAGAGGGTTGAGCGAGCGGACTACACCTCAGCGAATGATGCTCTCCGAGTGAGGCGGGACGCTCGCGTCGCACTCGTCGCAGGTGAGCTCCTCGCCGGCTTCGAGGAAATCGATCGCCAGCGCGGAATCACCCCATGCGGCGGCGACGGTCGCGCACAGGATCTTGATCGTTTCGCGATCGATGGGCCGCTCCCGGAGCCCTTTGAGGGCGACATCTGTCGCTTCCTCCAGGGCGTCGGCGAAATCATGTGCGAGGTCCAGCGGAAGACCTGGCGCTTCGGGACGGGCGCTGCAGGCCATCGCGTACGCGAAGAAGTGGAAGTAGGACGCCTGCTCCAGAACGGGACGGCCCCGCGCCGCGGCAACGATGTGGGGCAGGGCGGCGTAGGTCGCGGTGTAGATGTCGTTCTGGTGACACAGCGCGCTCCAGAGATCCTCCCACACCTCGTCAGGCACGGAGCGCTCATACAGGGCCTGCAGGATCGCCGGGATGTCACGGGCGGAGCCGTACGCCGTGCGCAGCTCGGCCCACTTCGGACTGTTCAGCTGGAGAGCCACAAAAGCTCCGTCTCGAGCACTGCCGCGCATTGCCTCACCACGACAGCGCCAGCGTTACCGGGATGAGACTCACTCGGTCATCGGGCCACCGCGGTATTTGGTGGTAACGGACTTCCAGCGCGAAGCGAGGCGTGGTGGGGCGGAGGACAAAGCCGAACCCGGCGGTCCACCCAAAGCGTGTCGCGCCGCTAGCCGTTGGATGGCGCAGGGCACGATACAGCCCGCCGCCAACGAGCAGGTAGCTCCCGCGCGATCCAATCGAGACCGTGGAGTCTGCCAACTGAATGCCGGCGGCGAACGCGCCCACGTCGACGGGCCCGACCGGGTCATGACAGGCGAATGGATCGGTCTCCGGTGCGCAGGGGCCATGTACATGATCGATGCTCACCCCGAAGTGGGAGGCGAGCACCTCCGCCGAGACGGCGACGCGAGGAGCGAGCGACCAGCTGGCGAATACCGACGCAGCTGGACCGAGCTTGCTGAGATGGCCCTCGAGCGACTGAGAGAGAAAGGCCGGCCCGCCCGTGAGGCCCCAGGAGAATGACCGCGGACCGACCTGACCGGCGAGGCTGCGGCCACCGAGGAGCGCGAGCATCAGGAGACCCACGGGAACCGCGCGCGATGCGCGGGAGGCGCGCTGATTATTCCGCGGCATGGTTGTTACCATGGTGGCTAGTTTCCCCGCACCGCGTATCGCCAGCCTAACGGTGCGCGAATGACGGCGGCGCTTTCGCCGAGTTGCCCGCCAACGTACACGTATCCGCCGATCACCGCGGCGCCACCAAACCCAAACAACTCGGGAAACGCGAGTACCTGTCCCCGCCCTCCACGCAAGAGGGCGATCTCGCTGCGGCCGTATGCGCTCGCATGAAAGAGGGCGCTGCCATCGGACTGCAACGCACCGCCAAAAATCCCCGGCTCGCCAAAGCCTCGAAGCTCGCCATCGAGCCGCTCGGCGCGCTCGCCGGTGATGGCAATGACGCACGGCGTTTCGGGGCCCGGAAACGGAACGTGGCCTCCGAACAGGAGCGTGTTGTGCTGGATGACCATCGCGTATGCGGCGCATCCGGGCGAACGCCGCCACGGGTTCGGAAGCGTATCCCAAATACCTCCCTGATACCGCAGCAGCGCGGAGGCGCTTCCAAGAAACAGCACCTTAGGGTCGCCCGCGATGTACCGGAGATCGGCGCGATAAATCGCACTGGACCCGATCGCCTCGTGCGCGAACTCGAGCATCGGTGTGCGCTCGAGTCGGCCGGTGTCGCCGGTGATGCGCACGACAATACCGTAATCGCCCGACGCCCAGACTTCATCGTTGCTCCGCGCCCAGAGGGCGGATAGCGGCAGACCCCATAACAAGCAGTCGTCGCCGCACGTCATCCACGGCTCGAGCGGAGGCAATACGACCCGTGTGGCGCCGATCCCCTCCCGCCAGTGCATGACGCCCGCGTCCAGACCCCTGGTGAGGTGGTAGACGACACTGCGCGAAGGTGCTGCGAGCACCTGAGGAAAGTCGTTCGGGGCGGGCATGATTCGCTCGAAGGTCGGTCCCACGCCGGGGATGTGACGGTAGACGCCCTCCGAGGTAGCAACGAACAGCGCTCCGTCCGGCGATGCGGCGACAGTCGCAATGCTTTGGCCGCGAATCTGGAACAGCACCTCCCACTCGTCAGGCCCGACGAGACGGGCGCCATCGACGGTGCAGGCCAGACACGCCAGGATGACCGCTGAAACGACGCGCAGGATCGATCGATGCATGGAGCCAAGCCCTAGCGAATACCCACGCCGATACGCGACCACTGAATTGCGCCGCCCCCCGCTCGCGAGTAATACACCCAGCGAGCGCGGCCGCGAATCTCCTCGGCGCGCACAAAGCCGCGGTAGCGACTGTCGTAGCTCGAGCCCCGATTGTCACCGAGGAGAAAGTAGTGGCCACGGGGTATGACGAGAGGTCCCCAGTTTCCCGACGTAGGGCGATACCGACTCGAATCCTCGGAAGCAGCCAGGAAGGCTCGCTGCCAGTCGAATTCGCGCGCCGCCGGATCGACGGTGGTGTCGTTGCGTGCATAGGGCTCCGGTGCGGCGCGACCGTTCACCAGGAGCGTGTGCGCTCGCATGGCGAGCGTGTCCGCCGGGATCCCGACGACGCGCTGAACGTAGTTTCGCCCGGTCTCATCATTGAACACGATGACTTCCCCGCGTCTCGCCACGCCATCATCCCACTTGGACACGAGGAGATAGTCCCCGGTCAGCAGGGTGGGCGCCATTCCGCCGGAGGGAATTCGGTAGGCCTCCGCGAGACGTTGGCGCACCAGGTCAAAGAACTGCGGTTGAATGGCCAAGGCCCACAGGGCGAGCATCGGCAGCAAAACGTACCACCGCTGAAACCAACGCCGCTTCGCAGCCCGCATCGCACGGGCGGTGCGCCACGCATCCCATGGCAGAAGAATGAGCGGGGCCAGGATCCCGAAGGTGAGCAGCCCGACGCGCAGGACGCGTCCCGGGGCGACGAGCGTCGCGGCGATGTTCGCGACGAGCCAGAGCTGCATAACGATGACGGAGGCGAGGGCGCGGGAAGCACGTCCGTTGTAGAGCTGTCCCAGCCCGGGCATGAAGAAGCTGAGGGCCGCCGCGCGCCATGGCCGAGGCGTCCACGACGGATCGCGGATCTCTAGAGCGGCAGCGTTCGACAGCGAAACCGACTCGGTCATCCGCGCTTGAAGAATTGCACGGCGCGCTCGTGCTTCTCTGCGGCGGCGCGTGTGCGAAAGGTGCCGAGATTGCGCCGTTTACCCGTTTTCGGATTCTTCTTGCGCGAGTAGAGCCGATATCGACCGTCCTTGAGCTTTCGAATCATCGCGATCTCCGTGTGGGCTCAACTGATTCGAGCTCCGCAAGGCGCGCCCTGGCAAGGGCGCAACCTAACGCGCGCTCGCGAGCGCGACAGCTAGTTATGCCTCGAAGGAGCTGGATTCACAAGCTCCGCTATGTCGAGGACCTCGCCCTCGAGACCGCTCCACATTGCCTCCTCCGTGACGGGGTCCCTGTCGGCGCCAAGCGGCAGGAGGAGTCCCATCTCTTCCCCCGTCGAGGTGCGCATCCATTCGATGGCACCGATGCGGCCCTCGATGTGGGACCCCGCACTCAGGCGCAGCCGAAGTACGTTGCCCGACGTGACGCTACCCTCGATCAACTCCCCGTGAACGACCACGGCATTCCGAATGGCGAGGAAAAAGCTCCCCGTCACACGGAAGCGCCCCACGCACCGCGGTGGCGGCTCGTGAAACACCAGGCCGCGCTCCCAGTCCCAGCTGCACTCGGGATGCGTCCAGTCGAGTGCGCGCTGCCACGCCGCCCGTGTCAGAGGGCCGGGGAGCAATCCGGCGAGATCCCGTAAATCGTGACCGGCATCCTCGGCGGTTTGGATGAGGTACTCGAGGATGCTGATGGTCATGATGCGTTCCAGCTCCAGCGCACCCGCATCGTCCTCGTGAGCGCTCACCCAGGAATAGCAGGCCTCCATTGCGGTGAGGAGACCGGCGATGGTTCCCAGGCCGTCTCTTCGGATGAGGTCCGCGAGGTGGTAGGTGAATTTGTGGACGTTGACTCCGGCTTCCGCCGCGTTGTACCCCGGCGACGCGACATACTCCTGCCAGCGTGCGTCGAACGATGGCACGGCCGTGCGTAAGGGCGCCCAGAGGGCGTCAGAGATCTGCGTCATGGTGAAGGGAGGAGCCGCATAACGACGGCCTGTGCTACTGCGCCTCTCCACGCTCGAGTCCTACACCGAGAATCGCGAACGCCGCGCCAATGAGGAGCGCGAGACGATTTCCAGTGTAGACGCCCCACACGGCGACTCCCGTCGTGAGAAGGGACGATACGAGGTAGGAAGAAACCCCCGAATCGCGGAAAAGGGGGAGCTCGGCGATCGAGAAGAGCGCCGGACCGCCAGGTGCTTGTGCGCGGAACAAGAGGCTGCCATCGAGCGCGACGGTGAGCGGAGCGAGCCACCACACCCATTCCGTGCGAGTCAGGCGGCTGAATCCATACGCGCCCAGACCCATGACGGCGGTAGACGCCATTATCGACACGATAGCGCGTCGAATGCGTGGATTCACGAATTGTCCACCGCGGAATCGGAGCGGAACCAGGTGTGGCCGATCACCAGCCCGAAGACGACGGAGACGATCGCCATGATCACCCACCCGGCGCGGTCTTCCACGATCGATTCCCCAAAGGCCCACGGCGCCGCAAGTATCAGCGAGCCCATGTACGCGAACACACAGACGATTCCGGTGAGGTAGTCCCCGGGGCGGCCGAGACGCTTGAACGTCGGCCGCGTTAGGGAATACGCGAATCCTCCCACGGCGCCAGCGGAGGCGGCGGCGACGATGGCCAGGCCGGCGCCCGCCAACGCGTCTGGCGTCTTGATCAGCCGGGGAAAGGAGAAAATGACGCGGATCAGCACGAGACTCGCGAGGAGCGCGGCACCCAGCGCGGCGGGGCGAGCAACCGGCGGCAGTCTTTCCACCCATTCGAACAGACGCACCCATCCCGGAGTCGGCAATGAAGGCATGGGCCCAAACCGCTCGCCCAGATACTTCTCACGCGCCTGACAGGTGGGACACTGCTCGTGATGGCGCTCGAGTGCCTCGGCGTGCTTGATGAGCTCGTCGGTATTCTCGGGGACCGGTGTGTCCTCGTGCGCACGGAACCAATCGCATTCTGGCAGGCCGCTCTCCTGGAGCGCAACCTGGCGCTCCTTCGCGGCGACGAGAAACGTGAGGTACTTGGCTTGCCGAGCGGGGATGCGCGCCTTCCCTTCAGCCCAGCCCCGAACGACGTGGGGCGTGACACCGAGCGTGGCGGCCAGTTGATCGTCGGTCTCGCCCAGCGTTCGCTTTGCGGCGGTGAACTCTTCGGCGGTCATCGACCTGATGGTGACATCTGATCACGATCCTGGGATGACGTCTGAGGCTCCGAGTGAAAGTGAGGGCCACTACGGCACTCGCGCTCACGGTAGTTCTACGGCACGGTGACTCGATCGGAAAGGGTCCAGCTGCTTGCGTACGCGATCAAGCCCAGTTTGCGGGCGACAGCGAGTGATGGGCTGTTGGTCCACGAGGTGCTGTAGAGCGGGATGCGACCCGACGCGCGAACTGCCAGCGCCCAAGCCGCAGTTACTCGGCAACCAAACCCGCGACCCCGAAATCGCTGGGCAGTCTCCACTCCAGCCTCTGCCGCACTGTCGGAGCTTCTCGCGGAGAAGCAGATGCTGACGGGGTAGCCATCATCGAGGACTGCTGTCACCGGCCATCGCCCAGCGGCGATCTCGCCCGGTACCCACCCTCGGAAGTTGTGCTCGAGAAGGCGCTCATCGTCAACGAGTACCACGTTGGCAGGGCCGGCAATGGCCCCGGGAAACTCGAACGCGGGTCCCCCGGAGCGGTCTATCTTCCCCCGACCTTGCGCTAGAAGGGAGCGATACCGGTCGGCGTGCACGGGCGCATCGCGCAGATCCTCATGAGGCGGCTCACTGCGCGCGAGGCGGTGAATCTCGATGGCGACATCTTCTGGCACGTCCGCTCGAACGGCCCATGCACAACGAGCCACGCTTCGGACCAGAAAGAAGAGCGGTCCGGGGCTACCGCCTGGCTCACGCGTCGACGTGATGCGGCCGTCGCCATTGAGCACGAACAAGGTTTGGAGATGGAGCTCTGGTGTGCTCACGAATCCCCAGCTGAGGATGGAGCTAAGTGTCTGGCCTCGTCGTGCCGCCACGCACGGTTTCCCGAGCCGGGGGGTCCACCAATCGCAGTCTCGTCAAGCGTCGATCTGCTGTCCGAAATACAGCGTGTGTCCCTGATCGTCGTGGACCACGAACTCGCGCGTCCCCCAGGGCGTCGAGTGCACATCCTTCTGCAGCCGCACGCCGGCGCGCCGAAAAGCATCGGCGGCCGCGCTCACGTCGGATGTCTCGAAGTAGAGATGCAGATGCTCTTCGCGGTCCACGAAATCGATCGAGGGATCCTTCGCATCGACGAGCTTGAGATGAAACAGCTGCGTGCCTGCGCGAATACCGGCATAGAAATCCTCGTACTGAAAGGCGAGCGCGAACCCTGGGAGCGACGTGTAGAAGCGGATGGACCCGGCGAGGTCGGTGGTGCGCAATTGTGCAATGACATTGGATATCTGCACGTACTCTCCCAGGGAAGGGTGATCGGGTAGGTCGGTCGGCGCGTCCTCGCCACAATCCATATCCTCCGGCTGTCGAACTGACAACAACCCTCCCGGTAGGTAATTTGGATCCACCGTTGAAATGATGAACATGGCCTACGGCGAACGCGTGCGATCCCTCCTTCTTGCTGCGTGTGTTTGGTTGAGCGCCGCCCCCATTGCGGCGCAGCCCGTAGTCGCGGGCGCAGACCGTCTCTTTGGCGAGTTCGCGTACCTCATCCGCGGAAAGAGGATCGCGCTGGTCTCGAACCACAGCGGGCGCCTCGCCGATGGCACTCACCTGGCGGACGCACTCCACCGGTATCCCGACGCGGAGCTGACGGTGCTCTTCGGCATGGAGTACGACATCCGCTCGAATGATTACTCCGTGCCGCGTGATCCGGAGTCGACCATCGACCGCGTCACCCGGTTACCGAAGCACAGCCTCTACGGCGATCGGCACAAGCCCGCGCCGGCCATGCTCGAGGGTGTCGACGTCATCGTCTTCGACATCCAGGAGGTCGGCGCGCGCTTTTACGAGCACATCAACATTCTCGGGTTCGTGATGGAAGCAGCGGCGGAGCAGGGTATCGAGGTGGTGGTGCTCGATCGTCCGAATCCGATCACGGGACTCCGTCCAGATGGGTTCGTGACCGACTCGTCGGCGCGGTTCCGCTTTGGATCCTATGCGCCCGTGCCGGTGCTACACGGTATGACCATGGGCGAGCTGGCCCGATTCTACAATGGCGAGAAGCTGTTGCGCGGTGGAGTGACGGCGCGGCTTCACGTCGTGCCGATGACGGGGTGGGCGCGCGGCATGTGGCTCGACGAGACAGGCCTAACGTGGCGAAGGCCATCGCCGAACCTTCTCACTCTTCAATCGGTCCTGGCGTATGGCGGCACGTGTCTGTTCGAGGCGGTGAATCTCTCCGAAGGACGGGGCACCGATCATCCTTTCGAGTACGTCGGCGCACCCTGGCTGGATCATCGCCGCGCCACCACGCTACTGAACGGCCTGGGTTTGCCGGGCGTGGCGTTCGAGCCGGTGGAGTTCACGCCCGAGCAGAAGTCCTATCACGGGCGGCCGCCGGAGCTTGCCGGCGAGAGGGTGCGCGGCATTTACCTGCGAGTGACCGATCGCGACGCCTTCCAGCCGTACCGGGCCGGAATCGCGATGCTGTGGGCGGTGCACACGCTGCATCCTGATCGCATCGAGTGGAACGATGCGGTACTCGATCGCCTCACGGCGACCCCGCGGCTCAAGCAGATGATTCTCGCCGGCAAGCGGCCCGAGGAGATTGCCGCATCGTGGCGGGCCGAGGTGGAGGCGTTCGAACGGCGCCGGACGCCGTATCTGCTTTACGAGTGAGAGAGCGCTCATGCCGTAGAGCGCTCCGCCACCGTTAGGCGATCACCGCGTTCCCCGGAGATACGGGATGACGATCGTCGAGTAGTACGGCTCTTCGGTGCCCCAGAAGAGGTAGTCGACCTGCAAGTAGTCGGTCGCGTACTGCATCATCTCGTCGAGCGTGATGCGCTGACCGGTTTCGGGATGCCGATCATCGAAGTTACCGTCCTGAACCGCGATGCCAACGGGAACCGCCCCAGCGGCGTCCCTGATCAGAGGATAGGAGCTCCCACGCTGGCCGGGCCGGTAGGGAAGAAGGTCCGGGCCGCCGACACCGACTTTCATCTCCTTCGCCGCTTCGTAGACCGCGCGCAAGTACCCCTTGTCCTCCGTTGGACGCCACTCGCCGGGCATGAAGTTGGCGTACTGCATAACGACGGAGCGAGGGAACGCCTGCCGGAGCGCCCGCATGTTGGTGATGATCCCATCGCGGTACGCCTCGAATGAGAAGCCGGCAGGATGCAGCCGTCCGCTTTGGCCGAAGACAGCCGATGTCTCGGCCAGGTTGATGCCTTCCACCTGGCCATCGAATTCCTTGCCGAGCGCGAAGAAGAGCTTGTGCAACCGCTCCTGGACGGCGGGGTCCCAGCGCCTCGCCATCCACCCTTCGTGAGTGGCGCGTGCTTCGTCGTCGCGCGGGATCTGATACTGCTTGTCTGCGCCGCCGTTGTATCGCGGATCTTCCAGGAGATAGCGCGGGACGTTGATGCGGGTTGGGCTGAAGCTCACGTCCTGGAGCTGGATGAACAAGCGCTTTCCCTTGGACGTCAGGAACGCCAGATCTTCACGCACGATGCGGAAGTCGTACTCATCCTTGTCGGGCTCCAACTGGCGCCACGAGTAAGAAACCTGGGCGCCCTCGAGCTGTTTCGTGCTGAGGAAGGCCGAGTCCTGTCTAAGGCGTTCGCGATCCTGGCCGAAGAACGTGTAGTGATGAACCGACCTGGCCGGAGCGCTCGCGCATGCCAGTGACAGGAACATCGTGCAGCCGAGGAGCGTCAGCCGATGCATGGACGTCACCATTGAGAAGGCCTCTCCGATTTGCATTCGACGACAGTTGAATTCTACCTAACGGGCGGTCCGAGCACAGATCTCAAATATTCAGCTTGGGATACCAGACCCCGCGAATCGCGGGCGGTCCCATGTTTGGTATCACGTGCCCTTCGTCGAGCGTACGAACGTCGACATCGGGCACAACTCCCAGGAAGATCGCCTCGGGGGGAAAGTATTTTGCCCTTGTCGCCTCAGCCAGAATGCGCGCCTGTGCCTCGGAGGCGACGGTGACCGGCCTACCATTTTTCAACAACTCCGACCCCCGTATCCTTTTTCAACAACTCCGTCCCCGTGTCCCGGGTGGGCTCACCTGCCGGCGCAGGGCGGCCTCCCGAAATAATCAGGAATCGCCTCGGTAACCGCGGGGATGAGCGCGCTCGGCCCGTTCGGAGCACTCACCAACCGCGGCGCCGCCGCGGGCGCGATCAGGTAAGCGCCGTACGAGAGTGAGTCTTCGCGCGCGAATCGCAAGGTGTCAGTCCGCAGCCGATGCTGGACCCGCACCGCCGTGTCGATGACGAGCGTGACGCGCGCGCTATCGCGGCCGAGGCACGTCTGCGCGTCCTCGAGCGCGAAACGAACGTGTGCGACGCCCTCGGAATAACCGTCCTCGGAGGCCTCGGCCGAGTCGCGTGCGGGCGGGAAGAAGCCGATCACCGTCGGCCGGTCGACGATCACAAGGGCAGTCGTGTCGGTGAAGCTGGGCGATGCGGACTGTGAGGGCGGACCGCCTGCGTCTTGGCCGCACGCAGTGAGGAAGCACGTGAGCAGAGCGAGTACGGACGGACCTGCTCCACACGGATGTATTCGCCAGCCATCTGCGCGGAGCGCACCTCTGGCGAGTCTGACCACCCAAGCGATCCACTCAGCCCGGACGCGACACAAGCTCGAGCTCGTTGCGGGCAAACTCCGCGAGCCATTGGGTCCCGCCATCAGGCCCGACATTCTCCACCATGTATCTCGTTCCGTGCGCGTCCGGGTCGGCGTTGAGATGGCCATTCTCCGAGATGAGCTCGACGACTGTTCCCTCGTCGCCGATCGCGGGCAGCTGCGTAGACTGGGCCAGGGAGACGTGTGCCTCCGGCGGTCCATGGAGCGCCACGATTCGTACCTTGTCAAACTCGATGATGCGAGTCAGCGGTGCGCTTGGCATGAGATCTCGTTTTGTCGAACGGCAATCGCGCCGACCCTCAGTGAGGTTTACCCGGAATGTACGTGGCATCCGACGGTGGGACCGGACCCTCCGCGTAACCCAGCTCACGCAGGGCCAGCTTGGCTACCTGTCGGACCGCATCCCATTGGGGTGCTTCCCGCAGAGCCTGCTCGGACCAGAGCGCGGCATGTTCAGGGCCACTCATCTCGTCGAGTAATCGATCCACCGCGTTGACGGCGTCGCGCTGCGCGGGAGTAAACTCGAGCTGCTGGCACTGCGCGAAGATGAGATGGGCATCCGCGAAGTCCAGGGCGAGCTCGTCGGCCTTGACCACGAAATCCGGGAACCGTGCCAGTTGGACGTCGGGGGACGCAGCCAGGGCGCGGAGCGAGACGATTAGAGACTCGATCATGCGACGAACCTAATTGGGAGCGCCGTTGCGCTAACGCAGCGTCTCGGGCGGCGCCCCCTCGAAGGGCTGGCCGAACGTAATCTGGTTGCCTTCGAGGTCGTGAACGTGGAACTCGCGTAGTCCCCACGGTTGGCTGACCGGAGCGTCGATGACTTTCGCACCTGCCGCGGTGAGCTCCCCATGCAAACGATCGGCATCCTGAACATAGACATAGCACGAACCAATCCCGCGATGTCGCTCCGTCCTGGCGATCAAAAGGAGGCGCACGCGATCCCTGTCCATCACGCCGATGTCGTGCTGCGCATAATTCACGGTGAACCCCAGGACGTCGCGGTAGTGCGCAACGGCCGCCGCGACGTTGTCACATGGGAGCTCAGGCATGATCTTCTCGAGCATTGCCGTCGAGGACTGCGTAGAAGGGCCCATGTGTTCTCCCAAAGAATTGCGATTGAGCTCGCCTAACGCCACCGCGAGGCTATGAACCGCCGTGGCTACGGTAAACATTGCGCTGGCCGGGTGTAACGGCTAGGGACGCCGCAGGCGGTTGGATCTCGGGGTCCCTCGCGCGTCGGCCGCCACGGGCCTACATTAGCGCCGCTTCCTCATAAGGGGTTCGGCTGTATGACCCGAACTGCCGCACTGACCTCCCGACTGAGCCGCCGGTCGACTCTGCTCGCGATTGCCATCGCGACGGCCTGCTCTCGTGGTGTCATCGTCCAATCCGCCGCGCCAAGCGACACACGCACGATACAGGAACGCCTCGGCTATCCTGCGACGGCCAAGCTTCTCATTCTGCACGCCGACGATGTCGGCATGTCGCACTCGGTGAATCGCGCCTCGCTGGAGGCGCTCGAAAAAGGGTGGATCACCTCGGCGAGCATTCTGGTTGTGTCCCCCTGGTTCGCCGAAGTGGCGACATGGGCGCGAGCGCATCCGGACGCGGACCTTGGCATCCACCTCGCCCTCAACAGCGAGTGGACGACGCTGCGCTGGGGCCCGATCAGCGGACGCAGCGAGGTGCCGACGCTGCTCGCGCCTGACGGCTACCTCCCGTTGCTGACGGACGGCGTCGACCGAACGAATCCGCGCGAAGTGGAGCGCGAGCTGCGAGCTCAGATCGACCTGGCGAGACGATCGGGCGTGAACGTCACACACCTCGATTCGCACATGGGCGCGCTCTTCCGCGCCGAAGCGCCGTTCAACGTGTACCTCGGGCTCGGGCAGTCATACGGACTCCCCCTGCTGCTCGAACGCACTATCGTGCCCGGCGCCGACCCGCCGCCGCCGTGGGCCGAGCGTGCGCGAAGCCTCGCCCTCGTGGATCGCGTGCTCCAGATGGGGCCCGGTGTGTCGCGGGAGCAGTGGGTCGACACGTACAAGAGGATGCTGGCGCCGCTTGGGCCTGGCGTCTACGAGCTCATTCTGCACCTCGGCTATGACGACGACGAGATGCGCGGCGCGACGTTCGATCATCCCGATTGGGGCGCGGCGTGGCGGCAATGGGATTTCGATCTCGTTCGCAGCGCCGAGTTCCGCGACTGGCTGAAGCAGCAGGGCTTTCAGCTGATCACGTGGCGCGAGCTCGCCAAGGCGGGCAAACCGTAACAGCCGAGGGTCTGCATAACGCGGCACTCAACCGCATGCGGCCTCTGAACGGCGCGCCTGACAGGTGCGGCAGCGAGTTCCGCGACACCCTCACGAGTCTTCCGGCGGCGTCGCGCTGCGGCGCCAAGGCTGCCCAGGTCCGTCTCGCCAGGCGCGCCATCCGAGCGGCAGGTCGGCGAGCTCGGCCAGGCGGGAATCGATCTCGAGGATCGTCTCGAGGCCAACGATTCGCGCATCGTCCGAGTCGTTCGTCGTTCCGCAGAGGAACTGCCATGCGCCATCATCGGCATCGTGCGTGACGAGAAGGACGGGCCGCGTGCGATCGAGCACGTGGACGGTGGTGATGGTGGCGGTGTTCGGTGCGTCCTCAAATGGCCAGGGCGTCATGAGATCCGTTGGACTCCACTCGAGGAAGACGTGGGTTGGAGACTTCCCGATCGAGCGAAACCCGAGCCGCGCATAGAGCTCCTGAGCCCGGTTCGCGTGAAAGGTGCCGAGTCGAATGGGGACTGCGCGCTCCCGCGCTGTCGCCTGCAACTGCCGTACGAGGGTGGACCCGATTCCTTGGCCCTGCGCCTCGGGGCGGATGACTAATTCCCGCAGGTGGATACCGTCATCGCGTTCCTCGATCGCACAGTAGCCGACGGGCACCCCGTCGGCGAGGATGATCTCGTGCGGCGTGGCCTGCCAACTCGCGGCGAAGAACTCGTCCTGGCGGGCTTCCTCCCAGGAACCGAACTGGCGGACGACAACGTCCCGGTACGCGGCGTGATGCGTGTGGCGGGCAAACTCGGT
>DATFBS010000006.1:0-23713 GCA_035253695.1 Gemmatimonadaceae bacterium
CGTGAAATTCGCCGGCTCTGGAGGGCGCGTTGTACTCGGGGCGGCAGCCACCTCACAGTACGTGGTCTTCTCGGTTGCCGATACCGGACCGGGCATCCCGCCGGAGGAAGTCACGCGGCTCTTCGACCGCTTCTGGCAGGCGCGCACCGATCGGCGGGGCGTCGGCCTGGGCCTAACGATTGCGCGCGGCATCGTCGAGGCGCATTGCGGACGGATCTGGGTGGACAGCCGGGTCGGCGAAGGCACGACATTCTACTTCTCGTTGCCGGTGGCCCGGGGAATATCGACCGAGCCAACGGAACCCCAGATGGCCGCGGAAGGCTGTGCATAGACTCAATTGACCGCTCAGGAGGTATGACGATGTCGCACCCATCTCGCACCCGTCTCGCGATCATCCCAGTGGGGATCGCCGCCGCACTCGTCGTGGCTGCGATCGCCATTCCCGTCCACTTCGACATCACCTATGGGCGCGAACCCGCTTCGACGCCGGAGACCGCCCGGCCCTCGACGCGTGGCGACGCCCTCCTATTGGCCGTCAGCGCGGCATCCGCCGACGTTGCAACGCGCGTGAAGCCGAGCGTCGTTTTCATTACGGCGACCGAGCGAATGGACCGCGACATCGTCGCCGCCGAGGATGGGCCGTCCATCCCTCCCGAGCTTCTGCCCCTGCTGCCATTTCTCCGCGGACCCCAGGAGGGACCGCGCGCGGGCCCGCCACGTGGGCGCGCGATGAGCGCCGGTTCCGGGGTAATCGTCTCGAGTGACGGCTATGTCCTCACCAACCATCACGTCGTCGATGGTGCTCAGCGGCTGACGATCCGCCTCCTCGACCGCCGAGAGTTCGCGGCCCGCGTCATCGGTGGCGATCCGAACACCGACCTCGCCGTTCTCAAGATCGACGCGCCCGACCTCGCGGCCGCCTCACTCGGCAACAGCGACAGCGCCCGCGTCGGCGACTGGGTGTTCGCCGTCGGCAACCCGCTCGGTGAGGCGCTGACGTTCAGCGTGACGTCGGGAATCATCAGTGCCAAAGGGCGCGTGCTCGATCTGCCAAACCGCTCCCCCGAAAGCATTCAGGACTTCATTCAGACCGACGCGCCGATCAACCCCGGCAACTCCGGCGGGCCGCTGATCGACGCGCGCGGACAGGTGATCGGCATCAACGCCGCGATCGCCAGCCCGACCGGCAGCTACACCGGCTACGGATTCGCCGTGCCGATCAACCTGGCGCGAATCGTTATGCAGCAGCTGGTGGCGCACGGGCACGTCGCACGATCGGCCCTCGGCGTTCGGGTGCGCGACGCCGACGCGGACGACGCCGCCTACGTCGCGCTCCCGCGAATCGGTGGCGTCCTCGTCGAGGATGTTCCCGGACCGAGCTCACCGGCTGCGCGCGCCGGGGTGCGACCGGGTGACGTCATCATCGCCGTCGACGGCACCGCTGTCGATCATGTCGCGCAGATGCAGGAAGCGATCGGCTTTCAACCACCGGGCCGGGTGGTGGCGCTGCAAATCGCCAGGAAGGGCGGGGAGCGCGTGACGCTTCGCGTGCAGCTGCAAGGGGTGCCGAGCGACTCCTCGCTGACACGGGCTTCCCCTGCCCAGAGGACACCCGCGCCGCCGGACACGGTCCCCGCCGGCGCGGCAACACCGCTCCTCGGCGTGCGCGTTGCGCCGACCGATGCCGTCGCGATTCGCGAGCTGAATCTGCCGCCCGGCGTCCGGGGGCTCGTCATTGTGGACGTGAGTGAGGACAGTCCCGCCGCGGGCCGTGTGGCGACGCCGGACGACGCGGGACCGGATATCCTCCTTGCCGTCGAGGGTCAGCCGTTAGGCACAGCCGAGGCACTCCGCGCAGCGCTGCGTCGCGCCGGCCCAGGCGCGGTCGTCACGCTCTCGCTGTACAACGTCCCGACGAGAAGCCGGCGGATCGAGCGGGTTCGACTACAAACTACCCCGTGAACGCGGCCCCGCCCAAGGTCTACCAGCGGCCGCTGCCGTCCCGCGCTGTCTTCCTTGCGCACGTTGCGCGCAACTTCGCGATCGGCAGCGGGATCGTCGCTCTGAGCCTCGGTGTTGGACTGATTGGGTATCACGGCCTCGCTGGACTGCCGTGGCTCGACGCGCTCCTCAACGCCGCGATGATTCTGACCGGCATGGGGCCCGTTGATGCGATCACGACCACCAGAGGGAAGGTGTTCGCGACCTTCTATGCGCTGTTCAGTGGGATCGCGTTCCTCTCCGTCATGGCGGTACTGATCGCCCCGATCGTTCACCGGTTCCTGCACCGCTTCCATCTGGATCTTGCATCCGGCAAAGCATCGGGCGCCGCACCGACGCTGGCCGAGCGCGAGCGAGCGCACGAAACATGTAGTTGCGCGGTGTCGCCGCGACTTCCCTAGGCTCCCTGCTCTCGAGGTACACTCCCGCCGGTATCGGCGCCGTCGTGACCGGCTGCGGATCTCCGCTGTAGGACGGTGGCCATCAGGAACCCCAGCAGCATCGGTAGCCAGAACGACAGCGCGCGATACACGAGGACCGCCAGCACCGCCGTGGTCGCCGGGACGCCGAGTGCTCTGTAGAGCGCCACCATCCCGCCTTCGACGACGCCGACGCCCCCGGGGAGGAACGCCACGCGCGCGAGGAGTTGGGGAAGGCCGTAGCCGGCGAGGAGCGTACCGACTCCGACGTCGTACCGCGCGGCCAGGAAGAGACCATAGAGCGTGACAATGTCGAAGCCGGCGTTCGCGACGCCGCCTAAAAGCGGCTGATGCCATCCCTTCGGCCAGAGCAACCGCCGAGCCGTCGCGAAGCGCGCGACGGCTTGTGCGATCGACGTCTCATCGGCCGGTCGGTGCCGGAGCCGGGCCCATCGTCGTCGAGCGCCGCCGACGAGGGGGGCGAGGCGCCGCTCGCTCCACGAAACCCAGATCGCGCCGACGACGAGCGCCGTCATCGCCACGCTCACCGTGGTGAGTGCGACGAGCTGCGGCTGCGACAGGCGGTGACGCATGACGAGCTCGGCGGCCCCAGCGATCGTTAGGCCGATGAGCACCAGGGCGTTCAGGACTTTCGGAAGCCATCCGCACAGGATCGCACCCTCGTAGCTCACCCCGCGGGCGCGTGTCCAGCGATACGTCGCGGCGGCGAAGCCGACTGGGCCGCCCACCAGCACTCCCACACTGCTGGCCGCGAGTGCGATCTGCGCCCCTCCCCAGACCGAGAGCCGATCCCGCGTGAGACGAGCGAGCGCGTGGAGCGTATACCCGTACCCCCAGTAGCTCGCGGCCTGCGCGATCACCGCCACGACGACAGCCCACCAGCGCAGGCGTTGCAGTACGGCCGCCGACTCCTCGAGCGTGGCGATCTGCGGAAGAATCGTATGGACGGCGAGCGCGAGGATGACGAGCAGCGGAATCGTTGTTCGCGAACGGGTCCGCGCAGCGGAGGTGCGCTTCATGACACGTCCAAGCACGGTAGTTGGCTCAACACCGCCGATCGAGCTCAGTGTCCTCAGCCGCGAGTGCTTCGGTCGACGCATCCCGACGCCCGACGCACTCCCCGCAGCCGTGGATGCGTACACAGATTGAACGGAAGGGAAAGGGCCTGATCGCTTCGCACTTAATCCGGGCGGAGCAATCCGGCCTCTCCCATTCAATCCGTGTCATCCGGTTCGAACCCTTCCGTTCTTGATGCGAGGAATATCCTGTTTTTTGCGTCCAGAGAATCGTATGCAATCCACTAGTTGTTCGATGCGCTCACCGTCTGCGCAGACGCCGCGGGAAACATCTCCAGGATCGCGGTAACCGTTTTGTTCAGCTCGCTCGCGTACTTCGCTGGATCGTTCGAGACCGGGGACACACCTTGTCCCCGCCAGAGCAGCTCCTTCGTAACGGGATCGACCACGTCGACGATCACCGTCCCTTCGGTGTACTCAGTGACGGTGGCGTATTGGCGCGGGAACCGCCGCCAGTAGTAGCCATAGTTCCAGGTGTCCAGGTTGAGCTTCTCGCGCGTGCTCGCGTAGTAGGCGACGGTGAAGTCCGGATTGGTGGCATTGACTACGTACCCGCGGCTCTCGAAGGCGCGCGTCAGGTCATTGACGAGCTCCCGATTGGTGATCGAGTTGGCGAGCATGGGATCATCCGAGGCCGCGGAGGCGGCGTCGGTGCGTCGCGGCGGTACCGGCATGATCCAGAAGGTGTGGAGGCCGCGAAGGGTGGCGTCGCGGCGCGGAGTCTTCGGGTTACCATTTCGTGGTAGCCTAACGACGACCGATCCCTCAGTCGTCGAGGTGAATGATCCCGCGCTGGAGGGCGAGTGTCACGGCCTCGGTGCGCCCGGTGACATCGAGCTTCGCCATGACGTGCTTGAGGTGCACCTTGACGGTTTCCTCGGTGCGTCCGATGACCCGCGCGATGTCCCGGTTGCCGAGACCTTTCGCGGCGAGGCGCAGCACTTCCACCTCCCGCGCCGTGAGATCGATCCGCGGAGTGAACTCGGCGATCCGGCCGGCGACCTCCGGCGGGATGACCCGCTTGCCGGCGGCGGCGGTCCTCACCGCGTTGACGACCTGCGCTCCCATCATGTCCTTGATCAGGTAGCCGCAGGCCCCGGCATCGAGCGCACGATAGATGTCCGCGTCGCCCTCGTAGCTAGTGAGCGCGACGATCCGCGCCTCCGAATGGGCGGCGAGGATCGCGCGCATCGCTTGGATGCCATCGCCCCGCGGCATACGGAGGTCCATGAGGACGACGTCGGGCCGGTGCGCCTCGTACGACGCCACGGCTTCCTTGCCGTCGCCAGCCTCCGCCACGACGGTCATGTCGGCTTCGTTGGCGAGGATCGCCCGGATGCCCGTGCGGACTACGGGGTGATCGTCGACGGTCAACACGCGAATGGTCACGCTCGAAGAAAGCGACTCGCCGGCCGGCGCCGCAATACCACGTCCGGGGTAGGGGGTGCGAGATGCCGGCCGCGTGGGCGGCGGGGAGGTGTCCCTACGCATTTCCATCCCGGCGCAGCTGGCTGGGAAGGTCGGGATGGCGACGCAACAGGTAGGCGCCTACCAGGAGCAACCCGATCACGTTCCCACCGAACAACGCCGGCCACGCATAGCCACGAAGCAGCGTCTCATTGAAAATCTGCGTAATGCCAACGAACAGGAATTGAAGCAGGATGAAAATGACGGTGGCGCCGATGAGGGTGCCCGGCGAGCGGGCGTCGGCGGTGATCGCCCTAACGACGAGCCTGCCTACGAGCAGCCAGAACGCGTAGTGCGCGATCGTGAACGCGATGACGCGCTCGACGAGCGATGTATGGACGTCTGGCAGGATGATGCCGAGAAGATCCCGCCCGATCATTGCCGACGTATGCATCGGCGCGCCGGCGACAAGGTCTACCGCGAGCAGCCACAGCCAGATGGCGGTGGCGCCGACGAGTCCAAGGCGGACTGCTTCACTGGCTGGACGAGCGATCATGGCGAATGCACCTGGGACGGAGTCGTGCGCAGCAGGATGGCCGCGCGGTGGCCCGCGGGGTTGAAGTGCTCTCCGAGCACGAACGCGAGGGCGATGATCACGGCGATCATGACCACACGGGCGAAGGCATGCGGACGAGGTCGAGATGGGGGCAGCGCCGCGAGCGGAGCGGCTGCGCCACCTTCGAGCACGCGCAGTACCTCCGCCGCGGTTTGCGCCCGGTCACCGGGCCGCTTCTCGAGCAGCCGCATGACGAGCGCCGCGAGCCAGCTCGGGAGATCATCGCGGCGCGAACCGATCGGCACAGGGGCTTCGTTTCGATGCGCGGCGAGCATGGCCGCCTGGCTGCTGTAGACGAAGGGCGGCCGGCCCGCGAGCATCTCGTAGGCAACCACCCCAAGTGAATAGAGATCGCTCCGCTGATCCAATCCCGGATCACCGGCGGCCTGCTCGGGGGACACGTACATCGGGGTTCCGATGCCACGAGGTGTGGATCGCCGATCGGGGCCGTCGATCTTCGCCGCGTCGAGAGCCATTGCGATCCCGAAGTCGGTGAGCAGGGCCGTGCCGTGGTCGACCAGCACGTTGTCGGGCTTGACGTCGCGGTGGATGATCCCGCGGGAGTGCGCGTAGTCCAGGGCGTTCGCGAGATCGTGGGCGATGGACAGCACGTCTCCGATGGCGAGCGCTCCGTGACGATCGATCAGTCCACGCAGCGAGTGCCCCTCGAGAAGGGGCATGGTGTAGTACAGGAATCCGCCGGCTTCGCCGGCGGCCAGGATCGGGACGATGTTGGGATGCGTGAGACCGGCGGCGACCCGGATCTCTTGCCTGAACCGCCTGGCGTCGATGCCGGCCCGTAGCTCGGCGCGCAGCACCTTCAGCGCGACGCGGCGTCCCAGCGCGATCTCCATGGCGATGAACAGGTGCGCGGTGCCGCCATGCGCAACCTCGCGCTCCACGACATACGTGCTCTGGAGCGCGGTCTGGACCGCGTGACGCATCTCCGCCGTGACGTTAGGCATGGGCGGAAGATGAGGCACGGGAGGCGCGCCGGGCATCACCGCTCCGGAGACTCTTCGTCTACCTCTTTCCGGGAATGCGAAGACTCCCCGTTCCCGCGATTCGCGGTTGGCGTGGCGACGCTAGACTCCTCGTGCACGGTCCCCGGAAGGACGCAGACACGCAGCATGAGGCCGCGACAATGACGAAACTGTGCCAAATCCAGCTGAGCTGCCCGATCTGCTCCAACGAGTTCAGCTCACGAGCGGTGATTTCGACCAACTCGTTCGGCGGCAAGCGAACGGACTTCCATGCGCGTGCAGTCGGGGCGCAGCCGCTGCCCTACATGATTCACACCTGCTCCAGGTGCGGGTACACAGGCAGCGAGCGCGAGTTCGGAGAAGGGGTCGAGCTCGATCCCACGATCAAGGAGCATGTCTGGGACGAGCTAGCCCCGAAGGTACCGGACGGACCCATGACCGGGTCCGACAAGTACGAGTTCGCGGCCAAGGTGGCGATCTGGCAGGGGGCAGCGCCAAGAGCGATCGCGGAGCTGCTGCTCCGTGCGGCATGGTGCTGCGTCGATGAGGACGACATCGAAGCCGAGCGCTACTTCCGTCGCGAGGCGGCGTGGGTGTTCGAGCGCGCACTTTCCAGCTACGACGGTGTCGAGCGCGACGAGCGGGCGGCGCTGACCTACCTCGTCGGCGAGCTGTGGCGCCGTGTCGGGGATCTGAAGCGGGCGCGTCGATGGTTCGACCTGGTTCCTGGCGAGATCACCAGCCAGTACGGCCAGCAGTGGATCCTGGACGCCGCGAGGCGGCAGCGCGACGATCCGCGAGAGTGGTTTGGGACGGCGTGAGGAACGTCGTATGCAGTCGGACGTTAATGAAATATGGACGCGCCGGGCGGTCCCGGCCAAACCCGGTGACGATTCCCTTGAGGGAGACCTAACGATGGCGACCACGACGCGCGTAGGAACCCGCGATACCGCGGACGGAACGCGCTTGTTCCGGACGAAAAACGACTTGCCGGCCGCGACACGCGCCGACGTCGTCAGACTCCTCAACCAGCGGCTGGCTGACTGCATCGATCTTCAAACGATGTGCAAGCAGGCGCACTGGAACGTGAAAGGGCCGCAGTTCATTGCGCTCCACAAGCTCTTCGACGAAGTCAACGAGGCCGTGGAAGAGTACGTGGACCTCATCGCCGAGCGCATCACCCAGCTGGGCGGCGTGGCCGAGGGGACGGCGCGCGCCGTGGCGGAGCGCACGGCCCTCGAGGAGTACCCGCTCACGCTAAGCAGGGGCGAGGATCACGTCGCCGCGCTCTCCGACGCGCTGGCGCAGTTCGGTCGAACCGCACGCATCGGCATCGAGGAGGTGAACGAGCTCGAGGACGCCGGCTCGGCCGACATCCTCACCGAGATCTCGCGCGGCATCGACAAGTGGCTGTGGTTCGTCGAGGCCCATTCGCAGCGCGAGCTCACGGAGCCTGCACCGTAGGCGGATGGCGGACGACCCGCTCGTCTACGTCGTCGACGACGACCTGTCGGTCCGCGAAGCGCTGCGGAGCATGATCCGCTCCGTCGGGCTTCGCTGCGAGACGTTCGCGTCGGCGCGCGAGTTTCTACGGCATTCGCGGGTCGACGGCCCAGCCTGCCTGGTCCTCGACGTGATGCTCCCCGACCTGAGCGGTCTCGACCTGCCGGCCGAGCTGTCGCGCCACGGCGCCGACATCCCGACGGTCTTCATGACCGGGCATGGCACGATTCCCATGAGCGTGCGCGCCATGAAGGCAGGTGCGGTGGAGTTTCTCACCAAGCCGTTCAGCGGTGACGATCTCTTGTCGGCCATTCATCAGGCGCTGGATCGCGACCGCGATGCCCGACGCACGCGCGCCGCCAATGCCGCCGTGGCCGCGGAGCTCGAGAAGCTGACGCCGCGCGAGCGGGATGTCCTCGACCTGGTCGTGACGGGCAGGCTCAACAAGGAGATCGCTGCTCAGCTCGGCATCGCCGAGCAGACGGTGAAGCAGCATCGCGGCCGCATTATGCGGAAGCTTGGCGCGCGCTCGGTGCCCGATCTCGTGCGCCTCGCCGAGCAGGCGTCGCGTATCCCACCAAAGTAGCATAGCGACGACAGCTGTTCCTCCTATGGTTCGACAACGAGCCATGGACACCATCTTTCCTCGGACTGTGGAGCTTCTGCTCGCGACGCGCTCACCCATGGTGGTCGCGACGGGTCCGGAGCTGCTCACGAGACATAACGAGGCGTACGCGTGCCTCATGCTCGACGCGGGACGTTCGCCGCTCGACGTGATGCCGCTGCGGGAGCTGTCCCCCGAGCTGTGGGAGCGGGCGGGGCCGCTCATCCTGCAGGCCATGCTGGGGGGGCAGAGTGCGGTGCTCCCCGACCAGTTGTTCTGCATCTCCCGGAACGGCTGCGCCAACGAGACCTATCTCACGATCGCGTGCGACCCCGTCATCGACGGTGGTCGCTGCACGGGCGTGATGATCTCGCTCACGGAGACCACTGAACACGTCGTGGGGGCGCGGCGGACCGCTACGCTGCGCGAGGTCGCCACCGCAAGCGCTGGCGCGCGCTCGGTCGCCGACGCCTGTCACCGAGCGCTCGACGCCCTCTCCCGACATTCGCGCGACGTTCCTTTCGCGCTGATTTACCTCGTCGGCGATGCCGAGCGAGGCGAAGCGCGCCTGGTCGCGAGCACCGCCCTTCCGGCGGGCACGGCGGCGAGTGCGGCGATCATCCCGATTCGATCTTCGCAGGAGCGGCGAAGCTGGCCGCTCGCGGCGGCGATCGAGAAAAAAGGCGCCGTCGTCGTCGAGGATCTGCTCACGCGCTTCGGGCCCCTGCCGGGCGGCGATTGGCCCTTCGCGCCACGGACCGCCGTCGTCATGCCCCTCGCTGCTCCCGGTCGACAGCGTGCGGATTGCGTTCTCGTCGCCGGCATCAGCGCGCGGCATGCGCTCGACGACGCGACTCTCGACTTCATCGATCTGCTGGCGAAACAGATCGCCGCCGGGATCGCCGGCGGACAGCTGCGAGAGGACGAGGAGCGCAACGCCGCTGCTCGCGCGAAGCGGCGAGCGCGCGTGCGCGCGATGAAAGAACGATTCGCTGGAGTCCTCGAGGAGCGGACGCGACTCGCGCGCGAGATCCACGACACGCTGCTACAGGGCGTCACCGGGATCTCGTTGAATCTTCAGGCGGTGCTGCCGCAGGTGCGGACCTCCCCGACGGCGGCGCTGGAAGCTTTGGAGCGCATTGCCGAGCTGGCTGCGCAAACGAGTCGGGAGGCGCGACGCGCCGTGTGGGATATTCGGCCACAGGCGTTGAAAGGGCGTGAGCTGGTGCGGGCGATCGAGAGTGTCGCGCGCCTCGCCCTCGGTGAATCGACACTGTCGTTGCGCGTCACCATGGAGGGCCGCCCGCGACGCGTTCGCGCCGACGTACAGGGGACTGTGTTGCGGATCGTGCAGGAGGCTGTTGCGAACGTCGCGCGCCATGCCGCCGCGCGGACGGTTCGCATCACCCTCCGATTCCAGAAGGCGCGTCTTCGTGTGAGCGTAGTCGACGATGGCCGTGGCTTCACCGTCCACCCCGACTTCACCTCATATACTGGACACTGGGGACTGCTCGGAATGCAGGAGCGCGCGAGGCAGTTCGGCGCGTCGCTGCACGTTCGGAGCGCACCCGGCCGCGGCACGGCGGTCATCCTCGACGCGCCGACGAGCGCGGTGCGGCGGAGCTCGAGGAGAGCCGCCTAGGCGTGGCGCGAGGCGGGGATTGCCTCTAGCATTCCCGCACGATGCTCACTGCTGACCAGCTTCGAGACGTCATCGCCCAGGGCGAGCAGCTCGACGTCGAATTCCGTGGTGAAGAGCGGGGCGCGCTCGACGATCGCGAGCTCGTGGAGACCGTCACCTGTCTCGCCAACGCGCGCGGTGGGCTCGTGCTCATCGGCGTCGAGGACGACGGCCGCATAACGGGGGCGCGGCCGCGCCACGGGACGTACACCGATGCGCGCCGGCTCGAGCTGATGATCGCGAACCAGACCGCGCCGGCCTGTTCGGTCGAGTGCGGCGTGGTCCCGATCGATGAGCGCGACGTCCTCGTCGTGAGCATCCCGCCCGAGCAGCCAGTGACGGCGACGGTGGCTGGCGTCTATCGCCGCCGTGCCACCGACGTTCATGGCAGGTGGAAGTGCGTCCCCTTCCTGCCGCACGAAATGCAATCCCGGGAAGCATCCCGCGGCGTCATCGATCACTCGGCGCTCGTCGTCCCGCAGGCACAATGGACGGATCTGGATCCGCTCGAGCTCGAGCGACTGCGTCAGACGATCGCGCGCAACGCGGGGCGCGCCGACGCATCGCTGTTGAACCTGCCTGACGAGGAGATCGCCCGCGCGCTCGGCCTGCGTGTGGGAAGCGGGATTACCATCGCGGGTCTGCTCATGGTGGGGCGCGAGGAGTCGGTGCGCCAGCTCATCCCCACGCACGAAGTGGCCTTCCAGGTCATGACGGGGCTGCGCATCGCCGTGAACGAGTTCTACCGCCTTCCCCTGATTCGGGTGGCCGAGGTGATTCGCGAGCGCTTCGATGCGCGGAACGAGGAGGAGGAGCTGGCGGTCGGCTCGGTGAGCGTCGGCGTGCCGCGGTACAGCCCGGCGGGGTTTCGCGAGGCGCTGCACAACGCCTTGATCCACCGCGACTACACGTCGTTAGGTGCGGTGCACGTGCAGTGGAGCGAGAACGAGATCGAGATCTCGAACCCCGGGGGCTTCCCGGCCGAGGTCCGGCTCGAGAACCTGCTGGTGACGGCACCGCGCCCGCGGAACCCGGTCCTGGCGAACGCGTTCAAGCGGATCGGGTTGGTGGAGCGGACGGGCCGTGGGATCGACACGATCTTCGAGGGTCAGCTCCGCTACGGCCGCCATGCGCCCGACTATTCGCGATCGACGGCCGAGGCGGTGCACGTCGTCCTGCGCGGTGGTCCGGCGAATATGGCGTTGACTCGCCTGGTCGCCGCCCGGGACAAGCCCGGGCAGCGGCTGGGGGTCGAGGAGCTGCTGATCCTCAATGCTGTCGACAGTGAGCGGCGTGTTACTGTCGGGAGAGTGGCGGCACTAGTCCAACGAGCAGAGCCGGTGGCTCTGTCATTCCTGGAGCGGCTTGTGGAGACTGGCCTTTTGGAGGCACGCGATGAGCGCCGGGATCGAGTTTACCATTTCTCGGCCGCCACCTACCGCGCGTTGGGCACGCCGGAGGCCTTCGTCCGAGTGCGAGGAATCGAGCCGATCCAGCGGGAAAGTATGATCTTGCAATACGTTGCATCGCATGGCCGGATCACGAGGGCCCAGGCGGCGGACCTCTGCCAGGTAGGGCCGCGGGAGGCTCGGGCGGTCTTGGAGAAGCTCGTGAAGCGTGGGGATCTGGTGGTGAAGGGGGAGCGGCGGGGCTCCTATTATGAGCAGGCAGCCGAGGCAATGTCATAAGTTATGAACATTGTCCACAGGCATATGAACACGAAGTCATAAGGTCAAAAACGACGCCGCGGGACAAAAGGCGACTAGACGCGCTCCGCCTTGCGTAGCTGTCCTCCGAGGTAGAGGGCGACGAAGAGCAGGATCGGGGCGGTGACGACCCCCGGCGTGTACCCGCCCTGTCGCAGCGACCACAGCGGATGACCCACTCCGTTGATCGCCTCGACCACAACCCAAAGCCACATCAGGCCCCAGGCCGACCGCCAGCGCCGTCGCACCGGCCACAGCAAGCACCACACGCCAAAGCCAACGATCGCGACGTTGAGGATGACGAACGCGAGCTCGCGATCTGATGAAACAAGACCAGTGACAAATCTCACTGGCGGGAACGACTCCCAGAGCCGGCCGCGGTATTCCTCCACCGAGTGCGCGGCCTGAGCGAGGACGAGGGCGCCGAATGTGGCGTCGATCCGAGACATATGCTCGCCAGGATGGTTCCAGCGCAGCGCAGTGCGCAACCTTGACAGGAGGAAATAAGCTACTTAGCTTATTAGCTAATAAACGAATCCTTGGTCGCCACATGGCCTCACCTGATGCCGTTTTCAAAGCTCTCGCTGACCCCACTCGACGGGAGATCCTGCATCTCCTCCGCGACGGACCGCTGCCATCCGGCGAGATCGCCGCGAAGTTCCCGTCCGCATGGGCCACGATCTCGCGCCACCTCGCGGTGCTCCGCGACGCCGAGCTCGTGACCACCGAACGCAACGGGTCGAGCATCGTCTACGAGCTCGATACGACCGTCTTCCAGGATGCCGTCGAACATCTCCTCAACTGGGTGCAGCCCAGAGGATCAAATGCCAAGCGTCGATCGTAAGTGGACTCCCCTCGTCCTCATCGGCCTCGCGGCCGTCGCGTCGCTGCTCGCGTACGGGTGGCTGCCCCCCGTCCTCGAGCTTCGTATGAACGGTCTCGTCCCCTTCGACACGAATGAAGCCAGCGATCTGGTGCCGCGCTGGCTCGCGCTGTCGCTCCTTCCGGCGCTCGCGCTCGTCATGTGGGCTGCATTTCGCGCCGCGCCCACCGCTCGCGGTGAGCGCATCGGTCGCCGCGTCTTCCGCGACGTACCGCATGCCGTCACGAGCCCGGAGCAGTTCGCGCGCTTTGGAAAAACCTACGATACGATCGTGCTCGCCGTCGTCATGCTTCTGCTCGCCGTCCACGCCGCGATCATTGCTGGCGCACTCGGCTATGGCGATCTCGCCGTGCGCATCATCCCCATGGTGCTCGGCCTGTGCCTGATCCTCATGGGGAACGTGATGCCGCGCTTGCGGCCGAACTGGGTTGCGGGTGTGCGGACGAAGCGCACCCTCGAGGACCCAGGGCTCTGGCGGAGCACGCACCGCGCGTTCGGAACGGCGTTCGTCCTGGCGGGAGTCCTAACGATGATCGTGGGCGGTCTCGCGCCGCGGTACGGCCTGGTCACCGG
The DNA here is from genome assembly GCA_035253695.1 of Gemmatimonadaceae bacterium. Classification (GTDB taxonomy): domain Bacteria; phylum Gemmatimonadota; class Gemmatimonadetes; order Gemmatimonadales; family Gemmatimonadaceae; genus JAICNG01. The sequence continues at coordinate 13,474 of DATFBS010000006.1, forward strand.
GATTGGGTCGCTCATGGCGTCCTGCATCGTTGGATTCATCGCCTCGACCCGCCCGCGGCATATGGCCAGCCTGTAGACGGCCTCGACGATGTAATTCTTCGAGCACGTACTCGTCATCACTCCAGAAACGGCTACGTGCTCTCCACCGGTGGAGCGCACTCCCTCACACACCCATCGAAGGAGCGCTCCATGCGCAGGACCTATTCGATCGCGCTCGGCCTCGTCCTCTGCACCACGGCCCTTCCCCTGTCAGCGCAGCTTCCCGGGATGGGGCTGATCTCCAGCCGCAAGCCACTGGTTCAGGTCGGCTTCGGCGGTGGCATGAGCGTGCCGACGAGCAACGCGAAGGAAGCGTTCGAGAATGGTGTCCACGGACGCGGGTTCATGCTGCTCAACATTCCGGGGCTTCCGTCGTTCCGGTTCGACCTCAGCGCGACGAAGTTCGACTGGAAGGAAGCACTGCCGGGCGCTCCGACTCCGACGACGGGCGAGAGCCTGGTCCTCGGCGGCCTGGGCAACATCTCGATCAATCTGCTCAAGGGACCGATTCGCCCGTACGTGATGGCTGGCCTGGGCGCCTTCCACATCCGGAACGAGCTCCAGACCTCGGGGGAGCCTGACGAGAGCAGCTCGCAAACCCGGTTCGGCGTCGACGGCGGAGCGGGGCTGGCGATCAAGATCAAGCGGCTGGAGATGTTCGTCGAAGGCCGCGTCCAGAACGTCTACACCGAGCGTGGGGTCATCGATACGAAGTCGATCCAGACGGTGCCGGTCACGTTCGGGATCATTTTTTAGCGCCTCGGTGCTCTGGCGATATCCCACCAAGCATCCAATATTGCGTTCCCCGCACACCCCTACCTAACGCACGGCCCTTCGGAGGACCTGATGGACCCCACCACGGCGAGGCTCCGGTACCACGGAACCGGCGGCTCCCTCTTTGGCCTCATGTTCGTGAACGCGCTGCTGACCATCATCACGCTGACCATCTACTCGGCGTGGGCCAAGACCAAAGTGCGCGTCTATCACTGGAGCCACACCGAGCTCGATGGCGATCGCTTCGCCTACCATGGCACCGGTGGTGAGCTCTTCGCCGGGTTCATCAAGGCCGGTGTGGTCCTCATCATCCTGAGCTTCGCCTTTAGCGCGCTCAACAGCGCCATCATTGGTGAGAACGCCTCGGTCGGTGCGCAGATCGCGACGACGGTCGGCTTTTACGTGGTGTTCTTTCTGCTCGTCGCGCTCGCCATCAACAGCGCCCGCCGGTATCGGCTGCGCCGGACGTCGTGGCGCGGCATCCGCTTCTCGTTCCACGGCGATGGAACCGCATTCCTCTCGCTGATGATTCGCGGGACGTTGCTCACGATCGTCACGTTGGGTTTCTATGCTCCCTACTTCGCGAACCAGGCCCGCGCGTTCTTCGTCGAGCACGCGAAGTTCGGCTCCGAGCCCTTCATGTACGACGGGAAGCCGGGACCGCTGTTCAGGGAATACGTCAAAGCCGTGCTGCTGACCCTCCCGACGCTGGGCCTCTACTGGGCCTGGTACGCGGCGTTCAAGAACCGCCACTTCTGGAACCATACCGCCATGCGCGGCGCTCGCTTCCAGTCCACCATCACCGGCGGCGCACTGCTCGGCCTGCACGTCACCAATCTTCTCCTCGTACTGTTCACGCTCGGACTCGGGACACCCTGGGCGATCGCTCGAATGCACTCCTTCTGGTGCAACAACCTCTCGCTCGTCGGCACCGTCGACTGGGCGACGATTCAGCAGCGCGCCGGGGAGGCACAGGCGGTCGGAGAAGGACTGGCCGACACGCTCGATGTCGACGTGGACTTCGGTATGTAGAGCGTGGTGACCTCGCGCCGCTGGGAGTGGTCGGGGTTCTATTACGACGGCCGCACCGCGGCGCGAGAATCCGTCACGCTCACACTCGAGGGAAATCGGCTGCGCATCCGGCGCACCGATGGCACGACCCTGCTGTGGCCGCTGAGCCTCGTACGCCAGACGCAGGGCGGCTACTCGACGGAACAGGTGCGCCTCGAATTCGGTGACGAGCCGGCCGAGGCGCTCTTGGTCAACGATCCGACGTTCGCCGCCGAGATCCGCGAGGCGTCGCCGGTGGCGAGACGGGCCGTTAGGCGCCAATGGAAAACCGGCCCGATCGTCGCCCTGAGTGTCGCGGCACTGGTCCTCGTGGTGGCGCTTTACGTGTGGGGTGCACCGGCGGGCGCGGTGTGGGCGGCGGACCGACTGCCCAAGTCGTGGGAGGTTTCGATGGGTGAGGGCTTCCTCGAGCACCTCCAGCGCTCCGATCGGGTCTGTGCCGACGCCGATTCGGTTCCCGAGCTCCGAACTATCGTCACGCGCCTCACCGACGCGGGCCCCGGCGAGGAGTACCGCTTCCACGTAATCGTCGTGCGCGACTCTCTCATTAATGCGTTCGCGGCTCCGGGCGGCTTCGTCTTCCTGTTCAGCGGGCTCGTCAACGCGGCCAAGACGCCGGAGGAGCTCGCCGGTGTGCTGGCACACGAGATTCAGCACGTGACGTTGCGCCACTCGACCAGGTCGCTGCTGCGCGAGGTGCCACTGCGGTTCGCGCTGTTCAGTATCACGGGAGGCGGCGAGACGACGGCGAACACGGTCGCATCGCTCGGCGCGCTCACCTTCCGACGCGGCGACGAAACCGAGGCCGATCGCGAAGGCCTGCGCTTACTGCGGGCGGCTCAGGTCGATCCCTCGGGAATGATCTCGTTCATGCGCACGCTCGAGGCCGAATTCGGCGACGCGCCCCGCTTCGTGAGGTATCTCTCGAGTCATCCGCGGACGGTCGATCGCATCGCCGAGCTGGAGCGCATGGCGAGCGAGGCGCGTTATGAGACGCGGCCGCTCCTGGATGGAGCTTCGTGGGAGCGGCTGCGAAACCTTTGCGAAGAGTAAAGGCTGCTGCATAACGGCGGAGGTGGTCCAGGGTGTCCAGTTAGTCCAGGTAATCGAAGGAACGTTGCCTCTCCTCGAATCACACGGACACCCTGGACACCCTCGACCACCTCTGTGCTGAGAAATCAGCTCTCAGGAAACGCAGCAACGGGCATCGGCGCCAGCTGATTCGCGGTCGAGCCGTTGCCCAGTCGGCCACTGCCGCCCGGACCCCAGCAGTACACGGCATTGGTGGTGGTGACCGCGCAGCTGTGGTCGCCGACGTCGATCGATTGGAAGGAAAGCCCGCCGGCAACGGCCGCCGGAACGAGCGACAGCGCTTCCGTCGTGCCGATGCCGAGGCGGCCGCTGGCGTTCGAGCCCCAGCAGTACGCTTGGCCGGTCGATGTAATGGCGCACGAATGCGCCTCGCCCGTAGTGATCGCGATGAAGCTCAGACCGCCCGCGACACTCTGCGGTGACGTATGGAAGAACGCACCCGGGTCGCCCATGCCCAGTCGGCCCTGGTCGGCGTTGCCCCAGCAATAGGCCCTCCCCTCCGCGGTAAGCGCACAGGTATGCGAATCACCCGCGCTGATCGACGAGAACGTCAACCCGCCAATCACCGGCGTGGGAACGAGCTTGTTGGCCGTGGTGCCGTCACCGAGCTGGCCGGACGAGTTCAAGCCCCAGCAGTACGTCTCGCCCGCGGTCGTTAGGCCGCAGGTGTGGCTTCGGCCCGCGGTGAGTGACGCGAAGATCAGATTTCCCGATACCGGCGTCGGCACCGTGCGTACCGTGTTCGTGCCGTTGCCCAGCGCGCCATTCATGCTGAAGCCCCAGCAGTACGCCTGGCCGCTGGTGGTGAGCGCGCAGGTATGGAACACACCGGCCACGATCGACGTGAAGATGTGATCGCCACTGACGAGCGTCGGGGACGCCTGGCTGATAGTCGTGCCATCGCCGAGCTGTCCGACGTTGTTGAGACCCCAGCAATACGCCTGTCCGCTGGTCGTTATGCCGCACGAATGCGTCTCGGCGGTGGCGATCGCGGTAAAGATGTGGCCGCCCACGACCGGGGTCGGCGTGACTCGAGTCGTCAGGAAGCCGTTGCCGAGCTGACCCGAGCTGCCGAGTCCCCAGCAATACGCCATGCCATTCTCGAGAGCGCACGAGTGCGAATCGCCGGCGCTGACGAGAACCACGCCTTCCTCGACCGGCTCGTTGACGATCAGCGTCGCGCTGCCGCTCACAGCACCGGCGGCCGCGGTGATGATCGCCGTGCCCTGCGAGACGGCGGTCGCGAGTCCCGACTGGTCGACGATCGCGACGCTTTCATCGGAGCTGCTCCAGGTGACGTCAGCGCTCATGGGATTGCCCTGCACGTCCCTGACGAGCGCCACGTATTGCTGCGTGCGCCCCGACTCGAGCGTTACGTCGATCGGGGTGACCTCGATGCTGCCGACGACCGGCACCGGCGCCTCGACCGTGAGCGTTGCGCTTCCACTCACGAGCTCAGCGGTCGCGGTAATCGTCACAATGCCCTCGGCGACAGCGGTCGCGAGGCCGGACTGATCGATCGTGGCGATGCTCTCATCGGAGCTGCTCCACGTGACGTTCGTGCTCAGTGGATCGCCGTGCAGATCGGTCACGGTCGCCACATACTGCTGCGTGCCGCCGGGCTGGAGCGTCGTCTCGAGTGGCTCAACGACGATGCCGCCCACCACGCCAGTCTCGATGCGGAACCTGATGGGCAGGGTGCGTCCGTCCACGAGGCCCATCAGCTCATTGCTATCGAGGTTCTTGAGCCCGCTGCCGTTGGCGGCGGGCTGCACATCGGCGTAGCCGAGCAGAACATTGTTGACGCCGGCGCGGACGGAGATACGGTAGCTGCTGGTGACGCTGAGCGTGAACTCGTTGGTGTGCCAGTTGACGTGATAGTGCTGGTCATCCTGGAGATGGACGAGCTCGCCGTTTGGGCCGGAGGTCATCGTGTACGTCGCGAGCACGGGACCGCACGTACCCTCGACGAGCTCGCAGATCTCGACCACAGGCGAGAGCGTCGCGTCGAAGGTACCGCTGACGACGGGCTGCTTCACGATGGGAGGCAGCCAATAGAAGCCGGGTTTATAGTCGCGGGCCGCGTCGGCGATGTCGAAGCTCGGCAGGCCGACGTTAGGCGCTGTGGAGACCGTCTGGTCGCTACACGCAGAAACCGCCACGAGCAGGGAGACGAGCAGCAGGCGGGAGCGCATCAGTTGTCCTTGAAAGGGGAGGGAGAGCTGACGTCGTTCCTCGGCGGGTGATCACGGTCACTTCGTAGCACCACCGGGGCACGACGGGTCTTCCTTGCCTAGTTGACGATCTCGGCGAGAGGCGCGTAATGGGCTTCGGGTGACCGCTGACCATACGGTGTTGTGATGATGCGCCGGTCTTTTTTACCGCGAAGACGTAAGCGTTCCTGTGGTGAGGACCCTTCCAACCTTTCGACCCCTCGGCGCGACGAATAGAGCGTGACTCAGTCTGCCCCGAGCAGCACCACCCTTGGCGATCGCCCGGTACCGGTCGTGGATCTGCCCCATCCGACATCGGAGGACGACGCCTTCACGCAGTTCTATCACCAGCATGCACCGCGAGTCTACATGCTTGCGCTCCGCCTCTGTGGTGACACAGCCGACGCGAGCGACGTGCTGTCCGAGACGTTCGTCCGCGCCTGGCGCGCGCTGCCGGGCTTTCGTGGAGAATCGGGCCCGTACACGTGGCTCCACACGATCGCCGTTCGCGTGTGGCGCGAGGGGCGCAGGCGCCGCCGTCACCCGATGCTCGCTCTCGATGAGGCCGCGTATGGCATTGCCGCGCAACACGAGACGCCAGGCGCCCGACTCGACCTGGAGAATGCCGTCGCGTCATTGCCCCAGGGTGCGCGCGAAGTCCTCATCCTCTTCGCCATCGAAGGCTATTCACACGCGGAGATCGCCACGATGCTGGGAATCAGTGTCGGCACGGTGAAATCTCAGGTACATCGCGCCCGGCACCTTCTATTGGAGCGGCTCGATCGATGACCATCTCACAGTCGAACCACCCCGCCCGCCTTCTGCTGGAGCGGTATGCGGATGGTACCGCAGCCATCGATGAACGGCGCGCGATCTCCGAGCACATCGAGCGATGCGCCGACTGTGCCGGATATGTCCAGCGTGTTGTCTCGCTCTCGGAAGCGCTGCGCGCGCTGCCGATCACCGCGCGGCGGATCCCGCCCATCGATCCGAGCGCTACTCGGCTGGCTGATTCGCGCAGGCACATTGCGTCATGGAGGAGCGTGTCACCGCTCATGGCTGCGGCGGCCGCGGCGGTGATTTTTAGCGCCGGCGTGGCGGTCGGAACAGCGACTCGCCGGTTACCGGCCGAGTCATCACCGCCCCCCACCGAGCTCCGACCCGCGCTCGACGTACAGCAAGCGGGGACCTCCTACATCGCGGCGCTCGCCAGGCTCAATGCATCCGGACGTGGCAATGATCGGGGCGTCATCTACGCACGCGAAGTCGCTCTCGCAACGCTCTACGGCGCCGCCGCGGAAGCGGTGCAACCGCTCGGCGCCGACGCCGCCGCGTCCGAGCTGTTGGCACTCGCGCGGACAGTGCGCGACCGAGCGGCAGCGCGTTCCCCTATGGAGCAGACACCATGAATCGAGCATCGCTTCGCGGCATCGCGTGCCTCGTTGTCCTGACGACGGCGGCGCGGTATGCGCACGGACAGAGCGCAGCGTGCCCCGAGAATCGGGAGAGGGCAGGGACGATCGGCATCACGCGGCTGGAATGCGTGGGCCGATCGTGCAACGTCAGTACGCGCGACGAGCGCGGTGGTTATGCACACAGCTTCGCGGTCGAGCCCCGTGTGGGGGCGCTCGACGCCACCGTTGCTCCCTCTCGGACGCTGCGCGTGGGCGATGTGGTGCTGGCGATCGATGACGTTCCCATCACGACGCGCGAAGGTGGCAGGCGACTCGCGAATCTCGCCGTCGGCGATACGGTCCGCCTTCGCATTCGTCGCGACGGGGAGGAGCGCGAGCTCGCGGTCGTGCCCGTGCTCGGCTGTAACACGCCAGGGCTCAGCGTGCGAATCCCTTAAGGTCTTTTTTGCCTCCGCGGAAAAGAAAGCATTTACAGAACGAACGGCATTGCCCGGGCTGTACGGCGGCGGCAACTTCCCGCCGATGCCACGCTACGCGGCGTTTCTCAGGGGCGTGAGCCCGATGAACGCGAAGATGCCGGAGCTCAAGAAGGCCTTCGAGCTTGCGGGCTTCGAGGACGTGAAAACCGTGCTCTCCAGCGGAAACGTCGTCTTCAGCGCTCGCGCGGCCTCCCAAGCTTCGATCGAGAAGAAGGCGGAAGCCGCCATGGAGAAGCGGCTCGGCAACCGGTTTCTTACGATCGTGCGGTCGCTGGACATGCTCCGGGACATGCTCGCAAGCGATCCATACCAGGCGCTCGGGTTGCCGTCCAACGCGAAGCGCATCGTCACCTTTCTGCGTGAGATGCCGAAGGCGAAGCTCCAGCTCCCAATCGAAAAGAGCGGTGCGACCATCCACGCAATGAAAGGGACCGAGATCTTCAGCAGCTACCTGCCGACATCCGAAGGGCCCGTCTTCATGACGCTGATCGAGAAGACCTTCGGCAAGGCCGTCACGACGCGAACCTGGGAAACCGTCAAGAAGGTCGCGCGCTAGGCGGGATATTGACAGTGTAACGTCACAGTGTGATATTCGCCGCATGAGCCCCGATCTCGACCTCGCCCAGCTCTGCGATGCGGCCGATGTCACCCCACGTACCGTGCGCTACTACATCCAGCAGGGGCTTCTCCCCGCGCCGGAAACGAGAGGCCCCGGCGCTCATTACCACGAAGGGCATCTCGCACGCCTCCGCCTCATCAAGCGGCTCCAGCGTGAGCACTTCCCCCTCGGCGAAATCCGGCGGCAGCTCGGGACTCTCAGCGATGAGCAGGTCGGACAGCTGGTGAATGCCGCGCCGGCGCGGCGCGACCCGACCGCGCTCGGCTACATCAGGGAGGTGCTTGCGGCAGGATCGCCGAGACTCTCCACTGCGGCGATGAGAGTGAGCCTCTCGCGGAGCTCTCGCGAGAGCGCGCCGCCGCCGCCCACGCGCTCCAACTGGGAGCGAGTGTCGCTCACTCCCGACATCGAGCTTCACCTGCGCCGCCCGTTGACGCGCGAGCAAAACCGATCCGTCGAGCGCTTGCTCGAATTCGCCAGAGAGCTGTTCGCCGAGGAGAAGCTATGACGCTCAGCATCCAGACCGACCGCGCGCTCATTCGGAGCGCGCGACGCAGCACGCGCTACGTGCTCGTCACTGTCGATGCGCCAGCCGCCGAGCGGCGAGAGACGCGCCCCCCAGTGAACATCTCGCTCGTGCTCGATCGTTCGGGATCGATGGCGGGGGCGAAGCTCGCGCTGGTGAAGGAAGCCGCGGAGCAGGTCTTGAGATTGTTGAGTCCCAACGACCGCTTCTCGCTGGTGGTGTACGACGACGTGGTCGATGTCGTCGCGCCCTCGACGCTCGCGACGCCCGATGCCGTTCGTCGCGCTCTCGAAGCGCTGGCGCGCGTCGAGGAAGGCGGACGCACCGATCTCTGCGGCGGGTGGATGCGCGGATGCGAGCAGATCGCCCTCCAGCTCGTGAACGAGCAGGTGAATCGGTGCCTGCTGTTGACGGACGGCCTCGCGAACAATGGCGTGACGTCGCACGACGAGCTGGTGCGAATCGCCGGCGATCTCGCGGGGCGCGGCGTACAGACGACGACGTTCGGGGTCGGCTCGGACTTCGATGAGCGCTTGCTACGCGACATGGCCGACGCGGGACAGGGGCACTTTTACTTCATTGAAAAGCCGCGGCAGATCCCCGATCTGCTCGCGAGCGAGGTGGGCGAGGCGCTCGACGTCGTGGCGCGACGCGCGATCCTCCGCGTGGGGCTGCCGGCGGGTGCGACAGCCGAATCGCTCAACCGTTACCATCAGGTGAACGTCCGAGGCGACAACGAGCTGCACGTGGAGCTCGGCGACCTCGTATCGACGCAGCATGTCGAGGTGGTGGTTCGACTCGTCATGCCCGAGGGGATGCCGGGCGAATCGATTGCCGCCGAGTTCTGGCTTGCCGACGCGCAGGGCGTGCTCGGGAGCTCACGCCATGACGCACGGTGGACGTTCGCCGAACACGCTGAGAACGATCGCCAGCCGCGGAACCGCATCGTCGACCGCGCGGTGGCATCGGTGTACGCCGCGCGGGCGAGAGCCCAGGCGACGGAGCTCAACCGATATGGCGATTACGAGCGTGCGCAACATGTCCTGACGGCGACGGCGAAGCGAATTCGATCGTACGCCGGCAACGATGGCGAGCTCAATCGCATTGCCGATGAGCTGCTGCGGGATCTGGAGATGTACGCGGTGCGGATGACGCTCGGCGAGCGCAAGGTCGCGTTCTTCGGGGCCATGGCGAGCCTGGGAGGGCGCGATTCTCTGGGAAGGGCGCGGAGGGCGCCCCCAGCGTAAGACGCTCGATGGACCCGGCGGCATAGGTTCTACCGCGGCGAGGATACCACGCGGACCGTCGGCGGCGCGAGCCTGGGCAGCTCCGAGCTCCAGCGGCGCGTTTCGCTGGGCGTTGCCCATCGGACCATCGCGAGCTCCTCGTAGTATCCGATGTGAACGCTCAGCAACCGGGAGCCCAGCTGTCCGCTGGTTTGGCGGAACAGCAGCAGGGAATCCGCTCGTTGCACGAGGACGTAATCGCCCGTCGGCGACGCGATGGCGTCGCCCGCGTTCGGCACCTGCCTCACGAGCTCGGTCCAGGGCATCGGAAGCGGTGCGTCACCGGTGAAGGAGTGCGGTAGGAGCGGGCCTTCCTCGGTCTCGTGGCCGCCTCGGGCGACGATGGGTCCGTCGACCCAGATTCTGGCAGACCAGGCGCCTTGCTGCCGGCGTATCCCCCACGTGGAGTCGATGTTCGCGGCGGGATCATCGGCGAAATACACGAACCCCTCGCTATCCATGAAGAGCGAATCCAGTTGGGCAGTCACATTTGGCGGAAGGAGTGGACGCAGGGGGACACGTGTGAGAGAGCCGAATTCCCTGACGATGTTGGTGCCCGACGTCGAGTATTTGGCGGGACTGCAAAACTCCGTGCCGATGTTGCGCGCTTCGATCGACAAGACGGTCGGTGACGCGAAGGTGATTCGGCGCGAGTAGATGCTGCAGTAGAAGGTCTCGGGGTTGAGTGGCTCCTCCTCGGGCATCGTGGAGTCGCGCGGAGCTGGC
>DATFBS010000007.1:0-18600 GCA_035253695.1 Gemmatimonadaceae bacterium
GGATGACTCTTCGCTTCCCGATCTCTCCTACAGGAGCAAAAGCAGTGTTTTTTTTTCCGGAGTGAGGGGAGTTCTCGGCATCGGAACGATCCGCCGAATCCGCTAAATCCGCGTAATCCGCTTCCCAACTTTGAACCTTGATGTCCGTGGAGCTGCTGGCTACCGAGCTTGCACATGTGATAATAATATCACATATTCCCCCCGTCAACAAGACCGACGCGAACTCCACCGGGGGTGCACCATGGCGAAGACGGGACGGGCGATTATCGCGGTCGTGGCGGGCGCACTCGTGTGGGCGCTGCTCTGGGTCGGAGGGACACAGGCGGCACAGGCGGCCTTTCCATCGCTACTCTCGATGGGGCAGCCGGTGACGAGCACCGGGGCCCTCGTGGGGCTGCTCGTCTACAGCGTCGCGCTGTCGGTCCTCGCCGGGTACGTCACGGCGAGCGTCGCCGCACAGCATTCGATGCCGGCAGTGTGGGCCCTCGCCATTCTCCAGCTCGCCATCGGCATCGGTGTTGAGGCGTCCGCGTGGCGCTTGACGCCGGTGTGGTACCACATCGTCTTCCTGATGCTCATCGTCCCTGCCACCCTGTACGGAGGGCGTCTGCGCGTTAGGCGCGCTCGCCCGGCAGCCGCGCTGTCGCCATCTCGCTAAGGCTGCGTAGCGCCGATCTCGTAGATCACGTAATCCCAGCTGGAGGAGTTGCCAACCACGCTGACGGGATTCGCACCGCTGCCGGCGGGGCCGAAGTAGAACCCATGCGGCGTGACAGGCAGGTGAGCGGAGAGCGTCGAATACGCTCGGCTCACCTGCCGCACGCCGTCGATCCAGAGCTGCACACTGTCCGCTCCGAACTTCCGGATCTGATATGTGTGAAACGAGCTCGCGGAGACGGGAACGCTTCCGGCGAGGAAGGCGAAGCTCGAGTTGAGAAATCCGGCCTGGGTGGCCGAAACGCCTGCGCCGATGAATTTCACCTGGTCGTCGATGCCGAATGACACCTCGGGCGCCAGCATCGTCGGCGTGTTGATGCGAAATCGCGTTTCGATGTAGGCGTTAGTGGTCGTGTTCAGAGAGTCGCTTTGATAAAAGGCGACTCTCCCCCCAATGCCGACGCTGATCGTGAGGATGCCGGCGGTCGGTGAATTCAGCGCAAACGTGGGCGTGCCGGTGGCATTGCGCGTCCAACCCGGTTCCGCGCCGACATCGGGGACCGAGTCTCCTTCGTAACCCATCCGCCATCGGGATTCGGCGGGAGGAGGCCACGCCGCGCTCACGAGCACGTCGAACTGAAAGTTGGTCACCTGCGTATCCGCCTCGAATTCCCAGGTGCGACGAACGCGTGTCGTGTCGCTCCCGGATCCGAACGCGCCGATGCGCTCGTTCCAGTGCCAGTAGCGCTGGCCGGGCTGGTTGAACGCGAGAACTCCGTGTGCGTTGCGCGCGGTGACCGAGCATGCGGGTGAGCACGATGACGACGTTGCCGTGACCGTGGGACCCGAATTGATGAACACGAACACGCCCATCGTGTCGAGCGGCACTCCGGCTTGCTCGTCGCCGACGGGGAACGCGAGCAGGTTCCGAATGCCCACGTTCGCGCGGTAGATCTCCTTGCCGGCCGTGGACGACGGAACGACCGTCACGGGCGAGTTGTACAGTCGCACCGTGATGCCCTGGTCGCCGTAGATACCGGAGGGTCGAGCGTCGCTGACGCCGCGCCGGGAGAGTCCAGCAGCCGGGATCGGCTCGAACGTCAGGGTGCCGGCGACCACATCGACCGTCCCCCGCACGGCACCGAGGATCTCGCCGGCAACCGGCTCCGGGGATACCGGCGCGGTTCCCTGATCGCTGTCCGCGCAGGCCGTCAGGGCCAGAAGCGTTAGGAGTCGGTGGGCTCGTACCATCGTTTTGGAGGGACGCAAAGGGTCCCGCTCCGCAACGAACAGGCCCCGGCACCACCTCCGCGCGAAGATCCGAGTAAAACCCGAAAACGTTTCGACTACGCCCCGGGAATCGTCTGAACAGGAGATCGAGAACGCCTCTCCACTGACATCCAGCGGGGCTGGTCCCCGCCACAGCGCCTACCGATTTGCGTCGAGTCATGCCGCATCGCGTTCGTCGATCATTTGTGCATGGACTCGCCACCGCGCTGGCGCGCCTCGTCGCGGCCCTCGCGATCATCGCGACCACAGCCACCTGCGATGGCGCCAACGTGCTCGGTCCCGTGGGCGTGGCGGACCTCGAGCTCGAATGGCTCAGCGACACCCTCCTGTTCGTCGAGAGCCGCGTTGCACCGGTCATCCGCGTAACGAGCAGCGGCGCTCCGGTGGCCGAGCCTCGCGTAATCCTGTCGAGTGAGAACCCGGAAATCCTCGCGGTATCCACCGCCGGCGACTCGCTTCACGCGCGGCGCCTTGGCACGACCGAGGTTACGATCCGCGTCCTCGGCTCGCTTTTCCCCGAAGAGGGCGAGTCGTGGCGGCGTACGCTGCGTGTCGTGCTCAAGGACCTTCAGCTGGACCGGCCGGCCGTCGCCCTAACGAGCGTCGGTGACACCGCGACCATTCACGCGGTACCCCTCGGGGCCGACGATCGCATCATTGACGTGCCCGTGGAGTGGCGTTCGCTCGACACCAACAAGGTCGCGGTCGCAAGCGGGCGCCTCACCGCCCGCGGAACAGGATCAACGGAGATTCTGGCGATCGTCGCCACGGATACCGCCCGAGCAACGGTGACGGTCGAGCAGCGCCTGGCGGCGTTCGTCCTGTCACCCGAAGCGGTCACGCTCCGCGCGATCGGGGCGGAAGTGACGATTACCGCCACGGCCGTGGACGCCAGTGGTGCGCCGGTGTCCGGTGTCACGCCGTTTTGGGAGAGTGGCGACGCGTCGGTGGCCCGCGTCGATGCCTCGGGCCGTGTCACGGCCATCGGCAGTGGCATAACGATGATCTATGCCTTCAAGGGTCCGGTCCGCTCGGGTGCGCGCGTAGAGGTGATCAATGACCCGGCGACGATCGCGATCGACCCGTCGGCGGATACGCTCACGAGAGCGGGTCAACAGCTGAGCTACACGGCGGACGTCCGCAACGCGCAGGGCGTGCCGATCCCCAACTATCCGACCGTTTGGCGCTCTGACAATCCGGCGGTCGCCGTCGTGTCCTCGACGGGTACCGTAACCGCCATGGCCCCGGGAGTCGCCCGCATCATCGGCGAAGCCGGCACGATCGCCGACACGGTACGGCTCGTCATCCGCGACCTGACGGTGCATCACGTCGACAACGCCTCGAGCGCCGTGCCGCGCATCGGCACGCGGACGCGTCCCTTTGCCAGCATACAGACCGCTCTGGCCGATATCACCTCCGGTGACACAATCGCGCTCAGCCCCGGCAATCGGCCGTACGCCGAATCACCCGTCCTCGCCGGACAGATCTCGATCATCGGTAACGACTCGGCATACCTCGCCAACGGCAGCAACCCCGCGTTCCTGCCGGTGCTTTCGCACGAAAGCGGCACGGCGGCCGTCTCGATCGCCGCGGGATCCTCGGTGCTCATTCGAAACATCGCCATTCGTCATGTGGTCGACGGGCCGGCGGTCAGCGCCGACGGCGCCGGAATCCGTCTCGAGAACGTGCACGTCAATCCCGGCGAAACGTCCAGAGTCGGTCGCGGCTTCCGCATCGCGAACGCGACCGGTCCCGTGATCACCAACAGTCGGGTGACCGCTGTCGTCGGCTATGGAATTCTCCTCGCGAACGTGAGCACCGGACTCGTCTCCCGCGTGCAGGTGTCGGGCGTCGACTCGGTTGCCGGTGCAAACGGCGAGGGAATCCGCGTGGTCGGCGGGTTCGGAAACGTCATCGAGCTGAGCGCGGTGCGAGCGACGATCGGACCGCGCATCCTCCTCGATTCGACATCGGGCGCTCGCGTCGACGGCGACACGCTCTCGGGACGCCACCGGCTGCTGCGTGTCCACGCGGCGACTGGCGCGACCGTCATCGCGAACAACGTCTTCTCGCTCGATCAGCAGTCGACCGATCCACCCTCGGGAGGGAGCGCTGCAGACGGACGCGCTGCGCTCGAGATCATCGAGTCGGGGGGAGTGACGGTCAGCGGGAGCTCGTTCACCGAGACGGCCGGAAACGCGATGGACGCGATTCGCCTCACCGATGCACGCGGTGCCGGCGTCGCAATCTCGGCGAGCCGATTCACCGGCGGGAGGTATCATATTCGCTCGGCGCGCTCCACGTGGTCGCTCAGTGGCTCAGTCCTCGAGAGTGCCGTGCGCTCCGTCACCGCTGAGGACGCCGACACGATCGCGATGACGTCGGATACGCTGCGCAACGGCGCCGGGCGCGGATGCGTCGACGTCCGCGGCGCGTCGTCGCTCTCCGTGGTAAATGGCTGGCTCGCCACCTGTACCAGCGCCACCGCGGATACCGGAATGGCTGCGATCACGGTCGATGGCGTCGGCGCGGCACTCGCCATCCGTGGGACCCGCTTTACTGGCGCAAATGAGACGGCGATCGCGCTCACCGGCGCTACACTCACGGTCCAGAACGTGACGCTATCGGGCGCGGGCACGCAGACGGTCCCGGTCATTCGCTGGCCGGCTTCCATTACCGCCGTGGCCAGCTCCGCCGACGTGACTGGCTCGAGCATCGTCGATTACCGGTCGCTCGATGGTGCGTCGTTGCGAGCGGGCAGCGTCCGCTTCGAAGGCAATCGCGTGTGGCGCCAGCGTCGCGGCCTCGAGATCGCCCAGTGGCTCACAGCCAGCGTCGCCAACAACGATTTCGCCGACCATGCCGTGGCGGCGATCGTGAACGGGGAGCCGGCGCTGCTCACCGCGCAGCCGAACTGGTGGGGCGACGGACGCGGCCCTCGTCGAGCCACGGCGCTCGATGCGGTGGGCGACAGCGTGATCGGCGCCGTCGATTTCGCGGCTCCGGCGGTGGCGCCCCATTTCCCCGGAGCGGCCCTCTCCGAGGATTCCCTGCGGATCGTGCGCGGCAACAATCAATCGGCCCTTCGCGGGACGGCGCTGCCGCAGCGCCTAACGGTCCGCGTCATGGATCAGCAAGGGCGTCCCGTTGCCGGGGTGTCGGTCCGGTTCCGTATTCTCTCGGGCGGCGGAAATCTCGAGGGGTCGACACAGGTGGATCGCGTCTCCAATGCCAGCGGCCTCTCGGAGGCGCAGATGACACTCGGGCCCACGGCCGGTTCGGTGAGCGTCGAGGCGGCGTTCGGCAACGGCATCAAGCGCCGCGTCGTCACCTTCACGCTGACGAGCCAATGACCCAGTGCCAGCGCTGCGGCGCGGCGATCGCGCCGGGATCACGGTTCTGTCCGAGCTGCGGGCGGCAGGTGCTCGACCCGGGCGCGGCGACACTCCTGGTAGGCGCCGCCGACGACGCGCTTCTCGCCGAGGTTCGCCACGCGCTGTCCGGCGAGTACGACATCGACCGTGAGGTCGGCCGCGGGGCCATGGCGGTCGTCTACCGCGCCACCGAGGCGGGGCTGGGCCGTCGGGTGGCGTTGAAGGTGCTTCCTCCCGAGATGACGCTGAATCGCGAGCTCACCGAGCGCTTCAAGCGCGAAGCGCGACTGGCGGCGTCGCTCGAGCATCCGAACATCATCCCGGTCTATCGAGAAGGGCAGGCCGGTCGATTCCTGTTCATGGCGATGAAATTCATCGAGGGTCGCTCGCTCGAGGACATCATCGCGTCGCAGGGGCCGCTGCCCGTTCCCGTCGTTCTGCACGTCCTGCGGTCAGCGACCAGCGCCCTCGCCTACGCGCATGAGCGCGGCATCGTTCACCGCGACATCAAGAGCGCGAACATCCTCGTCGATCGCGACGGTCGGGTGGTCGTCACCGACTTCGGGATCGCGCGCGCTGCCGAAGATGCGAGCCTCACGTCGACGGGGACGATGGTCGGCACGCCCTACTTCATGAGTCCGGAGCAGTGCGCCGCCCGCCGTATCGGACCGCAGAGCGACCAGTACTCGTTAGGAGTCGTGGCGTTCCAGATGCTGACGGGCAGCGTCCCGTTTCAGGCGGAGTCCCTGCCCGGCATCATGCATCACCACTTTTACACGCAGGTGCCGGACGTTACCACGGCTCGTCTCGACGTTCCTCAGCTGCTGCGCGAGCTGATCGACCGCGCACTCGCCAAGAAGCCGGAGCATCGCTTCGCCTCGAGCCAAGCCATGTTGGCGGCGGTCGAGGCCGTTGCGTTTCCGGAGGAGGACAAACGTCAGGGACTCGCGCACCTCCGCGATCTCGCGCACGGCGCGCCCATTCCGGTGGTCGGCATCTCCGCCCTTCCGGCGCTCGCGAGCTCGATCCGCCTCACGCCGCAATCCGCGCCGACCGTCCAGCCGCGGGTGGCGTCGCTCTCCCGATGGGCGATCGCACTGATCGTCGCCACCGTGCTCGGGGCAGGGGGAGCGGCAGCGGTCGTGCTCAGTCGGGCTCCCGCGCCCGTGCCGGTTCCAGCGGCGATCGTCGTGGCGCCGCCCGCCACGGAGCCAATCGAGACACGTCGAGAGATCGCGCTCCCGCTCATCGACTCGTCGGCGCGCCAAACCGCAGCGCCGGTGGCCGAACCCCAAGCAACGGGTCTATTGAGGGTGCGCGCTTTCCCCGCCGATGCCGAGATTCGCATCGATGGCAAGTTGCTCGGACGCGGCGTCGTCCTCGACTCGACGGTTCGTGTCGGTTCGCATCGCCTGCGCGTCTCGGCGCCGGGCTACAAGTCCTTCGACACCACCGTCACTATCGTGGCCGACGAGATCACAGCGCTCGCGCGCATCGCCCTGCCGACCCAGGATCCCCAGTGATGAGCCTCGTCCGAATCGCGGTGGTCGTGACTTCAGTGGCATTGCTCGCGCGCCCCGTGCCTGCGCAGCGCGCGCCGGCTGAGGTCCTGAGCCGGGGAGTGATCCTGTACGAGGAGCTGCAGCTCGAGCGCGCGGTCGTTCTGCTGCGGGAGGTAACGTCTCCCAGCAATACCAGCGCGACGATGACCGAGCGGGTGCAGGCGATGAAATACCTCGGCGCCACGTTCTCGCTGCTGGGTCAGCGCGATTCCGCGATCGCATACTTCCGCCGGATGCTGGAGCGGGACCCCTTCATGGACCTCGATCCCGCCGTCTTTACGACGCAGGAGCGAGAGCTGTTCACGGTTGCTCGGCGGCGAACCTTCGTCGTGGGGGTGAAGACACTCTCCGACTCCGGGTTCGTGCCGGGGCAGGGGCGCGTGGCGCTCCAGTTCGTTACGACGCAGCATGCCCGTGTGAACGCGGCGGTGCGGCGGCCCGGGGTAACCGAGCCACTGGCAACGTTCCGGTGGACCGCGGAAGGGGCCTCCGTCTCTCCCTGGGACGGCCTCGATCAGAACGGAGCGCGTCTACCGGCAGGACGCTATCAGCTGGACGTTACCGCGACGGCGACGGCCGACTCCGCGAGTGATACCGTCTCGCTCCGGTTCGACGTCGCGTACGACCACGAGCTCCTCGAGGATACGCTCGTGTTCGATCCGCGCTCCCTGCTGCCCGAGCGACGGCCGCCATCGATCGCACGCTCCCAGCTCGCGGCGGGACTCGCCCTGGCATCCTTCGCGATCGCTGTTCCGACGGTGATCGGACATGGCAACCTGGACGGCACGAGAAAGCATGCGGTCGTGATGGCGGGTGTCACCGCCTCGGGAGGCATTGCGTCGTTTCTCATGCTGCGGCGAGGCTCGGGGATACCCGCCAACATCCTCGAGAATGCACGGCGGCGCGAGGAGCACGTGCGCCAGAATCGCGAGATCAAGGAGCGCAACGCTGTCCGTCTCGCCGCGGCGCGCATGGTCATCACGGCGACGATCGGAGAGTCGCGATGACGATGCGTGCCTGGGCGGCGCTCGTGGGCGCGCTCCTGTGCGTCCCCGCTCTTCGCGCACAGCTCCCCGTCACCACCGGAGTCTCGGTCTCGCTTGCCGAACATCGCGTGACGGCCGGCGCGGGCTTGGAGCGCTCGTCGGGCACCATGTTCGGGCTGTGGGCGACGACGACCGTTCCGTGGCAATCCCTGGAAGCCCGGGCCTCCCTTCGCGGCGGCTCGTTAGGGGCCAACGAGCGCTCGGCGTCCGATCGCGATGTCGGTGAGGTGACCCTCGGCGCGAGCATCCCGGTGAGCGACTGGATCGGCCTCGACGCCGGCATCGTCGTCCGCCGGTACGAGTCGGCACTCGCCGCCCAACGATGGGTGTGGGGTGAGGTCGGGATTCACGGCCGCCGTTCCATGCTCGAGGACGCGCTCAAGCTCTCGGCGGGACTGTCGATCATGCCATGGGTGAGTGTCAGTGGGGTTTCTCGCCCCGATCTGGCGGTCGCGGCCCATAGCGCCGTCGGCTATTCGGCCGGGCGCCTGACGGCGACGATCCGCTACGGTCTGGAGCGATTCGACTTCCCGGCACGAAATGGCGTACGGAGACTCGAGGAGCTGTCGTCGCTCGAGCTCGGAGTCGCCTGGAAAATTCGCTGAGCCTGTTGCGATAGCGTTCCGGGCCCCACTTTTCCGGGATGGCGACCCTGTTCCGCGCCGTCCACGAGTCCCCTCCGGTGGCCGGTGCGCTCTCCCCATCCGTCTCGCAACGCGACGCCATTGAGTCGGCCCCAGGGCCGCTCCTCGTGCTTGCGGGACCGGGGGCGGGCAAGACCTACTGCCTCATCGAGCGAATCCGCTTTCTGATCGAGCAGTGGGACATCCCGCCAGGCCGGATCTGTGCCTTCACGTTCACAAACAAGGCGGCGGACGAGATCACACAGCGGCTCGATCGCACGTTAGGCGAACGGGGCACCTCGGTGAGGGCCGGGACCATCCATGGCTTCTGCGCCGAGCTCCTGCGGGAATACGGCGCGCGCGTCGGGCTCGCTCCCGGTTTCGGCATCGCCGACGAGGACTACCAGCTCAACGTCCTGCGTCGCCTCGATGGGCCACGGCCGTGGCATCGTCGGCTTCTCACGGAATTCAGCGCCAACCGCTTCCGCAACGCGCCGTTTGCGCGCCACGAGACGTACGAGCTCTTCGACCGATACCAGCGCTTTCTCGCGCAACGGAAAATGGTCGACTTCGACATGCTCGTTCTCAAGGCGGCCGAGTTGCTCGAGCGTACGTCGGAAGCGGATGTGATCCGCTCGCGGTGGGACGTCGTGCTGGTCGACGAGTTTCAGGATCTGAATCCGGTGCAGTACCGCGTCATTCGCGAGCTGGCACGCGAGCACGAGCACGTGTTCGCGGTGGGTGACCATGAGCAATCGATCTACTCGTTCGCGGGTGCCGACCCCGGCGTATTCGGCCGGCTGCTCAACGATTTTCGCCTCGCGAGAAAGATCCGATTGGAGGAGAATCGCCGCTGTCCGCGCGACGTCTTCACGCTCGCTCGTCGACTCGTGTCGCTGAACGCTCAGATGTTCGACGACCTCCCAGCGCCGCAGGCGAATCGCGCGTCCCCCTTTCCGCCCACGGCGCTCTCGTTCGCCAGCGACGAGGCGGAGCGCGCCTGGATCGTCGAGGACATTGGTCGCGATCGTGCCGACGGAGGCCACGACTGGGGCGAGATCGCGTTGCTCTACCGAACGAATGAGATGGGTGAGGCGCTCGAGGGAGCGTTCCTCAACGCGGGCATCCCCTGTCGGCTCGCTCGCGGGCGTGCGCTCGCGGAGGACCCGGTGATCGCGTACGTGCTCGCCGCGCTGCGGGTGATCGCGTATCCGCATGACAGCCTGCACTGCGAGGCCTTTTTCGAGGCTGTTCTCTCGCGGGCGCTCTTCGACCGGGCGCGCGTGCGAGCAGAGGAGACACGACAGGACCTGCTGCGCCAGCTGTACCGCATCGCCGCACAGGTGTCGCGTGCCGGTGAGGACGGCCGGCAGGTCCATCGGGCGTTGTCCCAATGGCGCAATCTCCAGGCGATCGGATGCCGCCACACGTCCCTCATCCCGCTGATCAACGATCTCCTCTCGCAGCGGGTGGGGCATCGTCGCTCGGTGCTGGAGGAGCGACACGACGAGCTGAGTGATCCGCTCGACATGCCGGATGTCGTGGCGCTCGCCGACCGGCTCCGTCACGCACGAGAGCGTCGCTCCGCGATCTGCATCCCGTTCCTCGGCGGAGTCGAGATTCCGCTCAAGGCGATGCTGCGCGACCTTGGCTTCGGCGAGATTCACATCGGTAACGTGGTAATGCCGCGCTCGGAGCGCCTTTCGCCCCACGAGTCCAGGTCGCTCGGCCTTCCACTGGGGTTGTTCAAGGCGGCGCAGCTGATGGAGAGCCGGGACTTCGGCCAGCCATTCCGAGATTTCACCGCCGTCGACCTCGAGACGACCAGCGATGACCCGGAGACGGCGGAGATCGTCGAGATCGCGGCGGTTCGGGTCCGCAACGGCGAGCCGCGCGAGGTGTTCAAGACACTCGTCAAGCCCCGCGGTCGCATTCCGGCGAAGTCCACCGACATTCATGGAATCCGCGACGCCGATGTCGAAGGAGCGTCCCGCTTCGAGGATGTCTGGCCGCACTTTCGCCGCTTCTGCGGTGACGACATCGTCGCCGCGCACAACGGCTACGAGTACGACTTCAGAATCCTGAAGCGAATGGTCAACGCATTGGGCGCGCGGTTCACTCTCTGCCGGTACGATACGCTCCCGCTCGCCTGTGACCTGTATTCCACGAGCCACACGCTCCTCAATCTGGCCCGCACGTTCGGCATCGACCCCGGCCGCTCGCACCACGCCCTCGACGATGCGCGGACGCTCGCCCACGTCGCGATGAAGCTCGACGAGGCCAGGCTCACTCGCGCGCGCAAGAGCGCCCTCCTTCACCTCCTCGGCCACCTCGGCGTGGCGCTCGCGTTGTCCGATGAGCGCGCGCTGTGCCCCGAGGCGCTGCTCTTCCGCGACGTTACGCGGCCGTTCGCCCTGGGACGCTATAGCGGAAGTCTGGAGTTCTACGAGAACGAGGCGTTAGGCAACGAGGCCGTGCCCAGCATCGATGAAGTGATCGAAGCGCTCGGTGGCGCCCGGCTCATGATGAAAATTCGCGCCGAGAAGACCGCCGAGGAGCTGTATCCCGCGGCGCTGCTCCGGCTGCGTCGGCTCCTCGAGCGCATCCCGGAGGGCTCGCTCCAGTCGCAGATCACCGCCTTTCTCGAGTGTGCGGTACTTTCGAAGTATGACGGTCACGAGCCCGAGCGCGGTCGCGTCAACCTGCTCACGCTCCATTCCACGAAGGGCCTCGAGTTCTCGCGGGTCTACGTCGTCGGCTCGGAGGATGCGCACCTTCCCGGTCGCACCGCGAATCGAGAGGCGACGCCCGAGGAGGTCGAAGAGGCGCGTCGGCTGCTGTATGTCGGCATGACGCGGGCGAAGGACCGATTGGTGCTGACGCACACCCTGTCGCGCGCGGGCCGTCCCAGCGGCGGTCACCGTTTCCTCGACGAGATGGGGCTGGCACCGGGAACGGCGTGATGTGGCGCGTACGTGTCGACGAGGATGAAGTCGGCGCCGAGCATGATTCGGCGGGCTCGTCGGTCGTGTTCGTCTGCGCGCATGGAGCGGGCGGCAACATGGCCGATCGTGGCGTTCGGGCGGTGTCGCAGGCGCTGCGCGCAGAGGGGGTCGATGTCGTCCGCTTCAACTTTCCCTACCGCGAAAAGCGCAGCGGCCGCCCCGACGCGATGCCCCTGCTGAAGCGAACGATCGAGGCCGTGGTCACGCGGGTTCGTGAGGAGCTTCGCCCCGAGCTGCTCATCATCGGCGGTCGCTCCATGGGTGGCCGGGCGGCCTCGATGCTGGCCGCGGATGGCTATCCGTGCGACGGTCTTCTGCTTCTTGCCTATCCCTTGCACCCCGCGGGGAAACCCGAGCAGCTGCGGGACGCGCACCTGCCGAAGATTCACGTCCCGGTCCTTTGCCTGAACGGGACACGCGATGCGCTCTGCCGGCGCGATCTCATGGAGGCGGCGCTCGAGCGTGTCGGCCCCAACTGGATGATGCATTGGCTCGACGCCGCGGACCACAGCTTTCACGTGCTCAAGTCATCGGGCAGAACGGACGTCGAGGTAATGGCGGAGATAGGGCAGACGAGTCGGGGGTGGGTCGAGGGTCTGACCCACGTCGTCCGTTAGGCATGCAGCGGCCGGAACGGGACCGGCCGAGACGAGGGTTCTGCTCGCGAAGTCGATGCGGAGGTTCAATCCGTCCAATGTGCGGGCGCCGAGGAGGATGAGATCTCCGCGAGTCGCGAAGACGACCAGATCGGGCGTGGACGACCCCGCGACGTAGAGGTTCGCGAAGCCCACCCCGCGCTCGATCTGCCGTCCATCGGCGGTGACAAAATCGACCACGCGCTCCGCTGCGAGACCGATCGACTCGAGCACGGGCTGCGGCAACCACGTGTACTCGCTTCCGGTGTCGACGATGACGTCGGAAAGCTCGACGATCGTGCCGCGCCTGGCCGGATGCTCGACGGCGATGGTGGTGCGAAGAATCCCCATCGCGTCGAGCATACGCCCTTCAGCGGGCGGATACGGCATCGAACTATCGCATCACCCAGCGAATTGCGTTCGTGATCGCTTCGATCAGTGTGTCGGACTTTGTCCGCCGCCGGCGATCGTGGGGCTCGCGGCGGGTTCCTTCACCAGGTTCCCGCACGCCACGGCGGAGGAGTTTTCCCATGCCGACTGGCGGACCGTCACGGAGTACTGGCCAGCCGTCGGAACGGTGAAAGGCAGGGCGACACTGGCCGCGGCCGTCCCATGCTCGTCGGCGGTGAGCGGCGTGTAGGGCTGCAGACCGCCGAGTATCCCGCGCTGCTGGCCGCACTCGCCGAGCTGGACGTACCATGCGTGCACGGCCCGTGGGGTAGCGCCCGTGACGGTAATGGTCGCCAGAGTTTCGCGATAGGTGATACCCGGCGCGAGAGTCGCGGTCCCGTGCAGCGCACCCGAGAGCGTCGCGCTCCACGTTTCGAGACGGACGACATCGCCGGACGACGTTTCGATGACCATCGCCGGGCGCTGCACACAGGCAAGGAGCACCAGCGCCAGACCGATCGTTGCCGCCTTGGGCAAAGGCCGCGAGGCGATGCGTAGCATTGCGTCACCCTCCTTGGGGGAGATCTGCATAATCTTCTCGAGCAACGGCGAAGCGTTGCGCAGTGGTCGGGATTGTTGTTCGCAGGCAATTCGGCAGACCTCGCGGACGGCTGGTGCGGTCACAGCCGTAATGCAACGAGGAGCGATTGCGGTCTCGCGGCCGGGTTCCGTCATCGGGAACCGCCTCCGGCGCAAAGCCTACGTCGAGCAGGCCCTCAGGAACGCGGTGACCGCCGTCGGTCCCGACCCGCCTCCGGCGTCTTCATCGTGCTTGAAGAAGACGTAGGCCTCGTTCCACGTCTGGGCGTTCACACATTTCGCCCACTCGCCTAACGCCCCATCAGTGTAATCCGGGCGGTGTAAGCGCAAGTACCCCCACGACGCCGTCGCGTGGACCGGGCACTTGAAGTCCTCCTGTTCGGCAAGGCAGAGCGCGACGTCGTGCTCACGCAGCGCAGCGAAGACGTCGTCGTCGAACCAGCTCTCGTGCCGGAATTCGATCGTGAACTTCCGACCGGGAGGCAGCAGGCCGAGGAAACCGCGCAGGCGCGCGGTGTCTTTCTGCATGTTCGGCGGAAGCTGAAACAGAATCGGTCCCAGCCGGCTGCCAAGCGTCGCGGTGTTTCGGAGGAGAAAGTCGACCGTATCCGCGCAATCCGGCTTGAGCCGCGAGTAGTGCGTGATGCGCTGGCTCGCCTTGATCGAGAACGTGAACTGTTCCGGCACCTGAGCCGCCCACTCCCGCAACACGTTCTCCTTCGGCAGCCGGTAGAACGTGTTGTTGATCTCGACGGCGGGAAACCTGGACGCGTAGTAGCCCAGCCAGTCGTCGCTCTTCAGCTCCTCCGGGTAGAACGAGCCCTTCCACTCCTTGAACGCGTAGCCGCTCGTCCCCGCGAGCAGCCTCATGACACCATGCGCCCCGCTTTGGCTTCCTCGGGCTTCGACGTCTTGGCAAGGCTCGCCTTGAGCGCTTCCATGAGGTCGAGGATCTTGCCGCTCGAGTCGGGCTGCACGTCGGACGTGATGTCCTGACCTTCCACCTTCCGCTGAATCGCCTCGAGCACGCGCTCGCGAACCGTGTCCTTGTACTTCGTCGGCTCGAACGACTCGTTGACGAGCTGCTCGATGAGCTGCTTCGCCAGCGCGAGCTCGGCGGGCTTCACCTCGCCGGGCGGGACCGTGACCTCGTGCGCCGGCCGCACCTCGTCCGCGTACTTGAGCTGCTCCATCGCGAGAATGCCATTGAGGGGACGAAGGAGAACCAGGGTCTGGCCGCCACGGGCGGCGTACTGTCCGAGCGCCGCGCGCCCGGTCTCGCGAAGCGCCTCGCACAGCAGGCGATACGCACGGTCTCCTCCCTTATCGGGCCCCAGGTAGTACACTTTATCGACGTACTCCCGATCGACCTTCGCGAGTGGGACGAACTCGACGACCTCGATCATCCCCGTCGCCTTTTCGTCCAGCGCCTTCAGCTCCTCGGGCGTGAAGACCACGTACTGGTCCTTCGCGAACTCGTATCCCTTGACGGTCTCGTCACGTCCGACGATCTCGTTGTCCTTGGGACAGGTGTATTGCTGCTTGAGCCGCGTGTTGCACTTCTTGTGAAGCATGTTGAAGGACACGCTGCTCTTGGATTCCGATGACGAGTACAGGTTCACCGGAACGGAGACGAGGCCGAACGAGATCGTAGCGGTGGCGATGGAACGAGGGGGCATGGTCAGCAGGCCTGGAAGGGGGGCGCGATGACGACGAGCAAAACGCGCTCAAGGAAACTCTTACCTCGTACGCGTTTGGATGCAAGAGGTGACTAATTACTAACACCCCGCCGCCCGACGACAGCCTCGGCACCTACCGGGCGAAGCGGTCTCCGGACAGCACGACGGAGCCAATGGGGACGGTCTCGCCCGTCCTCGGGCGGCTCTTCGTCGTGCACAAGCATGCTGCCCGGCAGCTGCACTTCGATCTGCGACTGGAGATGGAAGGGGTGCTTCGGTCGTGGGCCGTGCCCCGGGGCCCGTCCTACGATCAGAACGACAAGCGGCTCGCCGTGCGCGTGGAGGATCACCCGATCGAGTACGGGGACTTCGAGGGGATGATCCCGAAGGGAAACTACGGCGCCGGTGCCGTCATCGTCTGGGATCGCGGCGAATGGGTGCCGCTGGAGGATTGGCGCGAGGGTCTCGAGAAGGGGAAGCTCCTGTTCGAGCTCAAGGGCTACAAGCTCAAGGGGAAATGGACGCTGGTGAAGATCAAGAAGAGCGAGCGCGACTGGCTGCTCATCAAGGAGCGCGACGCCTTCATGAAGTCGCCGGGGGATCAGTTCCCCGAGCAGTCGGTGCTCTCCGGCGTCACCGTCGAGGAGATGCTCGCCGGCATCACCCCCGGATCGAGGCTCCGCGCGGCGGCGGAGAAAGCGGGCGCCCCGACATCGCGCCTCGATCCGCGCGCCGTGCAACCCATGCTCGCCGAGTCGGCGGAGAAGGCGTTCACACGTGACGATTGGGTGTTCGAGCTCAAGCTCGACGGCTATCGCCTCATCGCCAGCAAATCGAACGGGGAAGCGCTTCTCCTGACCCGCAACGGAAACGACTACACGGCGGTCTTTCCCGAGATCGCGCGCGCGATCAAGGCCCTGCCGATCGACGAGTTCGTGATCGACGGGGAGGTCGTCTGCCTCGACGGCGATGGCAAGCCGAGCTTCGCGCGACTTCAGCGGCGTGGGCGTCTGACGTCCGACATCGATGTTCGGCGCGCGGCGGTCGAGCTCCCGGCGACGTTCTATGCGTTCGACCTTCTCGGCGTCGATGATCTCGATGTGCGTCCGCTGCCTCTCGTCACGCGCAAGGAGCTGCTGGCGCAGGCGGTGCCGAAGCTCGGCCCGGTACGGTTGCTCGAGCACATCGAGCGCGAGGGAGTGGCGTTTCTCGAGCAAGTGGAAAAGCTCGGGCTCGAGGGGATCATCGCGAAAAAGGCCGATGCGCCATATCGCCCCGGGCGCACGGCGCAGTGGCTCAAGATCAAGGCAGAAGCGACGGGCGACTTCGTCATTGTCGGCTTCACGCAGCCGAAGGGCTCGCGCACCCACCTGGGCGCGCTGCAGCTCGGCGACTACGTGAATGGGGAGCTCGTGTACGCGGGGCGCGTGGGCACGGGGTTCAACGACGGGCTGCTTCGCGAGCTCGGCGATCTCCTCGCGCCGATCGTTCGGGCCACTCCTCCCTGTCGTGGCCCCGTCATCGGCGGCCTAACGACCGATGTGATCCCGGAGATCAAGACGACGACGTGGGTCGAGCCGATGTTCGTCTGCGAGGTCCGGTTTCGCGAGTGGACTCCCGACGGCCTGCTGCGCCATGCTGCCTATATGCGCGCCCGATCGGACAAGCGCCCAGTGGATTGCGTGCGTCAGGCGGCGGTACGCGAGGTGGAGGTCGCAGCGACGCCGATGGCGGTCAGCGAGCCGCCTCCGCCGCCACCGAAGGAGCCCGTCAAAAAGACGATCAGCTTCTCGAATTTGAAGAAGGTCTATTGGCCGGCTGAGCGGTACACGAAGGGTGACATGATCGATTATTACCGGGCGGCGTCGCGGTGGATTCTCCCCTACCTTCGCAACCGGCCGGTGGTGATGACGCGGTTTCCCGATGGGATCGACGGCAAGTCGTTCTATCAGAAGGACGCCCCCGAGTTCGCGCCGGAGTGGATGCGCACGGTGCGGATCTGGAGCGAGGATACGCAGCGTGAGATCCGCTATTTCGTGTGCGACGATGAGGAGTCGCTGCTCTACATCGCCAATCTGGGGACGATCCCGCTGCACATCTGGGCCAGCCGTGTCGGGTCGCTCGAGCTCTGCGATTGGTGCGTGCTCGATCTGGACCCGAAGGAGGCACCGTTTTCGGATGTGATTCGCTGCGCGCAGGCGCTGCGCCAGTTATGTCAAGCGGTTGGGCTGTCGAGCTACATCAAGACCACCGGGAAGACCGGGCTGCACATCATGCTGCCGCTCGGACGGCAGTGCACCTATGCTCAGTCGCGAACACTCGGCGAGCTATTGGCCCGTGTGGCGCTGCGTGAGGTCAAGGACATCGCGACGATCACGCGTCACGTGACGAAGCGCGGCGACAAGGTCTACCTCGATTATCTCCAGAACCGGCACGGGCAGACGATCGTCGCGCCCTTCAGCGTCAGGCCCTTGCCGGGCGCCACGGTGTCGATGCCGCTCCTGTGGGAGGAGGTGAATGAGTCTCTCGACCCACGCGCGTTCACGATCAAGACCGCAATCGAGCGCATGGAGCGCCTGACGAGTGATCCGGTGGCCCCCGTGCTGGAGGAAAAGCCCGATCTGGGGCGGGTGCTTGAAAAGCTGGCTGGTCTGATGGAGCAGGAATCCGGAAGTTAGGAGTCAGGGGTCAGGGATCAGGGGGTGTCAGGGAGGAGGTTGGAGGAGAGTTGCCGTGCCGTTCTCTCCTGCAACCCACCCCCTCACACCCCCTGATCCCTGACCCCTAGTTCCCAGCTCGTCTCCTCCATGGCATGGCCAAAGACTGAAACGCGGTATCGCTTCGGAGAGACGAAAGGTCCGGCTCCTGATGAAAGCCCACCCCCAGAGGCCGGCCGGCGGACCGCGCACTGCGGAGAAATGCGATCGCTCCGTCGCGGTCGCCAGCGAGCGCGGCGATGCGCGCGCGCCCGAAGTCGGGCAGCCCGAACAGGTACGGGTCATGGCGATTCGCCAACCAGGTGCTTGCATCATTGCTCCTCGCGGTGTCGTTGCGGGCGGCGGCGACTACGCCGGCCAGCGTGCGAACACGAATGTCGTTCGAGTGGAGCGCGACGAGCCTCGTGATCGCCGTGTCGGCATCGGGCAATCTTCCCAATCGCCGTAGCACCTCGATGCGCTCGATCTGATAGGGTAGCGCATCCGTCACCTGGCGCGGCTGTGAGCCCAACCACACGAGTGATCGGGCTAGCACTTCGCGAGCGGCCTCGGTGTGGCCATGGACCTGTAGCTCATCGCCGACGTATCGGGCGACCACCATCGCATTCCAACGTGGATCGGCTCCACTCTCGATGCTTCGGGCCCGCTCGACGGCCTGCTCCGGCCGCCCCACTGCGGCAAGGTGTGCCGCCTCCAGAACCGGCACCCACGCATCGTTAGGGTAAAGCGCTCGCATCCGTCGCAGCGCGTTCGCCTCCTCGTCATGCCGAGCCAGGAGGTGATTGACCGTGGCGACCGTGGCGAGATACGGCACGAAGCCCTGCATTGCCCCGCGATCCGCTTCGAGCCGTCCCAGACTTTCCAGCGCTTCCTCGAGGCGACCGGCTTCCATCGCTTCCACGGCGAGGTTGTAGGAGGCTCGCGAGCCCGGCGCGAGCTGCGCCGCGTCCCGGATGGCGCGCAACGCCTCCTCGCGACGCCCGGCGAGGAGCGCGCGTCGATAATCGAGCCAATGTCGGTCG
>DATFBS010000008.1:0-27852 GCA_035253695.1 Gemmatimonadaceae bacterium
GTTGGCTCCGCTCGTACTGCGTTGGCCTGCCCGCTCAGCTTCGCTCAGCCGAGGAACGGGGGTTTTTGTGGGTACCTGGTTGGTTGGTCCTTGATGGGTTCGACTTCATCCGAGAACAGCAGCGCTCCCGGCTCCCGCCTCCCCGGGCGCCATCGCCCGGCCATCGCCCCCGCACTGCCCTCCACCCGGACGGCGTGCTACTCGACCTGAAGAACACCTGCGAAGAAATCCTGCGAGGACTGCGGCGCGCCACGACCGGCGCGCGAAATGAACGATCGCTACCGAACCACCGGCCGCGCCTAACGCGCGTGCCCGATCCACCGGTTCGTTGCGTCCAGCACCGCCAGCACGCTGGCCGTCTCGGGACTGTCCTTGATCTCGCACGTCCCGCTGAGAAACGCGCTCTCGCGCCCCCAACGCGCCGTGAGGCCCACGATCACGAACTCCCGATCGAACGCATCGATCAGCTTGCATCCGTCGAGGGCCAGCTGACGCGACTCCCCTTCCGCCTGCCCGATCGCGAACACCGCCGCACGCGCAGCCAATTCCGCGCGCGATCGCTCCGTCTCCGCGCCCTCGGCCTCTCCTATGTACGACGCATCACCTTTTCGCAGCGTCACCCGGCACGTCACGCCCTTCGACCGCGAACGACGCACTTCCACGTCCTCGAAATACAGCCGGCGCCTGTTCGCCGCCTCCTCGAGAATGGCAACCTCCGCCGCCCGAACCTCCGGCGAAGGCTTCGGCGTCTCGACGGTTGTCGCCACGGAAATCTTTCGATGATCCACGCGCATGCTCAGGTGCGCGATCAGCGCGCTCTCGATGTTCCGCACCGTCTGCTTCGGCGAGACCTCCGCCGTCGTCAGCACGTGAATCTCGTCCACCGCACCCGTGTCGCTCGCGACGATGCGCACCGACACCACGCCCGGCAGCGTCGCCAACAATTCCTCGGCGCGCTTGATGGGGAGCACACTGCCAGCGATCGGGCTGGCAAGCGGAGAGTGCGTTGCGGGCGCGTTCGCGGCCATTTCGACTCGAGGTGTGCTTGCGGGGGACGACTACTACGGCAGAGATGCCAAGGCGGGAGCGGCGCGAAGCCGCCGATCAGCAGAACCGTTCACGCTCAGAAGACACGGGCGTTTCGGCACGGGCCAATATGAGATACAAGGCTCACGAAATCAAGGAACTACATTCCCTCCGGCACATTATACTCTCGCAATTTTCGGTAGAGCGTGCGCTCGCCGATCGCCAGCATCTCTGCGGCCTTTCTTCGGTTTCCCCGTGACGCCGCGAGCGCCTGACGGATCGCCGCCTTCTCGATCTCCTCCATCGTCATGCCGGGCGCGATCGTGATCACCTCCGATGTCGAGGTCTCGGGCGGCTCGATAGACGCGACCGCGGACTGCGGACTGCGGACCGCGATCTGCGAAGAACCTTGAATCTCGCCGATCCACTGACCGTCTGGCTGACGCACTTCATCGAGTCGCCGGCGCAGCTCCTCCACCTGGAGCTTCAGCTCGACCATGCTGCGGACGATGAACTCGAGCTCGCGACCGGTTACTCCCTCGCTCGCGCGAAGCACCGGACCCACGTGCACCGGCAAAAGGCGCGGCGCACCGCCATTCCGCAGCTCGCGTGGTATGTCCTCGGCGCCAATCTCACGACCGGGGGACAACACCACCATGCTCTCCACCAGGTTACGGAGCTCGCGCACGTTTCCGGGCCAGGAGTAACCGGCTAACAGCTGCATAGCCTCGGCAGATATCCCCTTGAACTCGCGGCCGTGCGCCTCGGAGAACTCGCGGACGAACTTGCGCACGAGCAGCGGGATGTCCTCCGGTCGCCCGCGCAGCGGCGGGAGGTAGATGTGCAGAACGTTGAGCCGGTAGTAGAGGTCGGCGCGGAAGCTTCCCTCTTCCACGTGGTCGTGGAGGGGACGGTTCGTCGCCGCCACCACGCGCACGTCGACCCGAATCGGTGAGACGCCGCCGAGCCGCATGATCTCGCGCTCCTCGAGGGCGCGGAGGAGCTTCACCTGAGTCGGAGCGGGCGCCTCCCCCACCTCGTCGAGAAACAGCGTCCCGGTGTGCGCGAGCTCGAAGCGACCGAGCCTCCGCTCGGCCGCCCCTGTGAACGCGCCCTTCTCGTGACCGAACAGCTCGCTCTCGAGGAGTGTCTCGGGCAGCGCACCGATGTTCACCGGGATGAACGGTTTCGCGCGCCGCGGGCTCAGCTGATGGATGGCGCGCGCGACGAGCTCCTTCCCCGTTCCGCTCTCCCCCTCGATGAGCACCGTGCTCGACACAGGCGCCATCT
Source organism: Gemmatimonadaceae bacterium (assembly GCA_035253695.1). Classification (GTDB taxonomy): domain Bacteria; phylum Gemmatimonadota; class Gemmatimonadetes; order Gemmatimonadales; family Gemmatimonadaceae; genus JAICNG01. The sequence goes on from DATFBS010000008.1 coordinate 2,317, forward strand.
GCTCGATCTTCACGAGCACTTCGCGAATCGCATCGCTCTCGCCGCTCAACCCCGTGATCTCCGCCAACCGGCGCCGCTCGAGAATCCGCTTGATGCCGTCGAAGACCTCGTTCACGTCAACCGGCTTCGTCCAGATTTCGACGTAGCCGAGCGCGCGCAAGCGGTCGCGGAGGGTGGGGTCGTCGAGGTCGGAGAGGCCGACGACTGCCGTCCCTTCCCACAGCTGCCGCTTCACGAGCTGCACGTTCGGCTGATCGACGAGACCGCCGGTGAGCACGATGACGTCGGGCTTCTGCTTTTCGACCGCGGTGCGGAGGTCGTCGTACGGCGATACGACCTCGGTCTCGACGCCGGCCCGCTCGAAGAGATTCTTGAGCCGTACGGCCGGCTCGACGTCCGTGAGTGTGATCAGGACCTTCATCGAGGGTCGCGGGTTGCGGATTGCGGATTGCGCATGTTCACGCGTGGTCGGCCGCCTCGCCGCGCAGGATCGTCACGGCGTGGTCGATGATCGGCTCCAGCGCGGCGAGCCCATCGCGCACGCCCCCCGGCGAGCCGGGGAGATTCACGATCAGCGTGCGGGCACGCGTTCCGGAGATGCCGCGCGACAGCGCCGCTCGGGGAAAGGATGACAAGCACGCCACACGCAGCCGCTCGGCGATTCCCGGAGCGTCCCGCTCGATGGTGGCGCGCGTCGCCTCGGGGGTGACGTCGCGCGGGGAGAGCCCGGTGCCGCCCGTGGTGAGGATGACGTCGGCCACGTCATCGTCGGCCCACTTGGTGAGATATCGGACAATGTCCGACGTCTCATCAGGGACCAACTCGCGGACAACGACGCCGCTCCCGCGCGCTTTCGCCCAGGCGACGATCGCGTCGCCCGATGTGTCGAGTCGCTCACCGCGCGCGCCCGCGTCCGAGATCGTGAGAAGTGCTATGCGCATCAACCCTGGGTCAGGAGCCAAGGGCCAGGGCCAAGGGTCGGGTGAAGGGCCGAGGCGGCTCCCCTCGCCCTCGACCCGCCGCATGGCCCCTTGCCTCTGGCCCCTGACCCACTCTACTTGTGAGATCCTTTCTTATAAAACGGCATCTTCACCACCTCCGCCGGTACGCGCTTGCCACGGATCTCGATCTCGATGGGGGTGCCTTCCTTCGCGGCGGCCGGCGGGAGATAGCAGGTCCCGATGGCGATGCCTAACGTGGGGCTCACCGTCCCACTCCGGACGAGGCCGTGCTGCTTGCCGTCGTGGAATACCGGATAGCCGTGACGCGGGAACGCCTTGTTGCGCATGACGAAGCCGGCGAGCTTGCGCTCGAGGCCCTTTTCCTTCTGCCTGACGAGCGCCTCGCGTCCGACGAACTCGCCCTTCTGAAGCTTGACCAGCCAGCCCAGGCCCCCCTCGAGCGGCGTGGTGGTGGAGTCGATGTCGTTCCCGTAGAGGGCGAACCCCATCTCGAGGCGCAGGGTGTCTCGCGCTCCGAGTCCGGCGGGCGTGACGTCGGTGTTCTCGGTGAGCGCGTCCCACATCCCGCGCGCGTACTCGGGGCGAAAGTAGAGCTCGAAGCCGTCTTCCCCGGTGTAGCCGGTTCGCGAGATGACGGTCGGCATCGCCGCCACGTCGCCTTCATCGAAGTGGTAGTACTCGATGTCGCCGAGCTTCGTGTCCGTCAGGCGGGAAAGTACCTGCTCGGCCTTCGGACCCTGAAGCGCGAGCAGCGCGACATCGTCGCTGATATCCTCGAGCGTCACCTCGAAGCGCGACGTGTACCGCGAGATGTGCTCGAAATCTTTCTCGCGGTTCGACGCGTTGACGACCATCATGATCCGGTCGGCGAATCGGTAGACGAGACAGTCATCCTCGATCGTGCCGCCTTCATTGAGGATCGTCGAGTACTGCACCTGTCCCACCGTGAGTGCGGCGACGTCGTTGGAGGTCACGTAATTGGTGAACGCGACGGCGTCCTTGCCGCGGACCATGAACTCGCCCATGTGGCTCACGTCGAACAGGCCGCAGCTCTCGCGCACGGCCCGATGCTCGGCCGTAATACCGGCCGGGTATTGCACCGGCATCTCGTACCCCGCAAAGGGGACGAGCTTGGCGCCAAGTGCCGCGTGGACGTCGTGAAAGGGGGTGTAGCGGAGGTTCTGTGAGGCGGCTGAGAGCGACATTGGGCGGCTCCGGAACGCGGGACTTTGGCGAAATATGCCCGAATTGCAGGAGCACTGCCAGAAGAACCGTCACCCGCGGGAACTCAGCCGGGAAACCGAGGCCAATCGCCGCTGTCCCCTCGCTCGCGCACGAACACGGCGCCCTCGCAGAGCTCAGCCAGCGTCTCCTCGGGCAGCTCCTCCCACCGCTCCGGGATAGGGGCCAGCCTGCGCTTCTCAGCCGACGACTCGAAGGTCAGCCACCCGCCGGAGAGGCCGGGACTGACCGTCCGCCGCTCGCCGCGTTCCCCGAGCCGGACCTCCCACACCTCCCAACGCTGCCCGCCGAGAAAGAATACGCGATGCGACACGATGGACATCCTTTCTTATTCGTTGCGCTCCTTGCGAGCAGGATGAGTGCCCATATCGTGATGGAGATCACATTTATGACCGGGCATACATCGCGCTGTGGATAACACGGGGCGCACCCTTTGCTCAGAGTGGAAGGCTCTCATCGCCTCCGGGGTCCATGGCCTACGCCGAGTTCAGCGATCGGGAAGGAAAGCAGTGGCGCGTGTGGCATACGAAGCCACGGCTCGCCGAGGTGCTCTCCAGCCTGCCCCCGGACTGGAAAGATGGATGGCTGACCTTCGAGTGTGAGGGTGACAAGCGCCGGCTGGCGCCGGTTCCGCCGGGCTGGGAGGACTTTTCTGCCGCACGTCTCGACCTCTTGCGGCGGATTGCGGAACCGGCGCCAACGGGAGCGGCCACGAGCGACGTCCTTCGCCGGGAGGAGCAGCATCCGAGCCCCGGCGAGCGCTCGATCGGTCGTTAGGCGTGGCGCCGCTCGGCACGCGATGCGATCGCGTCGCCGTAATGCCCGGCGCTCACGGTGACGGCAACACCCCGCTGCCGGAGCAGGGACAAGATGCGAGCGGCATCCTCGTCGCTCGCCATCTTCGACGAAATGAGGACCTCGTAGGACGAAGTGAGACGGCCGTCGCCGAGCGCTGCTTCCACCTCGGCCAGGGATGAGAACTGGGGCATGGTACTCGCCTTGGGACCAGGAGCGGCAAGAATGCCGCATTGCGCATGCCCATCAGCAGGGATTGCCGCCGGATTTGGGGCACGGGGCATGAAGCCTGCCCGGGTTAGCGCCCCATCCCGCCTGGCCCGACGTAGCGCATCGGCGGCGATATTCGACAAAGGATCTTACCCCGCGTGCCGTGGTGACAGACTTTCCCCACCCACTCTCTGAGTCCGACGCCTCGCGGTCGTTTCCGCGCTGCGAGCCCCAGATCGAGGATGAGCTCGTCATTCGCGAGGAAGTGGCGGCGTTCATCAAATCCGCCGGAGCCGATCTGCAGGCGTTGCATGCCGCGATCGTCCGCTTCGTCGTGCACTGTCGCGATCGCGGTGAGGCGATCGAGCGCATCATCGTGACGCTGAAAGACATCATCGCCGGGGCTGTTCGCGGCGACGTCGACATCCGCGCCGTGAACGCCATCAACGGCCACTTGCTCGGTTGGGTGCTCGACGCGTACTACACGCGCGAGAGGTGATATCCGGACGAGCGCTCGCATGACGTGACGAGGGCGGCGTTTCGGCCGTCAAGCTCGGGGTAATTCGCGCAGCTCACCAACGCACGAACGAGTGCCGGATGGGAATCGTCGCCGCGCTTCTCTCGGAGCGCCTGCGTCAAGACCGGTTGCGGACCGCGCTCCGCGAGCGCCATCAACTCGTCATCGCGTCCACGTGGACGGAGTTTCTGGAGCTGTGCGCGTCGGCGCCGGTCATGGCAGCGGTGATCGATCTCAAGGATTACGCACAGCCGACGTTCGACGAGCTCCGTCAATTCCGCCTGAGGCACGGGTCCACCGCGCTCGTTCTCTATATCTCGGTTCCGCCGGTTTCGGTGCAAGACGTGTTCGAAGCAGGACGCTTTGGGTTCGACGCCATCGTCGTCGCGGACATCGGGGACGAGGCGCCTGCACTGCAGGCCGTCATCGAGCGCGCCATGGCGCGCGGCGTCGGTGAGCTGCTGCGGAAGCACCTGCGGGATGCTGTGCCGACGGCACGCGATGCCGTGCTCGCCTGCGTCGCACGCGCCCACGAGCGGCTTTCGCCGGAGAAGTTGTCGCGACTTCTGGGCGTACGACGACGAGCGTTGACTGATCGGCTCGTACGCGCCGGCTTGCCGCCTCCGCAGCGACTCATCGCGTGGGGGCGGCTCATCGTGGCCGCTCGTCTGCTCGAGGATCCCGACCGCAAGGTGGACGCGATCGCGATGACGCTCGACTTTCCATCCGGAAGCGCGTTTCGAAATACCTGCCAGCGCTACCTCGGCGCCACACCGCAGGAGGTGCGTGCCCGGGGAGGGGCGGACTACGTCGTCGCTGTGTTTCTGGGGAGGATCGCTCGCAACGGCTCCCCGCCTAACTAGCGATCAGTACGACGCCCAGTTGTCGGCCCACGCGTTGTCCAGCGGGACAACGCCAGAGAACGGTCGAAGGGCGCGCGCCAGGATGCAGGAGTTGTATCGGAAGTACTTCTCACCGTTCGCGATGGCGCTCGGTGGCACGGCTTGGCCGAGCTGCATGTTGAGGCCGCTGATCAGCGCGCCGTTGATCTGGTTTCCGCCGTTCGAGGTGACCGTGCCCCCAACGAGCATCAACCCATCCCAGATCTGGCCACCGTTGACCGAGAAATTGCCGCTGATGATCAGTATGCCGCGTCCGCTGTTCGGCAGCGACAGGTCACCGTTCACCTTGATGATGGGCCAGAAGCTGGTGTCCGCAAATGCGGCCGGGCCCGGGAACGTCGACGGCGGTATGGTCAGAGTCGGTGTTAGCGAGGATCCGGCCAGCACCCCCGCCCAGTCGACGCGGGCCGAATCGTTCGACGCTGGGGGCATTCCCAAGTCCTTGATCGGCGGGTTGCCGGTCGGGATGGAAACACCGCCGCTCTGCGTGTAGCCCGGCGTGGTCGGGACCGCGACGCCGCCGACCGACGGCAGCACGCCGCACTGGTCGACACCGGTGAACTGGCCTGCTCCACCATTCTTCACGATGCCGGAAAGGCTCGTAAATGCGCCGGGGATGCTCAGGTTCCCCGTCTCCCACTTGAAGATCTGACCCACGGTGCGGGTAGCGGCCGGCTGGCCCGGCATGCGCGGATTGGTGCGCACGCCGGTGGAGCGCAGCGCGTAGAGTCCGGGCCTCCCTCCAAACGACTGGCGAATGCGCGCGACGACGACGTCGGCATACCCACCCGACTGTACGACGCGAATCGATTCGGATGCGGCCGGCTCGCCGTTCAGACCGAACGCGGCACGGTCGATCAGATACCGCTCGCGCCCCGACTCGGCGAGGGCGAAGGCCTCGATCTGCTCCTGCTGGTTGTCCACCGCGCGCGATTCGTTCGAGTTGATCGTGAACGCCGCCGTGAGCGAGAGGGCGAGGATCACCATCAGCAAAATGACGACGGGCAGCGCCGCGCCGCGCCGGCTGCGGGCCGGACGAGGCGCGAGGGGCCGACTGATGCGAAGCGAGCTCATAGTCTGTTCCTGAAGAAGACCGACGTCGTGAACGCCGAGCGCTGCGGGGCCCCGGTAACGCGCGGCGAGGTTTCGCTCGCGCCGTTGAGTACGAGCTCGAAGCCGCGAATCTCGTTCAGCGCCGGCACCGCATCCTGGGCGGTGTTGTCGTTCAGTCGATAAAACCGGAAGCGTGAGGTCGCATCGAACGGCGCGGCGAGCTCCTCGCGCATGCCCGTTGCCTCAATGCGCCGCCAGAGCGCGACGCGGCCGGGAATAGCAGCCGACTCGGCGAAGAAGTAGGTCGTGCGACGCGTCAGCATGACCACCGTTCCCAGGTCGACGCCCACGGGAAGCCCGGGCACGAGACCCATGCGGACGCTTCCCGGCGGCGGCTGGAGGCCAGAGGCAACGCACTGGCCGGGAACGGGCGCGCTGAGCGCCGCACCGCCCTCGACATAGTTGTATGGACCCAGGCGGCCTCGCCACGCGTAGCCGGTAAAACCGGGCTCGGCGAGCATGGCCGAGTCGGTCGGCAGAAGCGCGACGGTCGCGACGCCGCCGACCGTGCCACAGTAGACGCCTAACGTGTACGGCACTCGCAAGGTGACCGACGTCGCCGTCGCGGCGATCACGCCCTGCGTGCCGTCGACCATGCGCATCTCGCTGAGCAGGACGTTGACGGCCGCGCGCGAGACGGAGCGAGCGCTGCGTCCGGCGCCCTGATGCTCGTAAAAGCGCGCCTGCGAGGTGAGCATGCGCACGATCCCGCCGCCGACGATCCCGAGAACGATGACCGTGACGAGGAGCTCGACGATCGTCAGACCGGAGCGTCGGCGAAGGGTGATCATGGCCTAAAAGAGGTTGAGCGGATGGTACTGCCGCGGCCGGGTCCGCTCGAGAATCACCGTATCCGGGCGGAGCGCCGTGTTGTTCGGACGAAGAATGAACGTGACGCGACGGCGGCCGGCGGCGAGGTCCTGCACCGCGACGCATTCCCTGCGCGGCACCAACCCCGTCGTGATATCGATGCATCCTGCGCGGGTCGGCAGCGTGTCGTAGGGGAGCACTTCGAGGCGGTTGATCTGCGCGGCGAGCGCGCCGGCTCGAACCGACGCGAGACTGTTGAGCCTCGAGCCGCGAGCGACCTGGGTCGTGAAGCCGGCGATTCCCGCAGTCACCATGGCGAAGACCGTCAGCGCCACCACGACCTCGATGAGCGTAATGCCGCGGCGTACCGCGGCACTACCAGAAACCACTCGGCGTCGAAGCTGGGTCCGCATAGGCTGTGTTAGGGGCTCACGCGTACGTGGCCGCCGCGGGTCATCGAGACGGTCCGCGAATAGCCACCTGCCGATAGAGTGACGATTGTGGAGGCCGTCGCGACACCGTGGGGGAGAAGATCCACCGTAGACGGCGACCCTTCGACCGAGTAGAGCTTGTATTCGCTGAGGTCCCCAAGCGCCCGGCGTGAGATCAGCTGACCGTTGGTGCGGTCGATCAGACGGATCTCCTTCGCCGCGCCGTCGAACACGACGCGGACCGGGCGGCGCTGACGTCCCGCCATAGAGAGCGCCTGCTCGAGATCCGCCGCCACGACGCGCGCGGCGCTGTTGACGCGGGAGTGCGAGATGTCCTTCGATACGTTCGGCGCCACCATGCCGACCATGATTCCCAGCATGGAGACCGTCACCATCATCTCGATGAGCGAGAAGCCGGCGCGGACGGCGCGAGTCGGATGTGCGAGTGGGGTAATCATGGGCTCCTTCTAAAGCAGGCCCCATACCCACTAGTGGCACAGACTTAAGTCATTACTTAAGAGCTACTTACAATTCTTTTCTAATCTTTGGGCGGACGGAATGACCGGGCATCGTGCGAGAGGTGAGGCACATCGCGACATGCCTGGGAAAAACGGTCGTTTCGCGCGAAGGCAGAGTTATCCGTCCGGAGAGCCCATTGCCGGCTATTGCTGAACTCTGACGAGTCCGGCTCGGGTCAGCATCACCTGGCGGGAATATGAGCCAATGCCGACCGTCAGCGTCGCGGCCGACGTCGCCCTGCCCTGTGGAAGCAAGTCGGTCGACGACGGCGACGCGCTCAGTGTCTCGACCTTGAACTCGGAGTCTGGCCCGTAGCTGCGGCGCGTGATGATCGTGCCCGACGCGCGATCCGTAATGAGCACCGCGCGCTGCGCGGGATCCACGGTCATGCGCACGGGTGTGCGTTGACGGCCGGCGAGCGAGAGGGCGCTCTCGAGATCGGCAGCCAGGAGCTGCGCGGCGTTGTTCACGCGCGAGTGGCTGATCTGCCGTGATACCACCGGTGCCAACGCTCCGACGAGAATGCCGAGGACGACGATGACGATGAGCGCCTCGACGAGCGTGAAGCCGGCGCGAGACCGATTGAAAGGCGAAGCGTGCATGGTTGGCGTCTCCTCAAAGGAGACGACCGGACTACGACAGAGTCTCGCCTCCCATCAGTACCGCCATGATCGCCTTCTGCACGTGGAGGCGATTCTCGGCCTCATCCCAGACGCGGCTCTGCTTTCCTTCGATGACCTCGGCGGCCACTTCCTCGCCGCGGTGGGCGGGGAGACAATGAAGGAAGATCGCGTCGGGCGCCGCCTGTTTCATGAGCGCCGGATCGACGATGAAACCACGAAACGCCTTCGCTCGCACCGCCTGCTCCTCTTCCTGCCCCATCGACGCCCAGACATCGGTATTGATGACGTGGGCGCCCTCTGCCGCTTCCTTGGGATCGCGGACGACCGTCACCTTCGCCTTTGTGCGCGCCCGCTCGACCAGCTTCGGATCCGGGTCGTAGCCCTCGGGACAGGCGAGCGCCAGGTCGAAGCCGAGCCGGTACGCGGCGTTGATCCACGAGTTCGCCATGTTGTTGCCGTCGCCGATCCAGGCGACCCGCTTTCCCGCCCACCCGCCGAGGTGCTGCCTAACGGTCAGGAGGTCGGCGAGAACCTGGCACGGGTGCAGCCAGTCGGTGAGCCCGTTGATCACCGGAACATCCGCGTACTGCGCCAGCTCCTCGATCTCGGCGTGGGCGAAGGTGCGGATCATGATCCCATCGACGTAGCGTGAAAGGACGCGCGCCGTGTCGGCGATCGGCTCTCCGCGACCGAGCTGAACGTCGCGCGGGGAGAGAAAGAGCGCATGCCCGCCCAGCTGCCACGTGCCGACCTCGAAGGAAACGCGCGTGCGCGTCGATGACTTCATGAAGATCATCGCCAAAGATTTCCCGGCGAGCGGCTTCTTCATGTAGCGCCCCTGCGACATCGTGTCAGCGAGATCGAAGAGGCGATGCAACTCCTCGGTGGAGAAATCGGGGATCGCGAGGAAGTCGCGGTGCGGGCGATCGGGCATAAAAAGAGGCGAATTGCGGATTGCGCGGGCGCCCGCGAAGCGGGCAGGGCGGAGTTATTACGACCAAACACCGCGCGAAGTGCCGGAAGTTAGCGGACGCGGGCGGCCGGTCGCGAGTGGGAGCCGCCGGGCGTGGACCGCGAAGGGACTCCGAGATGCTCCGGCCCCGCACTTGCGTTAGGGTGCAGTGGCGCGCCACACGGGTGGCGGCACAAGGGCCATCGACTGCGGGGGACGTATGAGGACAACGTTCACGATCGTCGGCGTACTGGCGCTCACGATGGTAGCGCCGCGCGCGGAATCGCAGACCGGTTCGCGCGTGAAGCTTGGGGCGGCATTCGGTCCCGGTTGGGAGACGCGTGGCGCGGGAGGTCCGTCGGGAGCGCACTTCGCGCTCAGCGCGACACTGCGACCGGCGACGTCGCTCTTCAGCTACCGACTAGAGACGATGCTCGACGCTACCGAGCAGGCCCGACACCGACCCGTGTCGCTGACGGACATTCGCCGCCACGCGACCTTCGCTCTCACCGTGAGCGCTGTCCGCCGTTTCTCGAAGAATCCGGTTGGACTGTACGCGATCGGCGGCCTGGGACTCTACCACCAGTGGAACGAGCAAATTCTCAATGACGAGGCCGATGAGACCGAGGCGCAGCGCGGCGTCTGGTCGAACGCGCGCGCAGGTCTGAATGCCGGACTTGGCTACTCATTCCATCTCCGCGGCCAGGAGATGTTCGTCGAGTCTCGGTACCATACCACCGGGTTCCAGTCGAGAATTCCGCTCTCGTTCGGAATTCGCATCTAGAAGTTAGAAGTTAGGAGCTAGGAGTCAGGGGTCAGAGGTCAGGGGGTGTCGGGGAATGGGTTCGAGGAGAGAACGGCAGTATCACTCTCCTGCACCTATTCCCTGACACCCCCTGATGCCTGACCCCTGACCACTATCTCCTAGTTTCCGTTGCTTCCGTGCGGCTGGTCGTAATGGGCCTGCAGATTTCCCTTGTCGAGAGTGCTGAGTGGGACGTTGAGCACCATCGTCCCGCCAGCATCGAAGATCTGGATGCTGGCCATGTCCGTGCGGCCTGGCTCTCCGTTGTCGATGAAGGTGAACATCACGACCGAGCCATCGACTCCATTGAGCGATCCAGTCCCGACGCCAATGAACGTATCGAAGGGCGCGCGCGGGGGAACCGGATTGAAGGCTGGGTCATCGATGCAGGTCGCGGCGTCGAGCGGCTTGTCGATGTGCCATTTGTTTCCGGGCCAGTTGATCTCGAGGTTGTTCGAGAGGACAATGTCGCAATGGATCGTCAGGCCCCGTGACACGAATACGTCGCCGATGATGATCTGCCCGCCACCTCCCGTCATTCTCCCTTCGACGAAGTTACACACCTCCGGTGGCGGCTCTTCGCCATTGGCGAGCGTCACACCCAGGCGACTGCCCGCGCGGGCGAACGACTGGGTGGGACAGGATCCATCTCCCATCAAGACAGGTCCGGCAGGTTCCAGCGACGGCTCGGTTGGCGTTCCGGATTCGGCGCACGCGAGCGCTCCGACGAGGAGCACACTGGTCGCGGCGGCGAACGCACGGCGTCGTGCTTGGCGCATCGTGGCCTCTTGCGGTAAAGGACGCGCGCCCCGCACGCATTCTGCGTTCCATGCAACACTGAAAAATCAGTTGGGGATCGACAACGACTTACGCTGTTCGCCCGACGCCACATGTGGCGCACGCGTGTGGTGCGTCGCTCGGAGGTGATGTGTGGGCGCCACTTGAAGGATCGCGGCGATGAGCCTGGGTTGTCATCGGCGGGACCGATGCTATGGTGAATGCAACGGTCACCTGGAGGGACCATGTTCCGTACGAGGTTGGCACTCGGGGGTATTGCGCTGGTGTGTCTCACCGCGAGCGCCGGAGCGCAGTCGATCGCCCCACTGCGTTTCGGTGTCGCGCTGGGAACCGCGTTCGGGGACCAGGAATGGTGGTGGCCAGACGGCGGTCACGCGGCGCTCAGCTTGAGCAGCCAGCAGCCGGGGTCGCGCTTCGGGCTTCGCGTCGAGGCGATGGTGGACTACAACACCACCGGGTCGAGCGGACCTGACGGCAGGAGCAGCGTTGCGCAGCACCGGGCCCTGAGCCTAACGATCAACGGCACCTACCGGCTCCTGGGCCGGAACAGCGGGCTGTACGCCATCGGCGGCCTGGGGATCTACCAGCACTGGAGCGAGGTGCAGAACGACGACATCCGAAGCAGCCCGGAGGTTCGCACGTTCAACAGCGCGACGCTCGGCGCAAACCTTGGCCTCGGCTTCAATTTCACCGCCTTCGGCCGCGAAATGTTCGTGGAGTCGCGCCTGCACAGCGCCGGGTTTGGCGATCGGGTCCCGCTGTCGCTGGGAATTCGATTCTAGGAGGAATCAGGAGGCAGGGATCAGCGATCAGGGGGGTCAGGGATTGGGTTTGAGGAGTGAACGGCAGCGCAATTCTCCCACAACCTCTGCCCCGGCACCCCCTGATCCCCGACCCCTCATTCCTAGCTCCTACAAGATGTACTTGCGCAGATCCTCATCCTCCACGATCGCCTTCAGCCGATCCCGCACGGTGGCCTCGTCGATCACGATCGTCTTCGACACGCGGTCCGGGAGCTCGTAGAGCACATCCTCCAGGAGCGTCGTCATTACGGTGTGCAGGCGGCGTGCGCCAATGTTTTCCATGCGTTCATTCACAGTAGCGGCGATGCGTGCGACCTCGCGTATGCCATCCTCCTTGAACTCGAGCGTGGCACCTTCGGCCTCGACGAGGGCGATGTACTGCTTGATGAGCGCGTTCTCCGGCTCGGTGAGGATTCGAACGAAGTCCGCCTCGGTGAGCGGCTTGAGCTCGACGCGAATCGGGAAGCGCCCCTGAAGCTCGGGGATGAGATCGCTCGGTTTCGACACGTGAAAGGCGCCGGCCGCTACGAAGAGGACGTGGTCGGTCTTCACCATTCCGTACTTCGTCTGCACGTTCGAGCCTTCGACGATCGGGAGCAGGTCGCGCTGCACGCCCTCGCGCGAAACATCCGGTCCATGCGACTGCCCGCGCTCTCCGGCGATCTTGTCGATCTCGTCGAGGAAGATGATGCCGAGCTTCTCCACACGCTCGAGCGCATCGGAGGTGACGTCCTCCTGATCGATGAGCTTGTCGAATTCCTGCTCCAAAAGGATGCGCCGAGCCTCGGATACCTTGACGGTGCGCTTCTTCTTCCGCTTGGGCAGCATGTCCTGGATCATGTCGCTGAAGTTCTCCATTCCCTCAGCGGCGCCCTGCGGGACCATCATGTCGAACATCGGACCGGGCGACTGGGTGACCTCGACCTCGACCTCACGTCCCTCCAGCTGTCCGTCGAGCAATAGCTGCTTCAGCTTCTCGCGCGTGCGGCGGTAGCGCTCCTTCGCACCATCGTCCTGCTCCGTTTGCACCTCGCCAGCCGCCGACACGACGAAGAGCGTCGGCGATCCGCCGGCCGCCGCGGCGTGTTCCGGCTTGGCGACGGGCTGCTTCGCCTCCTGCGGAACGGGCAGGAGCAGGTCGAGCAGCCGCTCTTCGACTTTCTCGTGCGCCAGATCCTCGACCTCCGCCTCCCGCTCGGTGCGCACCATGTCGATCGCGCTGTCGACCAGGTCGCGCACCATCGACTCGACATCCCGGCCGACGTAGCCGACCTCGGTGAACTTCGATGCTTCGACCTTGATGAACGGCGCTCCCGCGAACTTGGCGAGCCGCCGAGCGATCTCCGTCTTCCCGACGCCGGTCGGCCCGATGAGAATGATGTTGTTCGGCGAGATCTCGTCGCGGATCGCGTCGGGTGCCTGCTGCCGCCGCCAACGGTTGCGGAGCGCGATGGCGACCGACTTCTTCGCATCCTTCTGGCCCACGATGTACCGATCCAGCTCGCCAACGATTTGCTTGGGAGTGAGGTCAGCGAGCCGGGCAACGGCGGCTTGGGTTCTTTTGGATAACATGGGCTGAGGCCGAATGGGGAGCGAGGAAGAAGAATGAGGCATTCGATTGGAGAAGCTCCGTCCAATCGAATTCCTCACCGCTCATTTCTCATCCCTCATTTTTCACAGTTCGAGTACCGTGATTTTCGAGTTGGTGTAGATACAAATCTCTCCCGCGATCTCCAACGCCTTGCGCACGATATCGGGGGCCGCGAGCGACGAATGCTCCTTGAGGGCGCGGGCGGCAGCGAGGGCGAAAGGGCCACCCGATCCAATCGCGAGAATGCCATCATCGGGCTCGATGACGTCTCCGGTGCCGGAGAGGACGAAGCTGTGCGCCTTGTCGACGACCGCGAGCAGCGCCTCGAGCCGGCGCAACATGCGATCGCTGCGCCAATCCTTGGCGAGCTCCACCGCGGCGCGCGGCAGGTTCTCCGGAAATCGCTCGAGCTTCTCTTCGAATCGCTCGAACAGCGTAAAGGCGTCGGCGGTAGAGCCGGCGAACCCGGCAAGCACCTTACCACCCTTCAGGGTGCGCACCTTGAGCGCATTCGCCTTCATCACCGTCTCGCCGACGCTGACCTGACCATCGCCGCCCAGGGCGACACGGCCGTCCCGCCGCACGGCGAGGATGGTCGTTGAGCGGATGCGCGGGGCCTTCGACATGAAAGAAAGATAGTGCGCTAAGGGCGCTAAGGGCGCTAAGGGCGGGAGCAGGGCAGCGCCTTTAGCGCCTTCAGCGCCTTTAGCGCCTTTAGCGTGCTTAGCGCCTCAACGAATCCGCAGCCGGCGGGATTCCCCGGGGGGAACGGAGGTGCGCGGGGGAATGGGCTCGATCTCGGAGTTGGCGCCGGCGATGAGGTCGCCAGCGACCGCCGGCGTGGGAACCTCGCGGTCGAGCGGAACCCTCGAGCGGCGCTTCATCGGCCGTTCGTCTTCCTCGTCACGATCCTGAGGGCGCGTCTCGGGGCCCAGCATGAAGGCTTTCACGTAGGCCCAGTTGAGCCAGACGCCCACGCCGAACGCGATGACGCCCAGCAGCATGGCGACCGTGCCGTATCGCCATCCGTCGCGACCGAAGAGAGCGGCGGCGACGAAGAGGGTTCCGACACCGATCGCGACCTGCCCGCCGCGGTGCCGCGGCGCACGCGACCGCTTTCGCCGGTCGGTCATCATCAGCGGCTGTTCCCGCAGCAGGGCATCAGCGATGAGGGCGACGCCCGCGACCACGAAGAGCAGGCCGAGGATCAAGGGGAGGTGCTCGAGACGCATTGTACATCGTCGTAATGCAAAGATGGTTCCCGGTGAACCCCGCGGGCCAAGGGCCAAGGGCTGCGGGCCACGGGGTGGGTCATGGGTGAAGGGCAGTCCGCGCCTCGGCCTCGGGCCCTCACCTTGGCCCTCGGCCCTTGGCCCCCGACCCGAAAGCGCACCCCCGCGCTACGCGCGCGGGTGCGCTTTCCTGTACACCTCCTTCAGCCGCTCGACACTCACGTGCGTGTACACCTGCGTGGTCGAGACCGAGGCGTGGCCGAGCAGCTCCTGCACGGCGCGAAGGTCGGCCCCTGCGTCCAGCATGTGAGTAGCAAAGGTGTGGCGGAGGGAGTGAACGGACAGGCCGGCGTCCTCGTCGAGCTCGTCGAGGAAATTCGTGACGGCGTTCTGAATCGCCCGCAGCGAGATGCGCTTACCGGTACGGCTCAGAAAGTACGCAGTGCGCTCGCCCCTGCTGCCGACCTGCCGAAGCAGCTCATCGCGTTTCACCTCGTAGTTGCGGAGCGCGAGCTGCGCATGATCACCAACCGGCACGATGCGCTCCTTCCTTCCTTTCCCCCGCACCTTCACCTGCTGGGAGACGAGGTCGAGATCGATGCGGTTGATGCCACGCAGCTCCGAGAGTCGCAGCCCGGTCGAGTAAAAGAGCTCGAGCATTGCCAGGTTTCGCACGTCGGCGAAGCGACCTTCCCAGGCGCGCGTCTCGGCCATCTGGAAGAGCAGGCCGATCTGCGCTCGGTCGAGGTAGCCTGGAAGGTGCTTTTCGACCTTGGGCGAGCCGACGCCGCGCGCCGGGTTCGCTTCGACGGCCTCGCTCCGATGCAGAAACCGGTAGAACGAGCGCACGGCCGAGAGAGCGCGCGCGATCGAGCGCTTGCCGAGACGTTCTCTCGTTAGGTGAGCCATGAAGCCGCGAATCGCCAGGCGGTCGACGCCACCCCACGACCATTCGCTCGTCCCGTAATAGCGCGACAGGAAGGAGACGAAGGCCGTGAGGTCGCGCGAGTAGGCCTTGATGGTGTTGGGGGAGACGTCGCGCTCCTTGGCGAGGTGTGCCAGGAAATCCTCGAGCGGAGTCGCGGTTCCACTCATCGGTGCGCGACCGACATCTGATCGAGCCAGGCGCCGAGGTCGGCGAGCGCCCGCTCCGCCAGCATCTCGCGCTTGAGTCGCTTGTCCCGAACCGGCTGAGTCAGCTCATCAACGAGGCCGAAATTCGCGTTCATGGGCTGAAAGTGCCGGGGATCCGCCTCGCGGAGGTAGCGGTAGAGCCCTCCGAGCATCGTCGTGGGCGGAGGAACCACCGGCTCCTCTCCGCCTAGCATGCGGGCGAGGTTGATGCCCGCGAGCAGTCCCGTGGCGCTGCTTTCCGTGTATCCCTCCACGCCGGTCAGCTGACCGGCGAACAGGACGTGAGGATCGTCGCGCAGTGAGAGATGCGGCGTGAGCGCCGCGGGTGAATTGACGTACGAGTTCCGATGGATCGAGCCGTATCGCAAAAACTCCGCGTCCGCGAGGCCGGGGATGAGTCGGAAGACGCGTTGCTGCTCCGGAATGCGCATCCGCGTCTGGCAGCCGACGAGGTTCCACATCTGCCCCGCTCTGTCCTCCATCCGCAGCTGCACGACGGCGTACGGGATGCGCCCCGTGCGCGGATCGCGGAGACCCACGGGCTTCATCGGCCCAAATCGCAGCGTATCCCGCCCCCGCCGCGCCATCTCCTCGATCGGCATGCACCCCTCGAAGTAGGGCACGGCGTCGAACTCATGCCCATGATGCTGATCGGCGGTCGTCAAGCTTTCGAGGAAGACCGTGTATTCCTCCGCGGTCATCGGGCAGTTGATGTAGGCTCCCTCCTCGGTGCCCACCATCGTCTCGCGGTCATAGCGCGACGCGCGCCACACCAGGGACTCATCGATGGAATCGGCCGACACGATCGGCGCGATCGCGTCATAAAACGCGAGCGACTCGACGCCGAGCCGAGCGCGAATCGCGGTCGCCAACGCATCCGAGGTTAGCGGGCCAGTGGCGACGATGCCGGGGGACGGCAGCGACGTCGCCTCCTCCCGCACCACCTGGATGCGCGGGTGAGATGTGACCCGCCCATGAACCGAGGCCGAGAACAGATCACGATCGACCGCGAGCGCACTGCCGCCGGGAACCCGGGCCTCGTCGGCCGCGTCGAGGATGATGGACCCCATCATGCGCATCTCCGCCTTCAGGAGCCCGTGCGCATTGGTGGCCTCTGTGCTCTTGAACGTGTTCGAGCACACGAGCTCGGCGAGACGATCGGTCTTGTGCGCCGGAGTCTCCCGCACCGGCCGCATCTCGTGCAGCACGACGGAGACGCCGCGCTCGGCCAGCTGGTAGGCGGCTTCGGAGCCGGCGAGGCCGCCGCCGATGACGTGAACGAGGAGCGAGGAACGAGGAACGACCATCCAAACAAAATGGGCGGGGAGTGAAAGACTCGCCACCCATTTTCTCGTTCCTTGTTCCTCGTTCGCTCACACCGCCACCGCTTCTTCCTCCCTCGCGACGACGTCCCACTCGTTGCCGCACTTGAGACATTTGCGGAATTCGCCGCGCGCCTTCGTGCTCTTCGCCTCCGCGCCCTCGAACCCGCACTCCGGACAACGCTCGGCCACCGGGCGATTCCAGGAGACGAAGTCGCAGTTCGGATAGTTCGCGCATCCGAAGAAGATCTTCCCGCGCCGCGACCGGCGTTCGGTGAGATCGCCGCCATCCTTGGGGCATTTGACGCCGAGCGGGATCGGGCGCGTGTGCTTGCACTCCGGGTAGCGGCTGCAGGCCATGAATCGGCCGTAGCGACCGTGCTTGATGAGCATCGGCGCACCACACTCGCGGCAGATCTCGTTCGTCGGCTCGTCAGGTTTCTTGTCGGTAGCCAGGCGACGCGTATGCTTGCACTCGGGGTAGTTCTCGCAGGCGATAAAGGGCCCAAAGCGCCCGCTTCGCGCGATGAGGCGGCCGCCATCTTCCGGGCAGCGCTCGTTCGCGAGATCACCCAGGTCATGTGCGTCGGCGATCATCTTCTGTGGATCGGCGGTCTTGAGCGCCGACTCGAACGGCGTCCAGAACTCCTCGAGGACGCGCTGCCACCCGAGCCGGCCTTCCTCCACCTTGTCGAGCTCCTCCTCCATTTCCGACGTGAACTTCACGTTGAAGATGTCGGGGAACTGCTTGACCATCACGCGCTCGACCTTCTCGCCGAGCTCGCTGGGGAAGAATCGTCGCTGCTCGAGGCGGGCGTACTGCTTCTCGGTCAGCGTCGAGATGATCGATGCATACGTCGACGGCCGTCCGATCCCGAGCCGCTCGAGCTCCTTGACCAGGCTCGCCTCGCTGTAGCGCGGCGGCGGCTCGGTGAAGTGCTGGTTCGGCACGATCTCGCGCACAGGGATCCGCTCGCCTTTCTCGATGACCGGCAGTGGCTGCTCGTCCTCGAGAGCTCGCCCTTCTCCCTCCTCGTGCGCCTCACGATAGAGGGCGAGGTAACCTTGGAACTTGATTACGCTCCCCGTGGAACGAAAGTGGAACGATCGCGCGCTCCCGACTGCGGATTCGGTCGACTGCAAGTCGTATTCGACCGTTGTGGTGTCGAAGACGGCCGGGGCCATCTGCGAAGCCATGAAGCGCTGCCAGATCAACTGGTAGAGCTTGAACTGATCGGCGTCGAGGTAGCGGCGGATGTGCTCGGGATGCCGGGTCGGATCCGTTGGGCGAACAGCCTCGTGTGCATCCTGAGTATTGGCCTGCTTCGCGTTCCCGTAGAGCCGCGGGGAATCGGCGAGGAATTCCTTCCCGAACAACACGCGCAGATGATCGCGTGCCTGCCCAGCCGACGTCGGTGACACTCGCGTGGAGTCGGTGCGCATGTAGGTGATGAGACCCACCGTCTCGTCGCCGAGCTCGATGCCCTCGTAGAGATCCTGCGCGACGCGCATCGTGCGCTTCGAGCCGAATCCGAGCTTCTTCGCCGCTTCCTGCTGAAGGGTGCTCGTCGTAAAGGGCGCAGCCGGGTTCTTCCGGCGCTCGCGACGTTTGACGTCAGAGACCGGGAACAAACCGACTGCGGACTGCGGGCTGCGGACTGCGGATTGCTTGAGCTCCCGCTTGGCAATCGCCGTCACGGCATCGACGATGTCCTTCGCGGTCTGCTCGTTAGGGATCTCCGGCTTCTTGCCGTCGAGGTGATGCAGGCGCGCGGTGAACTGCTGGCCGCCCTTCTCCAGCTGCGCCTCGATGCTCCAGTATTCGACCGCGGTGAACGCGCGGATCTCTCGCTCTCGCTCGACGATGAGCCGAAGGGCGACCGTCTGCACGCGACCCGCCGAGAGGCCGGTCTTGACCGTTTTCCATAGCAGCGGCGAGGCCTTGTAGCCCACCAGGCGGTCGAGCACGCGTCGCGCCTGCTGCGCTTCGACCTTCTTCTCGTCGATCGCGCCCGCACTCTCGATGGCGCGCTGCACGGCATCCTTCGTGATCTCGTGAAAGAGCACCCGACGAATCGGGGCACCGCCGCGCCGCTTGATTTGGTCGGCGACGTGCCAGGCAATGGCCTCTCCCTCGCGGTCGGGGTCGGTCGCGAGGAAGATTTCGCGCGCGTCCTTGGCGGCGGTCTTGAGGTCGGCGAGCGTCTTCTCCTTCCCGACGATCGTCACGTATTCGGGAACGAAGCCGGAATCGATGTCGATGCCCAGCTTCTTCTGCGGCAGATCGCGGACGTGCCCCACCGTCGCCTTCACTCGATAGGCGCGGCCGAGGTACTTGCCGATCGTCTTCGCTTTGGCGGGGGACTCGACGATGACGAGCGATGCCCCCGATCCCATCACCGCCGGCGCTTCGTCGGGGACCGTCTTGCCCTTCGTTACGACTGCTGTCTTTCGCGCGCGGCCGCGCGAAACGACCTTCGCTGGCGCAGGGACAATCGCCGTGGCGCTCTTGCGCGGCGTTTTCGCGCTCTTCGATCCCTTGGGCCCCTTCGCTCCCTTCGATCCCTTTGCCTTCATCAGTGCACCCGATCGGCGCTGGGGCCGTCGGTGTCGTCGATCACCCCCACACCCTCCAGGAGGAGACGAAGATCATCCAGCGCGATGCGCCCATCGATGTGCGTGAGCGCGCGCTCGATCACCTGCTCGAGCTCAGGCGCGCTCAGGGCGCCGGAACCCTTCAATTGAAGCAAACGTCCCCACGCTTCAGGTGCAAAACGGCCCTGTTCGTGAGGTCCCATTACGCGGAAAGTCATCTCGGGAAGTCGTGTCCTCGAAAAAAAAAACGGCGGGGAGGCTGCAGGTCTACCGTGACGGCCCATCGCGGGCGCAGCATCACCGAAACGCCACGCGCCTCATCCGAAGCGCGCATCTAATGATAGATGTAATACAGGTTCGGGGAGGAAGGGTTTCAACCTATGCCGCCCCCCTCCGTGGGGCAAGCGCCGCGACTTTCGCGATAACCTGTTGTGCGGTCATGCGTTCCGTATCGATAACCTCATCGGCACGGTCATATGCCCCGCCTCGCTCGAGCAGAAGCCTTCGCAGCTCACCGAGCGGATCGGGATGCACGAGGATCGGTCTGCTGGTGCGTGAGGCGCCCATGCGCTTGAGCGCGGTTTCCGGCTTCACCTTGAGATAGATGAACTTCGCGCGCGGCCGGAGGATAGCGAGGGCGTCCCCATTGGTCATCCACCCGCCACCGGGAGACACGATGAGTCCTCCGATCTCGGCGAGCTCTTGCGTCACCACCCGCTCACGCTCGCGGAAATAGGGCTCTCCCTTCTCGGCGAAGATCGTGGCGATGTCGGAGCCTTCGCGCCGTTCGATCTCGTGGTCGAGATCGAGAAAGGCGCGGCCGAGTTGCGCCGCTACCCCCTGCCCCACGGTGGTCTTCCCGCATCCGGGAAGGCCCACGAGCACGAGGTGTCGCTCAGTCCCCTTGCCGACCCATTCGGGCGGCAACGTCCGAAACGTATGAGTCATGGTTCCTCCGCAACTCGAGGAGCGAGTCGCCGCCGAACTTTTCGAGGAACGCCTGTGCGACCACGAACGCCACCATCGCCTCCGCAATGACGCCCATCGCCGGAACGGCGGTCACATCGCTTCGCTCCGCGACCGCCTCGGTCCGGCCGCCAGAGTCCAGATCCACCGTACTTAGAGGACGCATCAGCGTGCTGATCGGCTTCATCGCGACCTTGACGACCAATGGCTCCCCCGTGGTCATGCCGCCCTCGAGGCCGCCGGCGCGGTTGGTCAATCGGCGTACGTGACCTGTTCGGGCGCTGTCCGCGGCGGGAACGATCTCGTCGTGCACGTCGGCGCCAGAACGTTTGGCGGCCTCGAAGCCCAGCCCGATCTCCACGCCCTTTACCGCCGGGATCGACATGATCGCCGCCGCGAGGCGCCCATCGAGCTTCCGGTCCCACGACACGTGAGAGCCAAGTCCCACCGGCAGTCCGTCACACACGACCTCGCAGACACCGCCTAACGTGTTCCCCTCCTGCTTCGCCGCGTCGATTCGCGCGATCATCTCGCGCTCGGCGTCCGGGTCGAGCGTACGGAGCGGAGATGCATCGGCTGCGGCGGCGAGGTCCGTGGGCATGTCGTCGGGCCGCCGGGCATCCACGCCGCCGAGGTGAACGACATGGCTTCCGATGCGGATACCGAATTCCCCGAGGAGGCGCTTGCACACCGCCGCCGCCGCGACGCGCGCGGTGGTCTCGCGCGCCGAGGCCCGCTCGAGGATGTCGCGCGCATCGTCCCGGGCATACTTGAGAAGCCCCGTGAGGTCCGCATGCCCGGGGCGTGGCCGCCTAACGGCGCGGCGCCGAAGCTCCGGATCGGCGGCCTGCGGCGCGGGATCCATGATCTCGCGCCAGGTGTTCCAATCGCGATTGCGAATGAGCATCGCGATCGGCGAGCCGATCGTCTCGCCGGCGCGCACGCCACCGAGGAACTCGATGGCATCCTGCTCGATCTGCATGCGGCGGCCTCGCCCATACCCGCGCTGACGCCGCGCGAGCTCCGCATCCACATGCTCGGCGAGCAGCGGCAGGCCGGCCGGAACGCCCTCGAGAATGGAAAGGAGCGCGGGCCCGTGGGATTCACCCGCCGTGGTGAAGCGGAGCATGGCAGGAAAAGGCGCTAAAGGCGCTGGAGGCGCTAGGGGCGCTGAAGGGCAGAAAAAAAAACTGAAGGCGCTAGAGGAGTCACCTCTAGCGCCTTCAGCGCTTCCAGCGCCTTCAGCGCCTCAAGGAACTTGGCAGCTCGCCGTCAGCAGGTTTCCGAGCGCGACGATGATCACTCCGCGCGCGGTCGCACCGACCAGCACGACCTGTCCGTTGCGCACCGACGCCTTGATCGGACCGATGATCGGGTCCCGAACAGGCACGCAGCCCACGCGCCGGTACTCCCACGTGTCGTACACTTCGATCTCCGGCTGCAGCGACGCCGAGAAGGCGAGCCGCTCCGTCGGCAGGACCGAGCCGGGCACGCTCGGATCGCCGCCACCGAAGTTCAGCGGGTGGAAGTCGAAGCCCGGGTTCGTGCCGTTGACCTCGAGCACCCCTTGCAGGCGGAGCAGCGGGTCGATGAGGTAGACCGAATCGGCGCGGAATGCGCTGATCTGGCCGTCGAAGTTGATGCTGACGCCAAGGACGCGCGCCGAGGTGTTCGCCACGTAGTCGGTGACGTCCATCGCTCGCGAGATTCCGGAGTCCGCGACGGGCGTGGGCAGAACGTACCCCTGGTGCGAGTAGTTGCTCCGCTTCATCCCGATGGTCGCGTCATACCCGATCGCGCGCGCATTCCTCGTTATGTCATCGCCGAGGACGCGTCCGCCTTCACCCATGATCGCCCGGCGGAAGTTCCCGGAGTTGCGGACGAAGGTCGTATCGCGGAACGCCAGCTCCGGGATGCGGACGACGTTCGCGACCAGCGCCGTGTCGCCGGTGAGATAGTGCGTTCCGACCTGGAGGAACGGCACGAGCAGCGAGTCGGCGTGACCAACGATGTTGCCACTCGCGTCCATCGAGCCAAACCGCTCCACTTCGAGCGTATCGGCGCGGCGGTCGCCCTGACCGTTGGCTTGCTGCCAGAAGTAATGGCTCTGGCGCGTGGTCAGGTTCTCCCAGCGCAGCGTTCCGTTGTTCTTGTCGAACGGCGTGTTCTGACCGAGCGTCGGCGACGTCGAGTAGACGGCGACGACTTCGGTGCATGGCGAATTTGCCGTGGTTGCGCCTTTGCAGACCGCGCCCAGCCACTGCGGGCGATCGCTGAAGTCGTAGCGCGTACGGACCTGGAGGAGCTGTCCAGTGTTTTCGGACAGCTTGGCCGTGATCGTGTAGAGAATGATGTTCGGCAGCGGGTAGCGGTACACCTCGAGCCCGCTGTCGTTCGGATCGGCCGGGTTCACGCGGACGTAGCTGATGGACGTTCCGCCGTTGTTCGCGACGAGAATCGTGTCGCCCTGGCCTAGCCGCGGAACCGCGACGTCACCACGATCACGCGGCCACGCCGCGATACCCCACGGACGCGAGCCGACGCGCACCGGCGCCTTGAAGGTCGAGTCGCCGAGGTAGAACACCTCGAGCTGGTTCCGCGTGATGTTCGAGAGGTAGAGCTTGTCACTCGCCTGGTGGTACAGGCCGTCGGCAACGAGCCCGCCGACCGGCAGCGGCCGCGTGCTTCCGGCCACCACGGTGACCGTATCCACACGGACCACACCACCCACCCGCGCGGTGTCAGAGGTACCCGCCGAGTTCCGCGCCCACGCCCTAACGAGCACGCGCGTGGGGAACGTCGTCACGTTCAGACGCATCGTGAACGTATTGCGGAGTGACGTGATCTGTCCGGACGACGTGATCGAATCCTGGCCGACGACGGTGCCATCGAGCAGCCGCACGTCATAGCCGAGCATCGAGATACCTGCCGGATCGTTCGCTGTGACGAAGATCGTGTCAGTCACCTCGATACGCTCGTTGAGACCGAAGTCGACGACCGGGCGCGTACCCGCTCCCGCGGCTGGAATGACCTGCAGCGTCACCGGCGAGCCGAGGAAGCGCTGGCGGCCGAGTGAATCGACGAGGAACGGCTGCAACGTCAGCGGTCCGGGCGTGGCTCCCGCCGGAATCGTCAGCGTATCAATCGATGTGCGATCGACGAGCAGAGGGTTGCTGTAGACCACGGAGTCGACCCCGGTCACTGCCCCGGTGGCGATGTAGCCGAGCGACCGGATCTTGAGCTCGCTCGAGCCGGTGATCGTGATCAGCACCTGACGGCCCACGACTGCCGCGTCGGCGGCCGTCGGCGAAACGATGCGGACGGTCGGCGGGGCGACACCACCAACGGTGAGCGTCAGCGTGTCGGGCGCCGAGACGTTGCGCGCGCCGTCGGTCGCGGTACCAATGAGGATGATCGCCGTACCCGGCTGAACCGTCGTCGGGATGGCGAGGGTGTAGGGCACGGTGACCCGCGTCTGGTTCACCGTAAAGTTCGTGTCGATCACGCCGGTGATGCCGCCGGAGATGAGAATCCGGATCGACTTGATGCCCAGGTTGTCGACCGCCGTCGCCGTGAAGGCGATCGAGCTGTCGTTCGGGGCGTCCAGAGGAGCCAGGACGAGGCCCGGCGAATCGAGATCACCAAGCGAGCCCGAAGGCTGCTGCTCGGCGCATGCCGCCATCCCGATGAGGATGGCGAATGCGCCAAGGGCGACTCCGCGGGTGCGGAGCATGTTCGGCAAGGTCTTCATGGCGTGATCAGGATCGCATCAGCGGCCGCTGGGCGGCGCGATGCTCTCTCCTTCGTCGATGATGTGGGGCGTGACCAGAATCAGCAGGTCGCGCTTCTCTTCACGAGTCGTGGTCTGGCCGAAGAGCTTTCCGATGAGCGGCAGGTCCACGAGAATCGGGATGCCGACTTTCGAGACCGTCACTTCGGTCACGGTCAGCCCACCGATCACCGCGGTCTCGCCATCGGCGACCAGGAGCTGGTTGTCGGCGCGCTGCTTCTGAAAGGTGAAGCCAAGGTCCGACGCCGCCGCCTGGAGGTTGGAGCGCTCCGAGTGCAGCGTCATCAGAATGTGACGATTGTTCGTGATGTGCGGCGTGACGGAGAGAATGATACCCGTCTCCTTGAAGTTCACCGTCGCGCGGGGCTGGCTCTGCTGCGCGCCGCCCTGACCCTGCGAGCCCAGGTCGATCACGCGGATCGGCGTCTCCTCACCCACGAGGATCTCGGCCTTCCGATTGTCGAGCGTCACGATGCTCGGCTCCGCCTGAATGTCGGCGAGCCGGACTTCCTGAAGCGCATCGATGAAGGCGGTCAGATCGAACTTGCCGATCGCCGTCGAGAAGATCAGCTCGAGCGCGGGATTGACGATCCGGGAGTTCGCGTTCGAGATCGCGGCGAGAGCGTTGCCGCCGATGTCGATGATGTTCGTGTTCTGGTCGAACGGATCGCCGCCGAAGGCATCGTTGATGCCGTCGCCGTCGGTGTCCACCGGCTCGAAGGTGCTCGGGTCGGTTCGCTGAACGAGCTTGTTGAAGAACTGCGTCTGGCTGCCCAGGTCGTAGGTGACGCCGAGATCCTCGATGTTGGTGCGGTTGACGAAGATGATCTTCGCCTTGATGGCCACCTGCGGCGTGCGGACGTCGAGGTCGCGCACGTACTGGGCGAGGTCGGGGAGCCGCGAGGGCACGTCGGTGACCAGCAACCGGTTGGTGCCGGAGTCGGCGCTCACCGAGCCGCGGGTGACGCACTGTCCGGCGGGTCCGCCGCCCTCGCGCCGTCCGCAGTCCTTGGACAGGAGCGACTCCACCGTCTTCACGAGGGAGCCGGCGCGGGCGTAGTTGAGGTTGATGATCTGCGTGGACAGCGGCTCCTCGGCCTGCTGGTTGAGGATGTTGGCGTAGCTGTCGACGCTGATGATGCCGCTCTGGTCCTCCTGGGCGGCGAGCCCCTGGGAGGCGAGGATCGCGCGGAGGGAGATGTCCCAGGGCTGATCGCGGACCTCGGCGGTGACGGTGCCCTGCACTCCCTTGCCGACCACGATCGTGCGGCCGGAGAAGGCGGCGAAGGCGGCGATCACGTCGCGGATGTCGGCGTCCTGGTAGGTGACGGTGATGCGCGGCTGGTTGGACGTGCGCACCGTCGCCGGCGCGGCGATCGCGGTGCGGCCGCCCAGGGCCGACCGCGGCAGCACGTCGCCGCGCT
>DATFBS010000009.1:0-18473 GCA_035253695.1 Gemmatimonadaceae bacterium
CAATCGAAGCGTCGAGGCTGACGTCACCGGACGGCGGGAGATCGCCACTGGCAGCGGGTTCGTCAGCCAGTGCGCGTTAGGGCCGTCGGCGTAGATCTCCGCCACATAACTGCGTCCACGTGGGAGAAACGAAAGCGGAACCGTGAACGCGCGAGGTTCCTCATCGGTGATCGCTCCGATAAACCATTCTGGACTGCTACGAGCCTTGCGGGCGACGACAACGTAGTCCCCGATCTTTCCCTCGATGACGCGGGTCGTGTCCCAGTCGACCGCGACGTCCCGAATGAACTGAAACGCCGGCTGTCGCTCGTAGTTTTCCGGCAGGTCGGCGGCCATCTGCATGGGCGAATACAGCACGACGTAGAGCGCCAGCTGCTTTGCCAGCGTCGTGCGGATGCGCGACTCCTCCGCTCGCCGCGGGCGGCCCGTGCCCCGTTCGATCAGGATGTCGAACACCCCTGGCGTGAAGTCCATGGGGCCCGCGAGCAGACGGGTGAAGAAGAGAATCGTCTCGTGCTCCGGCGGATTCCCGCCCTCGCTCCCCCACGCGTTGTACTCCTGACCGCGCGCGCCTTCGCGGGTCATCATGTTGGGCCAGGTGCGGCGCTCCCCGGTGTCGTGTACCGGCTCGTGCACGTCGAGCATGATCCCATAGCGAGCGGCGGCCTCGATCACCTTGCGATGGTGCCGGACCATGACCTGTGAATAGTGCGAATGCCCGCCGTCGATCGTGTCGGTCACGTATCCGCTCTTGATCGCATCGATCCCCAGCGAGCGGTACAGAGAGAACGCGCTGTCGAGCTGCCGCTCGTAGTTGCGGATGCCGCCCGATGTCTCGTTATGCGCGATGAGCTTCACACCCTTCGATCTCGCGTACTCCGCCAGCTCGCGGAGGTTGTAATCCGGATACGCCTGCGTGAAAGAGAACGCATTGCGGTTGGCGATCCAGTCGCCGTCCCATCCCACGTTCCATCCCTCCACCAACACGCCGCCGAGGCCATTCGCCGCGGCGAAGTCGATGTAGCGCTTCGTGTTCTCCGTCGTGGCGCCATGCTTCGGACCGGAGCTCCAGGTCATCGTGTTGATGTGCATCCCCCACCAGATGCCGACGTACTTCATCGGCGTGATCCAGTCCGTGCTCGAGAGCGCGCTCGGCGGATTCAGATTCAGTCCGAGAACCGATGGGGCGAGGTCGGTTGCCCGGTCCGCCAGCTGAATCGTCCGCCACGGGGTCGTGAAGGGCGTCCGCCCGCGAACCTTGATGCCGTCCGCCCACGAGGCGAGCGTCGCGCGCAGCGTACGGCTCTCCATGCCGCGGCCCGCCAGGAACATGCGCCCGTAGTCGACGAGATTCGCTTCGTGAATGACGATGAACGTTCGGCGGTCGCGGGTCTCGAGCGTCAGCGGCGTCTGTATGCTGTCGACCACGCTCACCGGCGACGAGGAATACAGCATCTCCGACCGATCGAGGCGCGACCGGTTGGAGGGAATCCACCAGGCGCGCGCATCATCGGCGAGCGCGAACTCGGTGAGCTCCTGCGTGATCGCGAACTCGCCCAGCCCGGGCTGCTCGGGAAACTCGTAGCGGAACCCCACCCCATCGTTGAAGACGCGAAAGACCACCACCATTTGGCGGCCACCCGAGCCTCCTTCCACCACCGAGATTCGGCGCTCGTTATGACGATCGCGCACGCGCGCGACCTCGCCCCACGGCTGCGTCCACACCGTGTCCACGGTGCTCGTGGTCGAGCCCGTGATGCGTAGGCCGTCACGAAGAGGTGGGGCACCCTGGAATTCGAAGCCGAGGCGCGACGGGAGAAACAGCGGCCGGTCGTCGCGGTGGATGCTGTAGTACAGGCCGCCTTCGCGTATCCCAACCGTGACGACCGTCCGCCCATCGGGGGACTGCACCCGGAGCGGGTCCTGGGCCGTTGCCGCGCTCGCGGTGAGCGTCGTGAACGTTGCGGCGAGTGTAAGGAATCGTATAAGGCGCGTCCGCATGGGCATCTCGTTAGACCGGTGGCGAAGGGAGTGGGAGAGCGGCGGGCCGACACACTTGCCTCACACGCCGCCTGACCCCGATATTCTATCAGCACATCACTCGCAGCCCTCTCTTGCCTCGAGGTTCACAATGACCTCGCCCTCCTCGCGTTCCCTCCTGCCGCTTGGTCTCGCGGCACTGTTCATCGTCGGTTGTAAGTCGTCGCCGCGGACGACCGAGGCGCCACCGCCGGAGCCTCGCTCGGGCGTCACGTCCGAAGACATCCAGCGTGCTCCCGGACAGTCCGTGGAGGAGATCCTCAAGGGTCGGGTCGCTGGCGTCACCGTCACCCAGGTCGACGGCGGCCTTGCCGTTCGCATTCGGGGAGCCACCTCGATTTACGGCAACAACGAGCCACTCTACGTCCTGGACGGCGTTCCCATCACGCCAGGCCCCGGCGGAAGCCTCGCCGGTATCGACCCGTACGATATCGAATCGATCGAGGTGCTGAAGGACCCCGCCGACACCGCGCTGTACGGAATGCGTGGCGCGAACGGCGTCATCGTCATCAAGACGAAGCGCGCTCTCAGAAAAAAGAATCCAAGCTAGGGCTCCCTGCTGACCTCCTGCGCGCCTGCCGTGGAATGAGCCACCACCGCGGCAGGCGCTCTCGTTTGTACCTTGCGGAGCACCAGCTCACCGACACGGCGGCCCTGCACGACACCCTCCTCGATCGCCATGCGGTAGTGGATCCCGCCATATAGCCGACTGATCGCCGCCTCCGCGGCCGCCTGCGTGAACGACTCGAATGATCTCGCTGGCAGACCGAAACGCATCTCCGTGCTGTCGGTGAAGGCGAAGTTGTCCCCAAACTGCTCGGTCAGGACCACCGCCGCCGCCGTGGAGATCCCACTGTGACCGCTCGTATACTCCGGAAAGGGCGGCGTTTGCAGTAGCGGCTGCCAGCTCTCATCCAGGTGAGCGTTGATCATCGTTTCGGGGCGGACGACGTTACTCCGGAACTTCTCGTCCCATACGCTGATGAACCCGTCGGCGAGCGCGAGCGCCGTACGCACGTACGCCTCCGACGACTCGACGAGCGGCGTACGGGCTTTGTGGGCCGCCGTTCGAACGATCCCCATCCAGTGGCCGCCCGGCGTGATCTTCTTCGTCGCGAACATCGCGTGGCCGCGCACGTTCATCACGTACGGATTGCAATCCCAGAATGCGGCGATGGCTCGCTGCTCGTCGGTCAGGTTCTTCCCTGCCTCGTACACCTCTTTGACCTGAAGGAAAAAGGCGCTGCCTTCCGTCATGTCGAAGGGAAGCGGGGGCTTGGGACGGAACTGACTGGCGGAATCGAGTACGAACGGCCGAACCTTCGACCAGTTCGGCTCTACGGCATCCATGTACGCCGGCGGTGTGGGGATCCAGCGTCCGGGCTCCGAGGTTACGGTGTACTTGGCGTAGCCACGCGTCTGGAGGAAGTTGTCCGTCCTGGACCAGGCGAGAATGTGCTTGGCCACCTCCTCACCGTAAGCGACCGATCGTTCGAAGACCTGAGCGGGGATGCCGCGCCGCCGAACCCGGTCGTGCATCGCCGTCCGAAGCGAATCCATCCTCTTGTGCGAGAACGTAAGCGCCTTGCCGACGGTCATGAAAGCGTGTACGCCGGCGAGCGGAAAGGAGTATTGCGAATCGGGGAGCGGCTGCGGAACCGGCGTTAGGCCGGTGAGCTGCCCCGCAAGCGACTGGTAGCTCGAGTCGCCATGCCGCAGCGCTTCGTAGGCAGCGGTCGTTGCATACGCGTACGCCCGACTCGCCTGCGGCGGACTGAAAATGTCGTAGACGATGACGTCGGTGAGCTGCTGCACGGCATCGTGGAGAAGCTCCGCCTCCGCCCCATCCGCGCTATGGTCGCCGCTCGCACTCGCGCACGCACTCTGAAGCAGGCACGCCGCCAGGGCGACGCCAATCAGGGAACAATGCCTGGGCATCAGTGCGCCCCGCCATCGGCTTGCAGCATGGCACCTCCAGACGCGCGAAAGACCAGCGGAGTGTCGTTGTTGCGAGTCACGACGTACAGGTCGCCCCGTCGCGTGCGAAGGCGCTGGATGTCGCGTGCCTGTCCCGGCACGAAGAACCCGCTCTCCCTCGGCGGAGACGCAGCAAAGCCTCCCTTGCCGTCCCCGCGCAGGAAGACGCCGTACCCCGCATGTATGCGCCCGATCTCCGGCTTCACGCCGTCGAAGTTTCCGGCGACGAGAAGGTCGAGCGCGCCATCGCGGTCGTAGTCTGCGGCGAGCATTCCGTGAATTGATGTCTTCTGCGCATCCAGCGGCAGCGGCACCAGCGTGTACCTGCCTTTCCCTTCGCTTCGCACCAGTGCCGACGCGAAGGTGTAGACCTGTTTCACCACCGCATCCTTCAGCTCGTCAGGCGAGAAAATGTCGGTGACGGTCTGATTCGCGTAATCCTTGTAGTTCAGGAAACGCGCCTTCAGGTAGGGAAGCGTCTTGATCAGATCGTCGCGGAGGACAATCGGGTAACTGGTGTCCCCCATGTACGCGGACACGATCTGCTCGTTGAATCCGTTCTTGTCGAAATCCTTCACGTGCATCGTCAGCGGCTTGCTCGCGCTGGCCGTCCAGCGAGAGTTCAGCCCGAGGTTGCCCACGACGAAGTCGGTGCGACCATCACCGTTGAAATCGCCCGCGACGATGCGATTCCACCACCCGTGACTTTTCTCCAGCCCGGCCAATTCCATCCGCTGCAGCTTTCCGCCGTCCGCATTCCGAAATGCCGTGATCGGCATCCATTCGCCGACCACGATCAGATCCAGACGGCCATCGCCCGTCACGTCGGTCCAGAGGGCATCGGTCACCATGCCCACGCGCTGGAGATCGGGGGCCAGCCTCGACGTGACGTCGGAGAAGCGCCCTCGCCCATCGTTGTGAAGCAGCGTGCTTTGCGGATCGACTCCGTATCGGCCCGGAACGACGCGCCCACCCACGAAGAGGTCGACGTCGCCATCGCGATCATAGTCCGCCGCGACCACGCGCGATCCACTGATGGCATCATCGGGCAGGCGGTCCGTCGTCTTGCTGAAGGTCCCGCGACCATCGTTGAGATACAGCCGATCCTGGAGCGCAGGGGCCATGTCCGAAAACTCGTTCCCTCCGCTCACGACATAGAGGTCCCGGTCGCCGTCTCCATCGGCGTCGAACAACGTCGCGCCGACGTCCTCGGCGATACGATCGGCCTCGAAGACGCGCGAGTCACCCGGCACGAACTTGCCACCGGGCTGCTGCCTCACGAGTCGGCCGGCCTGATCCTTCGCTCCCCCGATGTACGCGTCGTCCAGTCCATCGCCGTCGACGTCCCCGACCGCCATGAACGGACCCTCCATCGACACCATCTTCGGGATCAGCCGCTCGCGATCGAAATCGACGAACGGGTTCTCGCGGTGTACGAGCTCGAGCGAAACCTGCCGGGTGACATCGGTGAATGGCGGGGGCGAGGGCGGTATGACCTGAAGCACGGGCTTCGCCCTGGACTCGGCCTGCCTGACGGTGATGCGCTGATTGGAGGCGACCTTCGCCAGCTGGCTCACGCGTCCGTCGGGCCACTCCACGTCCACCGCGTCCAGAGTGTCACGTGTACCCACGCCGAACGTCAGCACGTAGTCGACACTCGCTTGAAATCCGCGCGACGGCACGAGCTGCTGAAAAAAGACTGAATCGCCGCTCCGCACCGTGACTTTCGCCCCGATCGCGAACCGGTTCGTCCCCTCTCCCTCGAGTCCCACCTGGAGAAACCGGTTCTTCGTCTGTACGCGAGCGTTGTTGCGGTAGAGGAATGCTTCGGCGTTGACGTTGTTCACGACGAGATCGAGCGCCCCATCCCCATCGAGGTCGCCATACGCGGCACCGTTCGAGAAGGTCGGCTCGTCCACACCCCACGCCGCGCTTTCCTTGGAGAACGTCAGATCGCCATTGTTTCGGAACGCATAATCGGGAAGCGGCGTCTCGCTCATCGCGTTCACGAGCCGCAGGAAATCGACGCGCTTCCCGCTCTGCATCGCCGAGCGCATCGTCTCGTCGTTGGCGAGGAATGCGATGTAGTCCTGTGACGTCAGGTCTCGGGCGAGGCCGTTCGTGACGTGAATGTCCTTGTGTCCATCGAGATCGAAATCCGCGATCAAGGCGCTCCAGCTCCAATCCGTTCTGGCGACGCCGGCCATCTGACCGATCTCGCTGAACGTCCCGTCCCCGTTGTTCAGCTGGAGCATGTTCCGCATGAACTGGTGGTGATAGTCGTTCTTGAGCTTCGCCTGATACACATCCCAGCTCTCGAACTGCGACGTCATCTTGAGGCGGTAGTTGTCCTCCGGCAGCATGTCGGTGACGTAGACATCGAGCAGTCCATCGTTGTTGATGTCGGCGAGGTCGAGCCCCATCGAGAACATGCTGATCGAGGGCATCTGCTCGTCGAGCCGCTCGGCGAAGGTCCCATCTCTCTTGTTGATGTAGAGGTAGTCGCGCTCGAAGAAATCGTTCGAGACGTAGATGTCGAGCCATCCGTCACCGTCGACATCGCCCACGGCGACGCCGAGCCCGAAGCCGATCTCGCTCCCGAAGATTCCCGCCGCCGCACTCACGTCCGCGAAGCGTGTTCCCTCGTTGCGATAGAGCTTGTGGCCACCGAGTGCGTTGCGGATATGTCGGATGTTGCGCAGTCCAAAGCTCGAGACGGGCCGGAACGAGTTGTTCACCAGGAACATGTCGAGCCGGCCATCGCGGTCGTAATCGAAGAACGCCGCGTGGGTCGAATACGCCTCGTCGGCGAGACCGAGCTCCGCGGCGCGCTCCGAGAAGGTCGGCACACCCTTCGAGTTCAGCCCGTTGTTGATGTACAGCTCGTTCGCGCGCCGCTCGCCCGCGACGTTTCCGGCATAGCACACGTAGATGTCGAGCCGCCCGTCGCCGTTGACGTCGGCGAAGGTGACGCCCGTTGCCCAATATCCCTTCCCCGCCACGCCGGCATCCTTCGTGATGTCGCGAAAACGAAACTTCCCCTCGTTCAGATAGAGGGTGTTGCCGCCGAGGTTGGACGTCAGCAGCAGCTCGGGGAGGCCGTCACCAGTGAGGTCGCCAATGCCGACGCCGCCCCCGTTGTAGAAATTGCGATACGTGAAAACGTTGAGCTCTCGCGTCTCCTCGAGCCGGTTCTCGAACCGAACGCCCGTGTAGCTCGACGGCATCCTGGTGAAGAGATGCCCATCGACGGGCGGTGCGTCCTCCGGCTTGGCCGAGGCATCGCCAGAGCAGGCGACGACGACGGCAGCGCTCGCGGCCAACGCGAGGCGCGTAGCGCGGAGGCAGGTGCGCGGATGCACGGTGCGGGAAGGAGTCATAGAATCACGAATACTGAACGAGGAATGAGGAGTGAGGAATTCGATTTGAGGTAGAAACCCGTCAATCGAATTCCTCACTCCTCACTCCTCGTTCCTCATTCTCCAGCGACTACACAACCAATCCTGATGACGCTCAGTACCCCGGATTCTGGGTGAGCTGCGGATTGGCGTCGATCTGGTTCTGCGGAATCGGCATCAGAATCTTGTGCGCGGCCGATGCGGGCTTGAAGCTCCACGCCGCGGTGAACTTCCCGTGGCGAATCAGATCCTGACGGCGCTTGGCCTCTCCCGTCAGCTCGAAGAGGCGCTCGCGGAGGATCATGTCCTGCGTGAGCGGGCCGATGAGCGGCGGTGCATTGACTCGAGTGCGCAACGGCACCAACAGTGTCAGCCCCGCCTGACTGCCTAACGCAAGCTGAGCCTCAGCCTTGATGAGGTGGATCTCGGCGAGTCGGAAGTACGCGAAGTCGTTCCCGTGTTCCTCGTTCACGTGGTTCGGATCGCTTGGCCATTTGGCGATACGGGCGCCTTCGCCCTCACTGGCAGCCCTCTCGTTGCCGATGGTGACCGTGAAGACGAGGGGATTGCCTGCCCGGTCCTTCGCCGGCTGGCCGTTGTCGAAGTTGATCTGCGGTCCGACGAGGAACACTTCGCGCCGCCGGTCGCTCGCGTCGAACGCATTGTACACCTCGGCGATCGTCGCGAACCCATTCCACGGCGTTGGGCTCAGCTGATTGTAGTGGAGGGCGCGATACAGGAAGTTCGTACCCAGCCCCGGCACGTTGAGCAGGTTGACGACGAAGATGTTCTCCGGCGATGTGGAGTTGTCAGCCGTGAAGTTCGAGCGCCAGTTGGATGCCAGCTGGTATTCGCCGGAATTGAGAATGCTATCGGCGTGATTGATCGCGAGCTGGCAGGCCGAAACGCCGCCGATCTGGACCGTCGCGCACGAGTTGTAGGCGGAGGGGCTGACGCCGGTTTCCTTCGAGAACACCGCGGCGTTCAAGTACAGGCTCGCCAGAATCGCATCCGCGGCACCTCGCGTCACGCGGCCGTACTCCGAATCGCCGCGGTCCGAGGCCAGCGGGAGGTCGGCGCGCACGGCCTTCAGCTCGCTCTCGATGAAGTTGAAGATCTCGGTGCGCGTGTTGCGCGGCCGCGTCTTCAGCTCCGTGTCCGTCACGAGCGGCACGCCGCCGAACAGGTCCATCAACTGATAGTAGTAGAACGCCCGGAGTGTTCGGGCTTCGGCCACGAGCGCGTCCTGATTCGGCACGGTGACCTTTTCGAGGTTCTCGAGCACCGCGTTGGCGCGTACGACTCCAACAAAAATGTCCACCCACGCGCCATTGATGTTGTCGCGGCCGGACGGGCTGTTCGCCGCCCACTCGTGCTTGTCGAGCTCCAGCCAGACTCCGTTGTCGTACCAGTCCTGGCCACGTGTCGGAACGATGTTCTCGTCCGACGACACCTGGCTCAGGTTGTAATAGCTCCACAGCGTCGGACGCAGCTGTGCGTACACACCCGCCAGCGCCGAGATGACCTGCCCCTCGTTCTGGAAGAAGTTGTCGGGCGTGATGGAGCTGACCGGGACCTCGTCGAGGTCCGTGCATGCGGGGCCGGCCAGCATAACGGGGGCCGCGAGCAGGAGAGCGTACAGTCGCGCCTTCGTCGAGGTCGTCACAGGATGTCTCCTCATAGTTGCCTCAGAACTGAACGCGGAAGCCAGCCGTAAACGTGCGCGCGCGCGGATACGTCACATACTCGATCCCGCGTGACGCGAGACCCGTTTCGGTGTGCACTTCCGGGTCATAGCCGGTGTAGTCGGTCAACAACAGCAGATTGTCGCCTGAGACGTAGACTCGAACGGGTCGTGGCGCCCCTCCGAAGAACGCCGGAATGTCGAGCGTGTAGCCGACCGTCACGTTTTGCAGGCGAACGAAGGAGCCATCTTCGATCCAGCGTGACGAGTAGATGGCCGGCTCGTTGATGCCGATCGGGTCGCTGAGCGCTGCCCTCAGGAAATTCTTGTCCTGAAGCGCGTTGCCCTTGGTCGAGTACACCAGCGCGCCGTTGTTGAACACTTCCTGGCCGAACTCACCGCGGATGAGGAAGCTGGCATCGAATTTCCGCCAGTTCATTCGGTTGGTAAGTCCGAACGTGAAGTCCGGGTTGGCGTCGCCCAGCACCTCGTAGTCGTTGCCGCTCGGCGAGATCGTCTGGCCGTTGACGCACGACGCGCTGGCCGTCCGGCATCTGAACAGCTGCTTGCCTTGGGGATTCACCCCGACGAAGACGGGACCATAGAAGGTGCCCAGAGGCTCGCCTTCGAGGATGCGCTGCGCGAACGTGTTGGACTGGCCCTGTCCGCTGACGCCACCCGTGATGATGCCGCCGGAGCGCGCGCCGAGATCGACGACCTCGTTCTGCTCGGCCGCGAAGACGAGGCCGGCCTGCCAGGTGAAATTCTGCCGCGCCATGGCCAGGGCGTCGAGCGAGATCTCGAGTCCCGTGTTGCGGAGGCTTCCGATATTCTCCAGGCGCGTTCCGACGTTCGCTGGCTGCGGCACATCGACCTCGAGCAGCAGGTCGTCGGTGTTCTTGATGTAGTACTCGATCGTCCCCGCGAACCGGTTGTTCAGGAAGCCGTAGTCGACAGCGAAATTGATCTGCTCCGTCTCTTCCCACTTCAGGTTCGGGTTGGCGTTCTGCGACGGGGTGATCGCGGTAATGGCCGTGTTGCCGAACGCTGCCCGCGGGCCCGGCGCCAACAGCGGAAGCGACTGATACGGCTTCACCGCCGCATTGCCCTGCTTGCCCCATCCAGCGCGGAGTCGCAGCTCGGAGAAGTACGACGGCAGGAAATCGCCGCGGCTGAGACGCCACGATGCCGAGACCGCCGGGAAGGTCGCCCACTTGTTGCCGGCGCCGAACTGCGACGCTCCGTCGCGGCGGAGCACGCCGGTGATGTAATAGGTCTCGTTGAAGCTGTAGTTCGCGCGGCCGAAGAAGGAGACCAGCCGGCTGTCCTCACGCCACGACATCGGCCGGGCGAGCACCTGACCGCCGCCCAGATTGTTGAAGCTGAACAGGTCGGTGATGTAGCCACGTCCCTGCGCTCCGAACTCCTCCGTCGTGTATTCGTTGAACTCGTACCCACCGACGACGTCGAGCGCGTGAACGTCCATCAGCTCGTTGCGATAGGTGAGCAGCGTCTGGAGAGTCTTGGAGGTCAGGTTGCGATCGACCTGTTGGGCCAGACCCTGGAACTGGGCGCCGATGGGATTCTCATTCGGGAAGTACGTCTGCCGTACGCTCTCCGACCGGTCCGCTCCCGCGTTCACCTGTGCGGTCAGACCCGGAAAGAGATCCAGCTCGGCCACCACATTGCCGAGCGCGCGGGTGGTCTTGCCCTCGTCGATGATCTGTTCGGCCAGCGCCACCGGATTCCGCACCGACTGCGGGCCATTGCCGATCTCGTAGTAGATCTGCCGCCCCGTCACGGGATCGGTCGCGAACACCGACCGCGTCGGGTTGAAGATCGCGACGTTGGTGAAGACGGCTCCCTCGAATCCGCCGGTGTTCTCGAAGGGGAGATAGTCGTTGACGATGTGCGACGCGGTGAGGTTGAGGCCGATGCGGAGCTTGTCTTCGAAGGAGTGATTCGTCGCGTTCAGCCGACCCTGGACTCGCTTCAGTCCATTGGCGATGACGATCCCTTCCTGATCCATGTAGTTGAGCGAGGCGCGGTATCGAGTGTCTTCCCGCCCTCCCGAAAACGAGAGGTTGTGGTTGTGCGTGATCGCGTCGCGGGTGACCTCACGCTCCCAGTCGGTATCTGCCGTGCCCTGCCGCGCGACACGCTCAGTCCACAACCGGCGATTCATCGTGTCGGCCACCGGCGTCGCCGCGAGCTGGGCCTGGAGGAAGGCGCGGTACTCGCTTCCCCTCAGCAGCTCGAGATAGTTCGAGGGGCTCGACATCGCCACGTAGCCGTCATACTCCAGCGTGGAGCCTCCCCCCTGACCCTTCTTCGTCTGGATGAGGATCACGCCGTTCGCGGCGCGGCTTCCATAGATCGCGGTCGCCGACGCGTCCTTCAGAATCGTGATCGACTCGATGTCGGAGGGGTTCAGGAGGTTCAGCGGGCTGCGCTGGAGCGACGGACTGAACCCGCCGACGTCGCCACCCATGATACCGCGAGACTCGGTGGGCGCGTTGTTGATCGGCACCCCGTCGATCACGTACAGGGGCTCGTTGCTGGCGCTGATCGACGTCCCGCCGCGGATGCGGATCTGGGCACCGGCGCCGGGCTCGCCGTTGTTCGGCGTCAGCTCCACACCGGCGACGCGACCCTGAATCATCTCGTTGGCGTTGGTGACCACGCCGACGTTCGCGTCATCGCCGCTGACGGTGGCGACCGAGCCGGTGATCGCCTCGCGGCGCTGCGTGCCGTATCCGGTCGTCACGACCTGCTCGAGGATGACGCCCGCGGTGTTCAGGGTGAAGTTCGCGGTGACCGGAGCACCGGCCGTCACGGTCACGTCGATCACCTGCGGGGCATAGCCAATGCGGGCAGCGCGCACGCGCGCGGGGCCGACCGGCACCGTCCCCAACATGTACGTGCCGTCGTCCCGCGTGACCGTTCCACGCGCGGTTCCCTCAATGCGAACGGTGACGGCGGCAATCGGCTGATTGCTCGCGCTGTCGACGACGCGGCCAGTGATGGCGCCCATCGACCCTTGCGCGCTCAGCGAGGCTGCGCTCAGCAGCCCTCCGACTATCGCGAGAACGGAGTAACGGACCAGAGCCATACGTCTGCCTCTACGGGGTGGGGAGTGAAACTCGCCGACACTTGGAGGTGCCACCTTACCGCTCCACGGGTCGTCGGCCATGTTCAAGCCGATCGTGGTGTGGCGAGGCGCGGTGCTGACGAACGACGTGCGACGTACTCGGACGAGCGTGCCTAACGGTGCATCACGAAAACGCTGCGAAGCGCGGCATCGCGCAGATGCTGTGGGACGCGGCGGAGACTTACGGCGGAAGGGTGTACTTCAAGGCTCACCCCCGTGGTGAAAATCGTGGGTGGAGTCGTCGGGACAAGACAATTCCCTCCGGCTCCGACATTGTCAAGATGGTGTGGCGTTTTTCCTTAGAGGCTTTTTCGAGACCGGCGCGAAGCCCCCGAGAGCGGCCGGCGTGCCCTCGCGGCCGGGCCAGACCGCTCGCGTCCCCTTCGCCGCAGGAATGCCGGCGTTGACAAGGCCGCCAATGACGTTCGCATGAGGGATCGGCAATGAGTCTCGCGTTTTTTCCCCTGCTCGCCCAGTTGGCGGCCGCAACGTCGCCCCTGCAGCCGCAGCCGACGCCGCCCGTCCTGGACTTCCCCGAGCCCGGAATGGACGATCCCGCGGCGTACGAGGGCTACCGCACCCGCTTCTACCGCGACGCCGCCAACAACACGGTCCAGATATACATCAGGGGCACGGAAGGCCGCGTCGTCGCGCTGCTGGCCGACGCCGAGAACGAGAGCGTGGGGTTCACCGTGCGGGACAGCGCCGGACGCCCCATCGCGCCGGCGTGGGGGTCGGTTGACGCGATTCGCTCGACCAGCGGCGACGCCCGTACGCTCGAGTTCCGACTCGCCAGCAATGTCCGTCGCATCGATCTCGGCTGGTTCGTGCTCGGGTCCATGCGCATCGAGCGTGACCTGCAATACCAGCAGCGGCATCTCCGCCCGTTCGACGCCCCACCCTTCCCCCGGCCCGAGCTCGATACGCTCATCGCGAACATCGAGCGGCTGGGTGATGACGAGCGGCAGCGCCACCTCGAGCTGCTGCGGGCCACCGACCTGCGCGAGCTCCGATCCCGCCTGAACCCGACGATCACACGGGCGGAAGTGGACACGAGCTGGATCGTCACCGTCGAGCAGCCGTCCTTCGATGGCCGCTCCCACCTCGCGATGGAGTTCCGTATCAACCGTCTGGCCGCGCATGTGCAGGTCGGCGCGCGGAGCGTCGTCATCCGGTCGCGCACCGGCGCCCCCCTCGATGTCGCCGTCCGTGTCACGACCAGCGCCCGTGCGCTCACACCTATCGAGCGCGGTGAGCTGCTCAACGCAGAATTCCGGGAGTTCCTCGAGCGACAGCGAGCCGCGACCGATTCCGCCGGCGCCCTCCGCTATCGCTGGCTCGAGCGACAGGTGCGCGGGCTCGAGCTGGTGAGCTCCCGCGAGAAGCTCATGGCGGGATTGCCGAACTTCGCGACGTACTTCGGCCGCGACATGCTCATGTCGGCTCTGATGATGGAGCCGATCTGGTCGGCCGGGATGCTCGAGCATGTGATCGGCAGCGTGCTGCGCAAGCTCGCTCCCACCGGCGAGGTGAGCCATGAAGAGGCGCTCGGTGGGCAGGCCATTCGTGAGAATGCGGCGGTGTACAACGAGCGGATGGCCGAGTACCACCGCGCGCGTCGTGGGGGACGCGCGACCTCCGCCGATTCGGCGCTCGCGCAGGCGCGTGACGTGCTCGGACAGCTGGATGCGGTGCGCGAGAACTACAACATGCTCGACGATGACTTCCAGTTCCCCATCGTCGTCGCGCGATACCTGGATGACGAGCGCATACCGAACGAGCGGAAGCGTGCTTTTCTGCTCGAGCGTGCGGGGGGGGATACGACGACACGCCTCACCGCGCTGCTTCGCAACATCGACTACGTGCGGCGATCGGCGGCTCCGTACGCGGCGAAGCCGGTGGCAACCAACCTGATTGCCTTTCCCCGGCGGGCCGATGGCAGCCATTTCCCCGGGAGTTGGCGCGACAGCAACGTCGGATACGGGAATGGCCGCTTCGCGATGGATATCAACGCCATCTGGGTTCCCGAAGCGCTCTTGGCGTGCGTGCGGATCCTGAACAGGATGTCGATGCTCCAGGGCGCCGGAGCGTCGTTCCCCGACCCGCAAGAGTTCGCCCGTGCCGCTGAAGCGTGGAAAGACGCGGCGCGCCACTTCTTGGTCAGCCTCACGCCGGCCGCGGTGCGCGCGGCGGTGCGCGCCCGGCTCGCGGCGCTTCCTCGAGAGGAGCGCGCGTACTGGCAACGCGCGTCGACTACGGCGGATACATCGGCGCTCGAGTTCCTCGCGCTGTCGCTGGATGCCACCGGACGGCCGATTCGCGTCGCCAATACCGATCCCGCCATGGCGCTGTTCCTTCAGGAGCTGACGCCCGATCGCGTGCGGCGCGACCTCGACGTCTTCATGCGGCCCTACCCGATCGGATTGTTCGTCCCGCGATTGGGGCCGGTGGTCGCCAACGATGCGTACGCTGCCCCTCGGATTTGGGCGGCCTTTCGGAGGGACTTGTACCACTCGCCGCGTGTGGTCTGGGGACGGGAGGTCAACCTGTTCTCGCTGGCGCTCGCCCGGCAGATCGGTGATGCCTACGACAGCGCGGGGCAGCTGCGGTCCACGGTCTCACCGGCGCACGTCGCCGCGCTCGATGCCGCCCTTCGACAAGTTCTCGACGCCGTCGAAGCGTCCGGGCTCTCGCATAACGAGCTCTGGAGCTATCGCATCGTCAACGGGACGTTGACACCGGTTCGCTATGGGTCGAGCTCCGACATCCAGCTCTGGAATCTCACCAACCTCGCCGTGCAGTTCCGCCTGTCGCAGTTGCCCAGACCGTGACGGGGAGGATTCGCGTCGCGGCCGCCTGTGCCGCGCTCGCGCTCCTCGCGTGCGATGGGCGCGAGGCCGAGGATGGGCGCACCGTCATCACGATCTCGAGCAGTGTCGTGGGAACCGACGGACCGTTGCTCCGCCGGCAGCTCGACCGGTTCATGCGTCTGCACCCGAGCATCGAGGTGCGTTTGCACCGTGTCTCGGACGACGCCACGCAACGGCACCAACTGTTCGTGCAGTGGCTGAACGCGCACGCGGGCGATCCCGATGTGCTCGAGCTCGATGTCGTGTGGACGTCCGAGTTCGCGGCCGCCGGCTGGCTGCTCCCGCTCACCAACCCCTCGATCGATACCGCCGCATTCTTCCCTGGGACCCTGCGCGCCTGCCGATGGGCGGGCGAGCTCTACGCGCTGCCCTGGTATGCGGACGTCGGCCTGCTCTATCGGCGCACCGATCTCGTCCCGCGTGAGCCCTCGTCGCTCGACGAGCTCGCGACCTTCGCGCAGCGCGGTGTCGCCAATGGCGGAGTTCCCTTCGGCATCGCGTGGATGGGCGCCCGGTACGAAGGGCTGGTGACGGTGTTCGTGGAGTATCTGGGTGGGTTTGGCGGGCAGATCATGGATGACTCGATGAATGTCACCGTCGACGGGCCCGAGGCGGTGCGTGCGCTGACGTTCATGCGCGATCAGATCGCTCGCTGGAAGATCGCGCCGAATGACGTGCTCACCTGGCACGAGGAGGAGACGCGGTTCGCCTTTCAGAACGGGCGGTCGGTGTTCATGCGCAACTGGCCGTATGCGTACACCGCCATGGCCGACTCGAGCGAGTCCCGAGTCGCCGGAAAATACGCCGTGTCGCCGATGCCCGCCGCGCGAGGTGGCCATCCGACCGCGGCACTCGGA
This sequence comes from Gemmatimonadaceae bacterium, assembly GCA_035253695.1. Lineage (GTDB taxonomy): Bacteria > Gemmatimonadota > Gemmatimonadetes > Gemmatimonadales > Gemmatimonadaceae > JAICNG01. The sequence continues at coordinate 15,978 of DATFBS010000009.1, forward strand.
GGGGCGCAGCTCGCCATCAACCGGTGGACCGAGCATCGCGAGGCAGCGTTCGCCCTGGTGGAGTTCATCACCGCGCCCGAGCAACAGCTCGAGCGGGCGGTCGCGATCGGCGAGTTTCCCACGCGCCGCGCGGTTTACGACGAGCCTTCGCTGCGGGCGGCGCTGGCGATACCGGCCGACGACGCGCGACGGGCCGTCGAGAGCGCCACGCCACGGCCGGTGACGCCGTTGTACACGCAGCTTTCGGAGATTCTCCAGATCGAGCTGCACCGAGCGCTCGCCGGCCAGCTCACGCCCGAAGCCGCCCTCTCGGCCGCCGCGCAGAAGATGAATTCGGCCATCGAGCGGACCGGTCTGCGTGAGTACATGCGTCGCCCCGTGACCTCGTCGCGATGAGCCGCGCCGATCCGCGGCTGACTCAGGATCGCCGTCTGGCGATCGCGTTCGTGACGCCGGCGGTGAGCGTCATCGCGCTCATCGCCATCTTCCCGCTCGTATGGACGGTGTGGAATTCGCTGCACCTCCAGGATCTTCGCATGCCGTGGCTCGGGCATCCCTTCGTCGGGGTCGACAACTACGTCGAGCTCGTGCGCGATCCCCGCTTCTGGTCGTCGTTAGGCCACACGCTGTTCTTCACGGTCGTGACGGTATCGCTCGAGCTCGTCCTCGGTCTGGTGATCGCGCTCGCCATGAACAGCGCGTTTCGCGGCCGAGGTGCCGCGCGGGCCACCTCGCTGCTCCCGTGGGCGATTCCGACCGTGGTGGCCGCGCTGCTCTGGCGCTTCATGTTCGACTCGCAGGCAGGCATCGCGAACGCGTTCCTCGTCGCCGTCGGTGTGCTCGAGCGCCCAATGGTCTGGTTCATCGAGGCGACCACCGCCTGGATCCCCGTCATTCTCTCCGATGTCTGGAAGACCACGCCATTCGTCGCGATCCTCCTGCTCGCCGGCCTGCAGAACATCGATAGAAGCCTGTACGAGGCCGCCGAAGTCGATGGCGCGAGCGCGTGGTGGCGGCTGTGGCACATCACGATTCCCCTGCTCAAGCCGACGATCTTCGTCGCGCTGATCTTTCGCACGCTCGACGCGTTCCGCGTCTTCGATCTGCTGTACGCACTCACGGGCGGTGGCCCGGGCACGGCGACCGAGCCGATCGCGCTCTACACACACACCATCATCCTTCAACACCTGCGCTTCGGATACGGCGCCGCGCTGTCGGTGGTGGTCTTCGTCATCACCTTTGCCCTGGCGCTGATCTACATTCGGGGGCTCGGGCTCCGTCTCAGCGGAGAGGAGCGGTGACGGCGCGCGCCGAGCGGCCATGGCTGCGAACGCTGATCGTCGTGGCCCTGCTCATTCCCATCGCCTTCCCGCTGTATTGGGCACTGGTCGCTTCGCTCACGTCCGAAGCCGCCCTGTTCAGCGATCCATCGATCTGGCCGGCCGATCCGATTCTGTCGCACTACCGCGCGCTGTTCGCGAACCGCGATTTCTGGACGCCCGTGCGGAACTCGTTGGTGGTCGCGGGCGTGACGACGCTGTTTTGCGTCACGGTGGGATCGCTCGCGGCCTACGCCCTCGCGCGTCTGGAGTTTCGCGGCAAGGCCCTCATCCTCGGCTTCATCCTCGCCGTCTCGATGTTCCCGCAGATCTCGATCGTGAGCCCGCTGTATCTTCTCCTGCGGGCGATGCGGCTGATCAACACCTACCCCGGGTTGATCATGCCGTACATGACGTTCGCGATGCCGCTGACGGTGTGGTTGCTCGTGGGGTACTTCCGGCAGCTGCCGAAGGATCTGGAGGAAGCGGCGCTCGTGGATGGCGCGAGCCGTCTGGTCGCCTTCGTGAAGATCATCATCCCCCTGGCGATGCCCGGCCTCGCGACGACGGCCATTCTCACATTCATCTATTGCTGGAACGAGTTTCTGTTCGCTCTGTCGTTCACGTTGGGTCCCGAGCGTCAGACGGTGCCAGTGGCGATCGCGCTCTTCCGGGGCGAGTACCAGGTGCCGTGGGGCGAGATTCTCGCCGCGTCCGTGATCGCGACAGCACCTGTCGCGGCGATCGTGCTCCTCTTCCAGCGGCGTATCGTGCAGGGGCTGACGTCCGGTGCCGTGAAGGGGTAGCCGAACGCAGGGCGTTGCTTTTCGAGGGGCGGCTTCGACAACACACTGCATCGGGTAAAAGCGTGGGACGCGATTGAAGCGGAAACTGCACGAATAACCAATTGCAACTGCAAGGGCTTTTGTTAAACCCGTCGGTTAGCCATTGGGACGGTTGACGAGCTTTCGTGGGGATGGGGTTGCCGTTGCAGTTCCCAAAGCTCTTGCCGTTAGCCGTATCCGTGCAGTTTCCGCATCAATCCGCGTAATCCGCGTCTCACGCTTTTACCCGATGCAGTGTGCTCTTGCAGTGCAACTTCTACGTGGCGAGCACAAATGCGCCGATTGCTGATCGTCTGTCTCATTTTTGCGGTGGCATGCGATACCCGTCGTCC
>DATFBS010000010.1:0-11488 GCA_035253695.1 Gemmatimonadaceae bacterium
GGGGATGCTGACGTCGCCCGAGTCGAGCTGCCGGACCAACAGCGCCGAATCGCTCAGGGCGACCAGCTGCCCAACCACGACGGACGGGTTGTTCGCGATCCTCACCCGGACGAGAGCGCCCGTGGGAACCGGCCGAGACGCCTGCGCTGGAACTGAAGCCACGCCGACCACCGAAAGCAGTGCACACAGAGCCATTGATATCGCTCGCATGGCGACCTCCGCACTGAGGACGGTCGCAAGCTAGAGCACCGGGGTGTACCACGCCCTACGTCATGCTACGTAGCCGCACGGCTTTTTTTTCTTACGGCAGAGGGAGGCGAGGATGTCCAGGTCGTCGAGGTGATCGAGGACCATAACGACGTTCCCTGGATCACCTGGACAACCCGGACATCCTCGACCACCTCCGTATCGTCATTGCGCCCTGGTACCGACCGAATGCAGTATTGCCCGCCATGAGCGACGATCCACGCGTGATGCGCCCGCGCAGTTGGGTGAGCCTCGTCCTTCGTGACATACAGTTCTGGATCCCGGTCGCGGTGCTGATCGGCGGATTGTTCGTCCTCCGCTGGATTCATTGACCCACCCCGCGCCGTCGACGGTCGATCCATCCCGCCTCCGCCGTTTGCAGGCGCTCGGGATGATCTGCGGCCTGACCGCGGGAGCATGGTTAGGCGCCGCCGAAGCGCCGACCAAGCTCGTGACGACCGGCGTGTCTCCCTTCGTCGTCTCCCTCGCCATGGTCGTCGGGGTGTTCCTGGCTCGGTGGAGCGTGCCGGCGCTGATTCACGGCACCTCCTACATCGGCGCCGACCTGCGTCAGGCACCGCATCTCATCGTGTGGGGGGTGCTCGCCGGATGCCTGTGGGCGGTGGCGAATACGCTGACGATCTTCGCCGTGCGCGACGTCGGCCTCAGCATCGCGTTCCCCCTCTGGAACAGCAACAGTCTGCTCGGAATCGTCTGGGGTGTCGTGCTGTTCAAGGAGCTTCGCGGCGCGGACTGGCGTCGATGGGCCGGGGTGCTGGGAGGCGCGCTGCTGATGTTCGCCGGCGCGACGGCACTCGCCGTGGCCTCATCCAGCCAGATCGCGGGCCGCGACGCGCTGAGAGGAGTGATCGCCGCGCTCGCCGCCGGTGTCCTCTGGGGCACGATGTACATCCCTTATCGCAAGGCGTATTTGACGGGGATGAGCCCGCTCTCCTTCATCACTTTCTTCACGCTCGGCGAGCTCGGGATGATGGGAACGCTCGCCGTGGTGTATACCGGTGGCGTCACTCCGCTCTGGCAGGAGCTCGCTGCCACCCGGCAAGTGCTGTTCTGGTTCCTCCTCGGCGGATTCGTGTGGGTGATCGGCGACCTCTTTCAGCAGTACGCCGTCAAGTACGCGGGAATCACGCGCGGCATTCCTTTGTCGAACACCAATCAGCTGTGGGGACTTCTGTGGGGCGTGCTCGTCTTCGGAGAGCTGCTTGGTGGAACGCGGGCGCTCTACACCCAGGTGATCGGCGGCTCCATCGTGATGGCGTTAGGCGCTGGCGTGATCGCCCTTTCGTCGGTACGGGAGGGGGAGCATCGGCGGTGGCAGGAGGCCGCGGCGCGCGAGAGCGAGCGCTACGGCGTCGACCCGGCCTACACGCGCGCGCGAGCAGCCGGTGAAGAGCTCACCACGACGAGACAGCGGCGCTCGTGGGTCGACTGGCTGGTGGTCGCGCTCGCCACCGGGATCCTGATCGCGTTCGCCGCGATCGCCGAGGCTCCACGCATTGCGCTGCGCTGGGAATGGGCCGCGGCGCTGACGGGGGTGATGCTGGCCATCCTCGTGGGGAGTGGCCTCGCCCTCTGGCGAACGACGAGGTTCAGCTAGGAGCGAGGTGGTCCAGGGTGTCCAGGTAGTCCAGGGTGTCCAGGTGGTCAGGGAGCGTCCTCGCTTCTCCTCGATCACAGGGAATCCTGGACTTCCTGGACATCCTGGACACCCTGGATCTCCTCGACTACCTCTCGCCCCGCACCGGCGTCAACACGATGTTCCGGAATTCTACGACGCCATGATCGCCCTGGAGCATCAGCGGTCCCGGCGCGCCCTCGTCACTGTCCAATGCGCCGCCGGTGATGCCGGGAATCTCCTGATTGGCGATGACGGTCTTTCCGTTGAGCACCACGGTGACCATCCGCCCGAGCAGCGTAATGTCGTACGACTGCCACTCGTCAGGCTTCCGGTTGGCGATCTCGCTGGGGGCGAGAAAGCCGTAGACCGAGCCTAGCAGGTCGTTCACCGGTTCCGGGGGAACGCTGTCGGCGATCTGGACCTCGTATCGGCCGCGCAGGTAGATGCCGCTGTTGCTGCCCTTGGGATAGCGGAACTCGACGTGGAGCTTGAAGTCGCTGAACGCGCGCTCGGTGACGAGGTTGCCGCCGGAGCCCCCGTTGCGCAGCACCCCGTTGGCGCCCTGCCAACGATTCTCACCGCCGATCACGCGCCAGCCCGAGAGGTCGCTGCCGTCAAAAAGTCGGATCGCTGCGCCCCACTGTGGCGGCGATGTGCGCCGCAGCGCCGGCGCGCGCTTCGCGGTCCATGTGAACTGCTTACCATCCGGATAGGTCACGGATCCGGATAGCTGATTGCCCTGCAGCGTGCCCGTGAACGAGAGCTCGCCCTCGCCCTGCTCCCACTGCGGAGGAATGGCGAAGCGGATCGTGGAATTGGTGAAGTCGATGCGCGAGATCGGTCGCGCGCTTCCTACCTCTCCGACCATGCGTCCGACGAGCATCGCGCGTCCCGACGGCCGGATCTCGAGCCATGACGGTACGGCCGACCCGCCTTTTTGAATCGTGATGTCCCAACGCCCGACGACCGCCTCGCGGGCCGGCGCTGGGACGTTGGGCAGGGCGAGAGCGACGAGAAGAACAGCGGGTCGCCACATGGCGATTGCTCCACGGTTTATGGGGTCGAGTTCATAGCGAGTCCTGGGCCTGCGTGGTTCTGCGGTCCCGCTCGCAGCGCAATGATCAGTGCGGCGTAATGATCCGCCCAGGAGGCTCGACGCGCGATGGCTCGGGGACTGAACGATCAGCCAACGCCCGTGTGAGAAAGCGCTGTCCTTCCCCGATCCGTTCGACCTCGAGCGCGGTCACGTCGACCGCCCGCTCAATGCGCTCCAATCGTTCGACGATCTCGGGAGGGAGCGAAGGGGTTCCGCGCGGCCGACGTATCCACGTGAGCACGATCTTCGTTCCCGCAATCATTGCCGTCATCATGCCGATGAAGCTGAGGAAGATCCTGAATTCTTCAGTGCTCATGAGCCCCCCGCGGTGAGTCTACATCGCCGCCTCGGATGCCCGCTGCACGAACGCGCGCACACGGGCCTCGTCCGTCTCCTCCCAGGCACCTTCATCGTCGGGGAGAAGCTTTCGAAGGTGTATCGTGTCGTTCGCCGGTGACATCGCCGTATGTCGCAGCTTCGTTCCGCGAACGTGGATCTCGCGCACGCCGCTTCGTCGCACCACCTCAGCTACATTCTCCTCTCGGATCCCGCCCCCCGCAACCACGATCAGGCGAGATCCCGCCGCCGTGACCATCGAGCCGATTTCATCGGCGCCCAGCAGTGCGTTGCGTGATCCACCTGAGGTTAGCACACGGGTGACGCCCGCGCTCGCCAAGGCATCGAGCGCCTCGTATCGGTCGCGGACGAGGTCGAACGCACGGTGGAAAGTCACCGGCAGACCTCCGGATGCGTCGATCAGCGCCCGCGTTCGACGGACATCGACACAAGCGTCCGGACGGAGCGCACCCACCACGACCCCGTCGACGCCGAGCGTGACCGCCACCTCCGCATCGCGGCGCATGACATCCGCTTCGGCCTCGGAGTAGACGAAACCGCCGCCGCGAGGACGCAGGATGACGAACACCGGAATGCCCACGGCCGCTTTCACCGCGGCGATCATCCCCGCGCTCGGCGTGGTCCCACCATCCACCAGTGCGTCACACAGCTCGAGGCGGTGGGCGCCTCCCCGTTCCGCCGCGATCGCCGACTCGACGGAATCGACGCAGGCTTCCACCAGAATGCGAGAGGGCTGTGCGTTCATGACGAAGTCTCGTAGAAGAAAAGGCCCTCGCGTTGGCGAGGGCCCCTCCATGTCTTAGCTCCTGAACCCGCTCAAGGCGTGACGGTCGCTCTGAGCGTCGCCCCTGCGTACGCGTCCCACGTCATGAGACCAATGAACCACGTTCCGGCCGCGGGATTGGTGAATGAGCAGGACTCGGTGTTTCCCGCGTTTTCCGAGGCGCACAGATTCGAGGTCTGTGAGGGCACCCCCCCGCGCGCGACGAACATGTCGACGTCGCCGCTGCCTCCGCTGATCGTGATCGTGAGATTGGTGGCTCCAGCCGGAACCACGATCTTGCGATACGCGAAGGTGAAGCGGGGAGTGCTCGCGGCGATGGTCACGCCGGTACCGCTCGTCAGGGTCGGCACGGCGATGACCGTGATGCTGGCCGAGCGTTTCGTGTTGTTGGGTCCGGTCGCTGTGATGGCCGCGAATCCGGGCGCGAGGGCCGTCACCAAACCGTCAGCCGACACACGGGCGATCGTCGTGTCCGAGCTCGCCCACGTCGCCGTTACGGGCGCGCCATTCATCGTCGCAGAGAGGCGGAGCGTGTCGGTTTCGGGGACGCCTCGGAACAGCGGGGTCACGACGAGGCCCGGGTCATCTGGTCCGGGCGTGCCGTCGTCGTTACAGCCCGCGAATGCAAGTGCCGCAAGCAGGGCGCATGAAAGCCGATATGCAGAACGAGGCAGCATCAGGCAGGCTCCGTTGAAGTGGTTGCCCCGCGGCGCCTGCATCCGACCGGCGTCGGGGCGCCGAGAGGTAAGGGTGCCCAAGGTATGTTTTTTGTCAACGAAGGGCAACCCAATTGTTAGGGGGAAGTTCGCCACCCACCCCCCCGGCTAGGGCGTGTCGCCCCCGGCCGCGTCCTGGTCCGCGAGGATCTCACGCACGGCGCATTCGTGAATCAGGGTGGCCGGCCACTGCGGGTCGTAGCCCACCACGGCGCGCATCCGCCCCAGCGTCAGCCGCTTCGCCGGGCCCCAGACGATCATCACGGCCTCTTTGGCCGAGGCGATTGTTTCGATCCCGACTGTCACGCCGTGATGAGGAACCGACTCCAGAGTCCCGAACGACGGAAATGTCAGGAGGTTGTCACGGCGCGTCTCTGGAGAAAGTGGGACGATCCGGGTTCGGCTGTCACGCGGGCTGCCCGGGGGGTTGAAGCCGACGTGACCGTCGCTGGCGCCCGAGGCGAGCAGGAACAGATCGATGCCTCCGGCACCCGCGATGCTCGCGTCATACGCCTCCGGATCCGCGGGGTCCGGAAACCAGAGCGAGTCCTCCCGCACCCGGCGGCCGGGCGGCAATCCCGCGTTCAGCCGGTCGGCGATCTCGACGCGGGCGAAGTGATGGCAGCTCCACGGCCGCGACGCCGGCGCCCACGCGAGGTGACCGTGGATCGGCACCAGATACTCGTCCATCATGACGAGTACGAGATGGCTGAGATCCTGGGAGGTTTGCCCGAGCCGCCGCGACATTGCTTCGAAAATTGGGCGCGGGGTGCGCCCGGTAGGGCAGCCGAGAAGGAACCGCGTCCCGGTGATGGCGGTCTGTTCAATGCGCGCGAGCACGCGCTCCGCGACGGCCTCGCCGATCGCCTCGGCCGACGGAAAGACGCGGAGCGGAGTCTTCGCCATGGGGCCGACGCCGTCCGCTACATCACCGCGGGAATGCTTGCCAGCCAGGTGAGCGCGCCGATGAGGATGAGGAAGGTCGCCAGGGCCGTCGAGTTCCCCTCGGGAACGACGGCGGGCTGGAGCGCCCGGTACACGGCGACCGCTCCGATGACCAGCAGCAATCCGTCGCTCGTCAGCAGGAACGCGAAGCCTAACGCGCCCACCACGACCCAGCGCTGCACCCGCGACAGCGCGTGAAATCCGCGAGAGCCGTCGAGCTGCCAGATCGGAATCAGGTTGAACAGATTGATGTAGCCGGTGAGCTGCGCGATCGCGCCCCAGATTGGGACTTCGGTCAGCCGATACACCGCGTACGCCGCGATGCCCGCACCCAGTCCCCACACCGGTCCGGCGAGCCCGATGCGTGCATCCGTCGCCGGGTCGTCGATGCGCTGCTTGAGCATCACGAGCGCGCCGATTCCGGGAATGAAGAGCGGCGCGCCAGCCGCGATCCCGAGCCGCCGCAGCTCGGCCACGTGTCCCATCTCGTGGATGTAGATCGAGACCACGAGTCCGGCCGCCAGCGCCCATCCAAAGGCGGACCAGTAGAGCCCGAAGAACGCGAACATCGAGAAGAACGTGCTCGCCTTGGTGAGCCCCAGTATCAGAAACTTGAGCTTCCCGAGTGCGAAGATCCCGACCAGAACGAGCGCGGTCACGGCCCGCTTCCACCACGGCCCCTCGACGGCCGCGCCGCGCTTCGCGCCGGGGGTCGAGGCGATGCGCTTGGTCAGCTCGGTCACGCGCTCCTGAACGACGGCGTGCTGGCGCGAGGACGGTGGCAAGAGATCGAGCGCGCGCTGCCAGGTCTCTCGTGCCAGCTCGTGCTTTCCTTGGCTCGACTGCGTTTCGGCGAGCGCCGCGAGATCCTTGAGCGTCGCGGCGTGAACCAGCGTGTGGCACACCGGACAGCTGAGCATGTTCGGAGCGAGCTCCGTCGCGCATTGGGCGCAGCGAAGCCCCGCCCCCTCACGCTCCTGGCGAACCCCGGTCATTCGTTATGCGGGGGATGGGGTTGGGGGCGATCCCACCTTGTAGGGACCAGTGATCGGGAGGCTCGCCCTCGCCGTCATCTTCCAGGCCTGCTGCATCCCGACGAGAATGATGATCGCGCTGAGGAGGCCGGAGGGCATCGAGTTGGCGATGTAGATGACCGGAAGCGCGAAAATGAGGAGAACGCTGACCTCGGACGGCGAATTGAAGGCGAATGGTGAGTACGCGAGCCCTACGGCGAAGTACGTCAGGATGGCCGCGAGCCACTGGAACCGCCGGCCGCCGGCGCTCCCCGAGGCCTTGTTCACCGCGAATCCCACCATGAAGCCGATCGCGATGGCGACCAGGGCAATCTCCCATCCCGTCAACGCGGCGACCGCATAGTACAGGGCCGCGCCCGCGACCGCGGCGACGAGCCCGAACACCAATGCCCGCGCAAAAACGAGCGGCCGAAGCCCCTGCCGCGCCGCGTTTTCGTTGGCCCGCTCGGCCGCCGACGCGCACGCCGCGCACGCTGGCTGCCCCCCGACCTGGAAGTACTCGGTGCGAAGGGGCGTGCTGCAGATCGCGCACGTGAGGCCGGTTGCGGGACCGCCGTTAGGCACATCGGCATGAACGGCGCGATCGAACTGCAGATCGTCCTGAGCGGATGGTCGCGTAGATTCGGAGGACATTGCCAACGGTGAGTGAGGAAGAGATGAGGCGGGCGAGCTCGAAGCGCGCCCTGCAAGGGACGACCGCGGTCGCAATGGCGTTTCGAGTGAATTAGCGCGCTGCTCCCCGTTAGGGCAACGGGTCGAGAAAAAGCGTCGCTGCGCCGACCATGCCTTCCCACCCACCGAACGTGGCGCCGGTGATCCGGACCGTGTCGCGATGGCCGGGAGCGGCGTACTTCCGGTAGCTCGAGCGCGTCGGCTCCAGAAGCAGCTCGGCAGCCGCCGCGACGCCGCCCCCGATCACGATCGTGTCGGGCGCAAACAGCGGCGAAAGCGACGCGAGGCCGAGGCCGAGCCATCGCCCCGTTTCGGCGAGCGCGGCCGAGGCCTCGGACTCACCGGCCCGCGCGCGGTCGATCACCTCGCGCACTCGGCGGCCGCCGGCGCGGCCCGACAGCGCCCGGGAGGACACCAGCGCCTCGAGACATCCCTGCGCGCCGCAGGGACAGCGTGGTCCCGTCGGATCGAGGATGATGTGCCCGAGATCGCCCGCGCACTCGCCGGTGTACCGCAACAGCGCGCCGTCGGTGATCACTCCGCCGCCCAGTCCGGTGCCCACCGTCACGCCTAACAACCGGGCCGAGTCGCGGCCGGCCCCATACCGATACTCGGCCACGACCACGGCGTTGGAGTCCACCTCGAGGCGACAGTCGAGCGCGAATCGCTCCTCGAAGGCTCGGCGAAGGGGAAAGCCGCAGAGCGCCTGCAGATTGGCGTTTTCGACCATCATCGAGCGGTCGGCGTCGAGAAAGCCCGCCACGGAGATGCCGACGCCTAACGCGTGATTGCCCTCGGCCGCCATCCGGTCCAGCATGGGGCGCAGCGCCGCGGCGATCGACTCGACGAGCGGGCCCGGAACGCCGCCGGCGGTGGTCGGAATAGTGGCGCGGGTGATGATCTGCCCCGCATCACCCACGATCCCGACCTTGGTGCTCGTTCCGCCAATGTCGACCGCCGCGGCCAGGCGCATTCAGAGCGCCGCCTCCGCCAATTGGGGCTGCTTCCATAGGTCGATCGGCTTGGCGACTCCCGCGGGACGGAACGGAAGGGTGATCTTCCGACCAAGCCCCGCTGAAGCGTACGCGGCGTAGAGGACTTCCTGCACGACACGGCCCGTCTCGCCATCCGAGATCGGTGTCTCCTTGCCACGAACACAGCGAGCGAAGTGCCGCATCTCCTGTGGAAAGCCGTAGTTCCAATGCTCTTCGAAGACCGGATAGGTCCACCCCTTGGTGGACGCCGCCTTCTCCACCGCGTAGCCGAACCCGACCTCCGAGTAGGTCGGGAGCGCGTTTCCCATCAGCATGTCGGCGTAGGTCTGGCCCTTGGCGCCGAAGACCTCGATGGAATCGTCCATTCCCCCCGGCCGATTCCAGCTGTTCTCGACCACGCCCACTGCGCCGTTGGCGAACTCGATGATCGTGAGCGCCTCGTCATCGCCTAACGTGCGCTGCCCGTGGACCTGTGTGGAGAGCTGGGCGTACACGCTCCGGATCCGTGGCTTCCCGAGAAACCACCAGCAGAACGCGATGCCGTGGCAGCCGAGGTCCATGAGGGCGCCGCCGCCCGACTGCTCGATGTCCCAGAACCAGTCGGAGTGCGGGCCGGAGTGCTTTTCGCTCTGCTTCACCAGATGGACGCGTCCGAACGCTCCCTCATCGGCCATCTGCTTCGCCTTGACGTATTTCGGGGCGAAGAACAGCTCCTCGGCGTACAGCAGCAGGACGCCAGCCTTCGCGCACGCGTCGATCATCGCGTCCGCTTCTTCCAGCGTGATACAGAGCGGCTTCTCGCAGATGACGTGCTTTCCCGCACGGGCCGCATCGATCGTTATGCGGGCGTGCAGCCGATTCGGTGCGGTGATCGAGACGACTTCGACACCGGGGTCGCGGAGCAATTCCCCGTAATCGGAATACGATTTCGGAATCCCATGTCGCCGGGCGAACGCATCCGCATTTCCTGCCGTGGGGGATGCGACGGCCGCGACTTCAGCGTCCTCCGGCATCGCCCGCACCGAGGCGGCAATGCAATCCGCCTGAAAGCGGGAACCGACGATGCCGATCTTGACCTTGGTCACGACGGATCCAGTCGGGTCAATGCGATCCCTGGTCGATCGCTTTACGGGCCTCTCCTGCTGCCACGATCCGCTCGATGCGCTGGTCGGGGAAAAGCCACATGAGCGCGACCGCGACGTATAACGCGCCTGCGATGGCCGGATGAACAAAGGCGGCGGGAATGGCGATCAGATACATGAGCGGCGACAGCTTCCCTTTGAGGTCGCTGCCCACGGCGCGGGCGAGCAGCGACTCCGACCCCTGGTTCTGGATGATCGTGCGCTGAAGGATCCAATACGCCACTGCGGCGAGGAGCAGCACAACCCCGTACGCGGCCGTCGGGATAGGGGCAAAGTGGTTCTCACCCATCCACGCGGTGACGAACGGAACGAGGGAAAGCCAGAAGAGCAGATGCAAATTCGCCCAGAGAATGCCGCCCGTCACGCGCCCGCACACGTGGAGCATATGATGGTGGTTGTTCCAGTAGATGGCGATGTAGACGAAGCTCAGCACGTAGCTCAGAAACACCGGCGCGAGCGGTCGAAGACCCGCGAGATCCGCGGAATGAGGCACGCGGAGCTCCAGTACCATGATCGTAATGATGATGGCGAGCACGCCATCGCTGAATGCTTCGAGCCGTGTCGTTCGCATGACGGCCGAAAGGTGGAGGCCCGCCGGGCTACCGGCTAGAGTTGGGGATGCGTAATCAGCTCAGCCTGCTCGAAAGCGCGACTCGACTTCCGGAGGGGTTCGGATATCAGCCGAGCCTCGTGTCGCCGGCGGAGGAGGAGGGTCTCGTACGAGAGCTGAAAGGTCTCCCGTTCAAGAACTTCGAGTTCCACGGACATCTCGGTAAGCGCCGCGTCGTGTTCTACGGATGGCGTTACGACTTCAATCAGGGCGGGCTGCGGCAGGCGGATCCGATACCTGCCTTCCTCCTCGCGCTGCGCGACAAGGCCGCCACATTCGCGCGGATGCCGTCAGACCGACTGCAACATGTGCTCGTGACCGAGTACGATGTCGGAGCAGCGATCGGGTGGCATCGTGACAAGGCGGTCTTCGGTGATGTGATCGGCATTTCGCTGCTCGCGCCGTGTGTCTTTCGGCTGCGGCGCAAAGCGGGGATGAAGTGGGAGCGTGCCTCGTTGACGCTCGAGCCTCGCTCCGTGTACCTGCTCCGTGGTCCGTCTCGCACGGAGTGGGAGCACAGCATTCCCGCGGTCGATGCGCTCCGGTATTCGATCACCTTCCGCAGTATGCGCGCCGACGACTAGACCGCATGCTCATCCATCTCCTCGACGGCACGTACGAGCTGTTCCGTCATTTCTACGGGCTGCGCCGGTTCACGAAGGAGGACCGTCCATTCGGCGCGGTCGTCGGCGTGCTCAACACCGTGCTTCAGATGATCGAGGGCGGCGGCACGCATTTCGGCGTCGCGACCGATCACGTCATCGAGTCCTTTCGCAACGGGCTCTGGGCCGACTACAAGACGGGCGAAGGTATCGAGCCCAACCTGCTCGCGCAGTTCCATCCGCTGGAGGAAGCGCTCGCGCTGATGGGCGTCGCGGTGTGGCCGATGATCGAGCTCGAGGCGGATGACGGCCTGGCGTCAGCGGCGCACATCGCGGCGGCCGATCCGAACGTTCAGAAAGTCTGCATCTGGACGCCCGACAAGGATCTCTCGCAGTGTGTGCGCGGAGAGCTCGTGGTACAGGTGGATCAGAAGGGAAAGCGCATTCGTGACGAGGCGGCGGTGCGGCAGAAATTCGGCGTCAGCCCCACGCAGATTCCCGACTATCTCGCGCTCGTCGGTGACTCGGCCGACGGATATCCGGGGATTCCCGGCATCGGTCCCACCACCGCCGCCCAACTCCTCAACCGCCACGGCTCGATCGAGGGCTTTCCCCCGGGCATTCTCGGCGCTCGGCACGAGCTTGCCTTG
>DATFBS010000011.1:0-11293 GCA_035253695.1 Gemmatimonadaceae bacterium
CGAGACGCGACAATGCGAGAACGAGCGCTGCGGAGCCGGCGCGATCATCGATCGATCGCGCGGTAAACCGGGTGGCTCCGAGTCGTGCCGAGCGCTTCCAGCTCGTGAGCGAGCGTCTGACGGCAACGCCGCGTGCGACGAGGGCGGCGGAATCCAGTCCAAACCACGCGGTAAGCTCGCGTGGCTGCTTGCTCGTCACCGCACGGCGAGGCACGAACACACCGCGCATCGACTGCGCGGTGTCACCCGCCCGCGGTGCGAGGTGGAGGAGGGCGGGCTGCCCTTCGAACAGAGAAGGGTAGAATCCCCCGCGTTGGCGCAGCGACACTTGCCCATCGGCCGAGATCGCCGTCACCTCGAAGCCGATCTCATCGAGATGGGCGATGAAAACGACCGTGTCGCGCTCCGGCCCCATGGCGACGATGAGGTTCCCAGCGGTATCGAAGCGTGCGACGGCGCGTGCCCAGGCAGGCAGTGCGTTGCGCACGGCGTTGCGAACGGGCTCCTCGTGTCCCGATACGCCGTATTCGTCGGCGAGCAGGCCGAGAAGATCGGCGACAGGTGTCAGCGAGTCGCGGCGTATAGGGGCTGGGGCGAGTGGAGTCGTTCCACGGAGGAAGGGCCATGTCACATCGGCGGCATTGACCCCCGCGGCCTCGAGCACCTCGCCTAACAGGACACGCGCATCCCCCTCCTGCACGCTCTCGGCGAGCGTTCCGCGGAATGCCGAGCGCGCGCCGAGGATCATCGTCGCCTGAACGCGCACCCCCGCCGGGAGGCTGAACGGGAGCGCGGCGGGCCGTCGCGACTGCGGGGAATCGGTCGTATCGGTTGCGCCAATCGTTGGATCGACGAGCGTAACGGTATCGGCACTCCCCAGCTCGGCCAGCGCCGCCGCGAGGCCGACGTGATTGAAGGCCGATTGCGCGCCAAGGATGTAGACGGTCTCGCCATTCGCTGGATTCTGTCGGGACGCGGCGGCGACGGCCGCACAAGCCGCGCGCGATGCTGCTCCCGGCCCGGCGACGAATTCGCCATAGCGCCAGGCGGGCCATTCCCGCACGACGGGGTCGAGAATCTCGACACCGCGCGCGCGGACTTCCGCGACCGTTCGCGCGCCGATGTCCAGCCACATGTCGTCCAGCGATGTGATCAGCGTGTCCGCACCGCGACGCCGCCACAGGTGGGTGCTGCGAACGGCAACCACGCCTTGCACCGCGCCTGCTCGCGTCAGCACACGAACGCGTTGGCCCTCGTGAAACTGGTCCCACAAGAGATGACGCCGCGGATTGCCGGAGCCGTGCAATCGAAGGTACCCGCTGGGAGTGATCGCGGAGACGACGTAGGCGCCCTGGTCGAGCGGACAGGCCACGACGCGGCGCGGACTACCCGTGCCGCGCCGCATGATGAGGTTGCCCATCCGGTCGCGAGACCAGCCGGTGAGCTCGCGCCGAATGATGTCGGTCGCGAGCTGCTCGTGCCCGACCGGCGCGTCGAGCGCGATCCAGCTGGCGATCGCATCGACGGCCCGGCGCTGGCCTAACGCGTTGGATGCGATGGTGGCAACCGCCGCCGCGCTAACCGCCAAGCGCACTCGCCATGCTTTCGGCAAGAGCATCGTCCTCCGGGGTCGCGAGAAAAAAGGCGGCCCGCTCACGCATGGCCGGTGCAGCTAAGCCGCGGGCCTGATGATTGGGAGCGAGCCGACCGGTGGCTACGAGGTGCGCGACGCGCGGCAGCAGAAGATGTTCGGCGCGAAGCACGCGAGCGGCGAGGGCACTCTCGGTATCGTCGGCGAAGACGGGCACCGGCCATTGCGCGATGATCGCCCCGTGATCGTAAACCTCGTCGACGAAGTGGACCGTTGGCCCACTCACGCGCGCGCCCGACTGCAGGACGGCGCGATGGACGCGCTCACCGTACATCCCTGGTCCCCCGAATGCGGGGAGCAGCGCGGGGTGGACGTTCACGATGCGCCCATGGTATGCGCGGACGACCTCTGGCGGTACGAGGCGCAAATACCCCGCGAGGACGACACAGTCGATCCTCGACGCGGAGAGCACGTCCAGCATCGCCTGCGCATCGCGTCCCGCGGATTCGAGCGTCGCGGCGGCGGTGCCGCGATCCCGTGCCCACGCAAGCGCACCAGCCGCCGGACGATCGGAGGCGACAAGCACGACCTCGGCGCCGCCGGTGCGCTCGAGATACGCGTGAAGGGCCTGCAGGTTTGAGCCGCGCCCGGAGGCGAACACTGCGATCCGCGCCGTCATGCTGCGCAGATGTTACCGCCCCCTTTGCCCGCGTGTAAGGGTCGCGATGATCTCCCGGGCGACATCGGCGAGTGTCTCGCGGATGAGTCCCCTTGCTCGCGCGCGAGCGGCATCCTCCGGCGGCGTCGAGCGGTCCGGAACGAGAAACCCGTGTCCCTGGAGCGTGAGCCCGGGCTCCACGTCGCGCCACTTGTCGCCGGCGTACCAGGAATGGACGAGATCGAGATCGTGCTCGCGTGCCGCGCGCTCGAAAAGTCCGACGGCGGGTTTGCGACACGAACACGCTGGGGGGTCCACCGGAGCGTGAGGGCAGATGTAGATCGCATCGATGTGCGCGCCGTCCGCCCGAAGTAGCTCCTCGACGCGCGATTGAACGCGCTGGAAGTCTTCGTACGTGAAGTAGCCGCGGCCAATCCCGGACTGATTCGACACGATGATGACCGGCACGCCCGCCTCGTTCAGCAACTGGATGGCCTTCGCGGCACCGGGGAGCAGCCGGACATCCTCCGGTCGTGCGATGTATTCCACGTCCTCGATGATCGTCCCGTCGCGGTCGAGAAAGGCCGCCGGACGGGAAGCCATCAGGCGAGAGCGCGCTCGATGAGGCCGGCAAGCTCCTCGTCGATGCCTGCCGCGAGCGTGCGCATGTCGAACAGCGCGCGGCCGTCGACGATCCGACTCACGACTGGCGGCTCCCCTGCCCGCAATCGGGCGTCGATCTGCTCCGCATTTCCGGAAATAGCGACCGCCGCCGACGGAATGCGAGCGGTCGGAAAGGCGCCGCCTCCGACGCTCGCGTCGGTGTCGATCACCTCGCAGCGAATGCCTCGCGCCGATAGCCGTTGGGCAAGGGTTCGCGCGCGGGCTCGCACATCCGCCGCGTCGAGCGCGATCATGGCAAGGGTCGGGATGTCGCGGAAAGCCTGCGTGGGGTCGCGATAGAGGAGCAAGGTTGCCTCGAGCGCGGCGAGGGTGAGCTTGTCCACGCGAAGCGCTCGCGTGAGCGGGTTCGTCCGGATGCGATGAATCGCGTCACGGCGACCGAGGATGATCCCGGCCTGCGGCCCGCCAAGCAGCTTGTCTCCGCTCATCGTGACCACGGTGGCTCCGCGCACAACCTCGGACGCCACCGGCTCGCCCGTTAGGCCGAAGCGTTCGAGCGAGAGCAGGAGGCCGCTGCCGAGATCGTGAAGCACGGGCACCTCGCGCGAGGCTGCCAGCTCGGCGAGCTCGGCGAGCGACACGTCGGCGACGAATCCCTCGACGGCGAAGTTGCTCCGATGCACCTTGACGATCACACCCGCGCCGTCGATCGCGCGCTCGTAGTCGACGAGGTGAGTCCGATTGGTCGTGCCGACCTCGACGAGCCGAGCGCCGCTCTTCGCCATGATGTCGGGAATGCGGAAGCTGCCACCGATCTCGATCAGCTCGCCGCGTGAGACGATCGCCGGTTGACCCTCGGCAAGGGTATTCAGCGACAGCACGAGTGCGGCGGCGCCATTGTTCACGACGAGGGCATCTTCGGCCCCAGTGAGCTCGCGCAGCAGTCCGACGCAATGCACGTAGCGCGATCCGCGCGCTCCGCGCTCCAGGTCGTATTCCAGATTCGAATAGCCCGCGGCGGCGTCACGAATCGCGTCCAGTGCCGCCGCCGGCAGCGGAGCGCGGCCGAGGTTGGTGTGAAGGATGACACCCGTGGCATTCAGGACTGGACGGAGAGAGCGGCGTTGCCGCATCGCCAGGGCATCGCGGATGGCCGTGCCCCACTCTCCTTCACTGCGCGGGACGTCGTTTCTGTCACGCGCGAAGGCGACAGCGTCGCGCACGGCGTTCACGACGAGCTCGCGCGGAGCCGACGCGAGCAGTGGACGGACGGAGTCGCTCTCGAGCAACGCGCTGACGCTTGGTAGCGCGCGGCGGGGATCGGTCATGGCCGCGGCACCTGTCGAGTGGTGTCCGTGGGCGCGCGACGCGGCATGGTGAAAACACGTGCGCTGGTGCCCGCGCGTCCGAGCAGGTTTCGCACTTCGACCGCTACAAGCCGATACGAGATCTCTGGTTGCAACGGCACTCCCGTCACGACGACAAAACGCGACACGGGAACCGGGCGGGGAAGTACCACCGAGTCTCGCGCGGGCGGCGGAGCCTGGCGTGGCGGTGTGCGCCGCGTCGTGTCGGCGCGGGCGATCGAATCGGCACGCGCCCGGTCCCATGCGTCCGCGGCGAGTACCGTCCGCAGCGCAATCGGGCTCGAATCGGGGGCGGTGAGGCGGAACCGCGTGGTGTCGATCGCTTGCTCAGGATCGACGGGTTGGTTCAGCTCGACGCGGAGCGTCATCGAGTCGACCACCGTCACCGTGTTGATGCGGGGCGGCAGCGTATCGTGCACGAAAGCGAGCAGCGTCAGCGTCGCCGTGTCGCGCAGCGCGACCGAGGTGCTATCGTAGGCTTCCCGAGGATCGAGATCGCGATTGTTGTTTGCGTCGATCCAGGCACGGAACGCGTACGATCCCGGCGGGAGGTGGGCGAGCGTAAACCGCCCGGTGGAGTCGGTCCGGGTGACATAGATGATGCTGTCGGGAAGCGAGATGGCCTCGATTGCGCCACCCCGAGCCGGCGTGCCGGCGACCCAGTCGTAAAGCGTTCCGGCGATACGGGTGTCGGGAATCGTGGGGCCGGTGGCGAAGATGACCGAGGCGCCGGCCTTCATGACGTTGCCGCGCAGGTCAGCAATGCCCGGCAACAGCGTGACCGTGTACACCGCGTTCGGCTTCCAGTCACGACGAGGGCGCACGGCGATGGTGCGCCGTCGCCATTCCACTCGCGGAAGTCCATCACTGGGTGAAATCAGGATCATCTGCTCGAGCGAGGGCGCCCCGGACGGCCGCTCGCTCACGACCTCATCGAACCGAAACTCCACGCGGCCTGGTACGGTGTTGACCGCGCCGCTCTCCGGGACGATTCCGACGAGAACCGGGGGGGCAGCGTCGGGCGGGCCGCCCGGCGGATCACCCTGGGACGCGCACGCGAGCAGCGCGACACCGACGATCAGTCGCCGCACAACGCTTTCACTTTGTCCGCCAGTATCAGGCGGCGCGCCGACCACTCGCGATGCTTGGCGCGCTCCGCCTCGACGACTTCCGGCTTCGCGCGCGTAAGGAAGCTCGAATTCTCCAGTCGCCCGCTCAGCGACGTGAGCTGCTTGTCCAGGTTGGCGAGCTCACCGCGTTGGCGCTCGCATTCCCGGCGCACGTCGATGAGTCCCTCGAGCGGGACGATGACCGACCAGTGGCTTGGGAGCACGGCGTGTGCAGCCGCCCCCGAGGGCGCGGTCGACGAGATCGCCACCCGACTTCTCGTCAGGCGCCCAATCAGCGCGGCCTCTTCGCGAAGCACCTGTTCGACCCATCGCCCATCGGCCGTGGCGCGTTCCGCGGCCAAGGCTGGTGGCGACAGCAGCACCTCCACGAGCGTGCCTGGCGGAACCGCATACTCCGCGCGCAAGCGTCGAATGGCGGTCACTGCGGCGCGCACTTCCTCGAACTCGCGCTCGCTGCCCGAGAATCTCGGATCATTGCGCGGCCAGCTCGCCCCAGCGAGCAGCTCGTCATCGCGCCGTCCCGGAAGTCGCTGCCACAGCGCCTCGGTAATGAACGGCACAATCGGGTGCAGCAGCCGGAGCGCGTTGTCGAACACGTGCACGAGCACGGCACGGGCGACATCCCGATCCGCGCTGTTCTCGCCCAACCGGCCTTTGGAGACTTCGACGTACCAGTCGGCGACCTCGTCCCAGACGAAGCGACGCGCCACTTCCGCATACGCATCGAGCCGCATCCCCAGACGCGCCGGGCCCTGTGGCCAGGGGCTGCCAACGCCGCTCGGCGGACGCGGGGCGCCGAGCGCGCCTTCGACGCCCGAAACCGCGTCGTTGAGCCGGGAGAGAATCCACTGATCGGCGCGGGTCAGACGATCCGTTTCGACGTCGCTCAACGACGCGACGTCGCCGCCTCCGAGGTTGCCTAACAAGAAGCGGCCGATGTTCCACAGCTTCGTGGCGAAGTTGCGACCCGGGGAGAACGACTGCTCGAGGTTGTCGGGATCGAGTATCTGATCAACGCCGAGTCCCATGCCGGAGACGACGGTCCATCGCAGGGCGTCGGCGCCATACAGGTTGACGACATCCAGCGGATCGATTCCGTTGGCGAGCGACTTCGACATCTTCCGGTGCTGCGTGTCGCGCACGATGCCGTGCAGAAACACGGTGTGGAACGGGTGCCGGCCGTCGAAGACGTAGCCGGCCATGATCATGCGCGCCACCCAGAAGAACAGGATGTCCGGTCCGGTGACGAGCACATCGGTCGGGTAGAAGGCGCGATAATCGCGGGTCGTCGTGTCGGGCCAGCCGAGGGTCGACAGCGGCCACAGCCACGATGAGAACCAGGTGTCGAGGACGTCCTCATCTTGACGGAGACTGCCCTGGCACGTGGAGCACCGATCGAGGTCGGTCCGACTGGCGGTCTGCGTGCCGCATTCATCGCAGTACCACACGGGAATCCGATGTCCCCACCAGAGCTGCCGAGAGATGTTCCAGTCACGGATATTCTCCATCCAGTGCACGTACACCCCTTCCCAGCGTTCAGGGACGATGCGAATCGTGCCGTCGCGTACCGCCTGTAGCGCCGGCTCGGCGAGGGGCTTCATGCGCACGAACCATTGGTCGCTGAGCCGCGGCTCGACGATGGTGTCGCACCGGTAGCACCGACGCACCGAATGCTGGTGCGGCTCGACCTTGACGAGCTGTCCCTCCGCGGTCAACCGCGCGATGATGCGCTCCCTCGCCGCGAATCGATCGAGGCCACGGAGCTCGTCAGGCACGCGCCCTTGCGCATCGCTCACCTCGCGCACGATGCCGTGCTCGTCGATGATGACGGGCATCGGAAGCTCGTGCCGCATGCCCACATCGAAGTCGTTCGCGTCGTGCGCGGGAGTGATCTTCACCACGCCAGTCCCGAACGCGGGATCGGCGTAGGCATCGGCAATGATCGGAATCTCCAGATTCGCGATCGGGAGGCGGACGCGTCGGCCAATCAGGCCCCGATAGCGCTCGTCGTTGGGGTTCACGGCCACCGCGACGTCGCCGAGCATGGTTTCGGGTCGCGTCGTGGCGACGACGAGTGATCGATCGGGTTGATCGGCGAGCGGGTACGCGATGTGATACAGCTTCCCGGTCGTCTCGTGAGGCTCGGCCTCTTCGTCGGAAAGCGAGGTCATACATCGCGGGCACCAGTGAATCACGCGATGCCCGCGGTAGACGAGGCCCTTCTCGTAGAGCCTGACGAACGCTTCGCGCACGGCACGCGAAAGCTCGGGGGAGAGCGTGTACGCCATGCGCGTCCAGTCGCACGAGCTTCCGATCGCCTCGAGCTGCTTCTGGATCGCGTCACCGGTCTCGGCCACGAACGTTTCGGTGCGCCTGACGAATTCGGTCCGACCGACGTCGAAACGCGTCTTCCCTTCCGTGCTCCAAATCAGCTTCTCGACGACGTTCTGCGTCGCGATGCCGGCGTGATCCGTCCCGGGCACCCAGAGGGTGTCGTCGCCTGCCATACGGCGCCAGCGGATGAGCACGTCCTGCGCGACGTTGTCGAGCGCGTGCCCCAGGTGGAGCACGGCCGTAACGTTCGGCGGCGGTATCACGATGGTGAACGGCTCCCGGTCGCCGCCGATCCGATTGGATCGCTCCGCGGCGGCGGTGAATACGCCGGCGGCGAGCCAGCGCTCGTAGATGGCGCGCTCGACGGCGAGAGGATCGAACTGGGTGGGAAGGGAATCGAGGGAGGAGGTGCTCATGTGTAGAAAAAAAGTCGAACGGTAGGGTGGGAGCTAGGGGTCAGGTATCAGGGATCAGGGGCGGAAAGGGCCGCCGCGCTTCGCGCGTGCGGCCCTCATCAGATGAGCAAACGGCCGCGTAAGCGCGGCCGTTTGCCTTTCCACCCCTGATCCCTGATCCCCGACCACTAGCTCCTACTCAATCCGCCCGCGGCGGCTCCTCCATGCCCAACGGATCCGCCACATGGTCCGCCTTGGGCACGCCCGTCGGGGCGACTGGGCTGCCATCGGCGCGCCCGCCACGGCGTGCCTTGCGAGTGCTGGTGCGGCGCACGCCCGTGTCTGGTGTGTCGTCGGCGGCCTGATCGAGGGCGTGCTGCTCGGCCAGCCAGCGATTCTCCAGCTCGGGCTTGGGGTCGGAGTGGCGATCGAGCTCTTCCGAATTCCCCTGGCGCCGACGCCCCGTGCCGACGCGCTGACCTTCCCAGCGCGCTTCGTTGAGCGCCGGGTCTCCGTCGGCATGGCGCCGAGCGTTCTCGTCGAGCATGTCCTCCTCCTCGCCAACGATGATTCGATTCACGACCGTCTCGACGCCCGGCACCCCGCGCGTAATCGTCGTCGCTCGCTCCGACTCTTCCGGCGTCTCCACCCAGCCCGTCAGCTCGATGGTCGCTTCGCCGACGGACCCGATGTCGATCCCACGCTCGCTCAGAATCGGATCGTTGCGGAACGCTTCGAGAACCCGCTCCTCGAGGGCGTACTCGGTCGTATCGTCGGCGATGATGCCGCGCGACGAGCGGTAGTTGTCGACGCCGTCCCCGCGGAGTCCCGCGATCTTGTCGCGCAAACGGGAGGAGATTCCCGAGATCCCGCCGATCTTCTGCGCCATGATCACGCCGACGACGAAGCCAGCGGCGACGCCTACCCCGATCTTCGCGAGCGCGCCGCCGATAGATTCGCCTTCGTCACGATACCGAAATGGAGCCATGCTTTGCCTGTGGCGGAGGTTGTATCGCAAGGGTAGCTTTCTGGGTGAGTACGCGCGAGTAGAGGCAAGAAGAAGGCCACCTACCGCCTCCCCATTCGCCCCAGCCGAAATTACGCAATGACCTCACCCGAACCCTCTCGTCCGGAGCGAGGATACGCCGGCCGCGCGGTGATCTGGCTCATCGCCGCCGTGCTGCTTCTCATCGGACTCTACCTGTACTTCCGGTTCGCGCGCGAGACGCCCTCGGTCATCCACGGGATCCATTCGTGATTCAAAGCGCCACGGACATGTTGACGCTGAAGCTCCCCGATGGGTCCACGCGCGAGGTCGAACATGGCGTTCTCGCGCGCGACGTGGTCGCGTCGATCGGCGCCGGACTGTTGCGCGCGGCCATCGCCGTGGAGGTCAACGGACGCATCCAGGATCTCGTCACGCCGATTCGCGAGAGTGGCAGCTTCAAGGTGCTCACCGAGCGCGACCAGACGTCGCTGGAGGTTCTTCGGCACTCGGCCGCACATATCCTCGCGACGGCGGTGCGACGCCTCCGACCCGACGCGAAGATCGGCTTTGGCCCCGCCATCGAGGACGGGTTCTACTACGACTTCGAGGTGACGCGCCCGTTCACGCCTGACGATGTCGCGGTCTTCGAGGATGAGATGCGCAAGGTCGTCGCCGAGAAGCTCCCCTTCGAGCGCGAAGAGGTGGACAAGCCGGCGGCGCGCCGCCGCTTCGCGGACGACCCGCTGAAGCTCGAGCGGCTGGAAGAGCTCGGCGCCGACGAGGTCATCTCGGTGTACACGGATGGCCCGTTCGTGGATCTCTGCCGCGGCCCGCACGTGCCCGACACTTCGTACGTCAAGCACTTCAAGCTCCTGTCGACGGCGGCGGCATACTGGCGCGGCGACGAGAAACGCCAGACGCTGCAACGCATCTACGGCACGGCGTTCTTCAAGAAGGAAGAGCTCGAGACGCACTTGCACCGTCTCGAGGAAGCCAAGCGCCGCGACCACCGTGTCATCGGGAAGC
Organism: Gemmatimonadaceae bacterium; assembly: GCA_035253695.1. Taxonomy (GTDB): domain Bacteria; phylum Gemmatimonadota; class Gemmatimonadetes; order Gemmatimonadales; family Gemmatimonadaceae; genus JAICNG01. Next base: position 10,114 of record DATFBS010000011.1, read on the forward strand.
AGCTCGATCTGTTCTCGATCCAGGACATCGTCGGCCCCGGGCTGGTCTTCTGGCATCCGCGAGGGGCCAAGATCAAGTGGCTGCTCTCGCGCGCGGTCGAAGACGACAACATCGCCAACGGGTACGAGCTGGTCTACACGCCGAACATTACGCGCGAGGAGCTGTTTCGCGTCTCAGGACATCTCCCGCTCTACGAGTCGAATCAATATCCGCCGATGGCGGCCGGCGCTGGGGAGTCGGAGGAGGTGCGGTATCGGGTGAAGCCGATGAACTGCCCGATGCACGCGCTCATCTACAAGTCGCAGCCGCGCAGCTATCGCGATCTTCCGCTGCGGTTGTCCGAAGTCGCGAACGTCTACCGCAACGAAAAGTCGGGCGTGCTCCACGGGCTGTTGCGCGTCCGCATGCTGTCGATGGACGATGCCCACATTTTCTGCACGCTCGATCAAGCGGAGGATGAGATCTTCCTCTGCCTCGATCAGGTGGAGCGCCTCATCCGGCGGAACTTCGGCTTCGATCTGGACTTCGAGGTTTCGACGAGACCGCCGGAGAAGCTGGGCGACGACTCGGCCTGGGATAAGGCCGAGGACACGCTCAAGCGCGCGCTCGAGCGTAAACAGATTTCTTACCGGATCGACGCTGGCGGGGGCGCCTTTTACGGGCCAAAGATTGACGTGAAGTTCAGGGATGCGATTGGGCGTCTCTGGCAGGGCCCCACCATCCAGCTCGATTTCCAGCTTCCGGAGCGCTTCGAGCTGGAGTACACGGGCGCAGACAACAAGCCACATCGACCGGTGATGATTCACCGGGCGATTTATGGAACGCTCGAGCGGTTCATCGGCGCGCTCATCGAGCATCTCGCCGGCGCGTTTCCCACCTGGTTGGCGCCGGAGCAGGTTCGGGTCATCTCCATCACCGATGCGCAGCGCGATGCCGCGTCCGATGCCGCGCGCCGCATGAGGGAAGCGGGCATTCGCGTGCATCTCGACGATCGCTCGGAGACGTTGAAGTACAAGATCGCGGAGGGAATGCGGCTCAAAATCCCTTATCTCGCCGTGGTCGGCAAGCGTGAAGCGGAACAGGGGACGATCGCGGTGAGCGTCCGCGGCGCGGGGGAGAAGCAGCATCCCGTGCCGGTGCCCGTGAATGAGTTCATCGCACGTGTTCGGGAGGAGATTTC
>DATFBS010000012.1:0-7605 GCA_035253695.1 Gemmatimonadaceae bacterium
CTCACCCGGCTTCGCAGCGGCGATCGCCGATCCCGCGCGATCATAGGTTACCCGGGACGGGCGCTGGTTCGCACCATTCTCCAGAAAGTAGATGCCAGGCCGCGCACCCTGGCGACGAACACCGGTCGTGTCGATGCCGAAGCGGCGCAGCTCGGCGATGCACGCGTCGCCTACGGGATTGGTGGGAATGGCGGACACGAACGAGACAGGTACGCCGAACTGCGCCAGCGAGACGGCGACGTTCGCCTCGGCGCCGCCGAACGTCGCCTCGAGTATGGAGGATTGAAAGAGCCGCTCGGCTCCCGGCGCCTTGAGGCGGAGCATCACCTCGCCAAAGGTCACGACCCGCGTCATGAGCGGGACGCCCCGGCTGGGGATCGCGATTCCGCATCGCCACGCGCTACGCCGACCGCACGCGCCGTCTCGTCGCGAATGCGGTCGAATGCGTTCGAGGCGATCCACTCGGCGGGCGCCATCCACGAGCCGCCGCACGCGAGCACGCGGTCGAACGCCAGGTAGGAGCGAAGATTGTCGGCGTTGATGCCGCCGGTGGGCACGAAGCGCACCATGCCGTAGGGAGCGGCGATCGCCTTGAGGTACTTGAGCCCGCCGATCGCCTCGGCGGGAAAGAACTTCACAGTCGTTAGGCCGTGCGCAAGAGCGGCTTCGATGTCGGTGGGGGTGCACACGCCGGGGAAAACCGGCACGTCGTGCTCGAGGCAGTGCTCCACGACTGCCGGATTGAATCCCGGCGCCACGACGAACGTCGCGCCGGCACTGCGCGCCTCACGCGCCTGCGCCACGGTGAGCACCGTCCCCGCACCAAGAAGGAGGTCGGGAGCCGCATCGCTCATGCGTCGTAATGCCTCCGCGGCGGCCGGAGTGCGAAAGGTGATCTCGGCGCAGGGGAGACCGCCGTCGGTGAGCGCGGTCGCCAGCGGTGCCGCCGCAGAGGGATCCTCGATGACGATGACCGGCACGATTCTGAGGCGGCCGAGCTCGTCGATAAGCCGGGCGTGGGGAAACGTCATGAGATCATGTCGGAAAGGCGTGCGTGTGTCCCCTGTCCCTGACGCCTGGCCGTGAGAAGAGCATCCAGGACGCCGTTGATTCCCATGCGCCGGATTTCTCTCAGGTAATCCACGACGAGGCTGACAAATCCCGGCACACGTGAAAGATCCGTTCCCCAGAGGGCTACGTCCCCGCACGCAGCGCGTGCGAGGGATTGATCGTCGTCACCGTGCACACGCCAGAGCGTTTTCAACCTTTCGCCCTGCTCGTCCGGCGGCAGTGTGGGCGCCTTTTCATAAACCGCGGGAGGTGGCCCGTGGCGCAGGAGGAACAAGTGCGCCGCGAAACCGAGCGAAAGCATGCGCGGCGGTTGCCCCGTCCGCTTCGCGTGTCGCACGATCGATGGGAGGACGCGCACGCGCATCTTCGTAGTCGCCTGAAGGGTGATGTCGAGAAGTGCGTGCTGGATGTGCGGATTGCCGAAGCGGTCGAGGACGTCCCGCGCAAAAGCGAAGGCATCCGGAACGTCGAGGCTGGGCGCGATCTCTTCCAGCATCAACCGCTCGACGAACCGTCGCACCATCTGGTGCTGCATGGCCTGGAGCACCGTCCGGCATCCCGCGAGCAGTGCCACCGATACCATGGCCGTATGCGCGCCGTTGAGCAGTCGCACCTTTCGCTCCCGATACGGCGCGATGTCTTCTGCGATCACCAGTCCGTCCGTATCCGCCGCGAAGGGCAGGCGGACGCGAATCTCCTCATTCCCTTCGATCGCGAACAAACGATAGCGCTCACACGACGTAATGAGCGCATCACGATAGCCCAGCGTGCGATTGAGCTCCACGAGACGATCCGGGGGCGGAGTCCCCGGAACGATGCGGTCCACGAGGGTATTGCAGAACGGTACCGCGGTCTCGATCCAATCGATGAACGCACCGCCGAGACGCCAGCGGGCCGCGAGCGCCAGCACGATCGCGCACAGCCGTTCCCCGTTCTCCTCGATCAGCTCGCACGGAACGACCGTCAGTCCCTTCGTGACGTCGTAATCGAAGGTACGGGCCCTCTCATAGAGGAATCGCGCAAGCTTCCCCGGAAAGGAACGCGGGGGAGTTGCGTCCCCATGGTCACTCTCATCCAGGACGATGCCGACTTCGGTCGTGTTGGAAAACACGAGCTCGAGATCCGGGTTGCGGGCGCACTCACACACCGCATCCCACTCGTCAGGCGCCGACAGCGCTCGACTGACCGAAGCGACGATGCGCCGTTCCTGGTGCGCTGCGCCCTGCTCCATGCCCTCGATCAAGAGCGTATACAAGCCGTCCTGCTCGTTGAGCGCCTCGTCCCGCCCACTCGACGTCGATGCGACGGCCACTACGCGGCCGCCGAAGCGCCCCTGACGGTTGGATTCATCGAGGAAGGCATCGACGAAGCCACGAAGGAAGGCGCCGGTGCCGAACTGAACGGCCTTCTCCGGGAGGTCGAGCAGCGCCGGGTCAGGTAGCTTCGCGGTCGAGCCGCGCCGGAAGGCTGCGTCACGCACCAGTGCCGCGCTCAGACGAGGGAGCGACGTCATCTACAGCGTCACTCCCGCCTTCCAGATGGCGATCTCCCGATACCCGTGCTTCTCGTTGTTGGTCTGCTCGCGGCCGGACGCGACGTCCAGAATGCGTGCAAAAAGATCATCGGCGAGCTGATCCATCGTTTTCGTCCCGTCGACCAGCGCACCGGCGTTGAAGTCGATCCAGTGTGGCTTCTTCTCCGCGATGGCCGTGTTCGAGGAGATCTTGATCGTGGGAACCGGGAACCCGAGTGGCGTGCCGCGTCCGGTCGTGAACAACAGCACGGTGGCGCCGCTCACGACCATCGCGGTCGACGAGACGCCGTCGTTTCCCGGGGATTCGAGCAGCGAGAGCCCGGACGTCCCCACCGGCTCCCCATAGCGCAAGACGCCGGTGACGGGCGCCTGTCCACCCTTCTGAATGGCCCCAAAGGACTTCTCTTCCAGGGTCGTTAGGCCGCCGGTCTTGTTTCCCGGAGAGGGATTCTCGTACACGGGCTGCCCGTGGCCAAGGAAGTATTCCTTGAAGCCATCGATCAACGCGACGATCTGGTGAAACACGCGCTCGCTCACCGCACGGTTCATCAACATGCGTTCGGCACCGAACATCTCCGGTACCTCGGTGAGGATGACGCTTCCTCCACTCGCCGTCACGCGCTCGGCGATTTTTCCGACGACGGCGTTGGCGGTGATACCGCTCAGACCATCGGAGCCTCCGCATTTGTGCCCCAGCACCAGATCGGAGATCGGACAGGGCACTCGCGCATCGTGCTCCATCAGCGCGACCAGCTCCGCGACGGCGGCCAGTCCGGTGTCGATCTCGTTGACGACGTCCTGCGAGTTGAAAAAGCGCAGTCGCTCTCGATCGACGTCGCCGGCGAGCGCCAGCAGGCTGTCCATCTGATTGTTTTCGCATCCCAAGCCGAGCACGAGCACGCCGCCCGCGTTCGGATGGCGCATGAGACCCGCGAGCACGCGCTGCGTGTTCCGCAGGTCGTCGCCGAGCTGGCTGCAGCCATACGGATGCACGAAGGTGTGGACGCCATCGATCTTTCCAGCGTACCGGTCGCCGGCCGTGCGAGCGATGCGCTCGGCGGCGTGATTGACGCAGGCGACGGTGCTGAGAATCCAGATCTCGTTGCGGGTTCCGACGCGCCCGTTAGGCCGCCGGTAACCCATGAACGTCGCCGATGGATCGGGCGGGAGCGACGGCGGCGCGACCGGCTCGTAGCGATACTCGTCGTGGCCGGCGAGGCGGGTTCGCAGATTGTGCTCGTGCACCCATGCGCCGCGCTCGACGGGCGCCGTGGTCTCGCCGATGGGGAAACCGTATTTGCGCACGAGCTCGCCACTCGCGAGATCGCGAAGCGCGAGCTTGTGGCCAGCGGGTATCTCCTCGCGCGTCACGACGGTGTCTGCACCCGCACGGACTGACGTGCCGATGGGGAGCGTATCGATCGCAACGGCCACGTCATCGAGCGGGTGGATTCGCACGATGCGCGCGGCGGGGATCGCGACCGAGGGCCGAAGCTCAGTGGGTGATGTCGCCACGCTGAGGAGTGCCTGGAGAGGAAGCGATCATCCCCGCCGCCGGCAGCGCGTCCAGCTTGTAGGCGCGGCGCGGGAGGTCATAGGCCAGTGCGTGAGCGATCTCCCGCCCGTCTGGCAGGTCGATGATGTGGCGAGCGACCAGGCCCGCGAGCCAGTTCGCGTCGATGCGTCTGGCGAGGTCGTGCCGCGCCGGGATCGAGCAGAAGGCCCGCGTGTCGTCATTGAATCCGACCGTGTTGTAGATCCCGGCCGTTTCCGTAACGGATTCGCGAAACCGCCGCATCCCGTCGATGGAATCGTGAAACCACCATGGCGGCCCGAGCCGCACCGACGGATAGTGGCCGGCGAGTGGGGCGAGCTCGCGAGCGTACGTCGACTCGTCCAGGGTGAACAGAATGAGAGTGAGGCGCGTGTCGCTGCCGTGCTCGTTGAGCAGGGCATGGAGGTTCCGGGTGTACTCGGTGGCGACCGGAATGTCGGCTCCCACGTCGGGGCCGAACCGGGCGGCGAGAGCTGCGTGGTGGTCCCGGAGCGACCCTGGATGCAGCTGCATGACCAGCCCGTCGTCGATCGACATGCGAGCCATCTCGATGAGCATGTGCCCCTGGAAACGGCGCTGATCCTCCTCTGTCGCCTCGCCCCGACGGGCGCGCTGGAAGATCGCCTCGACCTGATCGTCCGGCAGAAGCGCGGTGTAGGGCTCGACCACGGCGTGATCGGTGGACGTCGCCCCCATGGATTTGAAGAACGATCGGCGCCGCTCGAGCGCTTTAATGAACGCGTGTGAGTCGTGGATGGCCGCGCCATCGAGGTGGGCGAGAGCGTCCACCTCCGCGTGCCACGCTGGACTCGCGATGCGCAGCATTGCGTCGGGGCGAAAGCAGGGAAGCACGACGCCGCGCCATCGCGATGCCCGTAGCGCACGATGGTGGTCGAGCGAGTCCGTGGCAGCGTTGGTCGTCGTGAGCACCTCGATACCGAACCGCTCGAAGAGCGTTCTCGGGCGATACTCGGGCGAGGCCAACCGCTCCGTCAGCTCATCGTAGACGTACTGAGCGCTGTCGCCATCGAGGCGGGTGTCGATCCCGAACACCATCGCCAGCTGGTAGTCGAGCCACGCCGCGGTGGGGGTCGCGCGAAACAGGTAGTATCGCTCGGCGAACCGCTGCCAGACGGTCCGCGGATCCTGCTCGACCGGCGTGCCGTCCCGCGCCGCAATGCCTAACGCCTCCAGGGGAACTCCCTGCGAGTACAGCAGGCGAAAGATGTAATGATCGGGCGTGATCAGCAGGGCGGTCGGCTCGGGGAAGGCGCGATCCTCGGCGAGGAGAGCCGCGTCGACGTGCCCGTGAGGGCAGATGAGCGGAAGATCTCGCGTCTCCTCGTAGAGGGCGCGCGCGAGCCGCCGGACGGATGGATCCGGGTCGAAGTAGCGGTCCTCGTGCAGGACGAGGGGGGTCCGCGCGGCACGTGACGCGGTGCGCCGCCCGTCCGATGCTACGCCCATCGGGATGTCAGCCATGTCAGCACGTCGCGTCGCTCTGTGCCCGCTCCGCATTCCCGAGCCCGCAGCGGCGGGGGATTGCGTCATGACACCGGTGGAACGATTTTGCTCGCATAGAGAACAAAATCGGTCTCTCAAGGTATTTCCGCTCGTGAGGAAGATCAACACCCTCAGCTTCAGTCGCGCCACGCGCTCCACGTCGCGGGAGATCAACCGGCGCATCGCGCTCAATCTGGTGCGCGAGCACGAGCCCATCTCCCGGGCGGAGCTAGCGCGCCGGATGAAAATCGGCCGCGGTGTGGTCACCGCGCTCGTTGGAGAGCTGATCGCCGAAGGGGCGGTGTACGAGGGCGCCACCGTCGACGCGCCACGAGGACGAAAGCCGACGATGCTCTATGTGCGCACGCGCGACCGCCTCGTCATCGCCATCGATGTGCGGCTCAGCCGCACGTACCTCATGCTGACGGATTTCGCGGGGACGGAGCTGGCGCTCGAGAGCTTCGAGACCCGTTTTGCACCGGGCGATCTGGTCGAGGAGCTGGCGAGTCGAGTTCGACGACTGTTAGGGGGCGGGAACGAGCGAGGAACGAGAAATGAGGAAGGCGCTCGTTCTGCCACTCGCAGTCGCTCCCAGGTGGTGGGAATAGGACTGGTCGTCCCGGGAATGGTCGACCGCCAAACCGGACGGGTCTTGCACGCCCCGCAGCTCGGCTGGCGTGATGTCGACGTTCGCGACGCGCTCAGTGCCGCGACGGGACTCCCCGTTCACATCGAGAACGCGCCGATCGCGTGCGCGCTGGCCACCATGTGGCTCGGCGGTGCGGTCGCCGGAACCGACTTCGCGTATGTCACGGTGTCCGACGGCGTCGGGGTTGGCATCGTCGTCGATGGGCAGGTAGTGCGCGGACACCACAACGCGGCCGGCGAGTTCGGGCATGTGCCGCTGGATGTCAACGGACCGCGATGTCTCTGCGGCTCACGTGGGTGCTGGGAAGTGTACACGTCGAACGTCGCGACGATCGCGCGCTATCTCGGTCGCACGTTGGCGCCTGCGTCCACGCGCGAGCTGCTGCAAAGCATGCCGCTCACGATGCCGGAGCTCATCGCCCGGGCGCGGGCCGGCGAGGACCGCGCGATTGCGGCACTCCTCGAGACGGGTCGTTACCTCGGATCAGGATTGGCGACGGTGATCGCCGCGCTCAACCCTGCAAGGATCTTCGTCGGGGGCGAAATAACCGAGGGATGGGATCTCATCGAGGGGGTCGTCCGCGCTGCACTGCGCGAGCGCGCGCTCACCGATGCGGCATCGCAAACGCCGATCATCCCCGAAGGCGTCAACGAGCGGCCGCGATTGCGCGGAGCGGCCGCGCTCGTCGCGGCACCGAGCTTCGCCGCGCCCCAAGTCGCGTAGCGCGCACACCGGCGCCGCTACATGCGAAAGGAACGAGGAACGAGGAGGAAGGAAATCGATTTCCTCACTCCTCGTTCCTCATACCTTTTCGTAGCTCTACTCCAGGAATCCCCGCGCAAACCCGCCAGGGAAGGCGTCGGAGTGGAAGTTGACGTAGAAGCTTGCCGGATCGCGCAGCAGCTCTGCCAACGCGGCCTCATGGCTCGTGAAGTGCGCGTTGGCAACGAAGGTCCCTTGTTGCCGGAAGACGAGGTGGCGATCGGTGAGGTTTAGATCGACACCAACGGGGCTCGACAGCCACCAGATCACCGGGCCGGTGGGCGCCCCCGGGTTGAGATGGTGGATGTGGCCGAAGCGGACGCTCTCGTCACCAATGTTGTTGATGATCACCTGCGACTCGATGGTCCCGTCGGCGAGGACCATGATCTGGGCGTGCCCTTTCGATTCCGAGGTCGAGGTAGGCACCTCGAGCTCCGAGCGCATTTGGGTATTGAAAACGATAGGGGGTGCACCCTCGCTCCCGACCGACAACGAGGGCGCGAAGCGCTCCGGTGCAGTCGGGGGCTGATC
>DATFBS010000013.1:0-2364 GCA_035253695.1 Gemmatimonadaceae bacterium
GTTACTGCTCAGAAAATCCCGTGAGACGCGGCCGCGCGCTCATGCCGCAGGTTCGAGAGTGACGCGGTAGCCCTGGCCTTCCAGTAGGCGAATCGCCCGACGAGTGAGGCGGTCGCTGTGACGACGGTCATAGTAATCGCCTCCGAGCTCGCGATAGGTCGTCCCCTGAGCCAGCACGTGATAGGCGATACGCAATAGCGCGTGGGCCAACGCGATCACCGCCTTCTTCGGACCCCGGTGGCGGAGGATACGTCGAAACCGGGCCTGCAACGCGCTGTCCTTGGCCCGACTCGCGCCGGCCGCCGCTTCGACCAGCGCCGTACGCAACCAGCGGTTGCCTTTGCGCGTCTTGCCCGACTTATGCTTCCCACCGCTTTCGTTGTTTCCCGGACATAACGCGGCCCAGCTCGCGAGATGGGCCGCGGTGGGAAAGGCGCTCATGTCCACGCCGATCTCCGCGATGATCACTTCGGCCGTCCGGCGGTTGATCCCGGGAATGCTATCCAGCCGGGTCAGCTGGTCCGAAAAAGGGGTGAGCCGAGCCTCGATCTCCGTGCTGAGCATCGCGATCGCCTCGTCGAGGTAGTCGAGATGACTCAGAAGCTGACCGACGACAAAAGCGTGATGCGGCCGAAACCGCCCAGCGAGCGCCGCCCGTAGGGCCGGCAGCTTCCCGCGCAACCGCCCGCGGGCCAGCTCCGCCAGGACAACGGGATCGGTCGTGCCCTGGGCGAGCGCCTCGAGCATGGCGCGGCCCGAGACGCCGAGAATGTCGCTGGCCACCGTGGCCAGCTTGACCCCGGCGTCTTCGAGCGCCTTGTGCAGCCGGTTGGCGACGCGCGTCCGATCTTGGATGAGCGCCTTGCGGTAGCGCGTGAGATCCCGCAACTCCCGGATCGGTACTGGCGGCACGAAGCTGCCCCGCAGCAGCCCATGCTCCAGCAGTTGGGCGATCCACGCACAGTCGTGGACGTCCGTCTTCCGTCCCGGCACTTGCTTGATGTGCGCGGCGTTGACGAGGAGGCAGGTGAACTCGCTCTCGAGCGCATAGAACACCGGCTTCCAGTACACGCCGGTGCTTTCCATCGCCACGTGGGTCACCTCATGGGCCGCCAGCCAGTCGCGCAACAGGATGAGATCCGCCGCCGTCGTTCGAAAGGTCTGGATGTGTTGGACGACCCGACCGCTTCGCCCACCGATTCGTACACAGGCCGCGATCGTCTCTTTGTGCACATCGAGCCCACAGCAGCGCTCAAGCTGTCGATCCATCGCCCGCCTCCTCCGTCGCTGATGCACCGACGACCGAAGGAGCCTTATCGTTGACGACTCTGCTCGTCGTGCTCCGGGGCAACAATGCGGGGTACCGAAGGGCTCCCACGTCATACTCAATCGCGGACTCGCGATACCAAGTAGCGGCGACGCTCGTCGGTCGACGGCGCGCTGAGGATACCGCCATTTTCATGCTGTGTGGGTGCGCGCCGCGCGCATGATTTACTCAATCACCTGATCCGCCCGCAGCAGCAGGGAGGGCGGGCTCGTGAGGCCGAGCGCCTTGGCGGTCTTGAGGTTCACGGCGAACTCGAGCTTGGCTGGCTGCTCGATCGGAACGTCGCTTGGCTTCGCGCCGCGGAGAATCCTGTCAACGATCCCGGCGGCCTGTCGGAGCGCATCCCGAAAGCTCGCGCCGTACGCCATGAAACCTCCGGCTTCCACAAGGTCGCTCGACCAGTACATCGCTGGCAGCCGGTGGCGCGCCGCGAGGTCGAGGATGCGTCGCTGCTCATTCCGAAACATCGCGTCCGGCAAGGCCACGAAGGCGCCCGCGCGCTGTCGGACGATGGCCGAGAACGCGTTCTCGAGCTCCGTCGGCCCCCGGATCTCGACGACGTGAAGCTGAACTGCGAGCTGTTGCGCCGCGACCTCGGTCTCTCGCAGCACGCGTGCGTATGACGGAGTGGTCGGACTCCAGAAGATGGCGACGCGCGACAGGCCGGGGATTACCTCCCTGAGGAGTGCGAGACGTTTCCCGCTCAACTCGGGGTGCATCAGACTTAGTCCGGTCACGCTTCCCCCGGGCCGTGCGAGGCTCGCGACAATCCCACTCTCTACAGGATCGGTGACGCGTCATGACGATCGGCACCGTCCTCGTCGCGTGCCGCGCCGCCTGTACCGCCGGTGTGGTGGCGGTGACCAGGACATCAACTTTCAGTTGAACCAATTCGAGCGCGAGCGAAGAGAGACGATCGAATGCGCCCTCAGCCCACCGCTCCTCAACGAGGACTTGACGTCCCTCGACATATCCGAGATCGCGAAGCCCTGAACCTGCCCCGGTTCGATAGACACCTCAGATCGCACGAAAGTGCG
>DATFBS010000014.1:0-9341 GCA_035253695.1 Gemmatimonadaceae bacterium
TGGCGCAGCGTGTGACGAAACTCGGAGTAACTCCCGCGAAATGGCAGCGCGACACGCCGCTTGAGGAACTCGGTGACGCCGAGGATCCCTTCGGGCGGCACGAACGGGAGGATGTTCGTCTGCTCGAAGTCGACGTGCGACGCGTACACGATCAGGGGAATGCGCTCGCGAACCTCGTGTCCGAAGCGGCGCGCGAGCGTATCGTAGCTCTGCTCGGCGTAGACAAGCGCCGCGCGCGCGATTCGTTCTTCCTCGGGATAGAAGAACACGTCGACGTGCTTGCCCGCGAGGACGTGCCAATCGAAGCGACGATACTGAATCTTGTTTTGGCCGAACCCACCGACCTGTGCGTGGCTCGGAGGCACGGCAATAGCGGCCGCGGCCAGCGCGGCGACCAACAGGGGGCGCTTACTCGGGGAGACCCGCGGCCCGGCGCAGCATCGGTCGAAAGTCCGCCGGAATGGTGGCCACGCGGCTATTCGAATCGAGGGACACGAGGGTAGTGCGCGCCGTCGCCAGGCGATCGTTGGAATCCGCATTCAGGATCGCATAGTCGAAAGTAACCGTGCGGGAAGACACATCGGCCAGCGTCGTCTCCACGCGGATGAGGTCGTCGTACCGAGCGGGCTTTTGGTAGCGAATACTCGCCTCGGCGACCGCAAGCGAGACACCCCGTTGCTCCATCTCACGATAGGGTACACCAAAGTGCCGCATATGCTCGGTGCGCCCGATCTCGCACCACACGAGGTAGTTCCCGTGGTACACCACACCCATGCGATCGGTCTCGGCGTAGCGCACGCGGAATTCGACGCGCGTAACCGGCGCTGTCACGGACGCACTATTCGCCGTACGGCACCCAGATGTTCTTGACCTGCGTTGCCTCGCGCAGGAACTCGCGTCCCTCCCCATCGCGGCTATCCAGCCAGTCGCGGCCGTGCCAGGAGGCCCAGGTGCGCTTCATGTTCACCGCCGAGGCTTCCTCGACCATCTTCACGCCGGCGGCGCCGCCAAAGTACCACACTGCCTCCACATCGTCGTGTTCGGCGAGGACACGCGCGAGCGCATCCTTCTCTCCTGTCACGATGTTCACGACGCCGCCCGGAACATCGGAGGTCTCGAGCACGCTGTAAAAGTCGGTAGCGGAGAGCGGATGCTGCTCCGATGGGATCACGACCGTTGCATTTCCCGTGGCGATCGCCGGGGCAACGAGCGAGACGAAGCCAAGCAGAGGTTGCTCGTCGGGGCAGGCGATGCCGATGACGCCGATGGGCTCGTTCATCGCCAAAGCGACTCCACGGATCGGCACGTTGTGCACTGCGCCATCGTACTTGTCGGCCCACGCGGCGTAGGTGAAGAGCCGCGAGATGGCGACGTCGACCTCGCGCGACGCCGCATCGTCGGCGCAAGCGGTCTGCTCGGCGATCCGCCGCGCGAACTCTTCACCACGGGCGGCAAGGTTCTCGGCGATGTAGTACAGAATCTGGCCGCGCAAATGGCCGGTCGACTTTCCCCACCCTTTCCATGCCGCGTGCGCCGCCTCGACGGCGTTCCGAATGTCCTTGCGATTTCCCTCGCCGACTTCTCCGAGCTGGGCTCCGTGAGGGGCGAGGATTCGGCGAGCGTACCCCTGATCGGGACGGGTTTGCTTTCCACCGATGAACAGCTTTGGCGTACGATTGATCGGTGGAATCCCTGTCGAGCGCTCGGCCCCGTTAGGCTCCAGCGTTGCGCGGCCGACGCCTCGGGATTTCATCCGCGCTTCACTCGATCGTTCCGTCTTCTCGGCCTTCACGTACTCCCACATTCCCTCGCGCCCCCCCTCCCGACCGAACCCGCTCTCTCGGTATCCTCCGAACCCACTCGATGCGTCGAAGAGATTGGTCGAGTTGATCCAGACAACCCCTGCCTTGATCTTCGGCGCGATGTCGAGAGCCAGATTGATGCTCTCCGTCCAGATGCTGGCCGCGAGCCCAAAGGGCGTGTTGTTCGCGAGCGCGACGGACTCTTCCGGAGTCCGGAACGTCATCGTCACGAGCACGGGGCCGAAGATCTCGACCTGCGCGATCGTCGACGACGGCTGTACATCGGTGAACAGCGTTGGGGGATAGAAATAGCCGTCGGTCGGACACGCCCACGACGGCTGCCACATCGTCGCTCCCTCATCGACGCCGCGCTGCACCAGACCCCGGATGCGCTCGAGCTGCACGGGTGCGACGATCGCACCCATATCGACCGCTTTGTCGAGGGGCCGCCCAATGCGAAGCTTCTCCATGCGCGCGCGCAGCTTTGGAATGAGCCGATCGGCGACACCCTCCTGCACGAGCAGGCGCGAGCCCGCACAGCACACCTGGCCCTGATTGAACCAGATCGCGTCGACGACGCCCTCGACGACGCTGTCGAGATCCGCGTCGTCGTAGACGATGAACGGGCTCTTTCCGCCGAGCTCGAGCGACAGCTTCTTGCCGCTCCCCGCCGTGGCGCGGCGGATGATCCTGCCGACTTCGGTCGATCCAGTGAATGCGATCTTGTCGATGTCGGCGTGCTCAACCATCAGCTTTCCAGTCTCACCATCACCGGTCAGAATGTTGAGCACGCCTGGTGGGATTCCCGAGTCGGCTGCAATCTCCGCGAAGAGCAGGGCGGTGAGCGGGGTGAATTCCGCCGGCTTGAGTATGATCGTGTTTCCGGCAGCGAGCGCCGGCGCGACTTTCCACGCGAGCATGAGCAGCGGGAAGTTCCACGGAATGATCTGACCAACGACCCCGACCGACGTATAACCGGCGAACTCACTTTCGAAGAGCTGGGCCCATCCGGCGTGGTGGTAGAGGTGGCGGGCAACCAGCGGGATGTCGAGGTCGCGCGTCTCCCGGATCGACTTGCCGTTGTCCATGCTCTCGACGACCGCAAGGAGCCGCGAATGCTTCTGCACCTCGCGCGCGAGCGCGTACAGGTGCCGCGCCCGCGCATGGCCTGAGAGTGCCTTCCACGCCGGCAGCGCGCGGCGTGCCGCCGCCACCGCAGCGTCGACGTCGGCCGCCGTTCCTTGCGATACGCGCGCGATCACGGCCGCAGTCGACGGATCGATCACCTCGAAGGTCTGTCCCGGTGGCGTCCACGCTCCGTCGATGAAGTGTCCGAACTGTCCGGCGTGTGAGGCCAGCCATTTGCGGGCTTCCGCGTCCGATTCGGGCGCGGGGCCGTAGTCCATGGTCTCGAAGATTTCTCGGACAGTAGTCATCGCATCCTCAGGGCATCGGCATCCGGTACGCCGCTGCATAGCGTCCCGTCACGAAGTGCTCGATCTGGCGCTCGATGTCGGTGAGCAGCGTGCTCGCGCCAAACCGGAACAGGTCGGCCCGCAGCCACCGATCGCCGAGCTCATCCTTCATCAGGTACAGGTATTCGAGTGCCGTCTTCGCGGAACGAATGCCACCGGCGGGCTTGAAGCCGACGGCGTAGCCGGTGCGCTCCTGGTATTCGCGGATCATGCGGCACATGACGAGGGCGAACGGGAGCGTGGCGTTCACGCCCTCCTTCCCCGTCGATGTCTTGATGAAGTCTGCCCCCGCCTGCATTGCCACCATGCTGGCACGGGCCACGTTGCCTAACGTTCCGAGCTCTCCCGTGGCAAGGATCGCTTTCATGTGGGCGTCGCCGCACGCCTCGCGGAATCGGCGCACCTCGTCGTAGAGCGCGGAATAGTTGCCGGTCAGCACGTGGGCGCGCGTGATCACGACGTCGATCTCGCGCGCTCCTGCCGCCACCGATGCGCGGATCTCGGCGACCCGCTCCTCGAGCGGGCTCAAGCCGGCGGGAAAGCCTGTCGAGACGGCCGCGACGGGAATCGGGGTCCCGGCGAGCGCCTCGATGGCCGTCGGCACCATCGCGTGGTAGACACACACCGCGGCGACCGTGATCCCGAGGTCGTCCACGCCTAACGCACGCGCGAGGTCGTCACGCAGGGGCCGGCGCGCCTTCGCGCACAGCCGCCGGACCGTCCCCGGAGTGTCGTCCCCCGACAGGGTCGTCAGATCCATGAGCGTGATCGCGCGGAGCAGCCACGCCGCCTGCCACTGCTTCTTTACCGTGCGCCGAGTCGGAATCGTCGCAGCCCGTCGTTCGACGGCGCTTCGGTTCACGCGAATGGCGCGCACACTGTCGAGGTCCAGTGGGATGCCGGGGTTGCGCACGGGGTGCTCGGGCGGCACGGCCCGGTGAAGGCGTGGGCCAGCCTCGGATGTGGCAGATGCAGCAGGCGCCGCCGGTGCGACAGGCTCGATGAACCGCTTAGCGGACATAACCACCACGGGACTGCGGGAGAGGGCCAGGTGCGGCCCTTGGCAGACGACCTTCTCTAAGGTAGGGGCACGGGCTCGCTGCGTGGAGGGGGAGGGTTCCCCTCCCGGGTGCGTAGGCTGTTCAGCCAGTCTCTATCTGGCGGTCTCGCGCACGCTGATGTCACCTTTTCTCATGGCTCAATTCGATAGGTCAGCCGTGTCGACACCGGTCAAGCTCCTGCCTGCACAGCAGCAGGCGCTCGACAAGCTCGAGCGCCATGTGCGCGCCCACCACGTTACGTCGCTCATGGGGCGGCCGGGAGCAGGTAAGACCGTCATTCTTCGAGCGCTGCAGGAGCGCATCGGTGGAGCGTACCTCACGACGCAGCAGTTCATCGAGGCATCCCGCGACAGCCATCCGTTAGCACTCGACGAAACCGCCTACAACGTCCTCCACAAGACGTTGTCCGCCAACGTCGCCGTGCTGGTCGACGACTTCCATCTTCTGGCGATCGTTTCGTGCTGCGCCCACGGCAATCCGCGACTGAACCTGCTCGCCGCGGCGCTGGTGCCGATTGCCCAGATGGCGCGCGACGCCGGCAAGCCGCTGGTGTTCGCGACGGAAGGCATCCCGGTGCCGGGGATCTACGAACGCGTGCCGCATGCGCAGATCCCTCCGTTCGAGGTGGACGACTACGCGACGCTGTGCAGCGCGTATCTGCCGGCGGAGCGGGTCGGGGCGCTAGACATCCGGAAGATTCACCGTTTCGCGCCCAACCTGAACGCGCGGCAGCTGCGCAACACGTGCAACGCGCTGCGAGACGAAAGCGAGCTCGACACCGATCGCTTCGTCGCCTATCTGCGCGAGCACCAGTTGGCCAGCAACGTCGACCTGGGTGAGGTGCAGGCCGTCGATCTGCACGACCTCAAGGGGATGGACGACGTGCTGGAATCGCTCGAAGCCAACGTCGTTCTGCCACTCGAGAACACCGAGATCACCGACGAGCTCGGGCTGAAGGCCAAGCGTGGCGTGCTTCTCGCGGGCCCGCCCGGCACCGGCAAGACCACCATTGGGCGCGCACTGGCGCATCGCCTGAAGAGCAAATTCTTTCTGATCGATGGGACGGTCGTGAGCGGCTCGCCGCACTTCTTCCAGCGCATTCACCACATCTTCGAGGCGGCAAAGCAGAACTCCCCCGCAATCATCTTCATCGACGACAGCGACGTGCTCTTCGAGAGCGGACAGGACACGGGGCTCTATCGGTATCTGCTGACAATGCTCGATGGGCTCGAGAGCACCAGCGCCGCTCGTATCTGCCTTATGATGACGGCCATGGACGTCGGGTCGATCCCGCCCGCATTAGTCCGCTCGGGCCGCATCGAGCTCTGGCTGCAGACGACGTTTCCCGACGCGGCGGCGCGCACGGCGATTCTGCGGGACCGGTGCGCCGACCTCCCGAAGGCGATCGGGGAGGTCGACGTCGCGGCACTGACGGCGTCGTCCGAGGGCTTGTCCGGTGCCGACCTCAAGCGCGTCGTCGACGACGGCAAGTTGCTGTTTGCCTTTGACCGCGAGCGGAAGAAGCAGACCAGGCCGCCGACCGAGTACTTCCTGACGGCGATCGAAACGGTGCGCCGCAACAAGGAGCAGTACGCCGATGCCGAGGCGAGAGCTCGGATGCGGCATCCCGTTCGGCCGCCGATGTTCGACGCCTTCTCGATGCTCGCGGGCCTGGAGGGGGCCGATGAAAGCCTCGGCTCGGGTGGCCTTTCACACGTCGTGTTCAGCAGCGGCACCGCATTGGGCTCCGGCTCAGGATCTGGCGGCTGACGCGTGCTCGCTTCTCCGTGCTACATCATCGGGGACACGCACCTTGGGGTCGGCCCGCCGGATCTCGAGCGCCGTCTCGTGGCGTTTCTGCGCCACCTTCCGAGCCATACGAAATCGTTGGTCATCAATGGCGATCTATTCGATTTCTGGTTCGAGTGGCGAACGGTCATCCCGCGCGACCATTTCCGAACGCTGGCGGCCCTCGCCGATCTCCGCGACGCGGGAGTAGATGTCCTCATGGTCGCGGGCAACCACGACTGCTGGGGCGGCGGGTTTCTCACCGAGCAGGTGGGAATCCGGTACCAGCTCGGCGCGTGGGAAGGCGTGATTGCCGGCTGGCGCGCGCGCATCGATCACGGAGATGGGCTACGCGCGCGCGAGGACAGGAAGTATCGGGCGCTTCGGCGTGTGTTGCGCCATCGTTTGTCCGTGCGCGCCTTTCGCTGGCTGCATCCGGATTGGGGAACGCGACTCGCTCGTGGCTCCTCAACGGCCAGCCGCACCTATCGAGCCCGCGATGCCGGAGCTGGGCTGCGCTCCGTCGCGTTCGCGACGCTGGAGGCGAGCCCACAGCTGGACCTGCTCGTGTTCGGGCATTCGCACGTGCCGGCCCTCGAGCGAACACCGCGTGGGAGCGTCTATGCGAACGCGGGTTCGTGGCTCGATGCGCCTACGTATCTCGTCGTCACTCCGGAGCGCGTCGAGCTGCGCGCGTGGGGCGAATCAGCCGAGGGTCACCGTCTCGACGCGATCGATCGTCGTCCCGAGAAAGCGCTGGCCCATCCGTAGGAATTGCTCGGCGGCATCCGAGGCGACGAACCGATGCGGACACGTTAGGCGTCCGTCCGACCGAAGGCCGCGCTGATCCAGAACGCGTGCCGTCTCGGCGGCAGTCTCCTGGGCACTGTCAATGAGCTGGACGTCGCGCCCCATTACGTCGGCGATCAACGGCTTCAGAAGCGGATAGTGCGTGCACCCGAGGACCAGGGTGTCGACTTCGTCTTTCCGAAGTGGCACGAGGTACTCGCTGGCGATGAGGCGGGTCGCGTCGCGATCGAGCCAGCCTTCCTCCACGAGCGGGACGAACAGCGGACAGGCGCGTGCCGCGATCCGCGCCTGCGGTGCGAGCGCTCGAATCGCGCGCTCATACGCGCCCGAGCCGATGGTGCCGGCGGTTCCGATGACGCCGATGGCCCCTCCATGCGACGCGCGGACCGCGGCACGCGCGCCGGGCTCGACCACGCCGATGACGGGAAAGGAGAACTCCTGCGTCAGCGTCTCCAATGCATGTGCCGTCGCGGTGTTGCACGCGACGACAATCGCTTTCACGCCCTGATGCTGCAGCCAGGTGGCGATCTCTCGCGCATAGCGCCGCACGGTATCGGGGCTCTTGGGACCATAGGGGACGCGGGCGGTGTCGCCGAAGTAGATGATGCGCTCGTCAGGCAGCTGACGCATGAGCTCGCGCACGACCGTCAGTCCACCGATCCCAGAGTCGAACACGCCGACCGGCGCGCTCGCGTTCCCCGCCGCCATTACCATCGCACCGTCGCCGTGAGTCGGGTCTCGTCGCCGTCGCGCGTCACCGAGACTCGCGCGGGGACGTCCCAGAGTTGCGCGGCGACAAACGCGTCGGCGGCGGCGAACAGATGATTGAAGATGAGAAGCGCCACCCAATCCTCGACATGCTGCTTGCGCGCTCGCACGCGACCGGCGAGCGGACTCGGGATGAAGACGGTGTCGCCGTTGGGCTCGAAGCCAAAGAACAGGCTATCCGCCTCGAGCCGGCGCGCAACACGCAAATCGCGCTTCGATTTGATGGTCATGAGGATCGAAAGGGCCTCGAGCGAAACGAAAATGCCGCCCGCCGTTCCGCGGTCGAGCGCAGCCTGCCCCAGCCCAGGGACGATCAGCGATCTCAGGAAGGCACTTCGGGGCGAGATCGGCGGTCCGCTCAACGTGTCGCGCGACGCGACCGCGACTGGTGCCCCCGCGGCGGCCGCGCGCGAGGTGTCGGCGCGAGCCGTGTCGGCGGGCACTTGCGCGTGAAGCGCCGACACCGCGAAGAGGACGCCAAGCGCGGGCAGCGCGAGAGTTCTCATGTCGAGAGACAGTTCGAGGATCGCGTGGCGGGAGCGTGCGGGAATCGAACCCACCCAACCCGACGTGGTCAGGTCACACTGGTTTTGAAGACCAGGGAAGCCACCAGGCCCCATCCGCCCCCACGCTCACACGAGACTGATCGCGTGCGTCCCGGAGGTGATGACGGCACCGATCTCGATGGCGCCGGCCACCTGGGCAATGTAATCGCGGGCGGCGGCGGCTGGCAGCGCGACGAGCAGGCCCCCCGACGTCTGCGGATCGATGAGGACCGCCCGCTCTTCCTCCGTAGCGTCGCCCCACTTCACCATGGGGTCGAGGTACCGCACGTTGCGTTCAGCGCCGCCGGTGCGTGCGCCGTCTCGCCAGGCCTGACTCGCGCCGGGCAGCACCGGAACGTCCCGGATTCGAATCTCGATCGAGACATTGCTCGCGCGCGCGATGTGTGATGCGTGGCCCAGCAGGCCGAACCCGGTGATATCGGTTGCGCACGTCGCACCGACCTCGAGAGCGGCCCGACTTGCGTCGCGATTGAGTGCCGACATCGACGCGATCATTCCGTCATACGTCTCGTCAGAGAGGGCGCCCGACTTTGCCGCCGTCGAAAGAATGCCCGTGCCGATCGCCTTGGTGAGGATGAGGCGATCGCCAGGCTTCGCGCCGGCATTCGTCAGGAGCCGGCGCGGGTCGGCGCGACCAGTCACGGCGAGGCCGTACTTGATCTCTTCATCGATGATGCTGTGCCCACCGACGATGAATGCGCCCGCCTCGTGGACGGTGTCCTGACCGCCACGCAGGATTTCGGTGAGGACCTCGAGGGGCGCCGCGGACGCCGGAAACCCGACGATGTTGAGCGCAGTCAGAGGCTCCCCGCCCATCGCGTACACATCAGAAAGTGCGTTCGCGGCGGCGATCCGACCGAAGGTGTACGGGTCGTCGACGATCGGCGCAAAGAAATCCACGGTCTGGACGAGCGCGAGATCGTCGGACACGAGAAAGACTCCCGCATCGTCGAACGTCTCACGCCCGACGAGCAGACGCGGATCATCGCGGTGCGGAAGCGGGGCCAGGGCACGCGCGAGGTCGCCCGGACCCATCTTGGCGGCTCAACCCGCGCAGCGGGCGAAGGCGGT
>DATFBS010000015.1:0-95969 GCA_035253695.1 Gemmatimonadaceae bacterium
CGCTGCGTCGCATGCGTGTCTCCAGTGAGTGGCGCGTTAGGGAAATGCACCGGCCGCGCCCACTGGCATGGCGCTACTAAGTCTTTGTTGGCTAACGATTTCGCGACGCGCGGTCGACGCGGCTGTCCGCTCGAGGAGACACGAGTGTGTGCAGTTAGGGAATCGGAACCGCGAAACTGCTGCGAACTGCGAGCTGCGAGCTGCGAGCTGCAAGCTGCGAACTGCGAGCTGCGAGCTGCGAGCTGCGACCCTGCGGTATCAAGCCTCGGTTCGCGATATCCGCCGGTGTCGCTCGCGTGGGATAATTGCGAGGAGGAGGTGGACGATGTGAACCAAGACTGAGTCGCGCTGCTCCGCGAGCTCCTCGCCCAATACGGGCTTGGCAAGGGCATACCAATCCCGACATTCGCGCGCCGAGCCCAGTGCGTATTCGAAGAGTCGCGCACGATCGGCGCCTGAAGATCGACTATACCCTTCAGACAGATTCGCGCGAATAGAGCCGGTCGCGGTGTACAGCTGGCTGGCTACTCTGCGCGTGACCGAACACTTGTCCAGCGCGACGGCATCACCCCAGGCGGCCGCGGACAGCCCCACTGCCAGCCGGTATACCGTCATACGATAAATTGGGTCGGCTACCGAATCGGAGGGCGGCTTCGCGACTTTCACAACTCTACCAATGCGCCCTCTCCTACGCCGTTATCTCACCGATTCTCCGCTGCTGCGATCGAAATCCCGCACTTCTCAGGTCGTCGCTTCTCAGGTCGTCACTTCGCAGTTCGCAGCTCGCAGCTCGCAGCTCGCAGTTCGCAGTTCGCAGTTCGCAGCCTTATTGGGTTCGATACGTGGACCTGTTGTAGTCGAACTTCAGCTCCGGCTCCGCCTTGAGCGCGATGAAAAAGCTGAACGCGAAGTTGCCGAACGGGGAGCGGTTGAAGCCGAACGTCGCGCGCCAGTCATGGAGATCGCGCTGAAGCGTCACGCTGTGATCGGCGAAGTCGCCCGTTTCGAAGTCGTACGAGGTGCTCCACTGGGCGGCCCACTTCGGGGTCAGATTGAATGAGAAGCTCCCTCGCATCGACGACTGCGGGGGGAGAATGGTCCGTGGGATTCCCTGCTGCGACGGCAGTGAATCGTCAGGCAGCTCCAGGAGCGCCTGCGCTTCGCACGCCGCGCGGAGGCCGGGGTCCGCAACAACCCGGCATCGGGCTCGGGGATCGAAGAACGTGACGTCTACACCACGCGGCGGGCGCTGGCGTGAGTACGAGTAGCTCAGCGATGCCGACCACCCCTGCCGGGTGTCGATGCCGCGCGGGTCGCGCGCAGCCCCAAAGCCACCGGGTTGAACGGGCGGGCGGTTGCCCGGCAGCGTGTCGGTCGCGGGCGGGTTCTCCGGCACCTCGCTACTCGGAACCGCTTTGCCGAACACACGAGCGAGAAACGCGAATGGATTGCGGTCGCGGCCGATCGAGAGCGACATGTCGGTCGACTCACGGAATGGCTTGAAGCGCGCCGTGTCGCTGGACACGTCTCCCTCGAACAGCGAGTAACGCACCCCCATGTCGAATCCGGGCAGCAGATCCGAGGACAGCCGATAGCCGAAATTCGACGTCTCGAACCCCGTCGACGCTTTCCCTGTTTTGCGCGCGCGCTCGAAGTTGTACGAGAGTGCGTCGAAGTTCATCGAGAACACCTTGACCTTTCGCACCCCGGCTTCAGTGGTATCGCCGTCGCGGCCGCGCAGCTTCGCCTCGAGGTTGTGATTGAACGAGAGCGTCAGACGCTGCTGGGTGATGTCGCTGAGATTGCCGACACGCGATTGATTGCGCGCGGCAAGAAACGCATCACTCACGCGCCCGGCCGGGGCGTATGTGTATGACAGGCTCGGCGAAATCGTATGGCGGAAGCGGGTGACGGGCCCGAAGCCCGGGAAGAGCCCGTAGAAGGTCGGCGACATCGACAGGGCATAGGCAAGACGCTTTCCCTGGTAGACGTACTCGCCCCCGGTGAGCTCATTCCGAATGGCGAAGGGTCCGCTGCTCTGATTGAGGATCTGGATCGAGGGGACGATGTTCAGCCGACCCTGGAAGATGTTCGGCAGCGAGAACTGGGTCTGCCATTCGATCTCCGTGCTGAATCCCCGGGCATACACTCGGGTCTGCCGCACGTTGGGATTCTGTGGATCGACGATGTCCCACGCGACGGGATAGTTGTCTTCCCGGTCCCGGATTTGAAAGCTGTTCGTCCAGTTGAAGTCGAATATGCGAATGGGCGTCTGAAACGATACGTTCGTCGTGCGCTGATCGCCGGTGATCCGCGCGCTGTCGAGTCCGCCATCCGGCCGCGGAGTGAATCGGAAGCCGATGCGCGAGTCCGGCACGGTCATGTCGAGAATCTGGTTGTTCGTCAGGCTGAGCTGCGGATTCCACTCCAGCCACGATGCAATCGAGATCGCGCCGCGCGGGGTGAGCGACAGCGTCGGCAGCGTCCGTCGAATCTCATCGCGCCCCGCCGACTGCGTCTGCGTGCCTCCGAGCGCCATGCGCAGAATGCCGAAGTCGCGATTGTAGCTCAGCGCGGAATAGATGGTCGCATATGTTTGCTCGACCGTCACCGACCGGTCGCGTTCCAGGCTCGTATTGGTTTGATAGTTGAGGTCCGCTTGCAGCGAGCTCTTCTGTGAGAACTGCTGCGAGTGCCACAACCGGTACGAGCTGCCGCTGCGCCCGTTCGTCCACGAGGAGTTGCTCCACGCCAGCCCGCCGCGCATCGCCCGCGAGAGCCAGTTGTACTTCCATTCCGCACGCCAATCGAGCCACCCGGGATCGGTGTCGCTTCCGCGCGCGCCACTCCGCCACCCCATCTCGACCTTTCCATCCATGTAATCGTTCATCGCCCAATACCAGCCGAGTCCGTCGATGTGGCGGCGGTAGCTCGAGCTGTTGCGCACGATGTCGCTGAAGCCAAAGCGCGGGGGAAGCAGTCCGCTGCGCCGCCCCTTGCGAAGGTCCTGGTAGATGAACGGCACCCACAGGATCGGGATGTCGTGGATGTAGAGGACCGCCGGGCGGGCGATGAGCGCCCGGCGGCCGATCATCTTCACTTCCTTGGATTTGAAGTGATAGTGCGGCACGGTGAGATCGCAGCTGGTGATCGTGCCGGTCGTCGCGTAGAACGTGCGCTCGTCCCTGGCCGTATCGGTGGCGAATCCCGTCCGGTGTCCCTCGACGAACCAGATCTCGCCGCTCTGCACGCTCGTCGCGATGCCTGTCCCCGATCCCTGCTTCGACTGTACGTCGTAGATGAGCCGCCCCATCGCGACGAGGTCCGCCGTCTGCGACGGATCGCGCAGCACGATCGTGTCGCCGAGCGCGCGCACGAGCTTCAGCGAGTCGTTGTACCGGATCGTGTCGGCCACCAGCGTCGTCTGCTCGCGTCCGACGGCGGCGTTGCCAAGGACGATGATCTCCTTGCCCTTCGCATCGAAGATGACGCGATTCCCTTGATACCTCGTCGCGAGGTACCCCGCCCGCGCCAGCAGCTCAGCCATTACCGAATCCGGCTCGGCCCATTCGACCAGACGCGTCGTATCGCGCCCCGTTGTATCCTGTCCAGCGGGCGTCTGACGAGCGGGGACCGGCGGCGGCTGCTGCGCACCGGCGGGGAGTGCGAGGCAGCCCAACGCTGTGGCCAGTGCAATCAGGCGCAGCGGTGCGTGGCTCATGCGGTCGCCTCTCGCTCGGTCGCTTCCGCCGCGATCCGGTTCTCACGTCGCCGGTGCACGACGTACGCGAGGAGGATGCTCGCCTCGTAGAGCAGGTAAATGGGTCCGGTGAGCAGCGCGAGTGACAGGAGATCCCCGCCGGGCGTAATCAGCGCACCAGCCACCATCGACAGGATGAACGCGTAGCGCCGGAACTTCCTGAGCATACGCGGCGTCACGAGCCCGAGCGCAGTCAGAGCGAGGATGACGATCGGGAGCTCGAAGACCGCGCCGAACGCCAGCGACATCGTGATGGCGAATCCGAAGTACTGCGCCGCGGTAATCATTGGCTCGAGCGACTGCGTCTCGAACGTGAGCAGGAACCGGAGCGTCAGCGGCAAAATCGCCTGGTAGGCGACGACCACGCCGACGGCGAACAGCAGAACGGCTCCGCCGATCACCGGGATGACGACCTTCTTCTCATGCCGATAGAGCGCCGGCGAGAGAAACGCCCACACCTGGTAGATGATGACGGGCAGCGCGAACACGAGGCCCACGCCGAACGACACTTTCATGACGATGCCGAACGACTCGCCAGGGTGCGTGTAGACCAGCTTGCGCCCCTGGAGATAGGGCAGGATCGGCGCCTGGAGAAACCCGATGACATCGACTCGCGTCACGAGCAGAAAGGCGATGATCATCCCGCCCAGTAGCGCCATGATCGACCACAGAATACGCCACCGCAGCTCCTCGAGATGATCGAGGAAAGGCATCTCTGCGCCCGGCGTCTTCTGCACTACCAGCCCTCCCTACTGCATCGTACGCAGCCGCTCGCGGGCGAGCTGCGCTTCGTCCGACCGCGGGTATCGCCTGACGAGATCGTTCAGAGCGGTTCTCGCCATCGCAATGTTGCCGCGCTGCTGCAAGAGCAGCGCTCGCTTGTACAGCGCTGTCGCGGCGCGCGGGGACTCGCTGTACCTCGCGACGACCGTGCCGTAGGCCGTGTCCGCTGCGGTGAGATTCCCCTCCGCGGCCAGGGCCTCACCGATGTAGAACTGCGCTTCACCAGCCACGTCCGAGTTGGGATACAGGCGCAGAAGCTCTTCGAACCCACGTCGCGCGCTTCCGGGGCTGCCGCGTCGGAGCTGATCCAGCGAGGACTGGAAAAGCTGATTGGGCCCGGGCGACCCCGCCGACGGCCCAGCGGGAGCCGCGGGAGATGGCGTCTGCGGGCCGGGGGCAGCCGCAGCCGAATCGCGCGGCGCGGGCGACGGCGTCGTCAGTGGCGTCACCGGGGCCACGTCCTGCTGGCGGGCCTCGAGTGAGGAGCGCAGCTCCTGAAGACGTCGCTGACTCTGTCCGGTGAGCTCCTGGATTTGCAGCAGCTGCTGATTCATCTGAAACAGATCCCCGCGAACGTCGCCCTGCAGCCGTGTGACGCGGTCCGACAGCGCGCGCACGGTATCGTTGGTCGTCCGTAACGATGCCATGAGCTCATCGAAACGCTGAAGCATGAGCGAGTCCTGACGATGGCGCTCGGCGCGCAGCGTCTGCACATCGGTCTGCAGCACACGCACATCGCTCTGCGTGGCGAAGCACGCGCCGGTCGCGATGAGGGCGACCGGCGCGAGACGCCTGACGAGCGCGTTCATGGACCCGCGGGCGCTCGCAAGGCGTCGCCCCCAGCGGTAATCTCGAATTCATCACGACGATTCTGCGCCCAGGCCGACTCATCAGCGCCACTGGCCGCCGGACGCTCTTCGCCGAAGCTGATGATCTCGATCTGCGCTTCCGGAATTCCACGCTGCGTCAGATATCGCTTTGCCGCCGCCGCGCGGCGCTGGCCGAGCGCGAGGTTGTACTCGTCCGAGCCGCGCTCGTCCGCATGGCCGGCGATGCGCAGGCGCACGCCACTGTTCGCCTGGAGAATCGCGAGCTTCTGATCGAGGGCCGCGCGGCCCGCCTCACCGATCGCATCGCTATCGTAGTCGAAGTAGATCGGAGCCGTGAGCGCCGAGCGAATCCCTTCCACGGCTTCGCGGGCGCGCCGCAGTGAGTCTTCGCGCGCGGCGTTCGCGCGGTTGATCGAATCGCGTCGAGCCGCCTCGGCACGCTCCGCCGCTTCGCGACGCGCGCGTTCGGCGGCGTCGATGCTGTCCTGATTCACCGTCGGAGACGGGGTCACGGGCGGAGGAGGGTTGCGAGGGCAGGCGCTCGCGACGGCGACAACGGCGGCGACGAGCAGCGCGCGTGTGATGCGATGGTCCATGATGGTGCGCTCCGAGTTGTAGTTCGAGGGCGGAAGTTATGGTGCGCGATCGAGAACGCGAGACCACGCCGCCAACCGGGCGCCGCCTGCTCGGGTAAGCTGGCGCGCGCGCCCGGTCTCCGCGTCGAGCACGAACAGCTGCTTCGTTCCGGTGCGGCTCGACGTGAAGACGAGATGCCGGCCGTCGGGAGCCCATGCCGGATCTTCGTTGATACCTTCGCTCGTCAACTGCTTCATCCCACGATCGCGCAGTGAGATCGTCATGATCTGGAACCGTCCCGCCACCAGCGATTGAAAGGCCACGACGCGTCCGTCAGGCGACCATGCCGGGTTCGACCGATAGCTCTGGTCCCCCGCAAGATACGTCGTGAGCAGCTCGACGTTCGCCCCGTCCACATCGGCGGTATAGATCTCCGGGTGGCCGGCCCGGCTGGAGGTAAACGCCAACCGCCGGCCGTCGGGACTGAACGACGGCGACACGTTATCACTGCCGCGACCCACCGTGATGCGACGCGGGTCACCGCCGCCGGGGTACGGAGCGGCTACCAGATCGGTGCCGCTCTCCTCCGCGAAGCCCCATATCAGCAGCGAACCGTCCGGCGAAAACTCCGGCGTGATGTTCAGACCAGGGCGTGGGCTTGCGACGCGTGTGCCGCCACTTTGCAAATCGCGCACAACGATCTGCGTCCCGCGCGGCCCAAACGCACTGTACGCGATCCATCGTCCCGACGGATGCCAGGCTGGAGAGAGCGCGGTTCCCTGCTCGCTCACGGCGCGCTCTCCATATCCATCACTGTCGACCACATGGATTCGTCCGCCCCGCACGAACGCGACGCGCGTCTGGGCAGCCCCGCGCGTGCCGGTTATCCAGCGCTCGATCTCATCCGACACGCCGTGCAGCGCCATGCGCCACGCCGCGGAGAGGCCGGGCATGGGCAACGTGAAGTCGCGGGCATTGAGAATACCAGCGGCAGCGACGTCGTGCACCGCGATACGAACTCCGCTCGCGGTGGCCGTCGCCTGCACGATGGCGAGCGCGCCGAGCTGCCGCCACAGCGGATAGTTCATCGTACCGCCCTGTTGCCGCGCGACGTCGGCGACTGTGCTTCCTTCACGCCCGATGATCTCGACGCGATCGCCGAAGTCGAGATCGCGCTGCAGAATCATGCGCACGCTGTCGCCATTCGCGCCGCTCACGGGCAGCACCACGACACCCGGGCGCGTCCCCGGCTGATAGGTGAGACCGATGCGAACGCCGCGCGCGGTCGTATCCTGTGCGGCGAGCGAGGTCGTCAGCGCGAAGGCGGCGAGCGCCGCGAGGAGAACAGAGCGAAAATTCAACGCAGCACCCGAGGGTCGAAGCTGAAAATGACCGGCAGGACGTCATCGGGAAATCCATCCGGAAGTGGCCCGAACGCACCTGCGCGCGCTGCCGCCTCGATGGCCCCCATCGCCTCCTGATCGAACTCGAAGTTGCCGGAACGCGTGCTGATCCGGATGTCGGCGACTGAGCCATCGCGACGCAAGAGGAACGTCACTTCCGCGCTCAGCGCGCCACGCCTCGGCGGATCGAAGCGCTGTGCGATCTGCCGCACGATGTTCTGGAGATACGCCGGATAGGGAAATTCGATCCCTTCCGTGCGCACTGTGGCGACGTCTGTGCCACGGTCGCCGGTCGGCCCGCCACCAGCGGGCTGCGCAGGTGCGGTCTCAACGGGCTTCGTCGTTGGCGCCGGCGTGGGTGTCGCTGGCGCGGGCGGCGTGCGTGTGCGGGGCGGCGGACGCTGCGAGGGTGGGGCGGGCATCTCATCGGGCTCCCGTTCCGCGCGCGGCGGCGTAGGCGCCGGTTGCCGTGGCTGCGCCGTCGGCTGGGGCGTGACGACACCCGGCTGTCGTGGACCAGGCGGCGCCGCAATGAGATCGACGCGATAGATCGGCGGAAGCGCAGGAGCCCGGTCGGGACGAGCGAGCACGAGCGGCACGGCCACCGCCAGGTGCAAGAGCAGCGACACGCCGAGCGTTGGACCCAGACGTGTGCGCTCGCGCACGCGTCGGCGCGGCACTACCGCACTTCCTCCGGTTCGGCCACGAGCCCTACATCGCCGACCCCGGCCGCCCGCATAACGGCGAGGACGCGCACCACGCTGCCATACGGCACGCCCTCATCGGCGCGCAGATACACGCCGTCGCGCCCTCGCTGCGAGGCGAGAGCGCGGAAGCTGGCGCGAAATTCGGGATACGTCAGGCGCGTCTGATCCACGAAAATCTCTCCGCGACGATTGACCGTCACCACCAGCCCCTGCCTCGGCTCGAGCGGGCGCGCCTCGGCCCGCGGCAGCGCGATGTCGACCCCGCCCTGCATGATCGGCGCGGTGATCATGAAAATCACCATCAACAACATCATGACGTCGATCAGCGAGACCACGTTGATCTCGCCATTGAGCGGCATCCGAGAACGACCACGTCTCATTCGTTAGACATCCCGTGGGCGAAATGAGTGGCTACAAAGCTGCGAACTGCGGACTGCGGACTGCGAGCTGCGAGCAGTCCGCAGTCCGCAGTCGTTCAAATCCTGCCCTCGCGAACCATCATCGCAATGATCTCGGTCCCAAATCCCTCGAGCTCGCTCTCCAGACGGTTCAGCTTGCTCGCGAAGATGTTGTACCCGAAGACCGCGGGAATGGCCACCGCAAGCGCCGCGGCGGTCGCGATGAGCGCCTCGGCCACTCCGGGCGCAACCGCACTGATGTTGCCTGAGCCTTTGGTCGCGATGCCGATAAATGAGTCGATGACGCCAAGCACGGTCCCGAGGAGACCGATCAGGGGGCTGACGGATCCGATCGTCGCGAGCCATGGAATGAAGTGCCCCATCCGGTCGCGTTCGTCGGTGGTTTCGGCATCCAGCACCAGGCGGAGCGCTTCCACCTGCGAGCCGCTCAGCGGATCGTGCGCCTCAGTCGAGCGCAGGGCACCCGGCTTCATCTCGGCGAAAAAGTTTACCGCGCGTGTGAAGATTCGCGTGAACGGGCTGGGTGGACTGCGTCGCGCGATGGCGCTGGCGTCTTCGAGCGACGATGCGCGCTCGAAATCCCGCATGAACGCATGTCCGGCATCGAGGAGGCGCCGAAACTCACGCCACTTGAGAAGCATGATCGCCCAGCTGATCAATGAGAGAAGAACCAGGATCACGAGCACGATCTGGGTCATGATCGTGGCGTGCGTGATCATCTCCCACGGCGATGTCGGTATGGCCTCCGCGACTTGCAGGAACGCCGTCGAACCGATCACGTGCGCGCCCCTTCGCGACGGGCCGCAAAGTACCGATAGGTCTCCGTGAGTCCGTCGCGGAGCGACACCTTCGGCTGCCAGCCCAGCACCCGCTGCGCTTTTCGGACATCCACCGCCGACCGCCTCTGCTCCCCGGGTCGCTCCGGCGCATGCTTCGCTTCGACGTTGGCGACCGCGATGTCGCGCAGCAGACGCGCCAACTCCACGACGTCGGTTTCGACCGACGTGCCGATGTTGAATGCACGTGCGTCGAGCGCGCCGATGGCGGGGAGGGGCCGCGTCGCGGCCAGCAGGTTGGCCCGGGCGACGTCACCGACGTAGACGTAATCGCGCGTCTGCTGTCCGTCGCCGAAGATCGTCAGCGGTGTTCCATCGAGCAGGCGATTGCAGAAGATCGCGACGACGCCCGCCTCGCCGTGCGGGTCTTGCCGAGGCCCGTAGACGTTCGAGTATCGGAGCGCGACCGTCTCGAGCCCGTGGACGCGCGCGTAGTAGCCCATGTAGTACTCGACGCTCAGCTTCGCCGTCCCGTAGGGAGACTGGGGATCCTTCGGCGCCTCCTCCGTCGTCGGTGGCGCGACCAGATCACCGTACACGGCGCCACCCGTGGATGAGAACACGAAGCGTGTGGAGCGCTTGCCGCTCTGTCGTACCGCTTCCAGCAAGTTCAGCGTCCCGCCGATGTTGACGCGGGAGTCGTACGCCGGATCCGCCACACTTTTGCGCACGTCGATTTGCGCCGCGAGATGACAGATCACGTCGAATCCCGAGTCCCGCACCAGCTTCGCCGCTCGGTCGTCGGTGATGTCGAGCTCGTGAAACCGTGCCGCCTTCGGAACCTGGTCGCGGTTTCCGCTCACCAGATTGTCGAGGATCGTGACCTCGAAGCCATTGGCCAGCAGCAGATCGGCAACGTGAGAGCCGATGAAGCCGGCACCGCCCGTCACGAGCGCGCGACCACTCATTGATCGCCCTCACGGTGGGCGTCATCGGATGCGCGCTGGTCTTCGAGGGCAAAGAGGTATCGCACCGCGTCGACGATGCCCAGCCCGCGACCATTCGCCGCGGCGGCTCGCAAGCGCACCGACGGTTCGTGCATGAACTTGTTCATCAGTGCTCGTGAAAAGTGTTCGATCGTCTCGCGATCCGACTCCGGCAGATGCTCGAGCCGCCGGAGGAGTCGCGTCACTTCGCGGTCGCGGACATCATCCATCCGCGCGCGAAATTCGGTGAGAACGGGAACAGCGGCCAGCCCCGCCAGCCACGACCAATACGACTCCACCTCCTGCTCGATCAAGCGCTCGGCGTTGGGGACTTCACCCCGGCGATGATCGACCGTCGCCGCGACGAGTTGGCGAAGATCATCGAGGTCGTACAGATACACGTTTTCCAGTGCACCGACCGCCGGATCGACGTCGCGCGGGAGCGAGATGTCGAGAATGCAAAGAGGCCGGTCACCACGCGCCGCGAGCGTGGGAGCGATGTGCGACGGTGTCACCACCGCGTGCGGAGCCGCGGTGGAACAGAGCATGACGTCGACATCGGCGAGGCGCGACCAGCACTCGTCATAGTGAAGGGCCGTCGCACCATGTCGCGATGCCATCTCACGGGCGCGCTCGTACGTGCGATTGGCCACAATCGCCGTCCGCACACCCTGCGCGACGAGACACTCCAGCGCCAGCTCCGCCATCTCGCCGGCGCCCAGAATCATCGCGCGCCGGCCCTGGAGTGAACCGAAAATTTTCTTGGCCAGCTGCACGGCCGCTGAGCTCACCGACGCGGCGCCGTGCCCGATCGCTGTTTCGGAGCGTACTCGCCCGGCCACCAGCAGCGCGGATTGAAAGAGCCGGTTCAGCGCGGCCGACGAGTGCGCGCGTCCGATCTGCCAGGCGTCGCGCACCTGCCCCTGAATCTGGGTCTCACCGAGGATCATCGAATCCAGACCCGATGCCACGCGGAAGAGGTGCTTCACGACCTCCCGCTCTCGCCGGACGTAGCCGTACGGCGAGGCATCGCGGCCAAGACGCCGCGACAAGGCAGTCCACGCACCCGCGGTCGCGTCCCGCTCGCCTTCGACGAGATAGATCTCCGTGCGGTTGCACGTGGACAGCAGGAGTCCCTCACGGGCCCCCGTGTCATCACGAACCGCGGCCAGCGTGACTGGAATCTCATGTGGCGCGTGCGCGAGTCGTTCGCGCACTTCGATGTCCGCGGTCGCGTGGCTCACGCCGACGAGCGTCAGTGCCATGTCTCGACCTCGGCGGTGAGCTCTCCCGTCTCCACACGCGCGCAGAACCGCTCATCGAGCAGCGTCCGCATCGCGAGCTGCCACTTGCCAGCCCCCCCCGTATCGAGGAGGCGGCGGCGCATCGATCGCAACGCGTCGATCGCCGTCGCGTATCGCTCGTCGAAGCGCTCGGCGATCGCGTCGCGGATGCGCGCCGCGGCCCGGGGCACCCCACCCGCCGAGACGCCGATCACGACGTCGCCTGAGCAATGGGCCGCCATGCCGCTGAAGCTGCCTTCGCTCGGAAGATCGGAAACGCTGACGAGACGGTGATGCTGTCGCGCAATGCGAGCGATCCGGGAGTTCGTCGTGCGCTCATCGGTTGCCGCGAACACGAGGGTGGCGTCTCGCACATCCGCATCCTGGAAGCGACGCCGTTCGATCGTGAGGTTCGTATTGCGCTCGCCGAGCACATGAAGTTCGTCGGTCACGCTCGGCGCTACGACGCGAACGTAGGCCCCCGCCGCGAGCAGGGCCCGCACCTTCCGGGAGGCGACACTCCCACCGCCCACGACGAGCGCAGTGACGGCGCGCCCCTCGAGCAGCACGGGGTACCCGCTCACAGGAATCCACCACCCGCACCGCCCGTCATTCGCAGCGCGACGTAGAGAAGAATCACCGCGGCGAACGAGGTGCTCGTCACGAGCGCCGCTCGCCGGGCCTGCCATCCTCCGATTGCGCGGCCCAGCGCGATCACGCTCAGCGCGCCCCACGCCACGAGGCCCCACAGGAGCTGCGCCAGGTTGAACGTCCGGAACTCGACGGAGTACGCCACAGCGATCGCGACGCCGAGCGTGAGGGTTGCACCGCCAGCGAGGCAGGCGAGGTGGTTCACGCGATCGAGCGTGTCGAGGGGAGGAAAGAAGCGAAAGATGGCGCCAAAGCGACGCGCCTTCAGCTCTCGTCGCTCGACCATGTACATCACTCCGGCGGCTGCCCCCGTCGCGAAGCTCGCGATGCCGATGAAGCTGAGCGCGACGTGCGCCGCGAGCCATGCGCCCTGTACGCCGCTGGCCATGGTTCCCGGCGCAAGGCCCGCGATATTCGCCACCGCGGCGAGCGCGGCCGAGAGCGGCGCTGCGACGAGCGAAAGGCTCACGTCGCGCGCGATCAGCTCGACGCCGAGCAGCATGACCGCCACGAGCAGTGCGGCAAGCGAGAGAGCGGGGCCAAGGCCCGACACGGGCGCCTGTCCGTGCGCGCGCACGAAGTCGAGCAGGGCTACCACGTGCGCCGCGACCCCGAGGCCGAGGAGCGTCGTTACTCCACGCACCGGCGCCGGGAGTGGACGCGCGAACGGCGCCGCAGCAAGGGCCGCGGCGCCGAGATACAGTGTAATGGCGAAAGAGTGGGCGATCGCGATCATGCGTCGCCCAATCTACACCATTGGTGCTGCTAGGGCATCTTGGCCGTCAAGCGCGCTTCCATGCCCTCGCGGACCTTGGGCTGCACTTGATCGACGATCATGACCGTGGCGCCGCGCTCCGTGACGCGAACGACCTGCGCCAGCGCGACCGGTTGCTCGGGCAGGCGCACGCGGCCGTCGAGCTCCACACGCCCACGCATCAGGGTGAACTGGTCGCCAAGACTGACACCATCCTTGCGGCTGGCATCGATCATCAGATAATGCTGGACCGAGGGCAACACGGCCTTGCTTGCGATCCAGATCACACGACTGCGAACGCCAAGATCCACGGGAGCCGGCCGAGCATCGGTGGGCAGCTGGATGCGCTCGAGCGGAATGAACCGGTTGCCGATCTTGACCTCGCCGAACATCCGCTCGATGCGGACCAGGGTCGCTTCGTCGGTGCCCACCTTCTCGACAACGAGAATGCCGGTTGGCACGACGATCTGCCCCTGCGGCATCGAGGGCCCGAGCTCGTACGACAGATAGCGCTCGCCGACCGTAGCGCCGACATCGCGCGGAAGCCTCACGTAAATCCGATCCTGCGGCGAAAGCCGGATCGGGTCCGACGCTTGCGCGATGCCAGCCATCTCGGCGGTGGCGACGATACGGCCATGCTGCTGCGGCCCGCCGTCACGGTCCATCCAGGGAGCCGCGATGAACTCACCTTCGCGAACGGCGGCGCGCTCCACCTCGTCTGGGGTCTCGACGCGGCGGCTGGCCGTCGTCTTTCTCGAGCCGTACGTCGGACCGGTCTGGGCGCGGGCGAAAATCGTGGGGCCGACGGGGCGCTGATCCTCGACGCCTTGCTCCACGGGCAGCGGCTGGTCGGCGGCGACGGTGAGCTCGCCCGGTCCGGGGATCTGGAGCACCTCGCCGGGATAGATCCAGTGCGGATCCTCGACGACGTCCGTATTGATGCGGTAGATCTCGGGCCACAGGAACGGATCGCTGAGATACGCGCCCGCGAGATCCCACAGGGTATCGCCCGTCTTCACGACGTGCGTGCGGCGCTCGGTCGCTTCCTGTGCCAGCGCGATGGCGGGCATCACGAGCGCGAGGAGCGCCGCTCGCGTTAGGCGGAGCGTGTGAAGGGCTGGGCGCCGCTTCACCGGCGCGCTGCGTTCCAGACGCGGCATCGAACGATCCCCAGAGTGGCAAGAGAGAGGGCGCTCGTGGCGCGATCGGTCACTTCGCCCCACGAAGCCGGTGATTCTGTCCACAGTGGAGACGCGGGACGACTGGGGGAGGTCACGACAGGAACGAGGAATGAGGAACGAGGAAGTTGCAGCCGGCCGACGGCCTCCAGTCACCACTTCCTCATTCCTCGTTCGTCGTTCTCCGCGGTCCCGAGCATTTCAGAACGGTAAATCGTCGTCCTCTTCCTCCAGCGCCCCTCGGAAGTCCTCGAAGTCGCCGGTCGAGCCCCCGGCAGCACCCTTGGCGGCGGTCGCCGGGCGCCGGCTCGCTCCCTCGGCGCCATCGGCGTCGGGACCGCCGCTACGCCCGCTGAGCATGATCAGCTCGCGCACGTTGATCTCCGTGCTGTAGCGCGTCTGGCCCTCCTTGTCCTGCCACTGGCGGTACTCGATGCGGCCCTCGACGTAGACCTTGTCACCCTTCTTCAGGTATCGCTCTACGATGTCGGCGAGGGTCGAGGCCTTCGAGTTCCACACCACGCAGCGATGCCACTCCGTCTTCTCCTGCTTCTCGCCCGACGCGGAATTCCACGACCGGCTCGTGGCGAGCGAGAACGTCGCCACGCGGTTACCCCCCGACGTCGAGCGCACCTCGGGATCTGCCCCGAGATTCCCAATCAACGTCACCTTGTTCAGGCTTCGACTCACGATTCCTCCTGGCGATGGCCCGTTGTTTCGCGCTGACGATAACGACCAGGTCGAGCGTGCGCGGCACCGAATCGTCGCGCGTCACCCGATTCCGTTGCACTCGGATTTCGCTACAGCTCCAGACGTAGCACGATCGCGTCTTCCACCGGTTTGCGGTAGTACCGGGGGCGGCGCGCAATGGGAATGAACCCCATCGAGGTGTACAGCGCACGCGCCGCGGCATTCGATTCGCGCACCTCGAGAAACAGACGGGAGATCTGGGACTCGTGTGCTTCGGTGATGATGGCGTCGAGCAGTGCGCGCGCCACGCCGCGGCGGCGAGCCGTGGGTACGACGGCGAGGTTCGCGATCTCGCCCTCGTCGACGAGGAACCACGCGATGAGATATCCCACGACGGAGCCGTCGATCGACCGCGCCACGCGAAACCGTGCGTGACGCTCCTTCAGCGCTGCCTCGAATGCCTGCCGCGTCCATGGGTCGGCGAACGCGACGACTTCGAGCTGCGCCACAGCGTCGATCACCGCCGGTGTCGCCGGCGCGATCGCGATCGAGCTGTCCTTCGATCCCCGTTGAGCTCGTTGCGCGCTCACCCCGAAGCTCCCCGTTGTCATGATCGCGCGTCCAGCGAGCGTCCGTGTGCGGACTCCCAGCGGACTTGCGCTTCCGCCAGCCGACCGTAGTCCGGTTCCCATGACGCCAGGTCGACTGACGAACGAAGCGAAGGATGCGCCATCAGCCGGACAACGCCTCGCGCGTGCGGCGCAGCCTCGAGAT
Source organism: Gemmatimonadaceae bacterium (assembly GCA_035253695.1). Classification (GTDB taxonomy): domain Bacteria; phylum Gemmatimonadota; class Gemmatimonadetes; order Gemmatimonadales; family Gemmatimonadaceae; genus JAICNG01. Next base: position 15,571 of record DATFBS010000015.1, read on the forward strand.
CCCGACCCCGACCCGCCGTGCCAGCGTGCATCGCCCGCGCGAGTGTCGCGATCTCCTCATCTTTCACTACGCGGACCTCCGAGATGGCGCTGATTTCCCCGGCTGCCGCGACCTCGAAGATCTGCGCGAACGACTCCCCGCGCATAGCGTCCAGGAGAGCGATCCACCGGCCAGGCGGAGGTCCCGTCTCTCGCCCCGCGAGGAGCAGCGCCAGAGAAGGTACCGCGAACAGCGGCGTTCCCGATGCAACTGCCAGCCCCTTCGCGATCGAGGCCGCGATGCGCAGGCTGGTGAAGCTTCCGGGTCCCGCCCCGCAGACGATTCCATCGATCTCACTCATTCGATCGCTTCCCAGCGCCTCGGCTATGGCAGGCATCAGCTGCTCGTGCCGGGGGTCACGCATTGCGACCGTCCGTTCCTGAAGGATGGTGTGGTCCTCGATGAGCGCGACAGTGGCCGTGTACGTCGAGGCATCGAGCGCCAGAATGCGGCCCCTCATCCCGCCAGCAGCAACCGCTTCGTGCCGTCGCTCGGGTGATGCTCGACTTCGATGTGCAGCGCGTTCTCGGGGAGATGTCCCTCGGCGCGTTCCGGCCATTCGATCAGAACCAGGGCGTCATCACGCAGCACGTCATCCCATCCGAGGTTCACGAGCTCGCGGGCGGAGCTCAGCCGGTAGAGATCGAGATGGTAAACGGGGAATCGGGAACCCTCGTACCGCTGTACCAGGGCGAACGTCGGCGAGGTCACGAAATCCGTCACCCCCGCACCCCGACATACCGCCTGCGCCAGCGTCGTCTTCCCTGCTCCGAGCTCTCCGGAGATCGCGATCGTGAGCGGTGCCGTGACGGCTCGTCCCAGCTGCTCACCCCATGCCCGCAGCTCGGCCTCGGTGAGGGCGACTCTTCCCGAGGCCGCAAGCGGCGGGATGACGTGATGATGGAAGTTCACGGGACGTGACGGCATTACCAACTCGCGGCCACCGTCAGCGCCGCGCCTTGATGCGCTCGAGACCTCCGCTTCGCGTGCGATCGCTGCTATCCCGCTTCGCGCGAAGCTCGAAAAGTTGATCGCGCAGCCGTGCGGCCGCCTCGAAATCGAGGTTCGCCGCCGCCTCCTTCATTTCCTTTTCGAGAACCTCGATGAGCGCCGCGGCATCCATCTCGCTGGCGTACGTCGCCGCCGGCTCCGCGACGTGGCGCGTCCTGTCCTCACGATCCGCCGTCCGGGCATCGGCCACGCGCGTGATGAATCGCACCTGGTCGACGCTCTTCGCGATGGTTCGGGGCGTAATGCCATGCTCGTGATTGAACGCGATCTGGAGCTCGCGCCGACGCTTGGTCTCCTCGATACACCGCTGCATGGAGCCCGTCATGCGATCGGCATAGAAAATCGCGGTTCCGGCAATGTGGCGAGCCGCGCGTCCCACGGTCTGGATGAGCGACCGGTCGCTGCGCAGAAATCCTTCCTGATCGGCATCGAGGATCGCGACGAGCGACACTTCAGGAAGATCGAGTCCCTCCCGAAGCAGATTGATGCCGACGAGCACGTCGAATTCGCCTAACCGGAGGCCGCGGATGATCTCCATCCGCTCGATCGCATCGATGTCGGAATGCATGTAGCGCACGCGCACGCCCATCTGCTGGAGATAGTCGGTCAGATCCTCGGCCATGCGCTTGGTGAGCGTAGTGACGAGCACACGCTCGCCGCGACGCTCGCGAATGCGAATCTCGTTGAGTAGGTCGTCGACCTGACCGCGCACCGGGCGGACATCGATCTCGGGATCCACCAGCCCGGTCGGCCGAATGATCTGCTCGACGACGACGCCCTCCGAGAGCTGGAGCTCGAGCTCCGCCGGCGTCGCCGAGACGAAGATGGCCCGCGGCGTGAGCGTCAGAAACTCATCGAACATCAGTGGACGGTTGTCCAGCGCGCTCGGCAAGCGGAACCCGTGCTCGACGAGGGTCAGTTTCCGCGCGCGATCCCCGTTGAACATGCCGCCGATCTGCGGCAAGGAGACGTGAGACTCGTCGACAACGACGAGAAAATCCTCGGGGAAGTAATCGAACAGCACCGCGGGCCGCTCGCCCACTTGCCGCTGCGACAGGTGGCGCGCGTAGTTTTCGATACCGGCGCACGTTCCCACCTCCAGCATCATCTCGATGTCGAAGTTCGTGCGGGACTCGAGACGTTGCGCCTCGAGCAGCTTCCCCTGTGATCGAAGCTCAGTGAGACGCTCGGCGAGCTCGGCACGAATGGCGCCGACGGCCCGCTCGAGGGTGGGTCGCGCGGTCACGAAGTGCTTCGCCGGATAGATCGCGGCCTTGTCCAGCACGGCGATGGTTTCGCCGGTGAGGACGTTGATCTTCGAGATGCGCTCGATCTCATCGCCCCACATCTCGATGCGAACACCCTGCTCCTCGTATGCCGGCAGGATCTCGACCGTATCGCCGCGAACGCGAAACGTTCCGCGATCGAAGCTCACGTCGTTGCGGTTGTACAAGATGCGCACGAGTGAGCGCAGGATCTCATCGCGCGCGATGTGCTGGCCACGCTCGAGTGTGACGCAGGTTTCGCGATAGGTGACGGGATCGCCCAACCCATAGATCGCCGACACCGTCGCGACAATGATGACGTCATCGCGCTCCATCAGGCTCGACGTCGCGCGCAGGCGCAGACGATCGATGTCCTCGTTGATCGATGCGTCCTTCTCGATGTACGTATCGGTCGACGGGACGTACGCCTCGGGCTGGTAGTAGTCGTAGTACGAGATGAAGTATTCGACCGCGTTGTGCGGAAAGAAGCTCTTCAGCTCGCCGTACAGCTGTGCCGCGAGCGTCTTGTTGTGGGAGAGGACGAGCGTCGGACGGCCGTGGGCTTTGATGACGTTGGCGATCGTCATCGTCTTCCCGGACCCAGTGACGCCGAGCAGCGTCTGGAACCGGTCTCCGCGCGCGAGCCCGGCAGCCAGCTCCGAGATGGCGCGGGGCTGGTCACCGGCGGGGGCGAAGGGGGCTTGGAAGTCGAAGGTCGCCATGGGGTGGAAATATAGCCTGTCGGTTTCTGTTCGGTATGGGCGCTGAACGCGCTGGAGGCGCTGGAGGCGCTGACTTTCCTTCAGCGCCCCCAGCGCCTTTAGCGCCTCCAGCGCCTCGGTTACTCCGCCGTCACCCTCTCCCTGCGCGCGACGTCCGTCACGCCTTTCACACGCCGGATCGCCTTCACGATCTTCTGGAGGTGGGACAGGTTCTCGACCTCGACGAGCACCGAGCCGAAGACGCCGCCGTCGCCGCTGCGCATTTCCATGCTCTTAATGTTCGTTCCTGTCTCGGTGACTGCCGCGGCGAGGTCCGCGTACAGGCCTCGACGATCGGTGGCCTCGATACCCAGACGCACCACGAAGAGCTCGCCCTCCATCTCCTGCCAGTCGATCTCCAGACGCCGCTCGGGCTCGGCGGAAAGAAGCAGAAGGTTCGGGCAATCGGAGCGATGGATGCTCACGCCCCGCCCACGCGTCACATATCCCACGACCGGATCGCCGGGGACCGGCTGACAGCACTGTGAGTAGCGGATCATCAGCCCGTCCACACCCTGGATCCGCACCCCCCGAGTGGTGCCGCGCATCCGGTCGACCAGCCGCTCGAACGCGCTCGCGGCCTTGGCTGGCTGATCCGGGGTTTCGTCCGCCTCCGGATACAGGAGCCTGAACACCTGCGAGACGTTCACGTCGCCCTGTCCGATCGAGGCGATGAGGTGGCGTATGTCGGACAGCCCCAGCTGCTTTGCCGCCGCGAGCAGCTTGTCGTCGTCAGGCCGGTCGAGACGCCGGCGCTTCACCTCGCGATCGAGGATGTCGCGACCGAGCTTGGCGGAGGTCGCCTGCTCCTCGTTGCGGATCCATTGCCGGATCTTGTGACGCGCTCGCCCGGTCCGGACGTGCGCCAACCAGTCTCGACTCGGGCGCGCCGACGACGAGGTCAAAATCTCGACCTGATCCGAGTTGCGAAGCTGGCGGGAGAGCGGTGCGATCTTGCCGTTCACCTTGGCACCCTGGCATCGCAGACCAACCTCGGTGTGCACGGCGAAGGCGAAGTCGATCGGAGTCGCGCCCTTGGGCAGCTGGATGACATCGCCCGTCGGCGTGAACACGAAGATCTCATCCTGATAGAGGTCGAGCTTCAGGAACTCGAGGAACTCGTCAGGCGTCTTCGCGTCGAGCTGCATGGCGAGAATCTCGCGGAACCATCCCAGCTTCTCGTCGAGCTCGTCGCGGGTCTTCGAGGTCTCCTTGTACAGCCAGTGCGCGGCGATGCCGAACTCGGCCGTGCGATGCATGTCGCGCGTGCGGATCTGAATCTCGAACAGCTGCTTCCCCGGCCCGAAGATCGTCGTGTGCAGCGACTGATAGCCGTTCGATTTCGGCTGCGCAATGTAGTCCTTGATGCGCTCCTGCAGCGGCGTCCACCCTTCGTGGATGAGGCCGAGGGCGTGATAGCACTCCGGCACCGTGTTGACGAGGACGCGAATCGCCATGAGATCGTAGATCTCCTCGTACGGCTTTTCGCGCTGCTTCATCTTCTTGAAGATCGACCAGAGGTGCTTCGGACGCCCCGTGACTTCCGCGTGCACGAGCCCCGCGTCGCGCAGCACCCGCTCGATGGGGTCCCGCATCTGAGCGATCAACCCCTCGCGTTCGGCGCGCTTCGCGGCCACCAGCCGGGCGAGGCTCTTGTATCCCTCGGTCTCCAGGTGCTTGAACGAGAGGTCCTCCAGCTCCCACCGCAGCTTCGCCATTCCGAAGCGGTGCGCGAGCGGGGCGTAGAGATCCATCGTCTCCTGCGCGATGCGCCGCTGCTTCTCCTCAGGGAGATAATCCAGCGTCCGCATGTTGTGCAGGCGATCGGCCAGCTTGATCAGGATGACGCGAGCGTCTTTCGCGATCGAGAGCAGCAGCTTCCGGTAGTTCTCGACCTGCCGCTCCTGGGTCGACCGGAAGGTGATGTTGCCGATCTTCGTGACGCCGTCGACGATGGCGGCGATCTCGGCGCCGAACTCCCGCTCGATCTCCTCGACGCTCACGCCCGTATCTTCGATGACGTCGTGGATGAGCCCACTGGCCACCGTCACCGAATCGAGGTGCAGCTCGGCGAGAATCTTCGCGACCTCGACGCAGTGAGACACGTACGCATCGCCTGACGAGCGCTTCTGTCCCGCGTGCGCCCGCTCGGAGAATCGATAGGCACGCGACAGGAGATCGACGTCGAGCCGCTCCATCGCGGCCGCATCGTCGACTGCCCACCCGGGAATGACCGTGCCCAGCGCCGTCGTTGCCATTACAGCAGGCCCGCCTCCGCGAAGCTCACGTAACGTCCGCGACCCACGATGACGTGGTCGTGAACGGGGATATCGAGTAACCGCCCCGCCGCGACGAGCTGTTCCGTGACCAGCCGGTCGTCGGCCGAGGGTGTGGGATCACCGCTCGGGTGGTTGTGGACGAGGATCACCGCCGCCGCCCGTTCCGCAATGGCCTCCCGAAACACCTCACGCGGGTGGACGAGCGACGAGTTGAGAATTCCCCGAGTGACGGTCACGTCCCGCTCCAGCCGGTGTTGCGCATCGAGGATCGCCACGTGGAACTCCTCGACGGGAAGATCCTCGAGCCGTGGCGCGAACGCCGCGTAGACCTCTCGAGGCGACCGAAGGGGATCTCCTTCCTCCCGGGCCTCGAGTACCATCCGGCGACCCAGCTCCAGCGCCGCATGAATGGTGATCGCACGAACGGTCCCCACCCCGGAGTAGGCTGTCAGCGCGGCCATGGGCTGCGCCGCGAGTCTTCGCAGCGACCCATCGGCCTGAACGAGGATGTCTTGACCGACCGCGAGAGCGGACCGCCCTCCGCACCCGCTCCCCACCAGGATGGCGAGCAGCTCAGCGGAGCTCAGTGCGGTCGCTCCCAGCGCCTTCAGCCGCTCGCGCGGCCGCTCCGAGCGAGGTAGCTCTCGAATACTTAACGATTTGGGGACTGCTTGGCCAGCCATGAACAGCCAAGGTTGCCCGCCTTCGTTCGCGGCGCATCATCAGGAGCGGGCGGAGCGGCGCCTTTGAAGAGTCGAAGGCGCTGGAAACGCGCTTAGACCCTCGTCAGGTTGCTCCGTGACACTTCTTGTACTTCTTCCCCGACCCGCAGGGACATGGGTCGTTTCGACCTACGTTCGCCCACGCGTCCTTGTCAGCCGGACCCCCGGGCGGCCCGGCGCGTCCCATGACCGTGGCCTTCGGCTCCAGTGACCGGAGCTTCCCGGCGCCAATGATCGTCGGATCCTTTTTCGCAGTAGTCGGCTCGGTCGAGGGAGGCTCGGCCGGACCGATATCGAGGACGTCGGCTTCGCCATCGCCCGCCCCGTTGCCACCTGGCTCTGGCTCCTGGATGTCTTCGAGAATTCCAAGCGCATTGAACTGCTTCTTCGGCTTCGGCTGCTCGGCAGGCGGTTTTCGCTCGGCGGTTCGGTCGAACTCCAGTTGAACCTTGAGGAAGTGATCGGCGAACGTGTTGTGGATGTCGTGCATGAGATCCACGAACATCGTGTACGCCTCCTGCTTGTACTCCACGAGCGGATCCTTCTGCCCCCATCCGCGATAGCCGATCGCCGCGCGCAGCTGATCCAGATCGTACAGGTGATCCTTCCACTTCTGATCGATCACGTTCAGCATCACGAGCGACAGAACCTGGCCCGCGAAATCGCCTAACGCTCGAAACTTTCCCTCGAAGGCAGCGCGCGCCGCGGTCACCGCCATGGTCTGAAGCTCGGCCACATCGGTCGACGGGGGCTCCTTCGCATCGAACTCGGGAACCGCGACCAGGTAGTGCATCAGCAGCTCCTGTCGCAGGAGCCCAATGTCCCACTCCGCTGGCTCATCGAACTCGCCCAACGTCGTCTCGACGCGCCGCGAGAGGGCCTTCTCCACCATCTTCAGCGCTTCGCCCTTCAGCTCCTCACCGCCTTCCAGCGCGAACGATCGCAGCGAGTAGATGACCTCCCGCTGCTGATTCATCACATCGTCGTAGTCGAGGAGACGCTTGCGCGACTGGAAGTTCTGGAGCTCCACGCGCTTCTGTGCCTGCGAGATCGAGCGCGTGATCAGCGGGTGTGTCAGGACCTCGCCCTCCTGGGCACCGAGCCGGTCCATTAAGCGGGCGATGCGCTCCGAGCCGAAGAGACGCATGAGGTCGTCTTCGAGCGACAGGAAGAACTGCGATGCTCCCGGGTCGCCCTGTCGTCCAGACCGACCGCGCAGCTGCCTGTCGATGCGACGCGACTCGTGCCGTTCCGAGCCGATGATGTGCAGCCCGCCGACCTCGGTGACCTCGATGTCCTTGCCCTCCGCGTCCTTGACGACCGACGGCTTCGACTCCGTGACACCGGGTCCGAGCTTAATGTCGGTGCCGCGCCCGGCCATGTTCGTCGCGATGGTCACCGCCGCCGGCTGCCCGGCGCCCGCCACGATCTCCGCCTCACGCTGGTGGTACTTGGCGTTCAGCACGCTGTGCGGAATCCCGGCGCGTTTGAACATGCGCGACAGGGTCTCCGACACTTCGACGCTCACCGTGCCCACCAGCACCGGGAACCCGAGCGCGTGGAGCCGCTGCACCTCCTCCAGGATCGCGTTGTATTTCTCGCGACGGGTCTTGTAGACGAGATCGTGCCGATCATCACGGATCATCGGCTTGTTCGTCGGCACGACCGCGACGTCGAGCTTGTAGATCTGGAAGAACTCCTGCTCCTCGGTCTCCGCCGTGCCCGTCATGCCGGCGAGCTTCTCGTACATCCGGAAGTAGTTCTGGATCGTGATCGTGGCGAGCGTCTGCGTCTCGCCCTTGACCTGAACGCCTTCCTTCGCCTCGACCGCCTGGTGGAGTCCTTCCGACCAGCGACGCCCCGGCATGGTGCGCCCGGTGAACTCGTCGACGATCAGGACCTGCCCGTCCTGCACGACGTAATTGACGTCCCGCTCGTACAGCGAATGCGCCCGGAGGAGCTGGTGCACGATGTTGAGCTTCTCGCTCTTGAGCGCGTAATCGCGCTCCACCGACAGCCGCGCCTCGACCTTCTCCTGCGGCGACATCTCGGCGTCGTGATCAATGCGATGCACGGCTTCGCTGATGTCCGGCAGCACGAACGCATCGTGATCACTCGGCGACAGCACATCGACGCCGCGATCGGTGAGATGAACCGTGTGTCCCTTCTCATCGATGACGTAGAGCAGCTGCTCCTCGATGTCGACGAACTGCCGCTTGCCCGCGGGGATTTTGCGGTCGGCGATCACATCGAGCTCGCGCTTCTGCATGAGCTGCCGGTTGCCCTGCTCTTGAAGCACCTTCAACAGGCGCTTGTTCTTCGGCGCACCGAGGTTTGCCTGGTAGAGGCTCGTGGCCGCCGCGTCGGTGTCACCTTTCTCCAGCGCGCGCTCGGCCTCACCGACGAGCCGGTTGACGAGCTCCGTCTGCTCTCGCGCCAGGCGCGAGACCAGGCCGTTGTATTGCGCGTAATCGCGATCACTCTCGTTGCCGACGGGACCCGAGATGATGAGCGGCGTGCGCGCCTCGTCGATCAGCACCGAATCGACTTCGTCGACGATCGCGTAGTGGTGGCCGCGCTGCACGCGCTGGTCGAGCGCGACGACCATGTTGTCGCGCAGATAGTCGAAGCCGAACTCGTTGTTCGTCCCGTACGTGATATCGCAGAGGTACGCGGCGCGTCGGGGCGGCGTTCCCGGCTCGGTGTCATCGATGCATCCGACGGTGAGACCGAGCCACTTGTACACGTGCCCCATCCACTGTGAGTCGCGGCGGGCGAGATAGGAGTTCACCGTGACGAGGTGTGCTCCTTTCCCCGGCAAGGCGTTCAAATACAGCGGCAGTGTCGCGACGAGCGTTTTGCCCTCACCGGTCGCCATCTCGGCGATGCGGCCGCGGTGCAGCTGAATCCCCCCGATGAGCTGCACATCGTACGGCACCATGTTCCACTCGATTTCGTGGCCGGTGACCGTGAGCTTCGTATTCAGCAGGCGCCGTGCGGCCTCACGGACGGTGGCGAAAACCTCCGGAAGAATCTCCTCGAGGGTGTCGGCGATGAGCTCGCGAAGCTCGCGCTCGAGGCCGCCAAGCCCGTCGGGGCCGGTGAGCTCGTTGTCGATCTGCTCGCGCTCCGCGGCATCGCTCGTGACGCGCTTCGTTTCCTTGAGCTCGGCAATCCGGCGCTCCAGCTCCTCGGTGCGCTCCTTGAGGATGGCGCGGAACTTCTGCGTTTGCGCCTGCACTTCCTCATCAGCGAAGGACGCGAGCCGTTGCTCGTGCTGATGAATCTCGTCCAGGATGGGTTGAACGCGCTTCAGCTCGCGATCGTGTCGCGTACCGAACAGCGCCTTGGCGAGTCCCTTGAGCATGACGAACCTCTAGCGATACAACCCGGCGTCACGAATGTACGCGACGACGGGATCGGGCACGAAGCCATGGAGTGGCAGACCGGCCCGCGCACGCGCGCGGACCTCGGTCGACGACACGTCAATCCGACGCGTCTTCAGACGTCGGAAGCGCTGGGCACCGCGGGCCGCCTCTCCGCGCGCCATCACGACAACCTCCGCGAGCTGCGTCAGCCGCTCGGGCTCGCGCCACGTGGCCAACTGGTCCACGAGATCCTCACCAATGAGAAAGAAGCGCTCCGCGTCCGGATAGCGGCGGGCCAGGTCGGCAAGCGTGTCGACCGTGTAAGATAACCCCGGCCGCTCGATTTCGATCGTGTCGATGGCGAATCGGACGTCATCGCCGACCAACAGGGCGAGCATGCGAACCCGCTGCTCCGGCGTCGCGCCGACATCGCTCCCCTTGAACGGATGCGCCGCCGCCGGAACGAACAGCAGACGATCGAGCGCCAGTGCTTCGGACGCGTCGGACGCGGCGAGCAGGTGGCCGATGTGCGGGGGATCGAACGTACCGCCGAGAACGCCGAGCCGCACACGTCAAGGCGTGGGCGTTTGCGCCGTCGCTGGCGCGTTGCCGCACACCTCACGCACTTCGGCCGAGCCCGGATACGTTTGCCGCAGTGAGGCGCACTGCTCCTGCGCCTCCTCGCGATAATTGATCTCGTTATAGGCCTCGACGAGCTTGATGCCCGCGTCGCGGGCGATCGGCGACGCCGGGTAGAGGCGGAGCACATCCTTGAAATAGATGATCGCCGGATCGTACGCCTTGCGACGCATGTAGAACATGCCGGTCTCGTAGGTCTTCGTCCCGAGCCAGTTCGTTAGGCGATCGATCTCCCGCTGCGCCCTGTCGTTCAGGGGCGAGTTGGGATACATCCCCTGGAGCATGCGGAGCGTGCTGATCGCCGTCTCCCCGTATTGGGCGTCGAGCTCCGGCTTGCGCCACAGGCGGCCGTAGGAAACCCCTGCCTCGTACAAGGCGTCGTCCGCCAGGGTGTCATCGGGGAAGCTCTCCGTCACTCGCGTGAAGGCCTGCGCCGCCAGGAGCCATTCCTTCCTCCCCTGGCGGGCCTTCCCCAGGTGATAGAAGGCAAGCGGCATCAAGGTATCGCGGGCGGGAAGCTCGATCGTGAGACGCTCGAACCCTGCCACCGCATTGTCCCAGTGGCGGTGCTGAAGCTCCCGAAGCGCGGCCTGATACAGGTCGGTGTCCTGGGTAAAACGCTTCAGCTCGAAATCGGCACGGCACGCCGTGAGTCCGATTACCATCGCGGCCACGGTGCGAACTATCGAAGTAACGGGCATATCGCGAATGCTACACCGGGGGCTCGGCGGGGGTTCGTCCGGAAGCGCGAAAGCGCACAAACAGAGGAAGTTAGAGGGTACAGGGGCGCCGGAGAAGCGCCATCGACGAAGCGCTGGAAAAGCGCTAAGGGCGCTGAACGAGCGCTCAAACGGCCAGTTTGCGTGCCTTCAGCGCCTTCAGCGCCTTTGCCCTTCAAACCACTCGATCGTGCGCTTCAGCCCTTCCCGCAAGGGAACCTCCGGCGACCACCCGAGCTTCTCCCGTGCGCGGGTGATATCGGGACAACGGACCTTGGGATCGTCAGTGGGAAGTGGCTTGAAGATGAGCTTCGCCTTCGATCCGGTCATTTCGAGAACCAGATCGGCGAGCTCGCGTACCGTGAACTCATCCGGGTTTCCGATGTTCGTCGGCTCCGAGTCGCCCTGCATGTACAGGCGATACAGACCCTCGACCTCATCGGAGACGTAACAAAACGACCGCGACTGCGAGCCATCGCCGTAGATCGTCAACGGCTCCCCAGCCAGCGCTTGCACGATGAAGTTCGAGACGACCCGTCCATCGCGCGGCCGCATGCGTGGCCCGTACGTGTTGAAGATCCGAACGATCCGGGTGTCCAGCCCGAACTCGCGGTGATACGACATCGTCAGCGCCTCGGAAAAACGCTTCGCCTCGTCGTAGACGCTCCGTGGGCCTACGGGATTCACATTTCCCCAGTACGTCTCGCGCTGCGGGTGCTCGAGCGGGTCGCCGTAAACTTCCGAGGTCGAGGCCATGAAGAATCGCGCACCGCCCGCGCGCGCGAGCTCCAGGGCGTTGCGGGTGCCTAAAGACCCGACGTCGAGCGTGGCGATTGGATGCGCGAGATAGTCGATCGGACTAGCCGGCGATGCAAAGTGCAGAACGCCGTCCACGCGGCCGTCGATACGTAGCCCCCGGGACACATCCTGGCGCATGAACGTGAAGCGCCGCTCCCGCACGAGATGCGCAAGGTTACTGGCCTCTCCGGTGATGAGGTTGTCGACGCCAATCACTTCGTGACCGTCTGCGAGGAATCGGTCCGTCAGGTGCGATCCGACAAAGCCGGCCGCCCCCGTGATCAGCACTTTCACGCTTCACTCCGCCCGATCGACAGATAGGTGAAGCCGAGCGAGCGCATTTTCGCCGGATCGTACAGATTCCGGCCATCGACCACGACCGGCCGCTTCAGCATGGACTTGATTCGTTTGTGATCGGGATGCCGATACTCATTCCAATCCGTCACGATCACGAGAGCATCCGCGCCTTCGAGGGCCGCATAGCCCGTTTCGGCGAAGTCGACGCGATCAGCCAGGCGCCGTCGCGCTTCCGGGATTGCCACCGGGTCGTGGGCCACGACCAAGGCTCCCGCCTCGAGAAGCTGATCGATGAGGGTGAGAGCCGGCGACTCTCGCATGTCGTCCGTCTGCGGCTTGAACGAGAGTCCCCACACGGCGATTCGCGCTCCCTTGATCGAGGCTCCGAGCGCCTGGTGCACCTTCTCGAACAGGCGGCGCTTTTGTCGCTCGTTGGCGTCGGCGACCGCCTCGAGGACGTTGAGCGGCGTGCCGCAACTGCGTGACGTTCGAACCAGCGCCTTGACGTCCTTGGGGAAACAGGAGCCTCCGTACCCCGGCCCTGGAAACAAGAACGCGGCACCGATCCGGGAGTCGGAACCGATGCCCTTGCGGACGAGATCCACGTTGGCACCGACTCGCTCGCACAAATTCGCGATTTCGTTCATGAAGGAGATACGCGTGGCCAGCATGGCGTTCGCCGCGTACTTCGTGAGCTCCGCCGATGCGATATCCATGAAGAGGATCGGCTTTCCCGTACGCACGAACGGCGCGTAGAGCTCCGCAAGAACGGATCGCGCGTGATCGGTCGTGACACCAAGGACGACGCGATCGGGACGCATGAAATCCTCGACGGCGGCCCCCTCCTTCAGAAACTCGGGGTTGCTGCAGACATGGAACGGCCATCGGGCGTGCTGCGCGATGACTTCCTCGACCTTGGCGGCTGTGCCGACCGGCACGGTCGACTTGGTGACGACCACGATTTCACGGCTGGCATGGCGGCCGATCTGCTCGGCCACGGCCAGCACGTGTCGCAAGTCCGCGGAGCCGTCCTCGTCAGGCGGCGTCCCCACGGCGATGAAGACGACTTCTGCCGACGCGATCGCCGCCGGGACATCCGTCGTGAAGGCCAGTCGTCCGTGGGCCTGATTCCGCTCGACGTAGTCGTCGAGGCCCGGCTCGTAAATGGGCAGGATGTTCTGGCGCAGCTTGTCGATCTTGGCCGCGTCGGTATCGGCGCCGACGACGTCGTTTCCGGTTTCGGCGAGACAGGCGCCCACGACGAGACCGACGTATCCGGTCCCGATGACGGTAATGTGCACAAGAAGCTCGTGTTATCGGTGCGCGCGCAGGACCACCGCGGGCACGAGCGAATCAGCTCGGTGGTGGGAAGAGCGCGGACGCGCAACGGGCGAGAGATTGCTCTCTCGCCCGTTGTGAATGATGCATCGGATTCCGGCGGATTGCTAGAATCGCTGGGTCGCGTCGATGGTGAACACGACGCGTCGGTTGGATTGCGCGCCGGGGTCATCCCGCCGCGCCCCCGGGATGATCTGTCGCTGGGTCTGTTCGCCATAACCCACCGCGCGGAATTGCTGCGCGGGCAGGTTGAAGCGGGAGATCATGACCTCACGAACCGCCCGAGCCCGTCGGCGCGAGAGCTCGAGGTTGTACTGCACCGAACCGGCGGGATCCGCGAAGCCCTCGATCGTCACGAGCGCGGTGGGATACACACGTCGAATCACTTCGGCGACGTTACCCAGAACCTCGAAGTCGCTTTCGCGGACGACCGCGGAGTCGAACCCAAAGTGAACGGGCACGACGTACCGGGAGACGAGGTCGGCCTGCTCGATCGTGACCTGCTGCGCACGCAGCGAATCGAGCAGCGGCCGTAACGCTGCCAGCTGCTCCTGAATCGCGCCGCGCACGGCGGCGTTGATGGCCGCGGTGTCGACCGGCGCGGCGACGACGACCGGCACCACCGGCTCGTTCCGCTCCCGTTCGCCCCAGAAGAACGTGAAGCTCACGTTATGCGCGTCACCGACCGGGTCGTTCTCGAAGAAACCGGCGCCGCCATTCTTGTAATTGCGGAACGCGTACTCGAGGCGGAACTGGCCGACGTTCACGCCCGCACCGAGCGAGATTCCGGCGCGGTTGTCGTTCCCGGTCTGATACCCGATGCGCCCGATGGCGACCCCGTTCACCGTCGCTTCGACGCCGAGCCCGACGTACGGCTCCAGGCGGTCGGGCACATTGAACTGTCCGACGAGCTTCGCATCGAAGATCAGGGGCTGGCCGCGGAAGAGCATCGGCGTCTGGATGAGGTTCCGCCGGCGGAAGACGTCGATACCCGCGCCGAAGTAGAACATCTGCGGCGGTGAGAAGCCCTCGAAGCCTTCGTCGAAGTTGACGTTCGTTCCCCAGTTCCGGATGCCGCCGGCCAGGGTGAGGCGACCGAACAGAATGTCGGGGAACTGCATGCCCGAGTTGACCCCCACCGAGGCTTCACTCGCATCACCGAGCTGCTCCTGGGAGAACACCAGCGTGCCGCCCCAGCGCCACCAGCGTGCGAGCTGCAGGGCGCCGCCGCCTTCGAGCGCCCACTGGAACGCACGGATGTCACCGCCGGTGGGCTCACCCTCGCTGCGTCCTTCGACCGTTCCCGCGTTGAAGGCGCGCGCGGCGATGCCGAACGTCGCGATCTCCGTCGGGAACGTCACTGCCGCTCCCAGCACCTGCGTCTGCGCGAACCGCTGCTGTGCATTGACCGTGAAGGCGTTGGTTCGCAACCCGAGCATGCCGGCCGCGTTGTACCAGATCGCCGACGGATCGCGATCGATGGCGGCCATCGCCTCCCCGAGTGCGACGGCGCGCGGCGACACGGGAATGCCGAGAAGGGTCATGCTGTAAATCCCGCCGTCAGCGTCGCCACCGGCGAACTGCGCTTGCGTCGGCCCGGCGATCAGCGTCGAGAGCGCGACACCGAGAAGAGCTATCGGTCTGTGCATGATGCCGGCCTCAGCGAATGATCATGAGTTTGCCGCGCAGTTGGCGTTCTTCGCCGCCCTGCACCGCGTTGATTACGACGTAGTACATGCCGCCCGCGACGTTCTCACCACGGCCATTCACGAGGGGCCAGGTGTAGCGCACCGCTTGGTCTCCCTCGAACCCCGGAATTGGCGGGTCCCCAGGGGTGCCTTCGAACACCGTCCCACTGGTGCGGAACGTCGTCGTCGCCAGCATGTCGAAGACCGCCAGCTCCCACGTGCTGCCGGGGTCGGCGTTGAAGATGATCACCGCGAGATCACCCGCCTGCCCGATCACCGGGTTCGTCTCGAACACGATGTCGCCGGGTGTCGTGACAATGACCGTCAGCGGCACACGCACGGCCGGCACCCCCTCCGCCTGCACGATGAGATCACCTCGGTACGAGCCCGCCAGCAACCCACTTGGTATTCGGACCGTGATGGTCACGCGGGTGGAATCGCCAAATTCCACGCCGGTCAGCGAGGCAGGAGTGAAGCTGATGCGCTCTCGGCGAATGCGGAGCCCGGTGCCGGAGGTTGCCACCAGATCGGTGACGTCGAATCGGACGTTTTGCAGCTCCACGTTGCCGAGATTCGCAACGCGGAACACCCCGTTCACCGTTTGACCGGCCTTTCCGCGTAGAACCAGCGAATCAAGCGGGGCCGCGGTGTCAGCCTCCACGAGCGCGAGTCCAAGCGAGGGCTGCACATCGATCTCGATCCAGAATGCATCGACGCGAATGGCCTCGCCATTCGGGTTTTGGCCGACCGCCAACGCCGAGTCTCGCACCGTAATACGGCCGCGATACAGGCCGGCCGCCGTGCCCTCCGGAATGTTCACGTAAAAGGCGACGATGTTCTGAAAGCCGTTCCGAAGGGGATTCAGAAAGTCGGCGACGACCAGGTTCCGTCGCAGAATTGCGCGCGAGGGATCGGAAACGTTCTGAAAGTCGAGCGTATCGGACACGAAGAGGTTATTGAAGTCGACGCCGGCAGTGAATCCGTCGCGATCGACGTCCTGATCGGAGGTCGCCGCGTTGATCAACACGAACTCGCCACGCGTCGTGCCGAACCCCACTCTCCCGGTGAGCCGGGCGGTGTTGCCCGACAGCGTTCCACAGAAATCGCAGATGTCGAAATCGCCGCCGACGACCGTCTGCGCACGGACCGTCGGGGCCGCGGCTACGGCCCCGAACAGCGCCAGGCACACGAGGGCCGCGCGGCGTGTTGGGCGCGCCAACCAGGTCAGGCTGCAGAAGAACGATGACATGTCGAGGGCTCGTTAGGGCTGGACGAAACTGCACGCTTCTGCCACGACCTGAATATCCTGCGTCCGCGCAGCCACCAACCCCGACGCTCCTACGAGCGTCGCGAAGTCTGGGGCCATGGCATCGATCGCGCGAACGGCCGGAAAGCCGAGTCCGAGATCCGGTGCTCCCGTGATGGCCTGCCGCGTGAACGTCTGGCCGCCGTCGCGCGTCATGAGAATGACGCCGCGAACGACATCCGGCGTCCCCGTCTGCCGTCGGGTCACTGCGCCCACGATCCACCCGATCTGGCCGCCGGGGGTGAAATCTCCGCGCGAGAACTGATACGATGTCAGGCGACCCAGCGCCGGATCGTTCTCGGTTTGCGGGATTCCGGCACTCGCGCCGACCGAAGTCGCGACTCCGGTCGTCACGTTGAGCCGGATGACCCTGGAGGAATCGCCAAGCAGCAGCGCCTCGGTGTTGTTGATGAACACGGCGCCGCGCAGTCCGAAGGTTGCCGCGGGCAGGGTCACGGGGGTGAACGTCACACCGCCGTCGGTCGAGCGGTAGGCGAACCCCTGGCCCGCGAGCGTCCCGAATCCAGCCGTCGTGACGACGGCGTTCGACGCGTTAGGCGAAAGGTCCAGGCCGGTGAAGACCTGCGACGAGACGGCCAGGCCACTGGAGAGAGGAGCGGTGCCCGTCCCACTGTCCCACCGGTACACCTCTGGGCTCGCGAACTGGCCGCCCATGAGGGCCACGAGGTCGCCCGACGCTTCACGGCGCATCGACATGTGGGTAATCGTCGGTCGAGGAAGCGCCACGGCCTGGAAGGTCAGGCCCCCATTGTTCGACCGCATGAGCGCCCCGGACGACGTCGTGCCCTGCCGGAGAGCGCCGGTGATGAAGAGCGTGTCGGCTCCAAAGGCGTGAATCGAGTTCGTGAACGACAAATCCACGTTCTTGTACAGCGCGGAAAAGAGCGATCCATCGGTCGTCAGATACACCGCACCGCCGCGCGCGACGATGTAGCCGAGCGTTCGATTCACGAACGACACGCCAGTGACGAGATCATCCGTCGGCGAGTTGAGCAGCTCCCAACTCACGTCGGAGACCGGCGGGGGCTCGGTCAGGATCGAAACGGCAATCGGCTCGGCGAGACCGACGCCGGTCGTGTCGAGAAAGTTCTGCGCACGAATTCCGAGGACAGCCAGAAACGGCAGTGGCTCGGAGGGCGAGAAGGTCAGCGTGTCGCCCGTGACCGACAGCGCCAGTGCGCCGGGCACGCGGAGCCCCGTGCACTGATTGATCACCACGAGATTCGCCGGATCGAGCGCGGTTTGAGGATCGAGACGCCGGTTGAACACGATTCGGATGGGATCCTGAGGACCGATCGTGTCAGGCGTAATCACGGTCCCGACCAGGGCGCTGAAGGGCGGGCCGGTCGGGTCGTCGTCGCACGCGGCAATCGAAACCGCGGCGAGCATCGCGAGCCCATACACAAGGCGCGTCACATCGTTCTCCTTTGACTTTGATTTCACAAGACTGTCAGAGCGGTACCGTGCGTTACATCGCGCCTTTCCGGGACCACGTCGTGTGCCGCAGCGTCTCAGCTGACCGTGTTGACGCAGGGAGTCGGATCGATGTCGCTGAGCGTGCACCCGCTGAAGCCCGATCCCGTGGCCGACTGAGACGTCTTGCAGGACTCCTGCATCGAGACCTTGCCATCGGCCACGACCTCGAGGGCGACTACGGCGGGTGGGCTGTATGACTTACGTGTCGTCATGGTGGCGAACTCCTCGGGTTGAACAGTACGACAATGTGTGGATACTGCCTTTAACTCAGGACGGGCAGGGCCCGCGAAAACTCGGTCCGCGGGGTGGCAATGCCGGCAGGGATTCCCTCCGACACCGTTCGCGGGATGCCGGTCGGATGGAAACCAGCGGCATACGCGCGCGCGTGCGTCAACGCGCAGTACTGCTGCACATATCCCTCCGGCAGCCCCGTGACCTGCTCCACCGTGGCGGGACAGCCGACGCAAATCGCGCGGAACTTGCACGTCGCGCAGGGATGCCCGGCAGGAAGACGCCGCTGCACCTTTCCGCCCAGCGCCTCCCACACTTCCTCGAACGATTGGGTGAGCAGATTCCCCACGGCCTGGCGCGACGAAATACACGTGCTCACGTTCCCGTGCACGTTCACCGCGAGCGTCGATCGACCGGCGCCACATTGATAGACGCGGTCGTCCGGCTGGAGATGAATCCGTGTCTCCGCGAAGTCGCGAAGCCCCGTTAGGCCTGGGTTCATGGCCTGTTCCATCTCCACGAGTCGCTTCGGGGCGAGCTGCAGCTGGACCGGCTTGGACGACCCTTTCTCCTGCGGCGTCATGACGGCATCGAAGCGAAACGGAATGCCCCTGGCCTCCGCGTACTCCTTCATGCGCGGAATCTCGTCCACCGTCATCGTAAACGCGGGGCACTTCAGCTCCGTGCGGATGCCACGGTCGATCAACAGATCGATCGCCCGCGCCACGCGACGAAAGGCGTTCGGCACGTTCGTGACGCGCTGATAGGACTCGTCGGAAAGACCATACAGGCTGATCGAAATGACTTCCGGCGGCCACTCGGCGAAGAAGTCGGCCCACCGCTCACCGAGCAGGTAGGCGTTCGTATTGACGAAGAGCGAGAATCCGCTCCGCTTGGCGGCCATGTAGATGTCCGCAAAGTGGCGATGCGTTAGCACCTCGCCGCCTGTCAGGAGCACCGACAACGTTCCCGCGTTCGCGAGCTTGGAGAAGATGAGCCGCGCGTTCTCGACCGACATCACGTCCTCGCGCTCCGCGCACGGCGCGATGTAGCAGTGCTCGCACTTGAAGTTGCACGTCGCGATGATCTCGATCGACGCCGACAAGGGAATGCGCTCCGCCGTCGCGCGCTCCTGGATGCGGCGGCGCACCGGATTAAACGGGGCGATGGGCACCACACTACATGTCACTTCGCGCGCTCCCGACTCTCAAGTGCACCAATTGTCTCCAACTGCGAGAGAAAAGCTGCGACATCCCCAGCGGCGACGTCGGCGCTCACGTCGAACAGCTCGACCAGGTGCGCGGACAACTCCTCGGCGGTGGCCCACTGGCTGAGGCGCTCCCACAACTCGGCACCGGTCTCATTCAGCGAGAAAAGCGGCGTGGTTCGTGTCCGATGCAAGGCGACCAGAAGATGCTCGCCAGCAACGGCTCGGTGCACGTGACGTTCCCCTCGCATGAACTCACGAACGCCACTCACTCGCGCACCCCGTCAAGCAATTTTGACGCCACAACTTCCGACTCGACCGCCGCATCGCGCACGATCGCTCGCATCGTCGCCTGCATCATTTCAAAGGCCGTGCGGTCCGGCCGAAAATGCAGCTCGAACACGGGCACCGCTTCGATCAGCCGCTCGACCACCTCGACCGACGCGCGTATCTCCTCGGCATCGACGGTCGGCTGAATCACGCGGACGTAAACTTCCTGAAACGCCCGACCTCGTGTGAGCGCGACGACGCGTGTCTCGGTCGACTGCACGAGCAGGAAGACGGCCCCAATCGGCCCGGCTCTGGGCGACCCGGCCTTGTAGCTGCCGTGCCAGGGCGTGCCCCATGCCCTCGCCGGCCCGTTGGTGCGGATAATGGTTCGATCATCGCTGAGAATCTCTGCGCCCGCCTGAGCCGCGATTTCCGCGAGCGTCGACTTTCCGGCCCCGGAGTGTCCCAGCAGCAGCGCGACACGGCCGGATTCCACGATGCTCGCGGCGTGGAGAATCACGCCCTGATGCGACCCCAGAAGGCGTCCTACGAGATACTCGTCGACCGGAAAGCCAACGCGAAGCCGACGCCCCTGACCGGCATACGGTCTGTACAGGAGCTTGACCCGATCCAGCCCTGGCGCGAGCACGAGCTGCAGCCACGGATTCATACCGCCCTGCCACGCACCATAGAACGTGACCTCGTCGTGACCCTCCGCGAGGCGCCGCAGCTCCCACGGAGTCCCCGCTCCGTGGATGGGGGCGCCGGGCGACGCGGTGGGATCGCCGAAGGCGCACTCGATATCGCAAGTCGCGCGTGCCGCGGAAGCGACGAGAAAGCGGGCGTGCGGATCGTGCACTTCGAGCGCGAGCTCCGGATCCACTGACGCGAATCGGAGGACCAACCCCCCAAAGGACAGTGCCACAGCGTGCTTGTCGGAACCCGTCACGGCGCTCTCCCACGCGACGCGACGAATGACATCGAGCGCACAGTCCTCGCGGCACGAGCCACGTGGCGGCGCGCACTATATCTCACGTAGCGCATGAAGGCCGACGCACCGAATCGCAGCGTCGGCAGCAGCGCGACGACCTTCCCCCGCTCCTCGGCCGCAAGGGCGCGTCCGATCACCTGGCTGCGAGGAATGGGCGCGTCGGAGAGCAGGTTGGCATCCCCGGCCGTCACGAGCCGGTCGCCGTCGATCGCCTGTATGCGGTGCACGACGGGACGCCCGTGCAGTCGAACGAGAATGATGGAGCCGACCGCAAGCCGCCCCGGTGAGGCGATGAGCACCCGACTCCCCGGCCGAATGAAGGGCCACATGCTGAAGCCCGCCCCCTCCACCCATGCTTCGCCGCCGACAGAAGTAATGACGCGGAGCTTTTCCATCAGTGCCGAGGTCCCGGCGGCCACAGGCGCCTGTGCCGGACCCGCATCCCCCCCTGAAGGAGCGGCGGATTGCATGACCGGAATCTGCGGAGTCACCTCGCGTCTGCGGAGCAAGTCGGGCGCGTATCGGGCCACCCGACGAGCAGCCATGACCGGTCCCCACCGAGATTCCCCGCGCGTCCACGGCGGAAGCACCCAGGCCTTCGCGGCCGCGACAGCGCGTACGGGATTGGGGGCTAGCCTGATGTGTCGCAGGCTGGGATGAACGTCGATCCGGCCTTCAGGCGACACTCCAAGAATCGTCCCGCAGCTCACATCGCCGCTCGCCAGGCCGTTCACCGCCTGACACCCCCGACGCATCCAGGCGAGGTAACGTCCAAGACCGAGCCGGGAAGCGAGGGCCTCGATCTCTACCGGGCGCGCGAACCCGTCGAGCAGCGTGGTGAGATCGATCCACCACAGAAGCGGCGGCGCTCGATGGCCGGCGAGGTGCAGTCCCAGGTAGAGCGGAAGCAGCGGCTCGTCGATGAACGCCGTGACTCCGGAGCCACAGAGGCTCGTCCGAGTCCCCAGTGGCAAAGGCATTGACAGATAGGAAAGGCGCTCGTGCAGCAGTGAGGAATGCACCTCAAGGAACACGCGCCCTCCGAGGGTATCCAGGGCGAACGTCTGATCACTGGAGACGCTTCCCTCGGCCACCTGCCAGCCCTCGTCGAGGAGGGCAGCTTCGACGACCCCACGCCGATCCGTGGCAACGAGCCAATCCACGTCGACACTGTCCCGCGCCGCAACGTCGCCGTACAGGCGCTGGGAGAGTGCCGCGCCCTTCAGCCACATCGGGATCACATGCTCTCGCTCGAGCCGACGGACGATCGGACTGAGGACAGCGTTCGCGCACTCGACGCGTTCCGCGGAGAGGACCCACAGCTCACGCCACGAGCTGACGACGTCCGGCGGTGCGGACGCTCGAATTACGTCACCGCTACGGGACCACGCCAGCGGCGCGCATCGTTCTGCGCGCGCGACAGTGAAGACGGCCCGCCATGCGTGCGCCGGCATCGCAGGCGGTGCGCACGCAAGTCCGAGACGGCATACGACAGCGGAGGCGGTGAGGTAGTCGACATCACTTCCGCTGGAACGAGCGGCAATCACGTGTCCGATGAAACGCCTGCCGCCGCCCGCTTCGCGCGCCACTGCCGGAGGCGTTCGACCGGACCGCCCTTTCCGTTCCGCGCTCCCTCGCCGTAATAGTAGTAGTAATAGTATCCGTAGCTTCCGCTGAACGCGCCGCTCCGCAGGTCGACATCGTTGAGGACGGCGCCGACGACGCGACCATGCACGGTCTGCAGTTGCGCGACGGCGCGCCTGACAGCCGCCTTCGCCGTCGCGCCAACGCGGATGACGAGGATCGCTCCGTCGGCCATCGTCGCCAGCACCGCGGCGTCCGTGACCGCCAGGAGCGGGGGCGAGTCGATCAGCACGACATCGAACTCGGTTTGAGCATCCCGCAGCACCTCGCGCATGGCGCTCGAGCCGAGCAGCTCCGACGGGTTGGGTGGGAATGGCCCGCTCCCGACCACGGAGAGATGCTCGATCTCGGTCGCGTGGACGACGTCGCGTAGTCGCTGGCGCCCTACGAGCACATCGGTGAGCCCCGGCGACCGCGGGACCTTGAACATCTTGTCGAGCACGGCGCGCCGCAGATCGCCATCGATCAGGAGCGTTCGTTGTCCCTGCTGGGCGAAGGTGATGGCGAGGTTTGCGACAGTCGTCGATTTTCCATCGGCGGGCCCTGGACTCGTCAAGACAAGAATACGCATCGCCTCGTGCGCTCGCGCGAACGCGAGATTCGTACGTAGCGACCGGTACGCTTCGGCGACCGGCGATCGCGGATCGAAGTGCGTCGCCAGCCGCCGCGCCACCTCGGCACCGTTCTCGCCGGGAAGGTCGGAATCCTTGATGCCAGGAATCGTCCCGACCACCGAGAGACCGAATTGCTCTCGGACCTCGTCAGGCGACTTCACCGAGTCGTCGAGGTTCTCGAGCAAGACCGCTGCACCGAGCCCGAGGATCGATCCAAAGATGAGCGCGGTCAAAAAGATTCGCCGCCGGTTTGGCGACACCGGCGAGAACGGCTGCATCGCGTTGTCGATCACTGTCACGTACCCGCCCTCGCTCGCCTCGGCGATTCGTTGCCGCTGCAGCTCGCCGAGGAGGCTCGCGTACAGCTGCTGGGCGGTCTGCACCTCGGCGGTCAGCCGCTGCTCGTCCGCACCGAGCTCCGGATACTTCTGCATCTCACGCCGCAGCTCGTTGATCCGGTTCTCGAGCGAGGAGATTTGGGCACGCAAACCCACCAGATAGGAATTGCTGGCGACCTGAAGCTCGTTCTTGGTCGCGCGGATCAGCTGGTCGACCGCTTGAACACCGGAATAGTTCTCGTTGCGACCCTGCGAGACGAGCTCGGCACGCTGCCGCTGCAGGTCGAACCACCGCTCGAACAGCTTCTGCATGTGCGAGTTGTCGCGAATGGCACCGGTCCCTGCAAGCTGCCGGAGCTCCTGATCGGCGGTATCCGCCTGGGTGAGCTTCCCAAGAATCGTCGCGTAGGTTCGCTGCTCGATGAGCAGCGCATCGCGATCCGCCGTAAAGCTCTGAATCTGCCTGCCTAACGCATCCTGCTCGGCTTCGATGCTGGAGAGCTGGCCGCGCTTCTTGAACTGAGTGAGTGCGTCCTGCTTCAGGGCGAGCTCGCGACGCTGATTCTCTACGGCCTCCGCCGTCGAGCGCGTCCGTTTGATGGCCAGCAGGCGACGCTGCTCGGTGGTATACAGGGCATACTCCGCGGCGACTGTGTTCGCGATCTGCGCCACCATGACGGGGTCCGGCCCGGTGTACGAGATCTCGACGATGTTCGTCTGCGGGCGGCTGCGCGTCCCGAGACCGCCACGAACCAGTCCACCAGCGCTGGCCAGCGTCATCACACTGAGCTGGATCTCATCCTCCTCGATCCGCGGCCGCGTGGGAATCGTGAACGCGACCCCGCCCCCCCGCACTTCCTCGCCGTACGCAGCCGATGCGAGCATGCGGTCGTTCGAGAACAGCGAATAGCCGTCACCACGGAGCCGGACGACGTACGCTCCGTACTCCACCGTCGAGTCGACCTCGGGCATCGTCTGCCCAAACAGTGCGCCGCGCTGGAGCTTCGGCGGGCTCAGGATGTACAGACGCAACCCCAACAGCTCAGCGACGCGTTCGGCGACCGCCTTGCTCTTGATGATCTCCTGTTCCGACTGAATGGGGTCGACACGATAGTCGGGACGTGTCGGCGATTGGGCGCTGACGGGTCCGGTCTGCAGCTCCTGGATGCGGACAGTCGCCGTCGTCGCGTATAGCCGTACCTTGCGCGACGTCCGCCAGGTGGAGAACCCGACGACGAGTGCCAACACCAGCGCGAACGCCCACCAGCGATGACGCAGTGCGGCGATGAGATTCCGGAGCGGCAGCGCGCGGTCCGCCGACGCGCCCAGTCCCTCCTGCCGCTGCTCGATCATCGATTCACCCACGCGCACACCTCACCGGTTCTGAGCGATGGTGACCACGCTGATGATGCCGAGGATGGCCGTCAACATGTTCAAGCCGAACGACAGATTCTCGCGTGTCAATCCGCGTCTACGGTCCAGGAACACGACATCATTGGAGAACAGAACGACGCGCCCTGCAGAGCTGCCGCTCAGCGCGCTCTGAAGGTCGACCTTGTACGGGCGACCCCCCCGGATGACCCGAACCGCCTTCATGTTCGCCCGCTCGGTCGGCCCGCCGGCGAGCGTGATCAGGTGCATGAGGTTGGTTCCCGGCTCGACCGACTGTAGTCCGGGATTGCGGACCTCACCGAGCACCGAGACACGAATGACGGGCTGAACGGCAATCTCCGGCTCGACGATGCCGCGGCGTACGAGCTGTTCGCTGAGGCGCGCCTTGACCTCCATCGGAGTCAACCCTGCCACGACGATATCGCCCAGGCCAGGGATCTGCACGAGGCCGCGGGCATCGATCAAATACTCGCCGCTCAGCTCTTTCTCGCGCCACACCGTGATCTTGAGAGCGTCGCCGGGACGAAGCACGCCTACGCTGCGCTCCACGCCGCTTTGCGTCGCGGTGGTATCCACTGGCGGCACAGGAACGCGAGCGGAGTCTTGCGCGCTCAGGACTGCGGGCAGCAGCGCCCCGGCCAGAGCGAGCCTACGGATACCGAAAACGATAGCTTGCAACAAGATGCGCTCGCAGAAAATTCCCGGATTCACCGAGCTGGTTGTTCACGTTGTCGATGCGCGCCAGCTCGACGGTCAGCCGAACCGGCAGGCTCGTGTCGAGCCACTCCACTGTCGCGTCGCCTAGCCATGCCTCTTGAACCGCCGGACGCTCCTCGCTCACCGACGGATACGGCTCTCCGGCGTGGCCAAAGGCCGCCTGCGCCGGCCTTTGGGTCAGGCGAAGCGCCCCCCGATTCCAGCGCCCCACACCCCCCGCAAATCGAACCCGCCCCGTCGGCCAGACTTCGGCCGAGGCGCGCAGCATGTTCGCATCCGGCCCGAGCTCCGTACCCAGCGGCCTGTCAAACTGGTGATACACCTCGGAGTAAAAGCGTCGCAGATAGGCGTAGCTATCCGCCCGCCGATACTCGACTCCAAGGCTCGCCGGCCACGGCGACGTGATCCCCATTGTCCCCGACACCCGCCAGGCGAGCTGGTGTGGAATCACGGCGCGGTCGGCGGCGTCGATCTGAATGTCGTCCACGACCAGCTCCGCTTCCCCAGTCAGCCGGCCGCGCTGCAGTCGTGTTGACCCGAAAACCATCAGGTTGTTCCCGCTCGCCGAACCTCCCGCATAGCTCGTGTCGTGCTCGGTCACGAGATATAGCATGAGCGGATTGGCGAAGGCGAGGTCGACGCCCCCGCCCCGCCGCGACAACAGCGCCGTCTCTCCGAGAGTCAGCTCCCAGCCGCGCGTGGGGCGAATCGTGAATGCATGCCCCGCGAGCATCCGGTGCAGCCGCTGCACCGGCGTGCCGGGTACGAGCGAATCCTCTTCGACGGTGAGCTTGACATCGTCGATCGACGCGAAGATGGCGCGAATCTCAAGACGCGACCATCGTGCCGTGGCGAGAAACCGGTCGAGCGGTGGCCCATGCGCGGAGAGCACGGTCGATTCCTCTCCCTCTCCCAGCCACGCTTCACGCGCTCGCCCAAAGGAGAGGATGACGCGACCCAGACGAGCGTTTACGTAGGCTTCAGTAAAATCGAACACCCCCGAGGTCTCCCGGAAGGCGCGAGCGCGGACGAGCGGGTCGTTTTTGGCATGCGTTTGCGCCGTCGCCTCGGCCACGGCGGCGATGCGATCGCCGCCATCCCACGTCACCCGCAAGCGGGCGAAGCCGACCGCTGACGGATCTCCCTCTGCAGTGGGGCGGGCGTCCAGCCAGAGCGGTCGTACTACCCCCCGGCTCAGCGAGGTGAGACGCACGCCACCCTCGGCGCCCACGCCGAGCCCGGTCGGGTCCTCTTCCTCGGGTTGGTCAGCGATATCCTCGAGCATCACCGGGCCGACGGGCGGAAGGGCGCCGGGCTCGGGAATGGGTGGCGGGGAGGTCGTGTCCGGCCGAAAGCGCCTGACGAGCGCGTCGAGGATCGCGCCCCGGCACGTTTCGTCGCGCACTGCCGCTACGAGCGCACGTCGAATCCCGCTCACCAGGTAGGGGCGGTAGGGCGACACCCGGGCCGCCACACAGCCAGTTCGCTGCAGTCCGTCGAGCTGCCGATACGCCGGGTCGGCGATCGGCAGCGTGAAGAGGTCGTGCTGTGCGGACGCGGAGGCGGAGGGAAAGGCGGCGAGGGCGAGTGCGACGAGTCGAAGCCGGAAGTGCATCACCCAGCGGATCGGCTTCGCGCGCGCGGATCCGGAGAAATCGCGCGCTCACGCAGGTTCGCCAGTAACGTCGCCTGCGGAGAAAACTCCGGCACCAGCTCCTGCAGACGGCGCACGATGGCTTTTTCATCGCGCGACTCCACGGCCGCGCGGAGCTGCTCGAGCCCACGATCGAGCGGTTCCGGCCCCTCAGTGCGAACGATCCGAATTTTCTCGTAGCGCGTCGGCAGTGTCTCTTCCGTCTCCGACGTCAACTGCTCGTGGATCTTTTCACCGGGACGGAGGCCGGTGAACACGATCGGGATGTCGACGTCGGGTTCGTACCCCGAGAGCCGAATGAGATTGCGCGCCAGATCCACGATCTTGACCGGCTCACCCATCTCGAGCATGACGATGCGGTCCGTCGCTTCATCGAGCACGGATGCCTGGAGGACCAGCTGCACCGCTTCCGGGATGGTCATGAAGTAGCGAGTGGCATCGGGATGCGTGACGGTGATCGGGCCCCCGTCCGTAATCTGCCGCGTGAAGAGCGGCACCACCGACCCGTCGCTGCCTAACACGTTGCCGAAGCGGACGGCCACGAACCGCGCATTCCCGCGCCGCCGCGCGCACAGCACGATCTTCTCCGCGAGGCGCTTGGTGGCCCCCATGACGTTGCTCGGCGCCACCGCCTTGTCGGTCGAGATCAACACCAGCTTCGCCCCGGCCTCGGCGGCAAGCTCGGCGACGTTGAGGGTACCGAACACGTTGTTCTCGACCGCCTGGCCGACGTGCCACTCCATGATCGGCACGTGCTTGAACGCGGCGGCGTGATACACGATATCCGGACGCACATCGCTGAACAGCAGCGCCAGGTCGCGGCGATCGCGAATGTCGCAGATCACCGGGTGGACGTTCAGACCCCGCGACTTCCGGCGGAGCTCCTCATCGATCAGAAAAAGGGCGTTCTCGCCCCGCTCGACCAGCGTGAGCATCGCTGGGCCATAGCTGGCCACCTGACGAGCGAGCTCCGAGCCGATCGATCCGCCGGCACCGGTGATCAGCACGCGGCGTCCTGCGATGTCGGCGCGAATCCGCGTCGTATCGAGGTTGACCTCTTCACGCCCGAGCAAGTCTTCCACCCGCACCGGGCGCACCTGACTCATGTGCACCTTGCCATCGGAGAGGGCCGCGATCGCCGGAATGATCTTGAACGGGAGCCCCGATTTGAGGCACCGGTTCACGATGTCCTGAATTTCATCGCGGGACGCCGACGGGATGGCGATGATCAACTCGTCGGCTGGATGCTGCTGGAGGATCTCGAGCAGCTCGGACGTCGTGCCGAGCACATCCACGCCATGGATCTGGAAGCCGATCTTGCGCTGGTCATCATCGACGAAGCCGACGGGCACATAGCCAAGCCGGGGATTGTTGTGCATCTCGCGAAGCAGCAGCTCGCCGGCGTCTCCCGCGCCGATGATCATCACGCGCCGCAGACGCGGACCCTGCTTCGGCCGGCGGTTCTCGCGCACCGCGCGAAGGGCGAAACGCACCCCGCCGATGAGCACAATGGTGAGCAGCGCGTCCAGGACAATGACCGACCGCGGGACGGTCGCCTCTCCACCCATGAACAGCAGTGCCGCGGTAAACACGAGCGAGCTCACCGCCACCGCTTGAATCAGGTTGTACAGATCGCGCATGCCGACGTAGCGCCACCAGCCGCGATACAACCCATAGTGGGCGAAGGCGAGCAGCCGGCATCCCAGCAGGATCGGCAGAGACTGGATGAACGCGTCGATGTACGGTTGGGGGACGAAGCCCTCGAACCGCAGGACGTACGCGATCCAATAGCTGAAGAGGAGGAGAACGAAATGAAAACTGACAATCAGTACCGTGCGGTACCGAAAGAGCAGGTTGATCACGACCGGATTGGCACTGGGGTCTTCAGACTCTTCTGGCCTGGGGGCGTCAGAAGGAGCAAGTTCCGCGCCCTTCACGACTTGGCGATCGCGACGCTCAGCAGCCATAAAATGACCGGATGCCTGCGACCGTCTCCTCGAGCTGGGCCCTGGTGAGCTCGGGGTAGATGGGCAAGGAAATGACCTCGGCGGCTGCCCGCTCGGACTCCGGGTATTGCCCGCGCTTCAGTCCGAGATAGGTGAAGCACGGCTGGAGGTGCAAGGGCAGCGGGTAGTACACCTTGGTGCCGATCGCCTTGGCCTTCAGGTGTGCGGCAAGGGCATCACGCCGCTCTGCCCGAATCGTGTATTGGTTGAAGATCGACTCGTTCTCCGGACGGACGACCGGCGTGCGCACCCCCGCAACGTCCGCGAGCGCCTCGTCGTAAAAGCGGGCGTGCTCCCGCCGTTTGCTGCTCCACGCCTGGAGATGCGGAAGCTTCGCGAGGAGGACGGCTGCCTGCAGCGTGTCGAGGCGACTGTTGTACCCCACCTCGTCATGGAAGTATTCGCGCGCTCCCCCGTGGATTCGCAGACGGCGCAGCCGCGTCGCGATGGCATCGTCCTGGGTCACCATCATTCCGCCGTCGCCATAGCCTCCCAGGTTCTTCGTCGGGAAGAACGACAGCGTGCCGATGGTTGCGGCTTCACCGGCCATGACGGTACGGCCGTCGATCCTCCGAGACGCGCCGATCGACTGCGCGGCGTCCTCGACGACGGGCAAGTTCGGCATGAGCTTCGAAAATCGCTCGATCTCCGCCATCTGTCCGAACAGGTCGACGGGCACGACAGCTTTCGTCCTCGGAGTGACCGCGGCCGCCGCGAGCTCCGGATCGAGGTTGAATGTATCGGGCTCGATGTCCGCGAAGACGGGCGTGGCGCCGACGTTGTGAATCGTGCCGGCCGTCGCGAAGAACGTGAACGGCGTCGTCACCACGTCATCGCCGCGCCCGATGTCGAGAGCGCGAAACGCGAGAAGGAGCGCATCAGTGCCGCTGGCGCATCCAATCGCGTGCTTCACACGGGACAGCTCGGCGACCTTACGCTCGAGCCGCTCGACAGCCGGCCCCAGGATGAAGGCCTGGTCGTCCACGACGCGAAGCATCTCGGCGACGACGGCGTCCTTGATTACGGCGTGCTGTGCTTTGAGGTCTAGAAGCGGAACGGGCATCGAGGATCAATAGAGTTGGCACGGGACGGCAAGATGACAGAATTCAGATGACAGAATTCAGAATACAGCCGTAGTTACTGAATTCTGAATTCTGAATTCTGAATTCTGTATTCTGTCATCTTTGCCGTTCAGATAAATCATCTCACCCCTTCGAACTTTCTCGTCTGCTCGTGCCACTCCTGGAGCGAGTTGACGCTGAGCGAGCGAAAGCGCAGCGCGAGAATCGCATCGCAGGCCGCGTTGGCCGCGGACATCGTCGTCGTGTACGGCACGCGATGCGCAACCGCCGCCTGACGCATCGTATAGTCGTCCTGCTGCGAATGCTTCCCGAGCGGGGTGTTGATGAGGAGATGGACCTCCCCATTCACAATGAAGTCGATTGCATTCGGGCGCCCTTCGTGGAGCTTCATCACGGTGTCGGCCGGGATTCCGCGGGCGCGCAGGTACGTCGCGGTTCCGGGTGTTGCGAGGATGCGGAATCCCATGGCGTGGATGCGCCGGGCAATCGGTGTCACCGTCGGTTTGTCCGGATCGTTGACCGTGATCAGGATGGCCCCGCTGGTCGGCAGCGTGTTGTCCGCTCCCATCTGGGCTTTCGCGTAGGCGGCGCCGAACGAATCCGCGATGCCCATCACCTCTCCCGTGGACCGCATCTCGGGACCGAGAATCGGGTCCGACTCCCGGAACTTGCTGAAGGGCAGCACCGCTTCCTTGACCGAGATGTAGGGCGGCACGATCTCCTCGATGATGCCGGCCGCCTGGAGCGATTCGCCGAGCATCACACGCGCGGCTGCTGATGCCAGAGGCACACCGGTGGCCTTCGAGATGAACGGAATCGTGCGGCTCGCTCGCGGATTCACTTCGATCACGTACACGACGCGGTCCTTGATGGCGTACTGCACGTTGATCAACCCCACCACGCCGAGCGCTTCGGCGAACGCGACGGTATGCCGTCGCATGGTTTCGAGATCCTTCTCGCCGATCAGGTACGGGGGGAGCACGCAGGCAGAGTCACCGGAGTGGATGCCGGCTTCCTCGATGTGCTGCATGATGCCGCCGATCACCACGCTTTTTCCGTCGGAGATCGCGTCGACGTCCGCTTCGAACGCATCCTCGAGGAAGCGATCGACGAGGACCGGTCGATCCTCGGAGACGCGAACGGCGCGCACGAAGTATTCGCGAAGCGAGGGCTCGTCGTAGACGATTTCCATCGCGCGTCCACCAAGGACGTACGACGGCCGAACCAGGACTGGATATCCGACCCGGCCGGCGACCTCGACCGCCTCGTCCACGCTCGTGGCGGTGCCATTCGGCGGCTGCAATACTCCGAGCTTGCGTGCGATGGCCTCGAACCGGCGTCGATCCTCCGCAATGTCGATGGCGTCGGGCGTGGTCCCCAGGATGCTCACGCCGGCAGCCTCGAGCGGTCGTGTCAGCTTGAGTGGGGTCTGGCCCCCCAACTGGACGATGACGCCTAACGGTTTCTCACGCTCCACGATCTCGAGCACGTCCTCCAGCGTCAACGGCTCGAAGTAGAGCTTGTCGGAGATGTCGAAATCCGTGGAAACCGTTTCCGGATTCGAGTTGACCATGATCGTTTCGTAGCCTGCGTCCCGCAGCGCGAGCGCCGCGCGCACGCAGCAATAGTCGAACTCGACACCCTGCCCAATCCGGTTCGGTCCGCTGCCGAGGATCACGACAGAGCGTCGCCCGCTTGGCTCGGCTTCGCTCTCTTCGTCGTAGCTCGAATACAGATAGGGCGTCGCGGAGGGAAACTCTCCGGCGCAAGTATCGACCATCTTGTAAGCGGGACGGACGCCGAGGGCCCATCGATGCCGGCGGACCTCACCCTCGGGCTCATCGCGAATCATCGCCAGCTGCCGATCGGAGAAGCCCATCCGCTTCATGCGCCGCATCTCGTCGGTGCCGACGCTCGCGAGGGTCGCGTACCATCGCTCCGCCTCCCAGAGCTCGTGCATCTGGGCCACGAACCACGGATCGATGGCGGTGAGCGACGCGATCTCGCCGACGGCCAGTCCACGCGCGAACCCGTGCTTGATCTGGAAAATGCGCTCCGGAGTCGGCTGTCGCAGCGCTCCGCGGAGCGTCTCCATCGTATCGTCCGCGAGGCGGTCATCGGTGAGCGTCTGCCCCGTGCTCCACCCGGGCCGACCTGTCTCGAGCGCGCGGACGCCCTTCTGGAACGCCTCCTTGAACGTCCGCCCGATCGCCATCGACTCGCCGACCGATTTCATCTGGGTCGTGAGGCGCGGGTCTGCCGCAGCGAACTTCTCGAACGCGAAGCGCGGGAACTTCACCACCACGTAATCAAGTACCGGCTCGAACGATGCCGGCGTCGTCCTCGTGATATCGTTGGCGAGCTCATCGAGCCGGTAGCCGACGGCCAGCTTCGTCCCGATGCGCGCGATGGGGAATCCGGTCGCCTTCGATGCCAACGCCGATGACCGGGAAACGCGGGGATTCATCTCGATGACGAGCATCTCGCCATCGCGGGGATTCACCGCGAACTGGATGTTGCACCCTCCGGCGTCGACGCCGATCTCGCGGATGATGGCGACGGCAGCGTCGCGCATCGTCTGGTACTCGCGATCGGTGAGCGTCATTGCCGGCGCCACGGTGATCGAGTCGCCGGTGTGCACCCCCATGGGATCGATGTTCTCGATCGAGCAGACGATCACGACGTTGTCGGCGTGATCACGCATGACCTCGAGCTCGAACTCCTTCCAGCCGATCACACTTTGCTCGATCAACACCTGATGGGTCGGCGACAGCTCGAGCCCGCGCTCGACGATCGCCTCGTACTCCTCGCGGTTGTAGGCGATGCCGCCGCCGGTGCCGCCAAGCGTGAACGACGGGCGAATGATCGCTGGGAAGCCGACCCGGTCGATGAGCGCCACGGCGTCCTCCCAGGAGCGCGCAATGCCGCCCGTCGGAACCTTCAGCCCGATCCGCCGAATCGTGTCCGCGAACTGCTCCCGGTCCTCGGCGAGCTTGATGGCGCGGGCATCGGCCCCGATGAGCTCGACGTCGTACCGCTCGAGCACGCCGCGCTCGGCGAGCGCCATGGCGACGTTCAGGGCCGTCTGCCCCCCCATCGTGGGAAGCAGCGCGTCTGGACGCTCGCGCTCGATGATCATCTCGACGATCTCCGGCGTCACCGGCTCGACATATGTCCGGTGAGCGAACTCGGGATCGGTCATGATCGTCGCCGGGTTCGAGTTGACGAGGATGACCTCGTAGCCCTCTTCGCGCAGCGCTTTCGCCGCCTGCGTCCCGGAATAGTCGAACTCGGCCGCCTGGCCGATGATGATCGGCCCGGAGCCGATCAGCATGATGCGGTGCAGGTCAGCTCGCCGCGGCACGGATTAGATCTTCGATGATCGAGTCGAGAGTGAATTGCGGCGACCAGTCGGTCGCGCGTCGCAGCTTGGTCGCGTCGCCTACGAGGACGGGTACCTCGGCGGGTCGCACCAGCGCAGCGTCGGTGTTCAATATCGCATCGACCCGCACGAGGGCAAGCACGCGCTGGGCGAGCGTGCCGACGTCCACGCCGACTCCGCTGGCGACGTTGTAGACGTCGCCGGCGGTCCCGCGTGTCACGAGGTCGACGTAGGCGCGTGCGACATCCCGCACGTGGAGAAAGTCGCGGACCGTCGTCGTATTCCCGATGGGCAGGGCGCGTTGCCCGCTCGACCGCAGGGCGAGCGCTCGACGCACCAGGGCGGGAAGGACGTATCGGTCGGCTTGTCCGGCACCACTGTGGTTGAAGCTGCGGGTCGCCAAAACACGAACACCCGAGGAGCGAAACGCCTCGAGAGCGACGAGCTCCTGCGCCGCTTTCGACGCGGCGTATACCGAGTGAGGACGTTGCTCGGCCGACTCCGCGAGAGGCATCTCGCCAGCCTCATGGCGACCGTACTGCTCCCCGCTGCCGATGACCAGCACGACCGGATCGAGCGTCCCCGCCGCGCGGCGTCGCTTGAGATCCGCCAGCAACCGCGCGGCGGCGCCGACGTTGACGTCGAGGGCCGCCCCTGGATCCGCCTGGGCCGCGGGAACGAAGGCGACGCCAGCGAGGTGAAGAATGGCGTCGGGCTTCGTCGTGTCGAGCAGCCCACCGAGATCCTCGGGGCGACGGACATCCGCCACATGCCAGCGAACCGATGCGAGCGGATCGTTAGGTGCAGCGACAGGAGGGGCATCCTCCAGGCACGTGCCGGACACGTCCCACCCTCGTTCGACCAGCTCCCTGCCCACCCACTGCCCGACGAATCCCGCCGCCCCGGTGACGAGCGCGCGCCTGCTCACCACCGGTGTCCCGCTGGTGCCGCGACCCGATGTCGTGTGAGGTCGGCGTCGACCATCATCTCGATGAGGGCACGGAAATCGACCGTCGGCTTCCAGCCGAGCTGCGTACGAGCCTTGGTGAAATCCGCGACCAGAACGTCGACCTCGGCCGGTCGCATGAACCGTTCGTCCTGGACGACGTACTTCTGCCATTCGAGTCCGACCCGCGCGAAGGCCACCTCGCACAGCTCGCGCACGGAATGCGTTTCCCCCGTTCCGATCACGTAGTCATCCGGCGACGGTTGCTGAAGCATCCGCCACATCGCTTCGACGTAGTCCCCCGCGAAGCCCCAGTCGCGGCGCGCCTCGAGGTTGCCCAGACGAAGCTCGCGCTGAAGGCCGAGGGAGATTCGCGCCGCGGCATCGGTCACCTTGCGAGTGACGAACTCGAGCCCGCGGCGGGGGCTCTCGTGATTGAAGAGAATGCCGGACACGGCGTAGAGGCCATAGCTCTCGCGGTAGTTGACGGTGATCCAGTGTCCGTACACCTTGGCCACGCCATAGGGTGAGCGCGGATAGAACGGCGTGGTCTCGCGCTGCGGCGTCTCGAGCACCTTGCCGAACTGCTCGCTCGAGCTGGCCTGGTAGAATCGCGCCTTGGGGGCGACGCGGCGCATCGCTTCGAGCATCCGCGTGACACCGAGCGCGGTGAATTCGCCGGTGAGCACCGGCTGCGTCCACGATGTCTGGACGAAGCTCTGCGCCGCGAGATTGTAGATCTCGTCAGGCGCGCAGGCGGCGATCGCCTCCACGAGCGAGTGCTGATCGAGCAGATCGGCCGAGATCAGCTCGACCCGGTCGACGAGGTGGGCGATGCGCTCGTACGGCGTCGTGGAGCTTCGCCGCACGATCCCGATGACCCGATACCCCTTTGCGAGCAGAAGCTCCGCGAGGTACGAGCCGTCCTGGCCGGTGACGCCGGTGATTAGTGCAGTCGGCATTTAGCGTGGAGCCGCGAGACTGCGGAATGCCGACTGCGGGTACGCTGGTCCGCTATCCGCAGTCCGCAATCAACTCCACCTGCAGATACAAAACGAGGGAGCCGACGAGCGCTCCCTCGCGAACAGTCCTGCGCGCGAATCACGCCGCCTGTTCGCCGCGCGGTGCCCGCTTCACCTTGCCGGCGCTCAGGCACTTCGTACACACCTTCACCTTCTTGATCTTGTCGTCGATCACGACGCGCACGACCTGGAGGTTGGGCTTCCACACGCGACGCGTCTTGTTGTTCGCGTGTGAGACGTTGTTGCCGAACGCGACACCCTTACCGCAGGTGTAGCAGCGATTCATGCTGGCCATGGGTCAGCCCTCGATGAGCTCAATGCGCGCCATCTCCGCGCCATCGCCCTTGCGATGGCCGGTCTTGAGAATGCGCGTGTATCCACCGGCCCGCGACGCGTACCGCGGTCCGATCTCCTGAAAGAGCTTGTCCGCCGCCTCGCGCTTCCGCACGTGACGGCCGGCGAGACGCCGCGCGTGCAGCGTCCCCTCCTTCGCCTTGGTGATCAGCTTCTCCACGAACGGGCGCAGCTCCTTCGCCTTCGCCTCGGTCGTCTCGATC
Source organism: Gemmatimonadaceae bacterium (assembly GCA_035253695.1). GTDB lineage: Bacteria > Gemmatimonadota > Gemmatimonadetes > Gemmatimonadales > Gemmatimonadaceae > JAICNG01. The sequence goes on from DATFBS010000015.1 coordinate 51,351, forward strand.
TTCTCGTGCTCGATGAGCGACGTGGCCAGCCCCCGCATGAGCGCGAGCTTCTGCTCGCTCGTGCGGCGCAGCTGACGACCTGCCTTGCGGTGACGCATGGGTCCTACTCCTCCTCGTCCGGCGCGGCGGCTGCGGCGCGGCTCGGCGGCGTGCCCCAATCGACCACCCGCACTCCTTCCGCCGACTCCTCGTACCGCATGCCAAAGTTCAAGCCTTCACGCTCGAGGAGATCGGCGATCTCCTGGAGCGACTTCTTCCCGAAATTCTTCACCTGCAGCATCTGACTCTCGGTCTGACGGACCAGATCACCGAGCGTGCGAATGTCCGAATTCTTGAGCGAATTGACCGACCGGACGGAGAGCTCGAGCTCGTCGATCGGCGTCTTGAAGAGCTGCTGAAGCCGCGCACCATCACCGGTTTGCTCGCCGCCCGCAGCGATCATCGCCGGCGAGTGGGAGCCGAAGTTCGCGAAGTACTGGAAGTGCGTCTGCGCGAGCGCCGCCGCGTAGCTCACGGCCTCTTCGGGCGACACGGTACCATTGGTTTCTACGGTGAGCACGAGGCGATCGTAGTCCGTGCGCTGACCAACGCGCGTCTCCGCCACCGCGAAGTTCGCGCGGCGAACGGGATTGTAGATCGCATCGATGCGAACGAGGTCGACGGGAAGGCCCCGATCCAGCAAGTGCTGGTCGGCCTCGACGTATCCGCGGCCCTTGTTCACGTACAGCTCGACGTTGATCTCGCGATCGTCCTGTAGCGTGAAGAGGTGATGTCCGGGCTCGACGATGCGTGCGCCACCGGCGCTCTCGACATCGCCGGCGGTTACCGGGCCCGCTTCGGACTTCTGGATGCGAAGCACCGCCTCGTCGACATCGTCGGGCAGCGTCAGCACCAGCGACTTGAGGTTGCCGATGATCTGATGCACATCCTCGACGACGCCGGGGATCGTCTGGTGCTCGTGCAGTACGCCATCAATGCGGAACGCCCACACGGCCGCGCCGCGGAGCGACGAGAGCAGCATGCGCCGCATCGCGTTGCCCAAGGTGTGACCAAAGCCGCGCTCCAGTGGCTGGAGCCGGAACTCAGCGACGTTCGGGTTGTCCTCGCGCTTCGTCGCCTCGACGAGCTGCGGCCGAACGAGGCCGGAAAGATCGATCGTCTGTGCCATGTGTGTGTGACCCTCTGGTCAATGCCGGAGAATGTCGTCCGGCAACGCCTCACCCCGCCCGCGACGCGCGGTGAGCCCGTAAGGGAGTCGCGGTCCCTTGACCCCAGGAATCAGGAGTCAGGAGTCAGGGGTGGAAAGGCGGCGGCGCAGCCGCCGCTCATCGGATGAGCGCGTCTGCCGCGCAGCGGCGACGCGCGTTACCACCCCTGATCCCTGACTCCTGACTCCTGATTCCTAGTCCAACGGAGCCCTACTTCGAGTAGAGCTCTACAATCAACTGCTCCTGCGCCGCGATCGGAATGTTCTCGCGCGCGGGACGCTCCAGCATGCGACCGCTGAAGGTGTCGCGATCCACCGCGATCCACGACAGCGGAGCGCCGCGCGAGGACTGATCCATCGCCATCAGGATCGACGCCTGCTCGCGAGACTTCATGCGGACGCGAATCTCTTCGCCCGGCTTCACCAGATAGCTGGGGACGTCCACGTTCTTCTGATTCACCTCGACGTGCCGGTGCCGAATGAGCTGGCGCGCCGCCTTGCGGCTGGACGCGAATCCCATGCGGTACACGATGTTGTCGAGACGGCTCTCGAGCGCCGCGAGCAGGTTGTGCCCGGTGATTCCCGGAAGCTTCGCGACACGCTCGAAGGTGTTGCGGAACTGCTGCTCGCTCACGCCGTAAATGCGCTTCACCTTCTGCTTTTCGCGCAGCTGCTTGGCGTACTCGGACGACTTGCGACGCCGCGCGGTGCTCTGGCCATGCTGGCCAGGCGCGTACGGCCGACGCTCGACGGGGCACTTCTCCGTGAAGCACTTCGTGCCCTTCAGGAACAGCTTGGTCCCCTCCCGGCGACACAGACGGCAGACCGGCCCAGTGTAACGCGACATCGGTCAGACCCTCCGGCGCTTCGGGGGACGGCAGCCGTTATGCGGAATCGGCGTGACGTCCTTGATCGATCGAATCTGAAGCCCGGCGGCAGCCAGCGCCTGAATCGCCGACTCGCGACCGCTGCCTGGCCCCTGCACGCGGACGTGGACGCGCTTTACGCCGAGGCCGAGGGCTTCGCGCGCCGCCGCTTCCGCCGCCACCGTCGCGGCGAAGGGCGTCGACTTCTTGGAGCCCTTGAAGCCAGCCTTGCCAGACGACGCCCACGCGACCGCGTTCCCGTGCGAGTCGGTGATCGTCACGATCGTATTGTTGAACGTCGCGTTGACGTGAGCCACGCCTTCGGCCTCCACGACACGCTTCGCTTTCTTCGTTCCCTTTGCGGTAGCCATTACTTCGTCACCTTCTTCTTCCCGGCGATGGCGCGGCGCGGCCCCTTCTTCGTGCGCGCGTTCGTGTGAGTGCGCTGTCCGCGAACCGGCAGCCCGCGGCGGTGCCTCGCGCCGCGATACGAGCCGATGTCCATCAAGCGCTTGATGTTCATGGCGACTTCCGTGCGGAGGGCACCCTCGACGCGATAGTCGCGCTCGATCACCTGGCGCAGCCGATTGACGTCGGTGTCGGACAGGTCCTTCACGCGAGTATCAGGGCTCACGCCTGTCTCGGTGAGGATGCGACGGGAGACGGTCTTCCCGATGCCGTAGATGTACTGCAGGCCAACTTCCACGCGCTTCTCGCGCGGCAGGTCGACACCAGCAATTCGCGCCATATGATCAGCCCTGCCGCTGCTTGTGCTTGGGGTTGCGCTTGCAGATGATGCGAATGACGCCGTTCCGCTTGATCACTTTGCAGTGTTCGCAGATCGGCTTGACGCTGCTCCGGACTTTCACGGACACTCCACTCGTAACGGAAAAATTGCGGCCAAGACTCTAAGCATAGCCAGCGCAGCATCTTGACGCAAGTGAGCGAGGCCTCGCGATCACCGTCCGGCGGTGCCGATTCGAAGCTCCACCAACCGCCATTGGTCTGCGTCCAGGCGGAACGCGGCGAATACCCGCTGCACGACCGACCCGTCCGAACCGCGCACCCGAAAGCGCCGGCGCATCTCGGCGTAGACCGTCTCGCTGCCCAGTGTTCGGATGGCATCGACCTCGAGCTCGATTTCGGTCGCATCCCGAAAGAGGCGCTCGAGTGCCCGGGCCCCCTGCTCCGCCGACAGCGGCGCCGTCAACGCCTCTCCAGGAAGTTGCACCACCACGCGAGTGGCTCCTGCGAGGACCCCAGCGGCGTCCTGCCGGGCCCACGCCTCTCGTAGGCGAGCGACCGCCTCCTGAGGGCTGCTGAAAAGCGCGATGGCGAAGGGCACGACCGCCAGCAGCTTCATTGCAGCATTTCCTTCACGCGTCTCATTACCGCTCGAGGATCGGACGCCCCCGTGACCGCTCGTCCCAGGACGATATAGTCCGCGCCCGCTGCAACGGCTTCACTTGGCGTCGCAACGCGAGCCTGGTCGTGCGGCTGTCCCTTGTCGAGCCGAATCCCGGGAACCAGCAGCTCCAGAGCTTCTCCATGGGCCGCTCGGACCGCCGCAGCCTCCCGGGCAGAACATACGATTCCATGCACGCCCGCCGAACGCGCCAGCGCCGCCAAGCGAAGAACCTCATCGCTGACCGCGCTGACGTCTTTTCCCAACAACTGCGCCAAGCCGATCGTATCGAGCGACGTCAAGACAGTGACCGCGAGGACGCGGCACGTTCCCCCCGCGCCTTCGAGTGCCGCGAGGAGCATGTCGGCTCCCCCCGACGCGTGGACGGTGACGAGCGTCGCGCCGAGCCGCGACGCGCTTCTTACCGCGCCGAGTACGGTGTTCGGGATATCGTGGAACTTGAGGTCGAGGAACACATCGAGGTTCCGCTTCCGTAACGCGGTAACCGCGTCCGGACCGGCTGCCGTAAAGAGCTCGCTTCCCACCTTGAAGAAATCACAGCTGTCGCCGAGCGCGTCCACGATGCCAAGCGCGTCGACCAGGGTCGGCGCGTCGAGCGCCACGATCGCACGCGGGGTTCGCGGGATCGTCACTGGTTCCATTCCAGCGTTCCCACCACCTCCCGAATGGACCCGACTCCGTGCTGCGCGCACCAGTGCTCGAGTCCTTTGATGACCCGTTCCGCCGTTCGCGGATCGCGCATTGATGCGGTGCCCATCGCGACGAGCGATGCGCCCGCCACGAGGTACTGGAGGGCATCCTCCGCGCTCGTGACACCGCCCACGCCGATGACGGGGACCTTCACCGCACGCGCCACGCGCCAGGTCGCGAGCACCCCCACCGGCAGCAGCGACACGCCGCTCACGCCCCCGCTTCCGAACCCTAACGCCGGACGCCTCCGGTCCAGATCGACCACGAGGCCGGGAATCGTATTCACGACCGTGATGCCATCGGCTCCGGCGTCGACGGCAACGGCCGCCGTGCGCGCGATGTCGCCCAGTGTCGGGGACAGCTTCACGAACACCGGCCGCCGCGTCGCCTCCCGCGCACGCGCCACCACATCGCGGAGCGTATTTGGATCCGCCCCGAATTCCATTCCTCCAGCCTTGACGTTCGGGCAGCTCACGTTGAGCTCGAAGCCGTCGAGGCCCTTCGAGTCATCGAGATGCGATACGACGGTCGCGAAATCTTCCGGGGCGTCGCCGACGACGTTCACCAGAATGCGTGCTCTGTCGACGTGTGCCGCGAGCCACGGAAGCTCGCGCTCACGCACCACGGCCATCCCCGGATTCGCGAGACCGATCGCGTTGATCATGCCTCCGGAGAATTCGGCCACGCGCGGAGCGGGCGCTCCATCTTTCGGCCGCGGACTGACCGCCTTCGTGACCAATCCGCCCAGGCGGTCGAGATCGACGACATCCTGCAGCTCGCGGCCGTAGGCCGCAGTCCCCGCCGCGAGGAGCACGGGATTCTGGAACCGCAATCCAGCCGCGTCCACCTCGAGGCGAGGGTTCGTCGATGGCGTCTTCACGGGCGCCGCTCAGCCGTGACGTTCGCCGAATCTCCGCGGGTCGTCGCACGCATCCAGGCCTGATGCAGCAGGCGGCCGTCCGCGTCGAGAGCCGTCTGCGATACCGGCTTTCCGACCAGCGCGCGGGCGTACGGCGAAGTGCCGTACCTTTCGATCACCGTGGTCCGCCACACTCCCGCGGAGTCGGCCGCGAGGTTGGCCGCCGCCAATAGCGCCCGCGGTGCCAGGGAAGATGCGGGATGGTCACGCGCTGCCCTGACGAAGAGTGCGCACGCCAACGGAGTCGCGCCAACGGCGTCGCGCGCGACCTCTGCGGCCAGAAAGAGAGAAGCTCCGCTGCTATCGGGAGCGTTCGCGAGTCGTGCGGCGAGTCGGAGGGCCGAATCGACTGCTGCGAGACGCGCAGCGTCGACCGCTCTTCGCTTCGCCACCTCCAGCCGGGCGCGAGCGTCGTCCAGCGTGTTCGCGCTCCGAACCTCGAGCAGCCCCACCCGTGTTGCGACCTCGGTGACGAGCGCCGTGTCCGAGCTCATACGCAGCGCGCGATCGTAATGGGCCCGTGCGGTGCTCGCATCGCCAGCCGATTCCGACCACAGGCCGGCCGCGAGAGAGAGACGCGCACGCTCCAGGCGACCCGCGCGACCACGCTGAGTGAGCCGCACAATGCTGTCGGCGATCGGGCGGCTGAATCGCGCCAGCATGCCGAGTGGCGTATGCACGTGCGCGAGTGATCGCCACTTCGACGCGCGCTGTCGGAGAATGCGTGCGGCAACAGAGGAGCGACCGGCGTGCAGCGCAGTCATCGCGAGCTCCGCATCGAGCGCGTCGGAACCAGCCCTTTCAGCGAGCGCGTAGACGCTGTCGAAGTGGTCTCCTGCGAGCGCGGCCCGTGCTGCCCACGCGGCAGCGATGCGCGACAGCGTCTCCTCGCGGTCCGTCGTGAAGGGAGACAGCGTGTCGAGCGCTCGTTCATACTCCCCGAATCTGACGAGGCATACGCCGCGGGCAATGCTGGCGCGTGCCTTTTGCTTCGCGTCCGCCGCCGGATGTCGCTCCCACTGGCCGAGTCGCTCGAGCCCGTGCTCGCACGCCCCGGCGAAAGCGGCGGATGTCCCGCTCAGGAGAAGGGCCTCATCCGTCCAGCGGCTTCGCGGATACCGGGCAATGACCGTGTCCGCTTTCGCGGCGGCGTCGCGCCATGCCGCGACCGCCGCGGAATCCCTGCCATCGCGCGACGCCGACTCGGCGCGCCTGACGAGGCCGCGCGCGTTGTAGAGACCATTGTAGTATGCGCAGGCGCTCGTGGTGAGCAGGATGATGAGCGCGACTGACGGCCTCATCGACCGGCGGAGCCGAGCCGCCGTTCGTACCCTTCCAGATACGCCATCGTCGCGCTGGCGATCGCATCCGCGAGCTCACGCTGGCGCGTGGGGCTGGCGAGATACTGGGCTTCGGCGGCGTTCGTGCCGAACCCGATCTCGACGAGCACCGCCGGCATGAACGCCGTGGTAAGAACGACGAACCCGGCCTGTTTCACCCCACGGGACGGGCCGGGATGCACTCGACCCAGCCCCGCCTGAATTGCAGCCGCCAGCTCTTGCGACTCGCGCAGATGCTCGTTCTGCGCCATGTCATGGATGATGAAGCTCAATGGGTCGTTCTTGGGCGCCTGCACCGTCGTCTCGAAGCGAATCGCCTCGTTCTCCATCCGCTCGACGCGCCGCTCATCCTCCGTCTTCGCCTCGGCGAGAAAGTAGGTCTCGTAGCCGCGCGCATCCCCGGGCCGTCGCCACCGCAGGTTGGCCGCGTTGACGTGAATCGACAGGAACAGGTCGCCACCGCGCTCATTGGCGATCGGCCCGCGATCGTAGAGCCCGATGAGCGTGTCGGTCGTCCGCGTCATGATCACCTCCACACCATGACGCCGCAGCGACTTCGCGAGCTCGTGCGATACCGCGAGCGTAATGTCCTTCTCGCGGATCTTTTGTCGCCCGCCGATCGGACCGGTCATCCCATTGTCGGGACCGCCATGACCGGCGTCGACGACGACGCGCCGCCTCGTCCGCGGCCGCGGTACCGACGCATTCGCCGTCGTCGTCGGCCCCGCAACACGAAGCTCGCTGCGAACGGGGTCGTAGCTGAGGCGGGCGGGGGCGAGACGCGGTAATACCTCGGAGATGAGCTGAAGCGGAACGAGCAACGCGCCCCGGTCCATGAGTGGCGCTCCGCCTAGCGGAATGACCGACGCGCCCACGCGCGCGTAAGGCACCTGATCGGCGAGTGTCATCGCGACGTCGAACACCGAGACGACGAAGCGCCCAGGCCCGTCCGCGCGCACCGTCACAGGAAGCGCCGGCGCGAGACGATCGAGCCTGAGCACGCGCCCCGCCGATGTCTCGACGAGGGGAACGACGGATTCGACCGCGCCGGCGCGTGCGGACACGACGGACGGGGGCACGGTCCCGATTTGCAAGCCCAGCAGGATCGCGATGATCACCGAACCCTCGCGGCCCGCGCCATCTCGCGCTCATCCTCGCGCCGGCGCTGATCGGCGCGCTTATCGTGCTGCTTTTTGCCCTTCGCCAGCGCCAAGGTGACTTTGGCCTTGCCGCGAGGATTGAAGAACAGCTCGAGCGGCACCAGAGTAAGGCCCTGGCGCTCGACGCCGCCTATCAGGCGGCGGATCTCCTTGCGGTGCAGGAGCAGCTTCCGCGTGCGAGTGGGCTCGTGATTGAACTGGTTGCCCTGCTCGTATGGCGAGATATGCAGATTCAGCAGGAACACTTCACCATCCCGGACGGTCGCGTACGCATCGGTGAGGTTGGCCTTCCCCTGCCGCAGGGACTTCACTTCCGTCCCACTCAGCACGACGCCGGCCTCCCACGTCTCGAGGATGTGGTAGTCGTGTCGCGCTCGTTTGTTCCTGGCGACGGTCGTGGTGGGAGGTTTGTCGGCGGGCTTGGGCATGCCAATGAAGACGGCGGGACGCGATCGTCGACACGCAACGCGCACAAGAACTTAGACTCGTCGCATCCAGTCGGGCAACGCCTGCGTTCGCGTTGACTTGCCGTCCGCCGAAAGCTAGCTTTCGCACTCGCGCCGAAGTGGTGGAACTGGTAGACGCGCTGCGTTCAGGGCGCAGTGGGCGATAGCCCGTGGGGGTTCGAGTCCCCCCTTCGGCATGCGAGGGCTGGCTACTGTTCGCCGTACGCGGCGTCAGTAGCCAGTCGTGTTTGCGGGAACGTCCTCGGCGAGTCGCGGGGCGCCGAAATGCTCGCGCAGCGCCTCGTTCGACTCGGCGAGGTAGCGCGCGAGTATGTCCCCCGCGCGGGCGACGACTTCGGGCGCACTCCCTTCCTTCCGTCCGGCAAACTCGAGCAGCGCGCGGCCCAGATGCCATCCCGTGCCAGCGCCTTCCCGCCTCACGAGCGCGTCACCGTAGGCGCGAAGACGCGCATTCAGCTGCCGCTCGGCGATCCGGAGCCGACCGGGCGCGATCGCGCTGTCGCGGGAGAGCGTCCGGCCGAGCGCCGCAGCGACGGCGGAGCCGGTGCGGTCGTCCAGGGCATCTCGCTGTGCGGTCAGAAGGCCAAGCGCGCGTTTGGCGTAGCGCAGCTCCCACCGCGCGTGGTCGCGATCGCCGCTGGTACCGTTCTCGGCGAGCCACTGCACGTCGGCATCCGGCGGCTCACCGAAGAGGGCCGTGACGTAGGCGGCCGCTCGCGCACGGAGGGCGCGCTGGGCTCGCCACTGCTTCAGCACACGCGGGAAGGGGTGACGATCCGCACTCGTCAGGCGTGCAGCACCGGCAGCCCGACGCGCTGCCGCACCGTCGGCTCGTCATGGAGCAGGTCGGCCAGGCTCACACTCTCGAGCACGTCATCGATCCGCCGCTGCAACATGACCCACACCGGGCGGATGCTGCACGCGTGCGAAGCTGCGCAGCGCTCCTCATCCACCGGATGCGACACGCAGTGGAGGTCGAAGGTCGTGAGCTCCGACGCGTGAATGACGTCACGAATGGAGATCGCCGAGGCCTCGCGGGCGAGCCGATAGCCGCCCCGCGCTCCGCGCACGCTCGTTACGAGATCCGCGCGGCGGAGCCGCAGCAGAATCTGCTCGACGTAGTCCGTTGGGAGTCGCTCACGCTCTGCGATGTCGCGACCCGTTACGGGACCCTCGGCCGCGCGCTTCGCGAGATGCAACGCGCAGATCACGCCGTATTCGGCCCAGGTGGTTATCCGCACGTCTTGAGGATAGGGAGGGCGTGAGACCCGAACAAGCCTACCCGGCCGCGACGGCCCCGTGCTTGCCGCCGGGTACGCCGATTTCGGTCATCTTTCGCAGGTCCAGCACTTCATCGATTTGATCGGGTGGGAGTACGCGCTCGCGAGTCACGAGATCGCGAATCAGGACGTTCTCCTTGACCGAACGCTTGCTCAGCTCAGCCGCCGCCGCGTAGCCGATCTGCGGCGCGAGCGCCGTCGCCAGCGCGGCCGAGCGCTCCAGCCAGTACGCGGCCATCTCCGGGTTCGCCTCGATCCCGGCGATGCACCGCTCGGTGAACACGGTGCACGACGTCGTCAGGATCTGCATCGACAACAGCACGTTGTACGCGATAACCGGCATCATGACGTTCAGCTCGAGCTGCCCGTGCTCGGCCGATACGGCAACGCACGCATCGTTGCCCACGACCTGGAAACAGACCTGGTTGACCATTTCCGGAATCGATGGATTGATCTTGCCGGGCATGATCGAGGAGCCGGGCTGCACGGCCGGAAGCCGAATCTCATCCAGTCCGGTGCGCGGGCCACTCGCCATGAGCCGCAAGTCACTCGCGATCTTGCTGACGTCCAGCGCGAGCACGCGCAGCTGCGCACTAAAGCCCGCCGCGTCCCCCATGCTCTGCATCAGCTGGACCCGATCCTTTCCGACACGCAGGTCGAGCCGAGTCATGGCGCGCAAATGCTTCACCATCTTCTCGGGATACTCGGGCTCGACGTTGACCCCGGTCCCAACGGCACTGCCGCCGATGCCGAGATCACGCAGGTAATCCGCCGCTTCGGTGACGCGTCGCAGGCCACGCTCGATGCTTCCCGCGTAGGCGTGGAATTCCTGTCCGAGACGGATCGGCATCGCATCCTGAAGGTGCGTGCGTCCGGACTTTACGACATCATCGAACTCCTCGCCCTTCCGGCGCAATGCAACGACCATCGCCGAGAACGCCGTGATGAGCGGCTGCAGCTGCGCCAAACACGCGAGGCGAATGGCGGTCGGAATGACGTCGTTGGTCGACTGCGCCATGTTCACGTGATCGTTCGGATGCACCGGCGCGTAGGCCCCGCGACTGCTGCCCAGCAGCTCGTTCGCGCGGTTGGCCAGGACCTCGTTCACGTTCATGTTGTGCGACGTTCCGGCGCCCGCCTGGAACACATCCACGACGAACTGCTCGCGATGCTCGCCGGCAATCACCTCGTCCGCCGCGCGGACGATCGCGTCGGCGAGGCGCGCCTCGAGTCGGCCCGTTTCCCTGTGGGTGAGCGCTGCCGCCTTCTTGATCCAGACCGTCGCCAGCACGAACGCCGGCAGCGGGCGCAGGCCGCTGATCGGGAAATTCTCGGTCGCCCGCACCGTCTGCACGCCGTACAGCGCGGCGGCGGGCACGTCCTTCGTGCCTAACGGATCCTTTTCGGTGCGCGTCGCGGATGGCATGGCTGGGAGGTGAAAGGCCGTTGTCGGGCGCGCATCAGTCGATGAATTGTTCGACTTCGAACGCCGACACCACGAGGAGAACGCCGCCGGTGACTTCCTTCAGCGCGACCCGCCAGCGCGCAGCCTCGGCCTTCCGAGAGCCCGTCGTGGCGGTCCGCCATTCACCAAGGAGAATGGACGGAACGGTAGCCACCCCATCATCGACCAGCGAGCAGAAGATCTGCCGGTTCGCGGCGATCTGGCCGAGTCCATACTGGAGCGAGATGAGCATCTTCGTACTGTCATCACCCGCCGGGGTCCACGTCAGGCGAAGTGCCGAGTCGGCCGGCGGCGAGGCGGAGATCGGTCCGAGAGTGAAGCCACGCGCGGTGAGAATCGAAATGGTGCCGTTCGCGAACCCGCCTGGAGCCCCGGGCACGGTGATCGTGACACTCTCACCGGGGTGGAACGGGAAGCGCTCGCCCTCGTCGAGGACGTAGGCCTCACCGTTCGAGCTCGTCGTCGGAAAGAGATGCTTGGTGGTCGTCGCCGTAGATATCGCGACGCTGTCGCCCGCATCGAGAAACCGCGGGAGCTGCGTACCCTGCGATGGCGTCGGATAGGTCGCGAGCTGACACTGGTCGGATGTGACGATACTGCTCGGCAGGCCGAGCAGGCCCGTGCGATAGAAGAGCGCTTCCGGCGAAAGAATCGTGTCCGTTGCGGTGGGAACTGTCGTCAGCCCGATGACCCCGTAGTTGGATTCCGGAACGGGGTCAGGGTCGAGACAGGCCGCCAACGCGAGCGGGAGGACGAGGGCGGACAGGTAGAGGTGGCGGCGCATGGTGGCTCCCGAGAAAGACGTCGCGCACCACGTCGCGTGGCGCACCATGAAATGTGCAATGGGGGACAGCGCCGAGACAACGCCCGGGAGCACAGAATCCCCCTGCCGCGCCCGTCTTTACCGGTCGAAGCCCGTGATTCGGACGGTGCCCGTCAAAAACGGGTTGGTGCGCTTTTCTCGGCCGATGCTCGTCGCCGGACCGTGCCCCGGATATACGATCGTGTCGTCAGGCAGCGTACAAATACGCTCGAGCGAGCGCTCGAGCTGGGCCCCGTCTGCCAGCGGCAAGTCGGTGCGACCGACGGAGCCGGCGAAAAGGCAGTCACCGACGAACGCGATTCCATGTCCGTGAATGGTAACGTGACCTGGGGCATGACCCGGAACGTGAATGACGGAGAACGCCAGCGTTCCCACGTGCAGCGTATCCCCATCGGCCAGATCCCGATCCGGCGGCGGCGGCTGCTCCACGCGAAGCCCGAACACGAGGCCGTGCTGCGCGGCGCTATCGTAGATCGGCCGCTCGCGCGGATGCACGTAGATGGGCACGGGTGTCTCGCGCACGATGCCTGCGATTCCGCCGACGTGATCCATGTGGGCATGCGTGAGCCAGATCGCATCGAGCTCGGCCCGATCGCCGCGCACCGCGTCCAGAAGGCGTTCGGCCTCATCGCCGGGATCGATCAGGACCGCGCGGCGCGTCGTTTCGTCGACGACGAGGTAGGCGTTCTCCTCGAGCGGCCCCACGGTGAGCGTTCGTACGATCACACCGCGTATCCGCCACTCGACATGAGCTGCGGATCCAGCTGACCGTTCTTCAGCGCCGTCAGGTACTTTTCGGCCGCGATCGCCGCCGTCGTGGCGTCCCCCACGGCGGTCGTGACCTGCCGGGCGAGCTGCGCGCGCACGTCACCCGCGGCGAAGAGGCCGCGAAGGGATGTCTCCATGTTTGCGTCGGTGATGAGATAGCCGCCCTCATCGTGCCGGACGTGTCCTTCGACGATGCCGGTGTTCGGCCGGAAGCCGATGAAGACGAACAGACCGGTCGCGTCGAGCACCGACCCTGCGTCGGTCACGACGTCGCGCAGATGGAGGCCGTTCACCAGCCCCTTGGCGTCTCCCTCGACCCGGTCGACCACGGTATTCCAGATGATCTCGATCTTCGGGTTCTCGAACACCCGCTTCTGCAGAATCTTCGACGCCCGCAGCTGGTCGCGCCGGTGGATGAGGTACACCTTCTCCGCATAACGAGTGAGGAAGTCCGCCTCCTCGACGGCCGCATCCCCGCCTCCGACCACGGCGATCCGGTGCCCCTTGAAGAACGCGCCGTCGCAGATCGCGCAGTAGGAAACTCCCTTCCCCGCATACTCGAGCTCACCCGGCACGCCGAGCTTCACCGGCGTTCCGCCGGCGGTGAGGATGACCGTCGGCGACCGATAGACGACGCCGGCATCGGTGACGGTCTCGAACCCCCCATCTTCCGTCTTTCGAACTCGCTCGACCGTCGCGGTGTGCAGCTCCGCGCCGAACTTGCGCGCATGCGAGTCGAACTTCTGCGCCAGGTCCCACCCTTCGATGTGCTCGAAGCCGGGATAGTCCTCAATGATCTCGGTGTTCAGCAGCTCCCCGCCCGGCGCGCCACGCTCGAGCACCACGGCGCGCAGCATTGCCCGGCCCGCATACATGCCAGCGGTCATGCCGGCAGGTCCGGCGCCAATGATCACGACCTCGTATTCCTGCGTGTTCGCCATCGCCTCTCTCGATCGAGCTTCCCGCCGATGAACGCTGGACCGTCAGGCGGCGTGCCCGCGACCCACGTGGAGGACGTCGAGCGCCCCGTGACAGTGCGAAACGGTCCCGACAAGCACATTGGCCGCGTCGCTGGCGGCCGCGCGGGCAACGAGGGCGTCCGCATCGAGCACGACCTGCGTGTCGAACATACCCACACCAAACGCCCGATGCTCGCAGTGGAAAATGATCGGGCCCGCAAGGGGGAGTGAGTCGCCGGGCTCCTGACCGTGAACATACTCACGCAGCGCCACGGGCATGGTCCACGTGCGCGGGGCCTTGATCGCGGGGCACATTGCCGGCTCGATGCAGTTTACCGGACACAGCCACTCCGCGAAGCTCACGACGTGGGTGCCCGATGGCAGCGCCCGCTGCCATGGGACGTTCGGTGGCCGCTCGAGAGGACGACGCTCCACCGCCCGCTGGGGCCATCGCTCACGAGCCCGCCGCACCAGCCAATCGAACATGAGATGAGGCATGAGCGGCGACGGCACGATCGCGTCGCGGTTGGGCGCGCTGCCAGCCCGCGCGGCCCCCAGATACTCATCGAAGAACGCTCCCCAATCGCTCTGAACGATCTCGATCGCTGCTTCATGCCCCCATGCTCGCGCCACCGCACAGTCCGCGTTGCGATCGACGACGATCAAGCGGTCGAACGACAACCGGCCGGCGGTGCGGGCTCGCAGGAGCTGACGGACATAATACGAGCCGTAGCATCCGCCGCCTACGACGACGATGCTTGCGTATTCCCGTAGTGCCCCGCTACCGGACATGCCGGCCGCCGTCAACGATGATCGTCTCCCCAGTCACGTAGCCTGCGTCGATCAGATACAGCACTGCCTGCGTGACGTCGTCCGGCGATCCCAACCGCCCAAGTGGGGTCGTGCGTGTCAGTCGGTCCGCGTCGTCCCCCGTCCAGTCGTCAGGCAGCAGCACCGCACCGGGCGCGACCGCATTCACACGAATTCGGGGCGCAAGCCGCTTGGCGAGGGCACGCGTGATAGAGACGATTCCGGCCTTCGACGCGCCATGCGGGATGTAGCCGGTCCACGACTCAAAAGCGGCGAGATCGGCAATGTTCACGATGACCCCTCCATCCGGCATCCGGGCCGCTGCGGCCTGGGCGCAAAAGAAGGGCGCGCGGAGATTCAGAGCAAAGATGTCGTCCCAGACATCCTCAGTCACCTCTTCGAGCGGCGTTCGCACCATCACCGCCGCCGAATTCACGAGAACGTCCAGCGAGCCGAGCCGGCTGGCTGCCTCGGCGACGACTCCCGCGGGTGCGCCCCGGTCGCGCAGGTCGGCGCGCAGCGTGATCGCTTCGCCGCCGACGCGCTCGATCTCGCCCGCGGTTTCCTGCGCGCCCCGCTCGGCGCCATGATAGTGCACCGCCACACGCATCCCGCGGGCGCCGAGCGCGACCGCGATGGCGCGGCCGACACGGCGGCCGGCGCCCGTGACGAGGGCCGTCCGCGGGTGGGTGTCGCTACGGGCCGAAGGCCGCGACGACGTCATTGGGGAGCGGCGCGCCGCGAGCGGAGAACGCGACCGTGCCATCCGACCGAATACCATACACCGTTCGCTGAATCCCTCGTCCGTCGGGCTTCAGCGCGTGATAGGCTGATGCGAGTGTGCGGTCCGGATCGCTGAGGAGTGGAAATGGAAGCCCCAGCTTGCGTGCGTAGCTGGCGTGGCTGGCGACACCGGCCGGATTCACGCCCAGCGGCTGTACGTTGCTTGCTCGAAACGTCTCGATCTCATCGCGCACGGCGGAGAGTTGACGGTTTCAGCCAGGCGTGTTGTTGCCGGGATAAAAGATCAGAGCGACGTGACCTCGCTCGAGCAGTTCGCTGAGGCGGTACGTCGTCCCGTCACTCGCCGTCGCGGTGAAGTCGGGCGCTTTCGCACCGACATGCAGTGGTGGGGTCTCGCTCATGCGACTCGCTCCGATGGGTTCCGCTCCCGAACGCGGGCGTCCTGCCGCTCCAGCCAGGCGTACGGAACGCGCATGTTGCCGATGGTGCGCGGGCCTTCAGCGGCGCCGTGCCAGTCGGACCCACCGCTGGGGACGAGGCCGAGGTAGTCGGCGAGGGTGCCTAACCGGGCGACGTCCTCGACGGTGTGGCTGGGGTGGCGAACCTCGACGCCGTCGAAGCCGATTCGCTTCAACATCTCGAGTCGCGACCGCGACCCGTCCGCCCCGGGATGGGCGACGATGGCGAGCCCGCCGGCCTCGTGCAGCATCTGCACGGCCTCGGGAAGCGGCAGTCGCTGCTTGGGCACGTACGCTGGTCGGCCGCTGCCGATGAGCCGGTCGAAGGCATCGCGATGATCCTTGGCCCACCCGTTGGCGATCAGGACTCGCGCGATATGCGGCCGTCCGACGGCGCCGTCGCCCGCCTCGCGCCAGACCGCCTCGAGCTCGATCGGGATGCCTAACGCGCGAAGCTTTTCGACGATTTGTGCCGCACGGCTGCGGCGCGTGGCACGCAAGGCCTGGAGACGCTCTTCGAGCGTGCTCAGACGCGTCACGTGCAGCCCGAGGACGTGAAGCTCGCGGTCGCCTTCGTGGGCGCTGAGCTCGACACCGGCGATGACACGCACGCCGTGCGTCTCGCCGGCGGCGCGCGCCTCCCCGACCCCGTCCAGCGTGTCGTGGTCGGTGAGCGCGATGGCGGACAATCCCGCCGCACGGGCGGCGGCCACGACGGCGGCCGGGGCGAGCACGCCGTCCGACGCCGTGGAGTGCATGTGCAGATCGACGAAGCGCTCCGCGCTACTGTCCGGAGGCGCCGTACCGGTCACGGCGCGTAGCCCGCCTCGGGGGAGGTGAAGCTCGGCTGTGAGAACTCGAAGAGACGTCGCAGCTCGGCCTCGGGCATTTCCGCGAGCGACTGCTCTCGCGATCGGGCGCCCTGGGGCGAATAGCGCGTCACCCGCACCTCGCGGTCAGCGCCCGTACCTCGCACGAAAACGAGGCCGAATTCGTCGCGGTCGTACTGCGTGATACGTCCAGACGGGTAGACGTCCCACGACGTTCCATCGACGGTAATCGTTCTGGATGGCATTCAGCTCAGCTCCACTTCCTCGTAAACGCGGGCCGGATCGAGCAGTCGGTCGGGGGCGTTCTCGAGCGCCGCATCGAGCGTATCGCGGTCCGAGGCCTCGACGAACTCGATGAAGGCCCCGGGCAGTCCCGCCTCCTCGAACACCCAATATCGGCAATTGGCGTGCTGGTAGTACGTGCGCCGCATTCGTGCGCGCTCGAGATGCTTCTTTCGTTCCGGTGCGGGCACGATCGTTCGCTGCATGGCGAGCGCGCGCGACATGCTCAGAACCCCTGTTCGGGAAAGGACTCGATCCCGCGCTTCACGTGCGCGAGGAACTGGTCGGCCACCGCGCCGTCGATGATGCGGTGATCGAAGGAAATCGAGAAGTACGAGCACGTGCGGATCGCGATGGTGTCTTCACCGTCGGCGCCCGTGATGACCTTCGGGCGCTTCTCGATGGTCCCCACCCCGAGAATCCCGACCTGCGGCTGGCTAATGATTGGAGTTCCCATGAGGGAGCCGAAGACGCCCGGATTCGTAATGGTGAACGTGCCGTCCTGCACTTCGCGCGGATCGAGCTTCTTGGCGCGCGCGCGGGCCGCGAGGTCGTTCAACGCCTTGGTGAGCCCCACGAGGGACAGCTCGTCCGCCTGCTTGATGACCGGGACGATCAAGCCCCAATCGAGCGCGACGGCCACGCCGATGTTGTACTGCTTCCGGTAGATCACGCTGTTGCGCGCGACCGAGGAGTTCATCACCGGGTATGCCTTCAACCCTTCGATCACCGATTTGATGATGAAGGGCATATACGTGAGCTTCTGCCCATTCTCGGCCTCGAACCGCGCGCGATGCTTGGCGCGCAGTCGCGCGACGCGCGTAAAGTCGATCTCCATGAACGATGTGACGTGCGCCGACGTGCGCCGCGACATCACCATGTGCTCGCTGATGCGCTGTCGCATGACCGACATCGGCTCGACGACATCGCCGGGCCATGGCTCCGGGACGGGCCCGTGCTGCTCCGCCCCGGCCGGAGCGTGCATGGAGGGTGCGAACCGCTGACCGGGACCGGTTCGCGCTCCGCCCGTCTCGAGGTAGCCGAGGAGATCGCGCTTGGTCACGCGTCCAGCGATGCCGGTGCCTTGAAGGGCGGCGATCTCGATACCGTGCTCGGCGGCCATCTTTCGCACGAGGGGAGAGCTGCGCGCACGCAGCCGCTCCTCGAGTGAGCCCGCCGACGCCGCTTTTGCGGTTTGAGCGGCGACAGGATGATGCGGCGTCGAAACAACGGGAGCGGTAGATTCTGTCTTCGGGGGGGGCCCCCCAGCTGCGGCAGCCGGCGCTTTCGTCCGCGAGTTCCCGTCTCCCGCCCCCGAGGTCGGCGGAGTCGGTGTCGGTGCCGCCGCACCCTTCTCCGTTTCCAGCCGCGCCACGACGGTCTGCACTGGCACGGTTTGCCCTTCCGTCACCAGAATCTCCAGGAGCACACCGGCGGCCGGCGCCGGGATCTCCGCATCGACCTTGTCGGTGGAAATCTCGAAGATCGGCTCGTCTCGCTTCACGTCATCTCCCACCTTCTTCAGCCACCGGGAGACCGTGCCCTCGGCGATGGACTCGCCCATCTGCGGCATGATGACGTCGACTCGTGCCACGACTAGCTCCTCTCCGTTGGATCTTTGGCCGCGCGGTCGGGCCGCAATCTCAGCGCGATCGCCGCCGCCAATGACAGGCCTCCCACCACTCCGCACGGCAACACGAACGACCAAATGTCACACGCCGGAAACCCCTGCGGAGGCGTGCATCCGCGCACTGCGCCCACGATCTTCGCCACCGCCGCGCCAATCATCCCGCCCGCAAAAAAACCGGGAATCGCGAACAGGCACCCAATGGCATACCGCGGCGTTCCAGCCGCCGCCACCTCAGTACGCCGCGAGCTTGCGTGCCACGGTGACGATGTCCGCCGTCTGTGGCAGCACGTAGTCCTCGAGCGGCGGCGAATATGGGAGCGGAACGTCCGCCGCCGTGACGCGCAGAATCGGCGCATCGAGCCACTCGAACGCCTGCTCGTTGATGCGCGCTGTCACTTCCCCCGCTACACCACCGGTGCGCGTGTCCTCGTGCACGACCATCACCCGATTCGTTTTCTTCACCGTCTGCATGATCGCCGCATCATCCATCGGCAGCAACGAGCGAAGGTCGAGGATCTCGACCGAAAGCCCATCCTCCTTCTCGAGCTGCTCGGCGGCCTCCAGTGCCTTCCACACGGTGGCGGCATACGTGATGATGGACAGATCCTTTCCTTCGCGTGCCACGCGGGCTTGGCCAATCGGCACCAGATGATCGCCCTCCGGCAGCTCTTCCTTGATGCGGCGGTAGAGATATTTGTGCTCGAAGAAGAGCACGGGATCGTCGTCCCGAATAGCCGCCTTCAGCAGACCCTTCGCGTCACTGGCGGTCGCCGGGTACACGATCTTCAGACCGGGGGTGTGGAGAAATGCCGCCTCCGGATTCTGCGAATGAAACGGCCCACCGCGCACGTATCCCCCGCTCGGACCGCGCACCACGAGGGGACAAGGGAGCATGGCGCGATAGCGGGACGTGGCGATGTAGTTCGTCAACATGTCGTACGCGCATGAGATGAAGTCGATGAACTGCATCTCGACGACGGGGCGCATGCCCATGTGCGCCGCGCCCGCCGCGGCACCGACGAAGCCCGCTTCGGAGATCGGGGTGTCGATCACGCGCTGCTCGCCGAACCGATCGAGCAACCCATCGGTGACCTTGAACGCGCCCCCGTAGGCGCCGATGTCCTCCCCCATGAGAAAGACGCTCTCGTCGCGCTCCATCTCCTCGAAGAGCGCCTGCCGGATCGCTTCCAGGTAGGTAATCTCAGCCATTGAACGTCCCCCACCCCACCGCGCGCTCGTGCGCGTCGACGGCGCTGCGCACTCCCGCACGATACCACAGCGGCTCGATCCGAGCTGGCTCCGCGTAAATGCCGACCAGCGCATCGGTCGGGTCCGGCATCGGCGACGCCTCTGCCGCATCCGTGGCCTCGTCGATCTCGTTTATCACCCGTGCGTCGACCGCGGCGATCTCCTTCTCGGCGACACCGAGCTCCTCGGTCAGCACGCGGAGATAGCGGTCCACCGGGTCGTTCTCACGCTCCCAGCGCTCGATCTCGCCCGTCGGGACGTACGACTGATTGTCGTGCTCGGCGTGCCCTTTTCGTCGATAGGTCATGAGCTCGATGAGCGTCACTCCTTCTCCTCGGCGCGCGCGGTCGACGGCTTCCTTGGTGACGTCATACACGGCGAGCACATCATTCCCGTCGGCGCGGACACCAGGGATGCCGTACGCGAGCGCTTTGTCCTTCAGTTCGACAACCGCGGTCTGCCTCGAAATGGGCGTCGAATACGCATAGCCATTGTTTTCCACGATCACGACCAGCGGACATTGCTGAACCGCGGCGAAATTGATTCCCTCGTGGAACGCACCGGTGGACGTTGCGCCATCGCCGACGTACACGAGCCCTACGCGCGCCTCCTTGCGAAGCTTGAACGAGAGCGTCACGCCCGTCATCACGGGCACCATGTCTCCCAAATGCGAGATCTGGCCGATGAAGCCTCGGTCGAGATCGCCATAATGGATGTTCAGCTCGCGTCCCCGAGTGGGCGAATCTCCCTTCGCCATGTATTGCCGAATGATCTCGACGGGCTGCGCGCCTTTCACCAGCATGGACCCGAGGTTGCGAATCAACGGGGAGAGCAGGTCGCGTCGCTCGAGGGCAAAGGCACTGCCCACGGCGTCAGCCTCCTGCCCTAACGAGCGAAAGAGCCCGCCGACGACCTTCGTCTGACGATACAGATTGACCAGCCGCTCCTCGAGCGAGCGCGTCAACCGCATCCAGTAGTACAGCTCGAGCTGCTGGTCACGGGTCAGGTGGGCCGACGGCCGAGGGCCGAGGGCCCGTTTGCGCGACGCGTTCCCTCGTGTTGCGGGTTTTGGCCCCTGGCCTCTGGCCCGTGGCCCCGCCCTTCCCGCCATCAGTACGCTGCCGCCAGCTTGTGGGAGGGCTCCGCCTGACGATGCACGCGGACGAAGAAACGCTTCACGTTCCGATCGAGTCGGCTCTCACCGACCTGATCCGTGTCCGCCTCGATGAACGTATAGTGCCCGCCCTCCGGCCTGGCGGACAGCTTCACCGTGCCGAGCTCTCCGGCATAGACGCGAGACCGCGCGGATGATGCCTGACGAGTGAGATTGAGCGTCGGGAAGTATTCATCGGCTGCCGCCATCACGCGCTCGGGCGTGACGTGCGTGCGATGGTAGTGCTTCATGAGCCTGTATCTCCGGGAAAGGCCGGGCCTTCCGGGCGAATGTCCTGTCGCCAATCGATACGTTCGAGGGGGCGTGTCGAATCCCGACGGAACTCCAGGGCCATCGCCCAGTTTCCCGCCGTGACGAAGTTCATGTTCGCGGTATACGTCCCGACCTGCTCTGCTGCCGCCAACCCATCCCAGACCGTGCGGCGGTCCGGATCGTCGGGACCGGCGTTGCTCGCGAAGATGCGGCCCTGCCCGCCCTCGATCGGCTGTTTCGTCTTCAGGTCGCTGACCACCACCGTGTACCGTGCCCTCTCGCGCGCGCGCGGGGGCGCCGGATCAGCCGTTATGCGAAAGGCATAGCTCGCGGACTGCAGACGCAGCGCGAACTGCTGCGGCTCGGGCCGGCAGGCCGTGGCGAGCATCACGGCCGCGAACACGACACCTGCGAGCCGCGTCACGACGGATAGTACTCCAGGCCGAGATGCGTGATCTGATCCTCGCCCATCAGGTGTCTCAGCGTGTTCTTGAGCTTCGTCTGCTGGATGAACAGATCGTGCTCCGGCTGCAGGCCCTGCGCCGCCATGGGACTCTTGAAGTAGAACGATAGCCATTCCTGAATCCCCTTCATGCCCGCGCGTTGCGCGAAATCCATGAACAAGGCGAGATCGAGCACGATCGGAGCGGCGAGGATCGAGTCCCGGCAGAGGAAATTGACCTTGATCTGCATCGGATATCCCATCCACCCCACAATGTCGATGTTGTCCCAACCTTCCTTGTTGTCGCCACGCGGCGGGTAGTAGTTGATCCGGACCACATGGGAGAAGCCGTTATACAGCTCGGGATAGAGCTCCGGCTGGAGGATCGTGTGGAGCACACTCAGCTTCGATTCTTCCTTCGTCTTGAACGATGCGGGATCATCGAGGACCTCTCCGTCGCGGTTCCCGAGGATGTTCGTTGAATACCATCCCTCGAGGCCCAGCATCCGCGCCTTGAGTCCGGGAGCGATGACGGTCTTCATCCAGGTCTGCCCGGTCTTGAAATCCTTACCCGACAATGGAACTCCGCGAGCCAGCGCGAGCTGGAGAAGCGCCGGTGTGTCGACAGTGAGGTTCGGCGCTCCGTTGGCGAACGGGACACCTTCCATGATCGCGGCCCAGGCGTAAAGCATCGACGGAGCGATCGCCTCGTCGTTGCGATCCATGGCCTTCTCGAACTGCTCGATCGTCGCGTGCTGCGGCCCGGGCTTGATGTACACCTCGGTCGACGCGCACCACACCATCACGATGCGATCGAGCTTGTGCTTCGCCTTGAACTCTCGAATGTCCTGCCGCAGCTGCTCGGCGAGATCGCGCTTCGACTTGCCCTTCTTGACGTTCGTCCCCGTGAGGCGCGAAACGTACTTCTGATCGAACACCGCGGGCATCGGTTTGATCGCGGCGAGAAAATCGGCGATCGGCTCGAGGTCCTTGTCCTGGAGCACCCCCGCTTTGCGCGCGGCGGTCAACGCGTCGTCGGGAATCGGATCCCATCCCCCGAACACGAGATCGTCGAGGCTCGCGAGCGGCACGAACTCCTTGATGTACGGCGATCGCTTGTCGGTGCGCTTCCCGAGCCTGATCGTCGCCATTTGGGTGAGCGAGCCGATCGGCTTCGACAGGCCGCGGCGAATACTCTCGACGCCG
Organism: Gemmatimonadaceae bacterium; assembly: GCA_035253695.1. Lineage (GTDB taxonomy): Bacteria > Gemmatimonadota > Gemmatimonadetes > Gemmatimonadales > Gemmatimonadaceae > JAICNG01. The sequence continues at coordinate 73,797 of DATFBS010000015.1, forward strand.
GCAATGAACGTGGTAGCAACTGCGCCCAGCCCCGGTGTGAGCACGCCGAGGCGGCCGGTCGCGGGCCGCGGAGCGGGACGATTGCCGGCGGAAGAGGAAGCCTGCACGAACGCGATCTCCTTCGGTACGGCGCGCCGTTGAGGAAGCGCGCGGAGGGTCGAGTATGTCCACCGCCGCGAGCGCGGCGGCGTGAGAGTGCCGCGTCACAAGTGACGATGGGACAACGGGCTGGAGAGCGAACCTCTCCAGCCCGTTAACCTAGCTTCCCCCTCTCGGGCGAGCAACCGCCGATCAGGGCACCTGCCACGAGTACGTTCCGCTCAGCGTGACATCGGCGCGCGAGTACGTACGCGGCGTGCTGCTCACGGTCGATGCTTCGAGGGTAACGACCGAGCCCGACGGAACGTTCGCCACCGGTAGCTGCTGCGTGCTGTTCCCACTCACCTGACCGACGAAGATCCGCTGGCCGCCGTGAACCACGTACACATTCAGCTGCGAGTTCGTGTTGTTGGTGAGATGAATGGCAACATCGCTCACCGGCTGCGGCCCGGTGTTCACTTCCACCTGTCGCTGACCACAGGCGGTGATCGACAGCGTCGAAGCGAAGAGCAACGCGGCGAAGAGCGCCTTCATGAGTGCCTCCTTGATGGTTCGCGGGCCCGCACGGACTGGAAATCCGCCGCGGCGGACATGTTGGGTGTAGCCGTGCAACTCTATACAAATACCGTGCTCATCCACCGGAGAAGGCCTCGCGCCACATTCCGCCCCGCGTCGCGCATCCATAGATTGACCGCCGTCTCACCTGGTTCCCGCACCGTCACACGTTTCGCGAGCGGGGTCATTCGCCAATGTCCGTAGCGTCATCCACCCGGCTGTGGCTCGGAGCCACAACGGCCCTCGTGCTCGGCGCGTGCAGTCGCCCGCCCACGCCCGCGACGCCAGGCCCGGCGCCTGCCGCCGCAGCGCACGCTTTGTCCTGGACGACTCCTCTTTCGTCGCGCGACCGCGCGTGGATCGAGCGTACGCTGGAGCGGCTCTCCCCACGCGAGCGCGTCGCGCAGATGGTCATGCTCTGGGTGCTCGGTGACTACGCGCATGTCGAGGACAGCACGTTCGCGGAGGTGCGCCGCGCGGTCTCGGACGACCGCATCGGCGGCGTGATCATGTCCCTGGGCTCACCGATCGAAGTCGCCTCGAAGGTGAACTCCCTCCAGCGTCTCGCACATGTCCCTCTGCTCGTCGCCTCCGATCTCGAGCCTGGGCTGGGCCGACTCGTTGGCGGCACGTTCGTCCCAACGCTGATGAGTGCGGGAAGTGCCACCATCTTCCCGAGCAACATGGCGATCGCCGCCACGGGCGATGTGCGCGATGCCCTGGAGGTCGGCCGCATCATCGGACGTGAGGCGCGTGCGGTCGGGATTCATCTCGCCTTCGCGCCGACGGTCGATGTCAATAACAACCCGTCGAATCCCGTCATCAACACGCGCTCGTTCGGCGAAGATCCGCAGCGCGTCGCGGAGCTCGCGGCGGCATTCGTGCGTGGGATGCAGTCGGAAGGCGTGGCCGCGACCGCCAAGCATTTCCCCGGGCATGGAGACACCGATACCGACTCCCACCTCGCTCTGCCCGTTGTGCGGTCGGATGCGACGCGCCTGGCCTCAGTCGAGCTCGTGCCCTTTCGCGCCTCGATCGACGCCGGCGTGGTCGGGGTAATGACGGCGCACATCGCGTTGCCCGCGGTCGGACTCGAGAGCACCCCCGCCACGCTCGAGCCCCGCATCGTGACCGGCCTGCTGCGTGACTCGCTCGGGTTTCGCGGTCTGGCCGTGACGGATGCGCTTCGCATGCAGGCGGTTGGGCAGGGTTACACGCCGGAGCGTGCGGCAGTCCTCGCCGTGCAGGCCGGCGCCGATATCCTCCTCTCCCCGACTGATGTGAAGCGAGCCATCGACGCGGTGACGGCCGCGGTCGCACAGGGCACCATCCCCGCATCCCGGATCGACGAATCGGTGCGTCGCATCCTCGAGCTCAAGGTGAGAACGCGCGCTGCGCGGCAGCCAATGGTCTCACTCGATTCGTTGCGGCATGTCGTTGGATCGCCCGCACACTGGAACGTGGCCCGCAATATCGCCGAGCGCGCGGTCACTCTACTCCGGGACAGCGCATCGTTGGTGCCCGCGCCGCGTGAGGGACGGTTTGCGGTTGTGACGTACGCTCCCGAGCTCGATGTCAACGCAGGGCGGGCGTTGGCCGGCGAGCTTCGATCCCTCGCCCCGCAGACACTCGTCGCCCGCATCGATCCATCGACGTCTGCCGCCGAGCTGGATTCGCTCGGTGCGCGGATGCGCGGGGCCGACCGCATCATCGTCACCACGCACGTGCGCACGATCGAAGGGGCGGGACGCTTCGCGATCTCGCCGCGCGTCGCCGCATGGATCGACACGCTGGCCACCCGCGAGAGGGTCGTTGTCGTCGCCAACGGCAATCCGTACGTGATCGCTCAGTTTCCTCGCATCGGAAGCTACATGGTGACTTATGGAATCGACGCGTCGCTCGAGCGAGCGGCGGCACGCGCCCTGGTTGGAGCCGCGCCGATCGTCGGAAGGGTCCCGATCTCACTCCCCGGCTTTTTCGCGGCAGGCGACGGGCTGCGTCGAGAGGCGGCTCCGTGAGCGTCGAGCGGTGCCTAACGGCCACGGCCCTGCTCGCCGGTCTGTGCGCATGTGCCCCCGGACCGGTGTCCACCGTCGCGCCTGAGCCGGCACCACCCCTCATGCGCGCCATCCACGACTCCGTCGTCCGCGTGCTGGATCGCGCCATCGCCGACAGCGCATTCCCCGGCGCTATCGCGGTGGTCGGCACACGCGACGGTCGGTTGACGTCGTACGTGGCAGGCCGGATCGACTGGCCAGCGCAGGCGCCACCACCTGACGAGCGAACGCTGTGGGATCTCGCGTCGCTCACGAAGGTCGTGGGAATGACCACCGCAATGATGCAACTGGTCGAGCAGGACCGGGTGGAGCTCGACGCCCCTGTCGCGCGATATATCCCCGAGTTCATCGGTACCGGAAAGGAGCGCGTGACCATCCGGCACCTGCTCACCCATTCGTCGGGCCTTCCGTCGTGGCGACCGCTGTACAAGGAGGCGACCACGGCCGACACTGCCGTATCCATCGTCTACGCGACGCCGCTCGACACCGTTCCCGGCGCGCGCATGGTGTACAGCGACCTCGGCGCGATTCTCCTCGGGAAGGTCGTCGAGCGCGTGAGCGGCGAGCGTCTCGACACCTACCTGAGTCGACACATCTTTCAGCCGTTAGGCATGACGGCGACCACCTATCGCCCGGACGCGTCGCTCCGGGACCGCATCGCCCCGACCGAGTTCGATCCCTGGCGGCAGCGGCACATCCGGGGCGAGGTGCACGATGAGAACGCGTTCATGCTCGGCGGCATCTCGGGCCACGCCGGTCTCTTTTCCACCGCGGCGGATCTCACGCGCTTCGCGCGCATGATGCTGGGCGGTGGAGTGCTCGATGGCGTCCGCATCCTCGCGGCCCCAACGATCGCGCAATTCACCGCGGTACAGGATCCAGGGCTGTCCCATCGGGCGCTCGGCTGGGAGACGCCCTCGGGCCGGAACTCCGCGGGCACCCGCATGTCAGCCCGCGCGTTCGGGCATACCGGGTTCACGGGAACATCGCTCTGGATGGACCCGGAGGCCGGTGTGTTCGTCATCCTGTTGAGCAATCGCGTCAATCCTTCCCGACAGAACACGCGCATCGGCCTGGTTCGTACCGCCCTTGCCGATGCCGTGATGGCGGCCGTCGGCTCGGCCGCTCCCCTCAGCCCAGGCTCGCCATGACACTCACCTTGCTCGATTGGGCGATCATCGTCGGCTACTTCGTGGTGTCGGCGGGCATCGGCTTCTATTTCACGCGCCGAGGCGGCTCGAGTCTCACGGAGTATTTCGTGTCGGGGCGTTCGGTGCCGTGGTGGCTCGCGGGCGTGTCGATGGTCGCGACGACGTTCGCGGCCGACACCCCGCTCGTCGTCACGGGATTCGTCGCCACCCGAGGCGTCGCTGGCAACTGGGTTTGGTGGAGCTTCGTCATGAGCGGAATGCTCACCGTCTTTTTCTTTGCCCGGCTGTGGCACCGGGCGAAGGTGCTGACGGATGTGGAGCTGGCCGAAGTGCGCTACAGCGGTCGACCCGCCGCGATTCTTCGAGGGTTCCGTGCGCTGTATCTCGCGCTTCCCATCAACCTGATCATCCTCGGCTGGGTGAACGCCGCGATGATCAAGATCCTCTCGATCTCTCTCGGGGTGTCGCCGTACGTCGCGGTCGGGATTTGCTTCGTGATTACGCTGGGGTACTCCGTCGCAGCGGGGCTGTGGGCGGTTCTCTGGACCGACTTCCTCCAGTTCGGCCTGGCGATGTTGGCGGTGATCGTCCTGGCGATGTACTCGGTCGATGCCGTGGGTGGGATGGAGGCGCTGAAGACAAAAGCCGCCGCGTACTTCGGCAGCGAACAAGCGGCGCTCTCCGTGCTTCCCGTTCGGGTCGAGAACGGCGCCATCCTCGACTATGCGTGGATGCCGATTCTCGCGCTGTCGGTGTTCCTCTTCGTGCAGTGGTGGGCGGCATGGTACCCGGGAGCGGAGCCGGGCGGCGGTGGCTACGTCGCGCAGCGCATCTTCTCGGCCCGTTCCGAACGCGATGGCGTTTTGGCGACACTCTTCTTCCAGGTCGCTCACTACGCCCTTCGTCCGTGGCCGTGGATCGTAACCGCGCTCGCGACCGTGATCCTGTACCCTGAGCTCGGCGCCGCGGAAAAGGAGAACGGCTACGTGAGAGCATTCGTCGATCTGCTACCGTCGGGCTGGCGAGGGCTCATGGTGGTTGGGTTCGCCGCGGCGTACATGTCCACCATCGCCACTCAGCTCAACTGGGGCGCGTCATACCTCGTCAACGACTTCTACAAGCGATTCATGCGCAAGGACGCGAGCGACAAGCACTACGTGAACGTATCGCGCGTCGCCACGATCGTGCTGTTTCTCGCCTCCATCGTCGTCACCTGGCAAATCCAGACCATCGGTCGCGCGTGGACGTTCCTTCTCGCGATCGGTGCCGGTACCGGCCTCGTGCTGATCCTTCGCTGGTACTGGTGGCGCATCAACGCGTGGTCGGAGATCAGCGCCATGATCACCTCATTCCTGGTCTCGCTGGCGGCGATGCGGATGGTGCCGCGTGCGTTCGCCGGCACCGCCAACGCCGACGCGTGGGTCATGCTCGTCACCGTCGCGGTGAGCACCGTCGTCTGGCTGGCGGTCACTTTCCTGACGAAGCCGGAACCTGACGCCGTCCTGGATTCGTTCTACCGCCGTGTGCGACCGGGCGGTCCCGGATGGAGCGCAGTGTCCGCGCGGCTTGGATTTGGCCGGGAGTCGATTCCCGGCGGCGGACTGGCATGGACAAACTGGCTTGCCGGGATCGTGGCCGTGTACGGCACCCTGTTCGGCATTGGCAAGCTGATATTTGGGGAAGTTTCTTCGGGGCTCGTGCTGCTCGTCATCGCCCTCGCGGCTTTCGCCTGGATTGCGCGTTCCTTTCGTGCCGAGCGGGAACCCGGCACGCCCGTCGCAGTAGAAAACAGGAGAGCGTGACCCTCGCCCCATGCGTGAGTCATTCTTGTAGTTAGCTGTTGCGGGGACTATACTTCGTCAGCCGTGCCGGGGCGGTTCCCGGCCGTTACCACAGAGGGAACTCATGAGCGCCACGCAGCAACCCATGGTCACGATGACCGTTACGCCGGTCGCCACCACTGAAGTCAAGCGCTTCATGGAGCAGGAAGGAGTGCCCTTCGAGCAGGGCGGCCTTCGGGTGAGCGTCCAACCAGGCGGATGCAGCGGCTTCCGCTACGGTCTGTTGATCGAGGAGAAGGCAGCCGATGATGACCTCATCATCGACCAGGAAGGGATCCGGGTGTTCGTCGACCCGTTTTCGGCCCAATACCTCAACGGTGTCACGATCGACTACGTGTCGTCGATGCAGGGCTCCGGGTTCACGTTCAAGAATCCGAACGCGACTGGCGGGTGCGGATGCGGCAGCTCGTTCAACGCGTAAGACAGGAAAACGCTCGATAGCATGAGAACGGATACTGGCGTGCGACTCGACGCCGGCACCGCACAGGAGGCCCGCGATCATCGCATGACTCGCGGGCCTTCTCGCATCTCGCAGACCACCGCGGCCCTGGAACGCATTCGAACGGTCGTCGTCGAGGAGCACGACGACATTGCACGCCTCGTTGCCTCGCGTATCGCGACGCTGATCCGCGAGAAGGATGCCGGAGGCGAGCAGGCAGTGCTCGGTCTCGCCACGGGCTCGACGCCGATCGGCGTCTATCGCGAGCTCATCCGCATGCATCGCGAAGAAGGGTTGTCGTTCGCGGACGTCGTGACGTTCAACCTGGACGAGTATTATCCCATGAAGCCGGAGAGCATCCACAGCTATCACCGGTTCATGTGGGAGAATCTCTTCGCGCACGTCGACATCAAGCCGGAGAACGTCCACATTCCGCGCGGCGACACCCCGCGCGAGGATGTCGAGCTCGAATGCCTGCGGTACGAGGAAGCGATTCGTCAGTCTGGCGGCATCGATCTCCAGCTCCTCGGCATCGGCAAGACGGGCCATATCGGCTTCAACGAGCCAGGGTCCGGCGTGGAGAGCCGTACGCGACTCGTTCACCTCGACAACGTCACCCGGCAGGACGCGGCCGCCGATTTCTTCGGCGAGGAATACGTCCCTCGTGAGGCACTCACGATGGGCGTGGCGACGATCCTCGACGCGCGCGAGATCATCATTCTGGCCACCGGTGAGCACAAGGCCGGCATCGTCCTCCGCGCGGTCGAGGGAGAGGTCGACGTCGAGGTCGCGGCGACGTTCCTTCAGCAGCATCCGAACACGACGTTCTACATCGATCGCGCCGCCGCGGCCGATCTCACGCGGTTCGCGACCCCCTGGCTGCTCGACGAAGTGCAATGGACGCCGGCACTGGCCGTACGCGCCGTGGTCTGGCTGTCGCAGCAGACCGGCAAGGCCATTCTCAAGCTGACGCAGCGCGACTACGCCGAGCACAAGCTGTCCTCGCTCGTGGCGCGCTTCGGATCACCGGGAACCGCGAATGGCGAAGTGTTCAACGCGCTCGGCGCCAAGATTCGTGGGAAGTCCAAGCTGCCTCGAGGGACCCGCATCGTCGTCTTCTCTCCCCACCCGGACGACGACGTCATCTCGATGGGCGGCATCCTGCGCAAGCTGGTGGAGAATCAGAATCAGATCGTCGTCGCCTACATGACGAGCGGCAACATCGCGGTCTTCGATCACGACGTGCGGCGGTACGTCGATTTCCTCGTTCGGCTGAACCACGATCGCGAGATCGGCAAGGCGGAGGTCTCGGAGCTCGCGAGGCGCGTGTACGAGTTCCTCGCCTCGAAGCGCCCGGGCGATGTCGACATCCCGGAGGTCCAGGACATCAAGCGCATCATCCGCGAGACCGAGGCGGTCAGCGGCATCGAGACGCTCGGGATGTCGGCGTCGGCGGCACGCTTTCTCAACCTGCCGTTCTATCAGACGGGCAAGGTGCGCAAGGATCCCATTGGCCCTGCCGATGTCGCGATCGTGCGTGATCTGCTGGAAGAAGTCCGTCCCGAGCTGATCTTCGTCGCCGGCGACCTCTCGGATCCGCACGGGACGCATCGCATGTGCAAGGAGGCGATTTATCGCGCGGTCGAGGAACTCAAGCCTGCGAATTACGAGCTGCGAACTTCGAACGACGCACAGTCCGCAGCTCGCAGTTCGCAGCGCGCAGTCCCGGAGATTTGGCTCTACAGGGGCGCCTGGCAGGAGTGGCCTGTCACCGACGCGACCTGGCTCGTGCCGCTCTCGCAGGAAGAGCTGAAGCTGAAGATTCAGGCGATCTTCAAGCATCAGTCTCAAAAGGATTCCGCGCCCTTCCCTGGCGCGCACGACGAGCGCGAATTCTGGCAGCGCGTCGAGGCTCGGAACAAGGAGACGGCCGCGACCCTCGACCGGCTCGGGCTCGCCGAATACTTCGCGATGGAAGCGTACGTCATCGACTGAGCGCGGCTCAACATGACATCCACGTTCACGCTGCTCGACGCGGCGGTGCTGCTCGCGTACCTCGTCGGCACGACCGCGCTCGGCATGTGGCTGGGGCGCGGTCAGAAGGACGCGCGCGACTACTTCGTCGCAGACCGTGCTATCCCGTGGTGGGCGATTCTCTTCTCCGTCGTCGCGACCGAGACGAGCGCGCTGACCTTCATCAGCATCCCCGGGCTCGCCTATCTCGCCGATCTCAGCTTCCTGCAGGTGGCGTTAGGCTACCTGCTGGGCCGTATCGTCATCGGCTACACGTTGCTCCCGCGGTACTACCAGGGCGAGCTCGTCACCGCGTATGCCCTGCTGCAACGACGGTTCGGCGTGGCGACACGTCGTTTCGCGTCGATCATCTTCATGGTGACACGCGCGTTCGGTGACTCGGTTCGCGTGTTCGCGACCGCCATCCCGATCGCCTTGATCATTGGGCCGGTGATCGATCCGAGGTATCTCACGCCGGTGTCCATTCTCATCCTGGGTGTCTTCACCATCATCTATACGTACCACGGAGGCATGCGCGCGGTCGTATGGACGGACGTACTGCAGACGTTCGTCTATCTCTTTGGCGGTGTCGCTGCGCTTTGGCTGCTCGGCAAGGGGGTCGATGGTGGGTGGACCGCCATCTTCGGCGACGCGGCAGCTCGCGGGAAGCTGAACGTGATCGACACGTACACCGGGCTCGATCGCGCGCACACGCTCTGGGCGGGGCTCATCGGTGGCGCCTTCCTCTCGATGGCCTCCCACGGCGCCGATCAGCTCATCGTGCAGCGCCTGCTCGCATCGTCGTCATTGCGCGACGCGCGGCGATCACTCATCGGCAGCGGCATCGCGGTCATTGTTCAGTTCTGTCTCTTTCTGATCATCGGCATCGGGCTGTTCGCGTACTATCGCGGCCAGACGTTCCAGCGACCCGATGAGATCTTCCCGCGTTTCATCGTCGAGGTGATGCCTCCCGGCCTCACCGGGCTCGTCATCGCGGCCATTCTCGCCGCGGCGATGAGCACCGTGTCGGGCGCGCTGAACTCGTTGTCGGCGGCAACCACGCACGACATCTACCTGCCGCTGACGGGACGTCTTCCCGATGACCCCGGGGTGCTGCGGATCGGCAAGATCTTCACGCTGGTGTGGGCGGTCATCCTCGTTGGCGGCGCCCTTCTCTATCGCGCACAGGGTACACCGGTCGTTGTCGTCGCGCTGTCGGTCGCGTCGTTCACGTATGGTGGCTTGCTCGGTGGGTTCTTTCTCGGCATGCTGTGGCGGCGCGCGATTCAACGCGATGCCATTCTCGGGATGGCCGTCGGCATCGCCGCCATGACGCTGGTGGTTTTCGCGAGACCGCTCTCCGCCGCGTATCCAGGGGTGGCGGATACCCTGGCTCCCCTCGGCCGCATCGCGTGGCCCTGGTACGTGCTCATCGGTACGACGATCACCATGGTGACTGGCATTCTGTCGTCGTTCACGCATCCCATGCCGGCGACGCTCGCGACCGAGGGAACGTCGTGAGCGCCGTTGTCGTCGGTGTCGACGGCGGCGGCACCAGGACCCGGACATGGGTCGCCGACGAGCGCGGGCAGCAGCTCGGAAGCGCCGAGGGGCCGGGGAGCGCGATTCGGCCCGGCGAGATCGATCGGTCAGCGGACGTGATCGTCGCAACGACTCGCGACGCCCTCGCTTCGTGCGACATGACGCACGTCACTCCGAAAGTCCTGTGCGTCGGAGTCGCTGGCGTTGGGCGAGAGCCGGAGCGGCAGGCGCTGTGGCAAGCGCTCGTGTCGCGCGATGTGGCCGACGAGGTGGTGGTTCACGCCGACGCCGCCATCGCGCTCGACGATGCCTTCGGCGACGGCGCCGGCATCCTCCTCATCGCCGGTACCGGATCGGTTGCCTTTGGGAGAGGGCCAACCGGATCAACGGCGCGCTGTGGCGGGTGGGGACCGGTGTGTGGTGACGAAGGGAGTGGGGCCTGGATCGGCCGTCGCGCCCTCTCGATCGTCACGGCGTCGTCCGACGAGCGCGAGCCGCCCACCGCGCTCGTCGGTGCGGTGCTCACCGCGGCTCAGGTCAATGATGTGACCGGGCTGGTCGGATGGGCTGGACTGGCGACACCCGCCGACCTCGCGACGCTCGCGCCAGTGGTCGCCAGCGTCGCCGACGCGGGCGACTTGCGCGCGAACGCGCTGCTGAGCATCGCCTCGGAGGAGCTCGTTCTCCACGTGCGCACGCTGGCGCGCCAGCTCTTCGGCGACGAGCGCGCGAGTGTGCCCGTGGCGTTTGCCGGCGGTCTCCTCGCGCCTGGCGCACCATTCCGAAAGCGTGTCGAGCACCGGATGAAGAGCGCGGTTCCCGGTGCGCAGCTCCGTACGGAGGAAGTGGTTCCCGTTCGCGGCGCGGTGCGCGGGGCGCTGCGTTATCTCGGGGTCGGAGCCTGAACTACAGGATCTAGGAGTCAGGGGTCAGGGATCAGGGGGTTCGGGGGTAGGTTGCAGGAGAGTCGGGTGCGGTTCTCTCCTGAAACCCATTCCCTGTACCCCCTAATCCCTGATCCCTGACCCCTAAGTCCTATCAAAGCTCCTTCGCCGCCTGAACGAGCTGCTTCAGTGTCGCCCTGGCATCGCCAAAGACCATTGCCGTCTGAGGCTTGTAGAAGAGCTCGTTCTCGATTCCCGCGAAGCCTGGATTCATGCTTCGCTTGAGAACGATCACGCTCTTCGCGCGATCGACATTCAGAATCGGCATCCCGTAGATTGGACTGCCGCGATCGCTGCGCGCCGCGGGGTTGACCACGTCATTGGCGCCGACGACCAGCGCCACGTCGGTGCGCTCGAAGTGATCGTTGATCGCATCCATGTCGTACAGCTGCTCGTACGGCACATCCGCTTCGGCGAGAAGCACGTTCATGTGCCCCGGCATGCGGCCGGCCACGGGGTGGATGGCGTACTTCACGTCACCCCCCTTCTTGCTGACGATGTCGGCGAGCTCTCGCACCTCCCGCTGCGCCTGCGCGACGGCCATGCCGTATCCAGGCACGACGATCAGCGAGCGCGCATACGCGATCTGGGCCGCCGCGTCTTCTGCGCTCAATGATCGAACAGACAGTCCCGCGACGCTCGTGGCAGCTGGCCCGCCTTCCGGCGCTGCGCCAAACGCACCGAACAGCACGTTCGCGAAGGACCGGTTCATCGCCTTGCTCATGAGCATGGACAGGAGGAAGCCCGATGTTCCGTCGAGCGCGCCGGCGATGATCAAGACGTTGTTGTCGAGGGCGAATCCGGTGGCGGCCGAAGCGAGTCCCGCGTAGGAATTCAGGAGCGACAACACGACGGGCATATCGGCGCCGCCAATAGGCAGGACCATCAACACCCCGAGGACGGCACCCAGGGTCAGCATCGCGTAGAAGACCGTCGGATTGGACGCGTCGTAGATCAGCCAGCCGAAGAGGCCGATCGCCAGGGCGAAGAGCGTCAGGTTGAAAAAGTTCTGGAACTTGTAGGTGATGGGTCGCGTCGGCAGCAGCTCTTGCAGCTTGCCGAACGCCATGAGGCTACCGGTGACGGTCAGCGCGCCGAACAGCACCTCGAAGCCGAGCGCGACCATCTTGCCGCGCCCGACATCGGCGCCGTGACGGTAGTACTCGACCACACCCACGAGGGTGGCGGCGACGGCCCCTAACGAGTGGGACACCGCGATCCGCTGGGGCATGGCGGTCATCGGCATGTAGATCGCCATCGCGGCGCCGATGATCGACCCGAGAATCATCCCCCCGGCGATCCACTCGTAGCGCACGATCTCCTGCTGAACCAGCGTGCCGATGACGGCCAACAGCATGCCGAGGGCAGCCTGCTGCATGCCGCGGCGAGCCTTGGCCGGCGAGCTGAGACTGCGAAGACCGAGGATGAAAAGCAGCGAGGCGGCGAGATACGCCGCCTGCGTCACGTGCTCGCGCATCAGCGCTGCCGCGTCTCGCGCTTGAACATTTTGAGCATGCGATCGGTGATCATGAAGCCCCCGACGACGTTGATCGTCGCGGCCATGACGGCGATTCCACCAAGGACGGTGCTGACGGTGCCGTGGTCAGACCCCGCGGCCACCAGCGAGCCGACGAGGGAAATGCCCGAGATCGCGTTCGTCGCCGACATGAGCGGCGTGTGCAGCAGGGGCGGCACGCGTGAGATCACCTGGTACCCCACGACGCCGGCGAGCATGAAGACGTACAGCTGGATGTATTCGGTGACAGACATGACGGCAGGAGTCAGGAGTCAGGGATCAGGAATCAGGGGGGACCGGGTTGGAGGTGTGTAGGGGAAAGATGCCTATTCTGGACTGCGGCTCTGCCGTTCGCCTCCTGCAACCTACTCCCCAATTCCCCCTCACCCCTCCGCCCTAAGCCCCAGCTCCTACTTCGGGGCGTCCGCTGGCCGCGGCCATCCGGGGCTCTCGTCGAGCACTCGCGGGATGGCCATCTCCTCATTCGACGGGACCATCGACGCGTTCCACACGCGCTCCGTCCTCGCCACGAACGCGGTGGCGCTCAGGTCACCGCAGACGTTCACCGTGGTCCGCGACATGTCGAGGATTCGGTCGACGCCCAGGATGATGGCGATGCCCTCCGCCGGAATCCCGAACATGACGAGGATCGTCACGAGCAGCGGGATCGAGCCGCCGGGCACACCGGCGGCGCCGACAGCGGTGAGAACGGCCATGATCATGACCACGACCATCTGCCCGAGATCGAGTGCGACCCCGAACACCTGGGCCAGGAAGATGACGGTGATTCCCTCGAACAATGCAGTTCCGTTCATGCACATCGTGCTGCCAAGCGGCAACACGAATCCGGCGATCGAGGGAGGAATTCCCAGATTCCGTTCGGCGACGGACAGGGCGGTGGGCAGCGTCGCGCTGCTGGAGCTCGTGCTGAACGCGGTCACCAGCGCGGCGCGAATTCGCCGGTAGAAGGTGAACGGGTTGATACCCACCAGAAAACGGAGGATGAGCGAGATGTTCAGCAGCACGTGAAGCAGCAGCGCTCCGATGACCACCAGGACGTAGGCGCCGAGTGGCTTGAGGAGGTGAAACCCGAACCTGGACGTGACACCGAAGATGAGGGCAGCCACGCCATAGGGCGCGAATCGCATGGCCATCTCGACGATCTTGATCACGACGTCCTGCAGCGCCTCCAACCATCCGAGCATCGGCCTGGCGCGCTCCGCCGCAATGAGTGTGAGCGCGGCACCGAAAATCAGCGAGAACGTGATGATGCCGAGCATGTCGAGGTCGACGGCGGCCTTGATCGGATTTCGCGGGAACATGTTGACGATCGTGTTCACGCCGAAATCGGTCGATGCGGCAGCCTCGACACGCGATGACGCGTCGCCCGCGAATTCCGTGCGGAGCTGCTCGGCGGTGACGCGATCGATCTGCTCGCCAGGCCGGACGATCGAGACGGCAATCAACCCGAGAGTGGCGGCCAACGCCGTCGAGGCGAGGAAATACGCGATCGCCTTTCCGCCGACACGTCCCACGCGCCGAAGATCGCCAAGACCCGCGACGCCCAGGGCGATCGATGCGAACACGAGCGGCACGACGATCATGAACAGGAGGCGCAGGAAGATCTGTCCCACCGGCCCGGCGAGGTACTTGTTCACCCTCACCACGACGTCGTGATCCCCGCCGAGCGTTTGATTCGCCGCGATCCCCACGACTGCACCGATCACCAAACCAAGTAGGATCTTCGTGTGCAGCTTCATTCCTTTCCCGCTATGCGCGATCGGCTCAGCCATCGATACGCTCCACAGGAGGCGGGGACCCGCGCCCTCTCAGCCGTGAGTGACGGAACCCGTAGACGAAGTAAAGAATGATTCCGGCCGTCATCCAGAGGCCAAAACGCTCCCACGCGCGGACCGGTAGCCCTCTCATGATCGAGACGCACGCGAGTGCGCCAAGAATTCCCACCGCCCATATCGCGGGCACACGGAAGGGGCGCGGACGCTTCGGCTCTTTCACCCGGAGTACCAGCACACCGACGCACACGATCGCGAACGCGAAGAGCGTCCCAATGTTCGTGAGGTCGTAAATCTCGTTCTCGTCGAGCACCAAACTGCCCACGGCCACGACAAGCCCCGTGATGAGCGTCGTGACGTGCGGAGTCCGATACTTGGGGTGGATCTTCGACGCAAATGGGGGCAGCAAGCCATCGCGTGCCATCGCGTAGAAGATGCGCGGCTGGCCGTACTGAAAGACCAGCAGCACCGCGGTGAGGGACACGACAGCGCCGAAGGCGACGAACCAGCTGGCGATTGGGAGCCCGGCGACCTCCAACGCCCTCGCCAGAGGATCCGAGGCCCGCAATTGCTGATATGGCACGAGGCCCGTGGCTACGATGCCAACGATCACGTAGATGAGCGTACAGATGCCCAAACCGGCGAGGATCCCGATCGGCATGTTGCGCTGCGGATTCTTCGTCTCCTCCGCCGCCGTGGAGATCGCGTCGAACCCGATGTACGCGAAGAACACGATCGCCGCGCCCTGATGAATGCCTCGCCACCCATTCGGCGCGAAGGGCGTGTAGTTCGCCATGTCGATGTTCATGGCGCCGACGACCACGAAGAGTCCCAGCACCAGCAGCTTGATCACCACCATGATGTTGTTCGCCCGCACGCTCTCCTTGACCCCTATGTACAGGAGCCACGTGATCAACATGACGATGACGAACGCCGGCACATTCAAGAGTACGGGAATCCCGAAGACCCGCGGTGCCGTCTCGAGCAAGCCGTGGACTGCGGGATCGGAGCTCAATAATGCCGTTCGATAACCGTGCGTGAGCCAGTCGGGGAAATTGATCCCGAACGCGCTAATGAATGAATTGAAGTAGCCACTCCACGCGATCGCGACGGCGATGTTGCCCACCGCGTACTCGAGGATGAGGTCCCATCCGATGATCCAGGCGATGATCTCGCCGAGCGTCGCATAGGAATACGCGTACGCGCTTCCGGCCTGAGGGATCATGGCCGCGAGCTCGGCGTAACACAGCCCGGCGAGCGCGCAGGCGACGCCGAGCAGAATGAACGAGATGACCAGCGCGGGACCCGCGCCGTAGCGAACGACCTCTCCCGACGGAAGTACCTCGCCCGCCGCGGCCGTCCCGATCGACGAGAAAATGCCGGCGCCGATCACCGCCCCGATCGCGAGCATGACCAGATCGCCTGCGCCGAGGGCACGCTTGAGTGTGTGCGTGCCCTCCCCTTCCGGGACCAGCTCGGCAATCGGCTTCCGCCAGAAGAGCGAGCGCACGCTCAGGCTGCGGCGCGTGCGCGCACAGCCGGCTCAGCGACCTCGATGCGCATCTTGTAGAAGCTACGGTAGACGAAGAAGAGCGACGCGGCCAGGAAGAGCGCGGCGAGGATGAGCGAGAACGTCGAGCCCCGCTGGCGGGTGAGCGACACCGCCAGCTCGACGGCGAGCAGCCCAAACAGGGTCGTAAACTTGATGATCGGGTTGAGCGCCACCGACGACGTATCCTTGAAGGGATCACCCACCGTATCGCCGACGACGGTCGCGGCGTGCAGCTCCGTGCCCTTCGCCTTCAGATCGACCTCGACGATCTTCTTCGCGTTGTCCCACGCGCCACCAGCGTTCGCCATGAAGATCGCCTGATACAACCCGAAGAGAGCGATCGACACGAGGTAGCCGATGAAGAAGTACGGCTCGACGAACGCAAAGGCGAGCGTCGCGAAGAAGACGGTCAGGAAGATGTTGAACATCCCCTTCTGGGCGTACTGCGTGCAGATCTCCACCACCTTCTTGCTGTCGGTCACAGACGCCTTCGTCACCCCTTCCAGGCGAATGTTGGCCTTGATGAACTCGACCGCTCGATAGGCTCCCGTGGTCACCGCCTGCGTCGACGCGCCGGTGAACCAATAGATCACGGCGCCACCCGTGATGAGCCCGAGCAGGAACGGTGGATGGAGAATGGACAGATTCGCGAGAAGCTCCGCCTGCAATCCGTTCGTCAACACCATGATGATCGAGAAGATCATCGTCGTCGCGCCTACGACCGCCGTTCCGATGAGCACCGGCTTCGCGGTCGCCTTGAACGTGTTGCCCGCTCCGTCGTTCTCCTCGAGGAGATGCTTCGCGCGCTCGAACTGGGGCTCGAAGGCGAAGTCGCGACGCATCTGCTCCTTTACACCGGGGACGGCCTCGATCATCGACAGCTCGTAGACCGACTGGGCGTTGTCGGTCACCGGCCCATAGGAGTCGACCGCAATGGTCACCGGGCCCATCCCGAGGAATCCGAACGCGACGAGACCGAACGCGAACACCGCCGGCGCCATCATGAGCACACCGAGTCCCTGCGTGCTGACGAGGTAGGCGATCGCCATCAGACCCATGATCGCCATGCCCAGCCAGAAGGCCGAGAAGTTCCCAGCGACGAAGCCCGACAGAATGTTCAGCGAGGCGCCGCCCTGCCGCGACGAGGTCACCACTTCCTTCGTGTGCGCCGAGTGCACCGAGGTGAACACCTTCACCAGCTCGGGAATGATCGCGCCGGCGAGCGTACCGCAGGTGATGATCGTGGAGAGCTTCCACCACAGCGTGCCGTCACCGAGATCGGGAATGAGCAGGTACGACGAGAGATAGGTCAGACCCACCGACACGATCGACGTCAGCCAGACGAGCGAGGTCAGCGGCGTCTCGAAGTTCATGTGATCGGCCGTACCGTAGCGCGCCTTCGCGATCGCTTCGTTGATGAGGTACGAGGCGCCGCTCGCGATCACCATGACCACGCGCATCATGAAGATCCAGACGAGCAGCTGCACCTGGACCGCTTCGAAATTCGGCCCCGCGACCGCCGGCGTGATTCCCAACAGGATAAAGGAGATCAGCGCGACCCCGGTGACGCCGTAGGTCTCGAAGCCATCGGCGCTCGGGCCGACCGAATCGCCGGCGTTGTCGCCAGTGCAGTCGGCGATGACACCGGGATTGCGCGCATCGTCTTCCTTGATCTTGAAGACGATCTTCATGAGATCGGCCCCAATATCGGCGATCTTCGTGAAGATGCCGCCCGCGACACGCAGCGCCGCCGCCCCGAGCGATTCCCCGATCGCGAAGCCGATGAAGCACGGTCCCGCGTAGTCGGCCGGGACGAACAGCAGGATGAAGAGCATCAGCAGCAGCTCGACGCTGATCAGGAGCATCCCGATGCTCATGCCAGCGCGCAGCGGAATCGCGTAGCAGGGATACGGCTTTCCGCGGAGCGATGCGAACGCGGTGCGCGAGTTCGCGAAGGTGTTCACGCGAATGCCGAACCACGCCACCATGTAGCTCCCCGCCATGCCGACGAGGCTGAAGAGCAGGATCACCAGCAACTTCGTCAGCGGAAATCCATGCGTCTCCGCACCGGTGACCGGATCGACGGTCGCTGCCAGCTTCCCGAAGTAGATGGAAACGATCGCGCCGATGAAGAGCCAGAGGACGAGCAAGAACTTTCCTTGCGTGATCAGATACGTCTTGCACGTCTCGTAGATCAGCTCGGAGATCTCCCGCATCGCCTCGTGCACGGCCAGACGCTTGAGCTGCGCATAAATGACCAATCCGAACAGCAACCCGAGCGCACACACGACGAGCCCGGTCATGAGCAGCGTACGACCGGGCATCCCGAGAAACTCGACGCTGTTGAGATTGGGAATGACGAGGTTAGCCTCGCCGCCGGGGCGCGGGGCGGCGGCTTGCTGCGCGCCGAGCAAGGCGGGAACGATCATGGCCGCGAACATCGTGAGGCACGTCCAGAACGACGGGAGGGCACGACGTACGGTGTCCATCCGAATCGACATCGGGGAGAATCTCCTGGGGAGTGACGAGCTACGCTGGCGCCCGCTCGAGCTTGCGCCAGAGGAAATACACCGGGACGCCGATGAGCACGAGCACCAGGCCACCGACGGCCTCGGTACGCGTACGCTCGGCGATGAGCAGGATCAGCGCGACCGCGGCGGCCAGCACAATGTAGAGCGCCGGAAGCACGGGATAGCCGATCGCGCGGTACGGACGCTCCGCATCCGGTCGCGTACGACGAAGAATGAACAAGCCGATCGTCGTGAGCACGTAGAACACGAGCGCGGCAAAGATGACGTAGTTGAGCAGCTGACCATACGTGCCCGTGAGGCAGAGGAGCGTGGTCCATACCGCCTGCACGATGAGCGCCGTCGAGGGCACGTGATGCTGGCTCAAAGTTCCCGCACGACGAAAGAACACCCCGTCGCGCGCCATCGCCCAGTACACGCGGGCGCCCGCGAGGATCAAGCCGTTGTTGCAGCCGAACGTCGAGATGAGGATGGCGATCGCCATGATCACCACACCGGCGGGGCCGAAGATGACTTCGGCGGCCGCGGTGCCCACGCGGTCCTGCGTGGCATGCTGAATTCCACGCTCGAGCACGCCGGCGCCGTTCGGGTCGCCCTGCAATGGCAGCACGCTCAGGTAGGCGAAGTTCGCCATGATGTACAGGAGCGTGACGAGGCCCGTCCCCATCGCGAGCGCCCTCGGCAAATTGCGCTTTGCATCCTTCACCTCGGCGGCGGCAAAGGTCACGTTGTTCCAGGCATCACTCGAGAACAGCGAACCGACGAGCGCCGTGCCAAACGCGATGATGAACACATTCGTGACGTCGACGCTGCCCATGAAGCGCCCAGCGTCGAAGTTGGCGGCGATCGCCGAAGCGTTTCGACCAATCGTCAGGCCGAGCAGGATCAGCAGCGCCAGCGCCCCCGTCTTCACGAGCGTCAGCGTCGTCTGGATGATTTTGCCCTCGCGTACGCCCCGCAGATTGATCCAGGTCAGCACCCAGACCGAGAGCAGCGCGATCAGACGCTGAGGCGTTAGGCCGAGCTGGATCGCCTGCGTCGAGGCGTCACGACACCCGAGCCACGAGACACAGATGTCCCCCTGTGGAAACCACCCGAAGCGATCCGGCGTGATCGCCGGCCAGAGGACGCCGAGAAAGCGGCCAAAGGCGACAGCGACGGCGGCGATCGTGCCGGTCTGGATCACGATGAAAAGAGTCCACCCATAGAGGAATCCCATGAGTGGACCCATCGACTCGCGGAGGAACACGTACTGCCCACCTGCTCGAGGATACATCGCCGCGAGCTCGCCGTAGGCGAGCGCGCCGAGCAGAGTTATCACCCCCGTGACCACCCACGCCACGATGAGCCAAAAGGGTGAGCCGACGTTTCGGGCGATGTCGGCCGAGACAATGAAGATGCCGGAGCCGATCATTGAGCCGGCGACGAGCATCGTCGCATCCGTGAGCGTCATCGCCTTGACGAAGCCTGACTGAGACTCTGTCACGCGGTCGGCGGTGGCCACGCTGGTCATGAGCTCCTCGGTCCTTTGGGCAAAACGCTGCGGCGCGGAGGGTTAGGCCGTGCGCTGGGCAAAGCCGACAGAAGGTAATGTCGGCGGGATGGGAAGGCTAGTGACGACCGACGAACGAGGACCGAGGAAGCGATCCTCGCGTTCGTCAGAGTTGAAACGTGATCGGAAAGGTCGCCGGAATCGGCTGGCCGTCCGGCCGCACGGCGGGACGAAACTTGGCTTCGCGCAGGCGCTCGCGGAATTTTCGATCGTAGCCTCGATCGCCCGTACTCGCAAAATCGAGGCTCACGATGTCGCCGCGCTCGTTGATCGTGAACACGACGGCGACGGATCGTCCGCGCACCTTTCCCGGTCGGGGCTCCGGCGGAAGAGGAAGGAAGTCGGGCGTCGGGAGGTAATCTCGTCCATCTCCACCCCCGGTACCCGGCCCCGTCGCCGAGCCCGTGCCGGTTCCCACTCCCGATCCGGTGCCACCGCCCGTTCCGGGACCGGTACCGTTGGTTCCGTCGTTGCCGGTGCCACCTCCGGTGCCGGGGACTGGCGCGGCGGCGGGCACGCTGTCCTTCACGGCGGCTTGTTGAATCGGTGGCTCAGGCTGTGGCGGCGGCGTCTCTTCCTTCGGCACTACAGGCTCGGTGGCCTCCTCCACTTCGGGCTCCGGAGGCGGCGGCTCGGGCGCGATGCGCATGTAGCGCAGCCGCTCCGGCGTGATCGGCTCAGGTCTGAACCCGCCGATTCCGCCGCGCCCGCCCCCACCACCGCCCGCGGGTCCGGGACCACCACCGGGCAGAAGCTCCGGCGCGACGATGCTCGCAAAGAACGGGGTGACCAACACCAGGACCAACAGAACGTGCAGCGCCACCGAGAACGGCGCACCCCAGCGGCCTTCTCCGCGCAGCGGCATGCCGACCGGCGGCCGGTAGGGCCGACGTTGGTCGGTATCCTGAGCGTCGTCTCGGTGATCGTACGGCTCGGTCATTCCAGCTCCAATCGTCTCTCGCGTCCCCCGGAAAATAATACGGCGGACGACCCGAATAGGTTCGTCCGCCGTTGCCTTCAGGTCGTCAGGACTCTTTCGCTGTTACTTCCCCGCGTCCTTGGGAGGGACGCCAATGACCTTTACTCCGGCTCCCCGCGCGACATCCATCGCCCAGATCACATCCTGGTACTTGTTCGTCCCATCGGCTTTCACGAAGAGGACCTTGGACGGCCGCGGATCGTAAATCTCCTTCATGCGGGAGGCGAGTCGGTCCTTCGACACGGACTCCTTGTTGATCGACATCTGCATGTTGGGCCCAATCTCCAGGACGATTTGATCGACGTTCGCCGGAGGTGGCCCTGCCTGCGGCGTCGGATCCGGGAGCTGAAGATCGATCGCCTTCCGCATCATCGGCTGGATGATCATGAAAATGATCAGCAGCACGAGAAGGATGTCGATCATCGGGATCACGTTCGGCTCGTGCGAGAGCCCACCCGCTTCGTTCCCAACTGCCATTGCCATAGGAAGCTCCTCGCGGGTTAGGGTGTTGCCGTGGCTGCCGCCGCGGCCGCGCGATCCTCCTCCACGGAGGACTCGGTGCCGGGCCGCTGATCGCTGATCGCGCCGACGACACGGACGCCGCTCTTCGATGCGATGTCGATGGCGTCGAGCACGCGCTGATACTGCAGCTCACGATGCGCCTTCACGAACAGGATCTTGTCGACGGTGCGCGCATCGTAGATCCGCCGCAGCGCCTCCGGCAGATCCTCGTTGCGAATCGCCTGCTTGTTCAGGTAATAGCGTCCTTCCGCGTCGATGCCGAGCACCTGATCGCTGTCCTCTTCCGGGTGCGGCTTGAGGTTCACGCCCTCAGGCGGCACCGCCTGGAAGCCGGCGGCGAGTGCTGGTACCGTGATCATGAAGATGATCAGCAGTACCAGCATGATGTCGATCATCGGGATGACGTTGGGCTCGGCCTTGACGGTCGTCCGTCCGCTCTGCCCCACTGACATGGCCATGATCGTTCTCCTCGTCAGGCGTTAGGTCAGCCGGTGATCGGCTGGTTGCCGCCCGTGGCCGTCGACGTGTTGAACTCGCGGGTGAAGCGGGAGCGGCCGAACTCGCCGGCGACGCCCTTGATCAGGTAATCGATCATCTCCTTCGAGGTGTACGTCATCTCGACGGTGAGATTCTCGATCTTCGTCGTGAAGTAGTTGTACGCCCACACCGCCGGAATGGCGACGAGAAGTCCAAGCGCCGTCGTGATGAGCGCCTCGGCGATACCGGCCGAGATCGCGCCAAGTCCCGCTGTACCGGCGGTGGCCATTCCCTGGAAGGAGTTGACGATACCCATCGTCGTGCCGAGCAGACCGACGAACGGCGCGGTCGCGCCCACCGTGGCCAGAATGCCGAGGCCGCGCTTCAGCTCGGCGAGAATGATCATCATGTTGCGCTCGACCGCGCGCTCCGCCGAGTTGATGTCGGCGACCGTGACCGAGCCGTCCTGAATGAGCGGGCGAACCTCGCCTAACGCTCCGCCGAGCACGCGGGCAACGTGCGACCGCTTGTAGCTCTCGGCCAGCTTGATCGCCTCGGTGAGGTTGTCCTCCTCCAGGAACTGCGAGAACTCAGGAGCGAACTTGCGCGTCTC
>DATFBS010000016.1:0-128036 GCA_035253695.1 Gemmatimonadaceae bacterium
GCAACGCGCGGTGGGACGACGACCGGCGGATCCATGACTGCCTCTGGAATGGCAGGGGGCGCTCGCCCAAGCTCGTCGGGGGGCATGCAGGGCGGCGGCGCGACGAGCGCGCGCAGCGGTGGGGGCGGCGGCACGAGCGCAGGGGGCGGCCGTACCTCCGCGGCAAAGGGCGGCGGGGCGGCGCGGAAGAAGTCAGCGGCCAAGACGGGCGCTCGGAAAAGCGGTGGTGGCAAGAAGAAGGCGGGTGGTGCGCGCTCCAAGGCGGGCGGCGGCAGCCGCGGTCGCAAGGGCGGCGGCGCGCGCAAGAGCGGCGGCGCGAGAGGTCGCAGTGGCAGCGCCAAGAAGGCTGGCGGCGCTCGCTCCCGCGGGAAGAAGAACCCCGGTCGGGGCGGCGCGCGCAAGCGCCGCTAGCCGGATTCGCAGTGCACCAATCGAGGGTCGAGGGGCTGGGTCGTGAACCCCGGCCCCGAGGCCCTCGATCCACTTTCGCAGCGCGAAACGCCACGACCTGCACCGAATGAGCGTCTTCGAGCTCGAGCTTGAGCGACTCACGCAGGACCTCGCGCGCCGCGTCCGCCAGACGATGCGCGCCGAAGCGATCGCGTTCGCCATCGCCGATGAGGGATCCACGCGTCTTCGCGTCGCGCATGCCGTCGGGTACGACGCCGAGCGCGATGCGCTGGAAGAGCGCGTCCGCGAGCATGGTCTCGAGGCGCTCGCTGCCGGCCGGGTGCTCATGCATCGCACGCCTCGCGGACAGGAGCTCACCGCACCGATGCTGGCGCCCTCGGGGCTCGTCGGCGCGATGGTGGTGCTCGCCGAGGACGTCGACTCGAGCGCGATCCTCGCGCGCGCGGAGCACGAGCTCGGTGCGATCGCGGATGAGGCGGCCGTGGCGATCGAGCACGCACGTCACCTCGGTCGTGTGCAGCACCGGGAAGAGCTGGAGGCGGCGGCCGCGATCGTCACCGGCATCGCCAACGAGCTTCGCAATCCCCTGTTTGGCCTTTCCTCAGCTGCGCAGCTGCTCCGGTTCCGTGCTCGCGAGGATCCGGTGCTGGAGCGAAACATCGGCCGCATTCTGCGTGAGGTCGAGCGGCTGAATGGCATGGTGACCGACCTGCTCGAGTACGGAAGCGTGCACGCCCCGCAGCTCGAGCCGGGCGATCCCGACCGCGTGTGGGATGACGTGCTTCAGGCGCACCGGGGTGTGCTCGAAAGCCGCTCGCTTCTGGTGACCCGCGAGCGCCCGAGGCAGCACGCGACCTGCGACCTCGACTCGACGCAGCTTTCGCAGGCGTTCGTCACTTTGCTTGCGCACGCGGCCGACGGCGCCCCGCAGGGATCCGATCTCAAGCTCGTGTCGGAGACTCAGGCACGTGGACGCTGGCGCTGCTCGATTACGCACGGCGGACCGCCGATCCCGCCTGACGAGCTGACCCGCGCCTTCGACATCTTCTCCCCCGTGCGGCGTGGCGGGAGCGGCATCGCCCTCGCCCTCGCGCGTCGCATCATCGAGGAACATGGCGGCTCGATCGCGATCGACAGTGATGCCGAGCGCGGGACGACCGTGCGTGTGACGCTTCCGGGATCGGCACCGGAGCGCACTCCAACGCGCGCGCGGAAGGCGACGTCGCGCCCGGTCGAGAGGGCGGTCGCGGTGAAGCCGTCGTCCGCCGGCAAAGGGGCTCCGTCCGAACCGAGCAGCGCGTGATCCGATCGTCGTGGCGCCGCGCCCTGCTCGCCAGCGGTGCGGCGATCGGCGCGGCGGCGACACTGAACGCGCTCGCGTCGCGCGGCGTCGCTCCTCTCGAGAATCTCATCGGTGGTGACGCCGGCTCATTCGATTGGCGCGGCCGCAGGCTCTTCTACTCACACCGCAAGGCCCGGGCGCGCATGGGCCGGCCGGTGCTGCTGCTCCACGGGATTCACACGGCGGCCTGGTCGTACGAGTGGCGGTCGAACGTCGATGCGCTCGCCGCGGCGCACGATGTGTACACGCTCGATCTGCTGGGCTTCGGCATGTCGGACCGGCCGCAGATCCGGTACAGCGCGCGCCTCTACATGCGCCTCATCGACGATTTCGCGCGGCAGACGATCGGAGAGCCGGCAACCCTCATCGCGTCATCGCTCACCGCGGCATACGCGGCGGTCCTCGGCGCGCGGGACCCGGGGCAGTATCCGTCGCTCGTGCTCATCGAGCCGACAGGCCTCGTAAGGCGGAACACCGCCGCGACGACCGGTGGCGACGTTGCGCGACTGGTGGTGGATGCACCGCTTGTTGGTGCCGCCGTGTTCAACACGCTCGCGTCGCGGCGCAGTCTCCGATACTGGCTGGAGCGCGCATACGTCGACCTCGACTTCGTGACCGCGGACTTGGTGGCCATCTATCATCGCGCCGCCCACCAGCCGGGCGCGCGGCACGCTCCGGCCGCGTTTCTGTCCGGACATCTCAACCTCGATGTTCGGGGTGCGGTGCGGCGTCTTCGCCAACCGGTGATGCTCATCTGGGGGGAGCAGGCCGTCGAGACTCCGGTCGAGGATGCCCGCGGCTTTCTGGCGATCAATCCCGACTTGCAGTTGACCATCCTCGATCCGGCGGGGATGCTGCCGCACGACGAGCAATCGGCGGAGTTCAACGGAGTCGTGACGCGATTCCTCGCCAATGGGGTGTGACACCTGACGCTGGCTGGCACGCCGAAGACGTTCGCCGTACTTTCCGGCCATGGCGGATTTGTCGCCCGTCACCCTGCTTCGCGCCCACGCGCGCCACGCGCCGTGGAACGCGCGAGGCCTCGCCGCGCATGCCACCGCGCTCGTCGATGCCGCCGCGATGCGCCCGACCAACGCCGCCGCCCGCGCCTCGCTGAGCGCGCGCGCGATTCGCTTCTACGTCGCCAACGGCCTGCTCGACCGACCTGAAGGGACGGGCACTGCGGCGACGTACGGCTATCGGCATCTGCTGCAGCTGCTCCACATCAAGATCCGGCAGCGCGAGGGACAGACGCTCGAGCGCATCAAGCCGGAGCTCGCCGAGCTGACGGGTGATGCTCTCGAGCGGCGCGTCGCCACGGCGCTGGCGCCGGCACTCGGCGCCGGCTCCGACATCGCGGTGGTGCGCGATGGCGAGCTCGATGGGGTGTGGCGCCGGGTGCACGTGGCCGACGGCATCGAGCTCCACGTGCGCGACGATTCCCCGGCGTCGTCCTCATCGGCCGTCGTGGCGATTCGAGAAGCAGTACGGGCCGCGCTCGGCCGGGAGGACATTCGGTGAGACGAGGCAGCTGACAGAGTCAAATAGACCAACGGGAGCCATAGCGGCTCCCCGTTCGTTTGAGGTGGTCTGCTGTCGCGACTTGCATCCAAGTTCAAAGGGGGGACGCGGATTTACGCCGATGCAGCGGATTCTGCCGATCGTTCCTGGCGGCGAGAACTCTCCTCGCGCGGAAAAAAACTGCTTGCTCCTTACGGAAGGGATCGATCCACAAGGACAATCCGCGCGAATTCGCTGCATCCGCGGAAATCCGCGTCCCCCCTTTGAACTTGGATGCCTCGATGCAAACGCTGAATTCTGAAGCGGGCCTCGGAGGTGGTTTGCGGTCGGAATCAGGACTCAGAAACCCCGCAGCCCACTCGTCTCTCGCCGGAACCCCGCCTTCGAGAAAGCCTCAGTCCACCGCATCGCCGCGGCGTTCAGGCCATCGATCGTCTCCACTTCCACATCCCGAGGTCGCGCGCTCGATCCACGCGACACGCGAAGGTGCGCGAGTAGTGCCGTGGCGGCCGCGGTGACATCGGCGTCGACCATCCACGGTGCGACGGTGATACGCCGTCCGCGACCCTCGACCGACATCCCGACGCGCCCCTCGCGCATAACGAGCAAAGCACCTCGACCGCGCGGTCGCGACAACGGGTCGATGTCCACTCCTTCGAGCTCCAGCGCGTACGGATTCGCGGGATCACTCGCCGCGATGACGACGAAGGGTGCCGTGGGATCGGGCTCGGTCGCCCGGAGCTGCTCCACCGCGTCGGGCAGCGCGAACTGCGCCCCCGCCAACCCCCGCACGAAATAGCCTCGGCGCACCTCACCGCGAAATTCCATGCGCTTGAGCTCCAGGTAGATGCTGCGCCACGGCACGGGTGGCCGCTCACGACGCCACCAATTGCGGGCGACGATGCCGTAGCGCTCGAGCCATTGGCGCGCGATCGCCGCGGCGTGATCTTCGGGCGATGGGAGCTGCCCCATGGTTCCTGGCGTGCGCACGAGTGACCAGCGGCCCACCCATCCGGACACGGAGCCGCCGCGATCCGGCCGGCGCCACCGCGGCAGCCGCCGCACCGACATGCGCCGCTGCACCACCCGTCGCCCCGCGCTCGGCGCGTAATCGATCGGAAGCCAGCGCGCCGGATCGTCGGCGCCGGGCCGGGTGCGGTTAGGCAGCGGCCGCATCCGCGTTACCTCGCGCATCGCCTCGATGGCATCGTTCGTCACCTCCCCCGCCGCGACCAGCTCGCGCAGCGCGTCGCGCAGCGCGAGCATCGAGAGCCCGGTCGCGGCCTGAAGATCGGCGAGAAAGGATGCGCCATGCTGCGCGAGCGCGAGGCGCGCCGCGCGCGCCTGCTCGCTCAACGGCAGGTCCTCCGAGGAAGGCGGCATCCACATCCACCCCGCGCCCCGCTCGAAGAATCTGAGAGCGTGGAGCGCGATCGTCCGTCCACCGTGGTCGACACGCGGCGTCCCGGCCCAGACGTAACGCCCCGATGCACCGAGCTGGGCGAGCCACGCCGGTTCGTAGCGCTCCAGCCGGGCGGGGAGATAATCGCGCTCCCAGCCGTCGGGCGGTCTCGCCATTCCGAGCAGCTGCGCGAGCGCGCGCTCCGTCCCGTCGGACCCGGTCAGGCGATGCCGGGGATCGACGTGCTGCCACCGCTGGAGAAACGCGGCGAAGGCTGGGATCTCCACCGCCGCGATTTGGCGCCGCAACTCCGCCAGCGCGCGCAGCCGGGCGCGTTCCACCACGCGGCGCGAGCACCATTCGGGGTTTCGCACTTCACGGCGGTATCGGCCGCGCAGCAGTCGGCCATTCCGCTCCCAGTCCGCGAGACGTGCCGTCACCCACGCCTCGTCCCACCCATGCCTCGCCGCGACTTCATCGGCCGTCACCGGACCCGAGAGCGCGAGGAACCGCGCCATCACTTCTCGCCGTGCCGCGTGGGGATCGAGCGCCGGCGTGCGCAGTGCATCGGGTATCGCGCTGCTCGCCGACACTTCGGCGAGGTCGCTTCGTGCCCGCACGGTACCTAACGACTCTACCCCCAGAGCGGCCGCGTATCTCGGGTAGTCTTCCGTCAGAATGAACCGCCATTCGCGATCGGAGCGCGTCGAGACCGGAATCGCGATGACGCGGCCGCTCGTCAGCAGCTCATCGAGCGGATCGCCGCGCTTCCACTCCGAGGGGTCGGCGATGCGGTCTCGAGCTTCAGCCGCCGTGAGATCACCGGCCCGATCGATCAGCTGCGCCAGCTCGTCGGCCGACCGCGCCCGCCGGTGGGCCGCGGTCCCTCGTCGAATGGCGAGCAGCTCTTCGATCGCCTTGCGGAGATCGTCGTCCGCGCCTTCGACCAGCATGACGTCATCGAGCAGCGCCCGGTCCACCGCCAGCAGAGCAGCACGTCGCTCCGCCCTCGGCGTGTCGTCGCCGTACAGCCAATCCATCACGAAGCCGAACTGGAGACTCGCCGCAAATGGCGACGGCTGCGCGGTCTCTACCACGCGAACAGTGATGCGACCTGCCGCGATCTCCTTCAGAACGTCGAGCAATGCCTCGAGATCGAACGCGTCACGGAGCACTTCCCGGTACGTCTCGACGAGAATGGGAAACTCCGGCCACGCACGGACGGTCTCGAGAAGGTCGGCAGCCTTGAGGCGCTGCAGCCAGAGCGGCATGCGTCGCCGGGCAGTGCCGCGCGGGAGCAGAAGGGCGCGAGCCGCGTTCATCCGGAAGCGCGCCCCGAAGAGCGATGTCGTTCCGACTTCCTCGATCACACGTCGACGAGCTTCGTCCGCGGTGAGGCCGAGCACGCGGTCCACCGGCGGCGCACCGCCAAGATCCGGCAGGCGCAGCATGACTCCGTCGTCGGTCGTCTGGACCTGAATGTCGATGCGCGTGACGCCCGGCTCCGCAGGACCCGCCATGCTCGCGGTGAGCGCCTCCCGAAGACGCTGCGCCAACGCCATCCCCCACGGCGCGTTCACGCGTCCCCCAAAAATCGAGTGCAGAACGATGCGCCATGCGCCAAGGTCATCGCGGAAATACTCGACGACGATGGTGCGCTCGTCAGGCACGGCACCGGTGGCCGCTCGCTGCTCGGCGACGTAGCGCTCGAGGGACTTCACCGAGGCTTCATCCACCGTCACCACCGAAGTCGCTGGCGTCTTGCCAGTGCTCGTCGTTTCCAGTCGTCGAACGGCACCCACACGCCTTGCCATCCCAACGGCTCGCGCGCCGTACTCGCCGTGCCAGAAAGGCATGCGGGCAGGAGCGCCTGGCGCGGGATGGACGATCACGCGGTCGTGCTCGATGGTCGCGATCCGCCAGGTCGAGGAGCCGAGTTGGAACACGTCGCCGACGCGCGATTCGTGTACGAACTCCTCATCGAGCTCTCCGAGCCGAGTACGATCCGGCAGCGTCACGGCGTAGAGGCCGCGATCGGGAATCATTCCGCCCGAGATCACCGACAGCATGCGGCTGGCCCGGGACCCGGTGATCATTGCATTGACGCGATCCCAGGTGATGCGCGCCTCCAGCTCGCCCGCGATATCGGATGGGTATTTTCCGGCGAGCATCGACACGACTTCATCGAATGCCGCCCGCGTCAATCGATGGTACGGATAGGCGCGCTGCACGAGCGCGAACAGCTCGTCCGCACGCCAGTCGTCCACCGAGACCATTGCGGTGATGGTCTGCGCGAGCACGTCGAGCGCATTCTGCGGAACGAGGGTAGGCTCCACGTCGCCGTCGCGCATCGCATCGGCGATGGCGACGATCTCGACGAGATCATCCCGGAACGTCGGAACGAGTACGCCGCGACTGGTCTCACCGAGCGTGTGACCCGCGCGCCCGATGCGCTGCAATCCGGACGTAACACGTTTCGGCGACTGTAGCTGAATGACGAGGTCGACGGATCCGATGTCGATCCCGAGCTCGAGCGAGCTGGTCGCGACGAGCGCGCGCAGCTCCCCCGCCTTGAGTGCCAGCTCGAGCTTCAAACGTCGTTCGCGGGCGAGCGATCCATGGTACGGCTGTGCGATGTCTTCCTCGGCGAGCGCGTTGAGCCGCCCGGCGATTTTCTCCGCTTGTGCGCGATTGTTGACGAAGACGAGCGTCGTTCGCGATTCCCGCACGCGCTCGAGCACCAGGGGGATGACCTTCGGCCAGACGCTCCCGCCCACGTTGGCCAGGTCCGGCACTGGCGCGCGCACTGCGATGTCCAGCTGCTTGACGAGCCCGCAATCGACGATCCGCACGTTCGAGGGGGGCTCGGCCGGCAGGTCGCTCTTTCGACTTCCTCCTTCCTCGTTCCTGGTTCCTGCCAGGAACCAGGCTATCTCTCCCACGGGCTTCACCGTCGCCGACAGCCCGATACGCTGCGGAGACTTTCCCGAAAGCGCTTCCAGCCGCTCGAGCTGCAGCGCGAGATGCACGCCCCGCTTCGTACCGGCCACGGCGTGAATCTCGTCGACGATCACGACACGCACGTCGGAAAACATTCCGCGGCCCCGCGTGCTCGTCAGCATGATGTTGAGCGACTCGGGGGTAGTGATCAGGATGTGCGGGGTCTTTCGGAGCATTCGCGCGCGGGCCGACGCGGGCGTGTCGCCCGTGCGAACGGCGACGCGAATCTCGGGAAAGGGCTCGCCGGCACGCTCGAAGCGCTGCCGGAGATCGGTAAGTGGGCGCTCGAGATTGCGCTGGATGTCGTTGTTGAGCGCTTTCAGCGGAGAGACGTACAGAATGCGGATGGCGTTGGGCAGCGGGCTCTCGAGTCCCTCGACGATCAGGGCATTCAGCTCCCACAGGAACGCGGCCAGCGTCTTGCCCGTGCCGGTCGGCGCCAGGACCAGCGTATGCGCACCACTCGCGATCGCCGGCCATCCCTGCTGCTGCGGCTCGCTCGGCGAGCCTAACGTCTCGGTGAACCACGCGCGCACCAGCGGATGGAAGGTGCGCAGCGCCGCCGATGCGCCCCGGCGAGTCACACGCGCGCGGTCCGGGGGCCGTCAGCCGGTGTCATAGGAGTCGCGAGATGATGTTCGCGCCCCTCTCGAAGACCTTCTGGTGCCAGGGGCGGCGACGGAACGTCTCGAGCTTGATCTCGGTCGAGTGCTTGAGGTCCTCGAGAAAGATCGAATCCATCTCGGCCCCCACCCGTCGATCGAAGGCGACGAGGTTGGACTCGTCGTTGTACGCGAGCGATCGGTTGTCGAAGTTCATGGTCCCGATAGTGCTCCACACGCCATCGATGACGAACGTCTTGGCGTGCATCATCGACGGGGCGTACTCGAAGATGCGCACCCCTCCTTCCAGCAGCTCTTCGTAGCGCTTCCGGCCAGCGTACCACGTCGTCTTGATGTCGGTCTTGTCGCTCGCCGTCAGGATGCGCACATCCACTCCGCGTTTCGCGGCTGCGACGAGCATGCGGCGGAAGTCGTCGTCAGGCACGAAGTAGGAGTTCGAGATGTACATCGTGCGTCGCGCCCCCTCGATCGAGAGCGCCAGAAAGCGCTCGGCAGGCGTGCTGCCGAGTGTCGGCGCCATGTGTAGCAACCCCCCGAAGTCGTCCCCGTCGCTTCGAAATTCCTCGAGCGGGAAAAACAGCTGCCCGGTGATCAGCTCACCGGTCGCCTCCGCCCAGCCGGCGGCGAACGCGGCTTGCAACTGCATGACCGCCGGACCGAGGAACCGAACGTTGGTATCGCGCCAACTTCCATTGCTCCGACCGTCGCCCAGCCACTTGTCATCGATGCCGAAGCCGCCCGTGTATCCGATGTGGCCGTCGACGACGACGACCCGGATGTGCGATCGGTGGCCGGCCTTGTCGAGCTGGTACCAACGCGGCGGCCGGAAGATCGCGACCTGTACCCCGGCCGCCCGCAGGCTGTCCTGCCATTCGTCTTCCAGGTTCTGCGAGCCAATCGCGTCCTGAAGAAACAGCACGCGAACACCGGCCCGCGCTCGCTCGATCAATATGTGCTTGATCGTATCGGCCACCTTCCCCGGATTCGCGTAGTACATCTGCATCGTGATCGTCTGACGAGCCGAGCGCAGGTCGGCCCACAGTCGCTGATAGGTCTCGTCGCCGTTGACCAATACGTCAATATCGTTTCCGTCCTGCATGGTCATCCCGGCGAGCAGCTCGATCGTCCGACGAAACAGCGGATCGATAACGGCGGGTGGCAGCACCTGGCCAAACGTCCGGACCGATGACACGGGCGTACCACGCGTGAGATACAGCACGCCAACGCAGGAGAACCCCAGCAACAGAATGCCGGCGGTGATGAGACCGGTGGTCTTGAGAGCGCTCACAGGATCGGTGTGATAGGGACGGCCAACTGTCACGCGATGGGGAGAGCATACCTCCCGCCGTGGAGCCACTCAATATCCGTGCTTGCGCTTTGCGCTCGCCCTGACATCGTTCTCGGCAATGGCCAAGGAACCGTTGTCGGGTCGCGTCGTTCTCATTACCGGGATTGGACGCGAGGGACAGGTCGGAGAGGCAGTCGCTGCCGCCCTCGCTGACGCCGGAGCGGTGATCGCGGCGGTGGATGTACTGAAGGATGCCGCGGAAGCCCGCGCTGCCGCGCTCCGCGAGCGAGGCGCTCGCGCCAATGCATTCGCGTGCGACCTCACGGACGAGGGCGCTGTTCAGACGCTGGCTGCGACAATCGCGTCCACATACGACAAGCGACTCGATGCTTTGGTGCATCTCGCCGGCGGCTTCGGCATGGCGAACGTCGCCGACAGCACGCTCGCCGTCTGGCAAAAGCAGTTGGCGCTCAATCTCACGACCGCCGCGCTGACCGCGCGCGCCTTTCTGCCGCTCGTCCGCGCCGCTCGCGGGGCATTCGTCTTCTTTGGATCCGCCGCTGCGCTGCCTGGCGCGTCGGTCGCCAACATGGCTGCATATGCGACGGCGAAGAGCGGCGTCCTCACCCTCACGCGGGCGCTCGCTGAAGAGGAGCGCGCCAATGGCGTGCGCGCGAACGCGCTCGCCCCCACTTCGATCCGTACCGCCGCCAACGAAAAAAGCATGGGACGCGACGCGCGTTATGTGGAACGCGAGGATGTCGCGCGCATGGTGGTCTGGCTGTGCTCGGACGAGTCGATTCCGCTGACCGGGCAGGTGCTAGCGTTAGGATAAGACCATTGCGGATTGCGGATTCCGGACTGCGGATTGAGAGCTACGTGCTACTAATGGTGACGGTTGCGCAATCCGCAATCCGCAATCCGATCACTGGACTCTCCCCGGCGAGGAGTCCACTTTGTCACCATGTCCCTCGCGGCACGACGCCGAACCGCCGCGCGAACGATCGTCCTCGATCGCTCGCTCGAGGCTCTTCCACTCTTCCGGCTCAGTGATTCCGCCGAGGACACGGCCATCGCGTACGAGCCACCGACCGGCGGCCGCTGGCGCGTGTTGCCCAGCCCGGGCGACCGGCTCCCCGGCACCTTCGATCAGGACGTGTACGTCGAGCTCTGGCATCGGTGGAACGAAGCCAACTGTCCGGACGATGGCGTTATCACCTTCACACTCCACGCGTTCCTGCGGTCGATGGGCCGTCGCGTCGACGGGCGCACCTACGAGCAGCTTCGCTCCGCTCTCATGCGCCTCGAGCGGACGACGCTCGAATCCCAGTCCGCCTACTGGAGCGCGACCGCTGGCGCGGCCATCGACATCGCGTTTACGCTGCTCACCGCCGTCTCGATCGATCGCCGCCGCGGCGCAGATCGGGATCAGCTTACGCTCTTCCCGACGCTCACGGTGTCGGAGCCTGGCGTGGCTCGGGTTGCGTTGTCTCCGCTCGCGCGGGCCAACGTCAACGCGGGTCACACCGTTTCTCTCTCCGCTCCTCACTATCTCGAGCTGAATTCCCCCGTCGCGCGCCGGCTCTACCGGCTGCTCGAGGTCGCTCGTATGGAGGGAACGGTCACCTGGCGCGTCGCGCTCGAGCAGCTCGCCTTGCAGCTCCCTCTCACGCAGCGCTATCCATCGCACCTGCAACGTGTTCTGCAGCCCGCGCACGAGATGCTCGTCGAAGCCGGACTTCTTCGGGATGTTGCCGTTCGGCAGCAAAAACGCCGATGGTTCGTCGACTATGTCCTGGCCTCGAGGGCGGCGTGAGGCCCCTGGAAACGCGGAAAGCGGAATGCGGATTGCGGAGGATCAACGAGGAACGAGGAACGAGGACCGAGGAAGTGTAACGGGGGAATAGGCTTGGCCCCCGGATTAGGCTTCCCCTGGGGGGAGCATTCAATCAACTTCCTCGGTCCTCGTTCCTCGTTCCTCATTCGACGACCACCTTTTTTCGAACCGGAGCTCCACTCGCAATGACCACGAAACTCGACAAGACGCTCAAGCGCGAAATCGACATCGACGGGCAGCCCTACACCGTGACGATCTCCCCTGACGGGGTGAAGCTCACGCAGAAGGGGTTTCGCAAGGGGCGCGAGATGTCCTGGCGGTCGCTCTGGCAGGGCGGAACGGAGGAAGGCTCCGGCGGAATGAGCGGGTAACCGGAACCTACCCCTGTCTCGATCGTATTTAAGGAGACGTAGTCCCCTCACCTCTGCCGGCAGTCCCATGAATCGCTTCCGGAAGCTTTCCCTGATCGCGGTCGTCGTCGTCCCCGTCGTCGCCGGCGGGTTCGTCCTTCAGGATCGCGCGACACGCGACGGCGCCCGACTGTTCGATCAGGTGCTCTCGCTTGTCGCCGACCGCTTCGTCGACACGGTCGACAACGCGGCACTTTACGAGAAAGCGGCGCGCGGTCTCGTCGAGGAGCTCGAAGATCCCTACTCGGAGCTCCTGACCCCCAAGCAGCTGCAACGCTTCTCGACGAATTCGACCGGACGCTACGGCGGAATCGGAATGCGCATCGAGGACCAGGACGGCGTCATCACCGTCGTTCAGGTCTTCCCGAATACCCCCGCGGAAGCAGCAGGCATTCAGGAAGGCGACCGGATCGTGCAAGTGGACACCGCCTCTACGCGCGGATGGTCCACGGAGCAGGTCTCCAACGCCCTGATCGGTACTC
Source organism: Gemmatimonadaceae bacterium (assembly GCA_035253695.1). Classification (GTDB taxonomy): domain Bacteria; phylum Gemmatimonadota; class Gemmatimonadetes; order Gemmatimonadales; family Gemmatimonadaceae; genus JAICNG01. The sequence continues at coordinate 12,317 of DATFBS010000016.1, forward strand.
CTGGCACTCAGGTCAACGTTCGCTTCGTGCGCCCCGGTGTTTCGGAAGTGATTTCGCATCGCCTCACGCGGGCCACGATTCACATTCCGGCGGTTCCGTACGCCCTCCTTCTCGAAAACAAGATCGGGTACATCCCGCTTCAGTCGTTCAACGAGAGCGCGGGTGAGGAGTTGGAGTCGAGCGTCGACTCGCTGCTGAAGGCGGGAGCGAACGGCATCATCATTGATCTCCGCGGCAACCCCGGCGGCATTCTCGACCAGGGGCTCGCCGTCGCCGACATCTTCCTCGATGGTGGACACGAGATCGCCAGCGTTCGCGGCCGCGGCATGATGTCGCAGCAGTACGTCGCGAAGGGCAAGCCGAAGATGCCCAACCTGCCGCTCGTCGTCCTCGTCGATGGCTACACGGCCTCGGCATCGGAGATCGTGGCGGGCGCCCTTCAGGATCACGACCGGGCGCTCGTCGTCGGAACGACGTCGTTTGGGAAGGGGCTCGTGCAGACGGTCTTCCCGCTCGAGGGAGGATACGCCCTCAAGCTTACGACCGCGAAGTGGTTCACCCCGAGCGGGCGATCCATCCAGAAGGAACGGAAGGATGACGCGCAGCTACTGGCCTCCAGCGGCCGCCCGGGCGACACCACCGCCGCGGCACGCATCGACCCACGACTGCGTGAGGAAACGCCGCCCGATTCACTCGAGACGGACGCCGTGAAGAAGAACCGCCCGGTGTATCGATCCGATGCCGGACGCATCGTGTACGGTGGCGGCGGCATCACACCGGATGTGATCATCCCCGATGACACCGTGACCACGCGCGAGCAGGAGTTCCTCAAGGCCATTGGGCCGAAGTCGCCCCAGGTCCGCATCGCCCTGTGGAACTACGCCCAGGAGCTGAAGAGCCGAGTCTCGAGCCCCACGTTCCAGGTGCAGCCGGAGTGGCGCGAGGAGTTCTACCGTCGGCTCACCGCGGCAAAGGTCGACGTCGACAAAGCGCTCTTTGACGCCGCGCGTCCGACGATCGACAAATGGCTGTCGCACTTCGTGACGCGGTTCGCGTTCGGTGATTCGGCGGCGGCACGCCGCGAGACCGCGGACGACCCGCAGCTTCTGCGCGCGATCGAGCTGATGAAGAAAGGCAATACGCAGAAGGATCTCTTCGCCGTGGCTCGCGCGTCGCGCTGACGGTGCCTTAAATTGTCGGCATGCGCCGACGCCACCTGAGTCTGATCGCGACGGCCACCCTCTCGGTGGCCGTCGTCGCATGCGGGTCCCCCTCCCGTCGCCCACAGGCTTCGGGAACCATCGTCGTCAGGGTTGACCCTGAGCCTGGCGAGCGTCACTTGGCGAACATTCGCCAGCTCACCTTCCGTGGCGAGAACGCGGAGGCGTATTGGAGCGCCGATGGACGTCGACTGATCTTCCAATCGACTCGAGACGGCCGTACCTGCGATCAGCAATTCATCATGGATGTCGAAGGTGGAGGCCTGCGACGCGTCTCCACCGGGACAGGCAAGACGACCTGCGGCTACTTCTTCGATCGAGACCGTCGCATTTTTTTCTCATCGACGCACCACGCCGACACCGCCTGCCCGCCGCGCCCCGACTTTTCCCGCGGGTACGTGTGGCGCCTCGATCCGTTCGAGATCTACACCGCGAGTTCCACCGGTGGCGAGTTGCGCCGCCTCACGAACTGGAACGCCTACACCGCGGAAGGGACGCTCTCGCCGGATGGCTCACGGATCGTGTTCACGTCGACCAAAGACGGCGATCTGGACATCTATACGATGCGCACGGACGGCAGCGATGTCCGTCGGCTGACGACGACGCCCGGCTACGACGGAGGCGCCTTCTTCTCGCCCGACGGATCGAAAATCGTGTACCGGGCGCACCACCCTGCCGACTCGGCGTCGCTCGCGAACTATCGAGCGCTTCTGGCGCAGCGACTGGTTCGCCCGTCGCGCATGGAGATCTGGGTCATGGATGCCGATGGCACCAACCAGCGTCAGGTCACGAACCTCGGCGGCGCCAACTTCGCACCGTACTTCACACCCGATGGGCGACGGATCATCTTCGCGTCGAACCACACCAACCCGACCGGCCGCGAGTTCGATTTGTACCTGGTGGGTCTCGACGGCTCCGGCCTCGAGCGTGTCACGACGCATCGCGATTTCGATTCGTTTCCGATGTTCAGCCCTGACGGGAAGCGACTCGTGTGGGCGTCGAACCGGTACGCGGGACAGCAGGGCGAAACGAACATCTTCGTCGCCGACTGGCGAGAGTGATCGTCAGGCGGGTAGAATGAGATCCCCCCTCTTCGAGGAGATGCCATGCTCGTAGGCCTCGGCGTACTCGCCCTCCTGGCCCTGCTCATCGTGACGAAGTCGTTCAAGATCGTCGGGCAGGCCGAGGTGCTGGTCATCGAGCGACTTGGCAAGTTCAATCGCCTCGCCCGCTCCGGCTTCAACGTGCTCATCCCATTCATCGAGCGGCCGCGTCCGATCGATGTGCGCTATTTCGAGGCGGATGTGAACGGTGTGAAGAAGATCACCTCCGGCTCCACTGCACGAATCGATCTTCGCGAGCAGGTGCTCAACTTCCCGAGCCAGCCGGTCATCACCAAGGACAACGTCACCATCGACATCGACGCGGTCCTCTACTACCGCATCGCCGACCCACAGAAGGCGACGTACTCGATTCAGAATCTCCCCTACGCGCTGGAGACGCTCACGCGCACGACGCTGCGCAACATCGTCGGCGACATGGAGCTCGATCAGACGCTCGCCAGCCGCGACCTGATCAACAAGAAGATGCGGGAGGTCATCGAGGAGGCGTCCATTGGCTGGGGCGTCGACGTCACGCGCGTCGAGCTGCAGGCGATCGAGCCGCCACGAGACATCCAGCAGTCGATGGAGCTCGTCATGCGTGCCGAGCGCGAGCGTCGTGCCGCGGTCACGAATGCCGAGGCGAGCAAGCGTGCCGCGATCCTCGAATCGGAGGGGCTCCGCGAGGCGCAGGTGCGAAAGGCGGAGGGTGAGAAAGAGGCAGCGGTGCTTCGCGCCCAGGGTCTCGCCGAGGCGCGGCTGGCGATGGCGAATGCCGAAGCGGAGGCGATTCAGCGGATCGCGAACTCGCTGCCCGAGGGGCAGGCGGCGATGTATCTGCTCGGACTCAAGTATCTCGAGGCGCTCCCGCACGTCGCACAGGGCAAGGGCTCCACGATCTTCCTGCCGGCGGAGGCCACCGGTGTCCTCGGCGCGCTGGGAGGGATGAAGGAGCTGCTCGCGAAAGCGGGAAGCGCGGGCCAAAGTGCGCCGGCTGGCACGCGGGAGCCTGCCGCGCCGCCCCCGGGCGGGTATCAGCAGCCACGTCCCACGGCGCGCGCTACGCTGCGGAATCCCGACGAGGAGCGCTGAGTTGCGGAAGATCACGAAGATCTCGCGAGAGCGTGCCGAGCGTATCGCGCGCGGTCATGCTTGCGAGCATTGCCGTGAATACAGCTACAAAAAGGTCACCGTGAAGGAGGCCGCGAAGGAGCATCAGAAAGAGTTCAACGAGGCCTGGCACGCGACGATGGTGTGCGGCGTCTGCGGCCACATGCAGGAAATGGGGATAGATCGGGAGGGGGACGTCGTGTACGTTGGATAAAGCGGGTCAGGGGCCACGGGCCAAGGGCCAAGGGTCGGGCCAGGGTCCTCAGATGAGCAAACGCCAGCGCAAAGCGCTGGCGTTTGCCTTTCCATCCCTTGGCCCCTGGCCCTTGGCCCTCGACCCACTCTCTTAAGCACCCACACTCGCCCTAAAGCCCGCCATGACGTCCGGCCTCCACCACCGCTCGCTTCGAATCATCTCATCCACCGCGTCCTGGTGCGGCATCGCTCCACGATACGAGCGCGTCGTCGTCAGCGCGTCGTACACGTCCACGATGCAGATGAGCTGCGCGGTCAGCGGGATCTCGTCACCGCGCAGGCGGTCGGGATAGCCCGAGCCGTCGAGCTTCTCGTGATGCGACCGAATGAGTGGGCGAATGTCCCAGGGGAATTCGACGGACGCGAGAAGCTCGATCCCGTACTCCGGATGACGCTTCATCTCATCGAACTCCTCGTTCGTAAGGCGCCCCGGCTTGTTCAGGATTTCGTGCGGAATGCGCACCTTGCCGAGGTCGTGCAGGTACGCGCCCACCCGGATCGTCTGTAGCTCCGTCTCATCGAGCCCCATCGCCGCTGCGAGAGACGCGGCATATGTCGCGACACGCTCGGAGTGACCGTGCGTGTACGTGTCGCTCGATTCGATCGAGCGGCCCCACTCTCGCACGATCTCGAGGTACACACTCTCGAGATGCCCCACCTTGGCCTTGACGTCGACGAGGTCCACCCGGGCATCGAGACGCCGGAACAGTCGGTGCGACATGTTCAGGAGTCGCAGCGCTTCCTGGCTCCGGCCCAACCCCTGGTACAGGAGCGCCAGCTCGCGTGAGGCTTCGGCCTCGTCGAGCGCTGCACCGACACCCGCCGACAGCTGAACAGCCGACCGCAGGCGCGCCTCCGCGAGCGTGGTACGTCCCGTCTCCCGGTAAACCATCCCGAGGAATCGATACGCGCTCGATTTGCCGCCCGCCATCCCGAGTGAGTCGAAGATGCGGAGCGCCTCTTCCGCGTCCTGGCGCGCCGGCTCGAACCGTGAGCGCGCGAGGTGCACCTCGGTTCGATTCAGCAGCACGTGTCCGCGCAGATGCACGTCCCCCGTTGCCTCCGCGACTTCCAGACTCGCGCGATAGTATCGCTCCGCGTCGTCCCACAGTCGCTGGTCGGCGCTGAGCATACCGAGGTTGTGATACGCGATGGCGCATCCGCGCTCATCGCGTCCCTGACGGAAAGCCTCGAGCGAGCGACGTTAGTGGTTCATCGCCGCGCCGAGATCGCCGTGAATGTTCGCCATGATCCCGAGATTTTGTTCGATGCGACCCACGAGCTCCTTGCTCTCGGCGCCGAGCTCGAGCGCGCGGCTCAGCCGCTCTCGGGCCTCGGACCATTCGCCGCGCTCCACGTGCACGAGCGCGATGCCATTGAGCGCCTCGGCGGCGAGCAGGCCGTCATTGCGCGCCATGGCGATCTCGTGGCTTCGCTCACAGAGCGCGATCGCCTGGTCGTATTCGTGACGCCGGCGCCTGACGACGCCGAGACGGCGAAGGGCCTCCGCCAGGACGAGTCCGTCGAGCGTGGGATCGGCCGTATCGATCGCCGATTCGTAACACTTGATCGCCTCGACGACCCGACCCGCGCGCTCGTGCTCGCGGGCCTCACCAAGAAAAACGACAGGGCGCCGGGGCCCGACGGGCCCCGGCGCCGTAAACGCAGTGAGAGGACGAATACTCGTCGTCATCCGCGGATCAATCAGCCAGCATGTACCGCGAGAAGTGATCGACCCGTGCGTTCGCGGTGCGGGTCAACGTGCTGACCACCGTCGGCAGTACCTCGAGGATCTCGAGCTTGTCGTTGACGTACACGACCTTCAGCCGGAGCGGGCTCAGCAGACTGCACTCCGAGTAGCTCATCGTGAGCACAGTTGAGCGGCGGAACTGCAATCCTTGCGGCTCGAACTTGATCTGGACGTACGACCCCTGCGGCGCCACTGCGCTGATGCGCACTCGCTCGCGGAGCGCGTACGGCGGAACCGTCAGGACGTGCGGTCCCACGCGAAGAACGCCACCCAGCGGGCCGATCTCGGCCGATCCGGTGTGCGTCGTCCGCACGTTACATGACACGAGGCCAAGCGTATTGGCGAGATCACCGACGGTCCCGGTGACGCCTCCAATGAGATCACCGAGCAGTGACGCATCGGGCGTAATCGCGGGCGGTGGCGGCGCGGTCGGCGCGACTTCGTCGGCGCACGACGTCAGCATGACGGCGGCGAGCGCGAGCGCGAGAATGGAAGCAGAACGTCGCGTGGCGAACATGAATGGACTCCGTTGAGCGAGATGCCATGGTATCCGAATGCATCGGCGCCGCTCTCCCAGTGCGGTCGAGCTGCGAGCCGCTCGCCATGCGTGGCAAGCGCCCTCGGATTAGGCAATTCATATTCCGAGTACGGCACGGCCGTTGACGCGATGCCGCGGGGCGCAACTCACTCGTGAGGCACGGGCGCCACACACCAGTCAGACAAGACGACCGGTCGCGCCGAGGTCATTTCGTCCGACCGGGCGCGAAGGAAGCCCGGTGGAGTCGCGCGCCGCGGCTCGTTAGGCGCGCGCTACGGCCACAGTCGCTTCCGCGAGTACCGGGGCCCGAAGATCGCCCGCAACAGCTCCGATGGGTCCTCCGCCCGCGCGATGGCATCGAGTCGATCGGCGACCCCGAGCGGCTTCGTGAAGGCCACATACCGCGGGTAGCTTCCACAGAAGCAGAGCGGTCCGCGTCGCGAGAGGCGGCCAAGCCAGAGATCCGGGATCCCCATCCACGTCAGGAGGTAGAAAGCCTCGAGGGACTTGCCGACGGGAAGGAATTCCGCGAGCGTCGCCCTGGGGAGTGACCCGTGCTTCCCCCATTGGACGTCGATCAGGACTTGCCGTTTGGGCCAGGCGACGTGAAGGACGTCCCCGTGCCAATAGGTCCAGACGTCGACCGGGGCCCCAGTGGAGTCGTACCCCACCCAGACGATCTCCTGATCCGAGGGCTTGGTGAAGGGTACCCAGGCCCCGTGGGCGTCGTCACGCCAGAGAAGATGGTAGGCGATGATGGGCCTGGTAGGGTGCAGAACCGCCACGGCCCGGACCACCGGGAACCATTCATCGGCCTGCAGGTATAAGACAGGCGCCAGTTGGCGTGCCAGCGTGGCGCCAGTATCCCCCAGTGGGAGAGCACCCGGGGGGCTGGAGGAAAGAGAGGGAAGATGCAGGCGGGGTCCGCATCCGGCCCATGCGACGCACAGTGGGACGGCCAAAAGCCGTCCCGCTCGCACCACCAGTCGCCGCCGCGTCACGCCACTCGAGGCAGCGTTTCGGCCGGAACCCCCGCTCCGCCCGGAATGGTTGGTCGTATACCCACGGAGGTCCTCATGCGAAAGCCCCGTCCGGCGACGTACAATCCCGCACAGGCCCTGCAGCTCATCTCACACGATCGCACCGGATCGCCATTGTCGTGCCCGTCGTGCTCGGGCCAGATCATGCGCGATCCGCAGCAGATCCCCCCGCCGCCACGCTCGCACGTGACGCTGCGGTGCTCCAAGTGCGGACGCGTCGCGAAGTACATCGCAGGGGCAGCATGACCGACGACGCCGATAGAGGTGTCTCACGGTCGATAAGGGGGGCGGAGCGGATTTTGCGCACCGCCCCCTTTTGCTTGCGTCTCAGGTGTTTACCTTTGACGTCACCTGTTTAGGTCGCGCGGGACGGCCCCATGCGGCCGTCCAACGTACCACGCACCACCGTCAGCCCCGTAGAGGGAAGAGGAAGCGCACCATGGCACGCATCACCGGCACCGTGAAGTGGTTCAACGACGCGAAGGGCTACGGATTCATCTCCCGCGAGGGAGGTCCAGACGTGTTCGTCCACTTCAGCGCGATCCAGTCCGAAGGCTTCAAGTCACTCGCCGAGGGCGATCGCGTCGAGTTCGAGATCGTTCAGGGACAGAAGGGACCGCAGGCCTCGGACGTCACGAAGGCCTGATCGACCTTCGAACGACCACCAGCGAGAAAAGGCCCGGGCCGGTTGCCCGGGCCTTTCCTTTTGGATGAGTGAAACGACAGGCCCGGTCGGGTTCCAGGCCTTTGTTTTTCCCGCCGCTTTCCTGCCGCCCAGATCACAAATGTTCTTTTCCACAGGTGGCCCCGCTCTTGCCCTCTTTCACGTCGCGATTCGTCGAACCTCAACGCGGAGAGCAGCAATGGCGGCGATCTGGAAAGGCGCAATCACCTTCGGACTCGTCAGCATTCCCGTCGAGTTGCGCACCGCCGTGCGAGGAGATCGCATCTCGTTCCGAATGCTGCATGCTGAAGACCTCTCCCCGGTCAAGTACGAGCGCGTGTGCGCCGAAGACGGCGAGCCGGTGCCGTGGAGCGAAGTCGTGAAAGGTTACGAGTACGCGAAGGGAAAATACGTCGTCCTCACCGACGAGGATTTCGAGCGCGCCGCGCTCGAAGGATCGCGCGCCATCGACATCCTCGATTTCGTCAAGCAGGAAGAGATCGATCCGCGGTATTTCGAAACGCCCTATTACCTCGTCCCCTCGAAAGGGGGCGAGCGGCCGTACGCCCTTCTTCGCGAAGCGATGCGTCGCACCGGCGCCGTCGGCATCGGCAAGATCATCATCCGCCAGAAGCAGAACCTCGCGGCGGTGAAAGTCGTTGGCGATGCCCTGGTGCTCGAGCTCATGCGCTTCGCCAACGAGCTCGTCGACACCAAGGACTTCTCCTTTCCGACCGCCGAAGTGGTGAAGCCGCAAGAGCTGACGATGGCCGAACAGCTCATCGCCAACCTGGCCGAACCCTTTTCGCCCGACAAATACACCGATGATTACCGCGCCAATCTCATGCGCATCATCAAGGCGAAGCTCAAGGGCAAGAAGGCCGACCTCGAGCCGATGCAGGAATCCGAGCACGCCGACGAGCAGGTGATCGACCTGATGTCGCGGCTTCGCGAGAGCCTGGAACAGGGAAAGAAGGAGCGCTCCGGCGGCAAGAGCGGGCGCTCGGGCGCGGTTCGCGCCCCGCGCAAGTCGGCCGCCTCCAAGGAGCGCACGTCACCCAAATCCCGGCGCTCCGCCTAACGGACCGTGCCGCGCACTCGCTCGGCACCGCTGGCGGAGTACCGGCGCAAGCGCGACTTCTCCCGCACGGCCGAGCCGGCCGGAGAAGTCGCCGGCGTCCCATCGAGAAAAGGTACGCTGCGCTTCGTCATCCAGAAGCACGCGGCCAGCCACCTCCACTTCGATCTGCGACTCGAGCTCGACGGCGTAATGAAGAGCTGGGCCGTTCCCAAGGGGCCCAGCCTCGATCCGAGCGTGAAGCGCCTCGCCATGGAGGTCGAAGATCATCCCATCGACTACAACACGTTCGAGGGCACCATCCCGAAGGGCGAATACGGCGGCGGAACGGTAATGTTGTGGGACCGCGGAACGTATCGCGCGGACGCAGCCGATGAGGGTGACGACGAGAGTGCCATCCGCCGCGGCTATCGCAGCGGCGATCTCAAATTCACGCTGCAGGGCGAACGGCTGAAAGGCTCATGGGTGCTCGTGCGGATGCGCGGGCGCGACAGGGGCTCGGCCAAGCCGCAATGGCTCTTGATCAAGCACCGCGATGAGGAGGCGCGTGACGACGTCGACATCGTCGCCGAAACCACTACGTCGGTCGCGACCGGCAGGACTATGGATGAGATTGCCGCTGGGAAGAAGCGCCCGGCGAAACCCAGGAAGTCACCAACGGCGAGCCGGCCCGCGCCGCCGAGCACTCGTAAGGCCTCCCCGGCGCCGCCCCGTTCGCGTGGCGTCGGACGCCTCGAGCCCATGTACGCCAGCATCGGGACCTCGGTTCCCGACGGCGAGGGATGGACGTTCGAGCCGAAGTACGACGGCATCCGCGTCCTTGCGTTCGTTACGGAGGACGCGGTGCGCCTCGTCACCCGCAACGGCAACGACAAGACGAAACAATTTCCCGAGATCGCGGAGGCGCTGCGCACCCTCGCCAGAAAGGCGGAACGGGAGCTCGTGCTCGACGGCGAGATCATTGCCATAATCGAGGGCGAAGTCGCGCGCTTCCAGGCGCTGCAGGATCGCATGCACGTCAAGGATGCCATCGCCATCGAGCACTTCGCGGAGAACCAGCCCGCCGCCATCGTCCTGTTCGACATCCTCGTCGATGGGCCCGACATCCTGCTGAGGGAGCCGTGGACGACGCGCCGAAAACACCTTGAGCGTGCGCTTCGCCGGCGCACCACCCACCGCCTGCGTCTCAGCGAATCGATTCCCGGCGATGGGAAAGAGATGCTGGAGCGCGTCCGCCGCGACGGGTGGGAAGGTGTCATTGCCAAGCGCACGAGTTCGCAATACGAGCCAGGCGTCCGCTCGAAAGCGTGGCTCAAGCTGAAGGTCGAGCACCGCCAGGAATTCGTCATCGGCGGTTGGACCGAGCCCCGCAACACACGCGAGCACATCGGAGCGATCCTGCTCGGCTACTTCGAGGGCGATCGATTCATTTATGTCGGTCATACCGGGGGCGGATTTACACGCGCCGGGCTCAAGGACATGTACCGACGTCTCGCGCGCCTGGAGCGTAAGACATCTCCCTTTGAGCGGCCGCCACGAACGAATGAGCGCGCGCACTGGACACGGCCCGAAGTGGTCGTGGAGGTGAAGTTCAATGAATGGACCGCCGACGGTAAGCTGCGCCAGCCGATCTTTCTCGGCGTCCGCGATGACAAGCCCGCACATGACGTCGGACGCGAGCCCGAGAGCGTCCAGCACAAAAACGGATGAGACGCGCACCGCCGAAGAGGACCGCGAAGACCGCCGCCCGTAAGACGCGAACGAAGTCGCCGGCCTCGGGCTCATCGGTCGTGGCTCAACTCGATGCGATCGAGGACGATGGCGGCGATGGTACGCTGGACCTTGGCGACGGCACGACCCTCAGCGTGTCCAGCCTCGGAAAGGTCTTCTTCCCGCGCGACCGCATCACGAAGGGCGACCTCATGCGGTACTACGCGGAGGTTGAAGAGGCGATTCTTCCGGTGATGCGAGACCGGCCGCTGGTGCTCAAGCGCTACCCGGACGGCATCGATGGGCAGTCGTTCTACCAGCAGAAGGCACCGGACAAAGTGCCCGCCTCCGTGCGTGCGGAGACGATTCGCAATGAGCAGGGGGAGCAGCAGCGCCGACTCATCGGCGGCAATCTGGCGACGCTGCTGTACACGATTCAGCTCGGAGCAGTGTCGGTCGATCCCTGGCATTCGCGGGTCCCGAAGCTCGAGCTGGCGGACTTCACCATTCTGGATCTCGATCCCGGGTCAAAAGCGCCATTCTCGCGGGTCGTCGAGGTTGCGCGCCTCGTTCATGAGGAGCTCGAGGCCCTCTCACTCACTGCCGTGCCGAAGACATCCGGCTCATCGGGAATGCACATTGTCGTTCCGCTCGAGCCTGGGGTCTCCGACGAAACCGCTGTACTGGCGGCACAGTTGATCGCCACGAGAGTCGCCTCGCGCGCGTCGAGCATTGCGACGGTCGAGCGATCCGTGAGTGCGCGTCCGGCGGGAACGGTGTATGTCGATTACCTGCAGAACATTCGGGCTAAAACCGTCGCCGCAGCCTACGCGGTGCGCGCCCGTCCCGGTGCGACCGTGTCCACGCCCCTCGAGTGGAAGGAAGTAGACAAAGCCCTCGACCCACGCGACTTCACGATCGAGAACGTTCCCAGCCGCATCCGGCGTCGCGGCGACATCTGGGCTCGCGACATGAAGAAAGGCAATGCGATACGCGCGCTGCTGGATGCCCAGGCTCGTAAGGCAAGAACGCGTCGGTAACCGTTCGGGTCGACCGGCGTTTCGAGAGTTATTCGGGTCGTTTCCGGCGGGCGTCTAGGTCGTCATCGCCAAGATGACGACCATCTACGCGCGGTTTGCTCTCATTGGCGCGGCCTTGCTCGCGGCGACGACGCACGCCCCGGCGCAAGCGCGGCAGGCGCGCGCTGTGACGGGGATGCGCACCATCGAGGTGCGCGCACCGGTACACGGCGAGGACGTCGTGCGCACCGCCAAGCGATACCTTGGGGTGCGGTACGTTCTCGGCGGGACGACGCCGCGCGCGTTCGACTGCTCTGGGTTCGTCCGCTGGATCTTTGCCCAGCACGGCGTCCGTATGCCGCGCACCGCAAAGGAGCAGGCCGCTGTGGGGGACGCCCCCGCACCGGGCGATCTGCAACCGGGTGACCTCCTGTTCTTCTTCGGAGGCCGCGGAGCTCAGCACATCGCAGTGTATGTCGGTGGCGATACGATTATTCACGCTTCCAGCACCGGAAAGCGCGTCAAGCTCGATCGCTTCGGCGGTACCCGGGCCCGTCCTACCTGGTTCGGCCGGCGATTGATTGCCGTCCGACGCGTGCTACCGGCGGAGGGGGTTATCGAGCTCCCCGTCAGCGCCAGCGCCGCGACACGCGGTGTCCCACCGGAGATGGAAAACACCTTGCTTTACCGGGAGCCGCCCGTCGTATATTAGCGCGCGTAATCGGATGCCCGATGCCGGGCTCCGGTCGTCAATCCAATGAAGGATGACCCGTGCTGCTCTATAGTCGCGAGCTACCCTCTGGAGGCTTCGTCATGATCGAGGCCGACAACGCCGAAGGCGGACTGCATCACGCCTTCCTGGCGGTAGAGCGACGGTCGGATCCTTCGCGCCGGGCGGGACACGAGCCTCCAATCATCGCGGAAGCCAGAGGCACCTCTCGAGCGACCGTCTTCAGAGAGCTGTACGCGATCGCCAGGGACAATACCGCGATCTCTCGGGCCCTGCTCAGGCGACAAGGCTGAGCTTTCACGCAAAAAACAACGGCGGCCGGTGATCGGCCGCCGTTTCCTTTTAACCTCTGCGACGCTTCCGAGCGGTTTCGCCGCCGCCGCGTCTGAGTAGCGCGTCTCGGAGGACCGACCCGTCCATTTCGTCCAGCGATGCGGCACGAACGGTTACGATTCGCGCGCGATCCTGCCCGCCGAACAGCGGCTCGGCGCGGACGATCAATCGGGCGCCACGTGTCTCGCCCACAGGGTCGACCGAGGCAAGGCGAGCGATCAGCACGACGAGCCACCGCTGGCCGCTCGGCGTTTCGAGGACGCGGGCTGGAACCGGCGTCTCGCTGATGCCCTGGTCGGACAGGCGGCGAAGCGTTGCCTCGTTCAGCGGGGATTCACCACCCGGCTGGCGAACCGAATTCCGGTGCTTGCGACGAACGACGCCCATCAGCCCGCTCCTCCCGCCGCCAGCGGCAGCTCTGTCTGCGCGCCGGTGGAAGCCGGGTCGCGCGCGATTCCTGCCAGATGGGCCGTGCGGTGATAATGGCGAAGGGTCTCTATGGGCGCGCGGAGGGAGCCGTGTCCAACGCGACGAATCGCGAGGACTTCCTCACGTACCGTCCGCGGCAGGGCGCATGCAAGTGGATGACGGCCAAGGCGATCGATCTCCTCGGTGTCACGCGCAAGCAAGGCGGCACACAGCGCGTCCAGGTAGGCGAGCAACCGGCTCCCTCCGTGTGTTTCGTAGTAATATACGTATTGGTACTAATAAAGTAACGCAAGGGGTGTACCTCGAGATCCCTGGTTTTGTTCCGGTTAGCTAACCGGTGATGGCAGGAGTTAGGAGTCAGGGGTCAGAGTCACGGGCGGAAAGGCGCGTCGCCGCTTCGCGGCAGACGCGCTCATCAGATGAGCAAACGGCCGCGCACCGCGCGGCCGTTTGCCTTTCCGCCCCTGATCTCTGACCCCTGACCACCAGCTCGTACCCTTCCTACCCTAGCAGATCAAACCTCACTCCCCGTCGTCCTGTCCGCCTCTTCTTAGGCGCGTAGCGAAACAGTTGCGCCGGGCGTCCTCTGCCTTCGCTTCTCCATTCATCTATAGGCTCCACGAGCCACGCCGCGTGAAGCGCGCGCCGGAAGCTCGCCTTGTGCAGCTTGCGGCCGAGGAGAACCTCGTAGACTTCCTGGAGCTGGCTGAGTGTGAACGTCGGCGGGAGTAACCGGAAAGCGACGGGCGACTGGTCGAGCTCCAGGCGCAGCATCGCAAGCGCCGAATCCACCATGGCGCGGTGGCGCGGGGCGAGCGGAGGAATCTCGTCCATCGCGAACCAGCTTGCTTCACCGCCCATCGGCGGAGGCGTGCCCGCCGGCACGAGCCCGAGATAGGCGATCGAGAATTCCGTCTCGCCTGGATGTCGCTGGTCGCCCCCCGAGGCCACGACCTGTCGCGTCCACGCCGCGCCCGCGCCTAACGCCGATCGGGCGATGCGAGCCGCGGCAACGTCGAGCGCCTCCTCCGTTCGCGCGGCATCCCACGGAAGCTCCCAGCGTTCGCGGGCGCGCGGATCCGTCGCGCGCACCAACAATACCGTCAGGCGGCGGCCATGAGGCGTGAAGAGAACGACGTCGACGGAGAGGAGCGCCCGTCGAATGACGGGACGGGCTGCAACGGCTGGGCGGCCGGCCGGGGCGGAAGTCTGGGGACGCTCGCGCATCGGGCGCGAATTAGTCACACTCGGTCACTAATGTCAAGTCTCCCCGAAATTGGTCGCGTTCCGCGCCTATCGATATCACTCGTTGCGAAGCGCGACTATATACTGTGTTCCATCCCACCCGTCAATCAGAACGCTCGCCGGTTAGCGTTGCGCTCCAGAAGCACGAGCGCTCACTGAATCCGCACTGCGCATCAATCCCGCACCAATGGATGTACTTGGTGGAATGCGAATCGGCAACCGTCCCGTGATCGCGTTCGTACCGAGCAAGGCACGAGCCGCCGCCCGCTGCGATGCACCGATCCCGCTCCATGCGATCAGATACGCGGGCACGCCGCGAATCTGCTGTAAGAGATACGGATTGCCCAGCGAAACCACAATCGGCCGTTTCCGAGCGGCAACCAGTGCCTTCACGAAGTTCGCGAATTCCTTCGGCGCCTCCGCGCTCGCGGCGTTCCAGGCATGCGACACATAGGAGCTCACGATCACCACGTCCGATGACCTCGCGACGCGCAGCAGCCGCTCCCACTCGGCGTTGGCTGGCGCGTCGGCATTCACGAGCTCCGAGCGAACCGTCGAGAAGTGCCGCCGCAACTCGGCATCGAACGCGCCGCCGGCCGCGAGATCGACCCGACGCGCGAGGGTGATCGAGAGAACACGCCGTGAGCGCGGAAGCCGGGACAGCGGCAGCTGGTTCAGGGAATCACGCACGAGTGTGATCGATCGCTCCGCGACCCTCCGAGCCACTGCGACGTGGTCGGAATCACCAACCACGAAGCGTATGCTGTCGATCGGTACCGACCTGCGCCGATCGAGACCGACGCGCCGCTTGGCTTCGAGCAGTCGACGGACCGACGCGTCGATGCGCGCCTCGTCGTACCTCCCGCTCGAGACTCCCTGGACCACGGCGTCGATCGTCTGACGAGCGTCGAGGGGCTGGATGAGGACGTCGGCTCCAGCTTCGACTGCTCGGATGGCCGCCTCGACGGCCCCGTACTTGTCGAGGACACCACGCATATCCATCGCGTCTGAAATCACGACACCTTCAAAATCGAGCTCGCCGCGAAGGAGATCGCTGAGCACCCGCTTCGAGAGCGTCCCGGGCGCACCCGTCGAATCGAGCGCGGGCATCGCGCCGTGAAACGTCATGATCGCACCGACACCTGCGGTGACCGACGCGCGGAACGGCACGAGCTCGACAGTATCGAGCCTCGCTCGCGTCACTCCAACCACCGGCAGAGCGAGGTGGGAGTTCACCTCGGTGTCGCCATGTCCCGGGAAGTGTTTCCCGGTCGCAATCATCCCGTGCTCTTGAAGACCTCGCACGAATGCGGCACCCAATCGCGCCGCCAGGGCCGGATCTTCACCGTAGGAGCGTGTATTGATGACCGGATTCGCCGGGTTGTTGTTGACGTCGAGAATGGGAGCATACGCGACATGAACTCCGATCGCGCGTCCCTCGGTCGCTGTCACACGTCCTTGGTCGTACGCCAGCGCCGTATCGCTGGTGGCGCCGAGCGCCATCTGCGGCGGAAAGACGACAGCCCCGCCGAGGTCGATCCCGTTAGGGAGAAACCATCCGCCGCGCGCGCGGTAGCCAGCGCCGAACTCGAAGTCGGCACCGAAGAGCAGTGGAACGCGACTCGCCCGCTGCATGGCATCGAGCTTGACTGCGATCTCGACCGGTGACCCGACGGATACCGTGAAGCCGCCGACCCGCTCCTCCTGAATCAGACGCCTCAGCGTCTCCCACTGCGGGGAATCGCTCGACGTGTAGTCGCCGAGCACGGTCGGCCAAACCATCTGCGCCGCTTTTTCCCGCAACGAGAGCGACGCGAGTACGGAATCCACCCAATCGGCTGGAGCGCGAGGAGGCGCCACGGCGACACTGCCGGAGTCAGTCGAGATCGGGGGAGCGGCGGCAGGGGCGGGCGTAGATCCCGCGCATCCGGTCAGTGCGAGGATCGCGATCGTGCTCGCGCAGCTTCTGGCTCTATTCAGCGGAGGCATCGAAGAGTGTCGGCAATGTAAGACCGTGGGCGCTGCCTCACCATGATCAGGGACGCGACAGCGTTTCGGCGGGTGCCGGCGGAAGCTCGGCAAGACGCCGCTGCATCTGGGCAAACTGCGGAAGATCGACTGCCGCGCGATCCACCGCGCCGGCGGGAAGCTGAGCAATCATTGCATCTGTATCGGCGATGCGGTCTTCGGTCACGGGATGCGTAGAGAACCACGCGAGCAGCTCGTTCGGACTGTTGCGGTCCTCATCGAGCAGCTTCTGGAAGAATCGCGGCATCCCCCGCGGGTCGAGACCCGCGCGCGCCAGGTAGACGACCGCCACCCGGTCTGCTTCACGCTCCGCTTCGCGACTATGCTTTGCCATCCACGCGCTGCCCGCCACTTGTAGCGCCACCTGCTCTGCCCCACCCGGTGCACGCCCAAGGAGTACGTAGACGAGGCTCACGATCGTATTCGTGTTCTGCGCCTTGGCCATCTGCTCGAGACCGTGGCGCTCGACGACGTGGCCGATCTCGTGGGCGAGCACGCCGGCCAGCTCCGACGCATTCTCGGCCCGTTCGAGGATGCCCCGGTTGATGAAGATGAATCCGCCAGGGATGGCGAAGGCATTCGCGGTCTCCGAATCGATGACCCGGAACTCGTAGTCGCGACCGGTGGTGTCGGCCCGCTGGACGATGTGAGCGCCGAGCTCGCGGACGAATCGCACGACGGGCTCGTCCTGCAGCAGCGGCATCTCGCGCGCTGCCTGCTCCGCGACAGCGAGCCCCATCTCGCGTTCGTCCTCGATCGGAACCGAGGACGCGTCGGTGCATGCGGCGGCAATACAGACAACGGCGAGAGGACTGCAGCGCATGGCCTGGACGCGACCTCGTCCACGCGTCACCAGTTGATCGTTCCCTGCTTGCTCGTGTCGACCTGCTCGCTCGAACCGGCCCCGAAAAGGAACGCGTCCATGTTCTTGGTGAGAAACTGGCGCGCTTGCGGGTCCATCAGATTCAGGCCGTAGTGGTTGATGAGCATCATCTGCTGCCGGTTCCACTCGGCCCAGCAGACGGTGCAGATCTCACGCTGCACGCGATCGCCGATCGGTCCGGGGAACGGCGCACGCTCGAATCCCGCGCGCGTGTTGCCGCAGCGAGAGCAGGTTACGTCGGGCATGGTTCATCTCCTAGTAAAGCGGGCCAAGGGCCGGGAGCCAAGGGCCAAGAAAAAGGGTCAAGGGCTCTGTAGTACGATAACCCCTGACCCTCCCCTTGGCCCCTGGCTCTTGGCCCGTGACCCGGCCTTACCGGGCGTATTTGACTTTCGCTAACCCGAAAACCTGAAGGAGGCGAATGTACACCCAGCCGATGTCGAGCTCGTACCACTTCGCTCCGAACTTCGCGGAGTGGGGATCGGCGTGGTGGTTGTTGTGCAGCTCCTCGCCACCGAGCCAGATCGCAATCGGCGAAATGTTGCGGCTCTCGTCCTTCACGTCGAAGTTGCGGTAGCCGAGCGCATGTCCAATGCCGTTGACGATGCCGGCGGCCCAGAAAGGAATCCACAGCATCTGAACGCCCCAGACGAGCGCGCCGATGAAGAAGCCGAAGAGGTAGAGGTCGACGGCGAGCATCACGACGATGCCGAGCCAGTTGAGTGGCGTCAGGAGACGGCGCTCGAGCCAGTCGTTCGGCGTGCCCTTGCCATACTTGTCGACCATGCCAGGCTGCCGAATCGCCTGACGATAGTAGAGCGCGCCCTTGAGGATGATGTTGCGAAGACCCTCGAGCAGGGGCGAATGCGGATCGCCTTCACGGTCGGCGAACGCATGGTGCTTGCGATGGCAGGCGACCCATTCTTTCGTGATGATCCCCGTGGACAGCCACAGCCAGAGGCGCATCGGCACGGCGACCAGCGCGTGGAACTGCACGCCACGGTGGGTCTGCATGCGGTGCAGGAACAGCGTCACGCACACGTTCGTGAGATGTCCTGCGACGATGACGAACAGCACCGGTATCCACCAGTGCGACGCCCAGCTGGCAAAGTCCAACATTCTTCGTGCTCCTCCGTGTAGCGACTGCGGCAGTGGTGACGGAACGGCCCGGTCTCGATACGCGAGGCCCGGGCCGGCTTCACGTAACTTAAGCACGCATCGTGCCCGAAGCTACCTCTAGAGCAAAAGACGACCACTCCCTTCATTGGTGACACGTCGTGCCCTTGCGCGCGTTGTCGCATCGCGTAGCGTCAGCATGGTGAAGACACGCGAGACTGCGACTGCCACCGTGCCGCTCTTGGTTGGACGAGCGACTGCCAAAGGCACGATGCGCCATGCCGAGCGATTCGCCAAGCGGCGGGGCGCGGAGTTCCATCGTTCACTCGATCGTATGCTCCGCGCCTCCACCCTTGGCCTCGGCACGTACCTCGGCGAGTGTGACGATGTAGATGACGGCCGCTACGAGGCCGTCGCACGCGCTGCCCTCGAGCGAGGGATCAATATCCTCGACAGCGCCATCAACTACCGATGCCAGCGGTCGGAGCGCGTCGTCGGCCGCGCGGTGCGCGCGGCGGTCAGCGCCGGCATCGTCGCGCGCGACGAAGTCGTGGTGTGCACGAAGGGCGGGTACATCCCCCTCGACACGAACGCGCCAGCGTCGCGCGAGGAGTACCACGCGTTTCTCGAGCGCGAGTACTTCGGGAGCGGAATCGTCTCGCCCGAGGAGGTCATCGCCGATGCGCACAGCGTTGCGCCGGGATTCCTGGCCGATCAGCTGCGGCGCAGTCGTGAGAACATGGGCATCGAGACGGTCGACGTGTACTACGTGCACAACCCCGAGCAGCAGCTCGACGTCATCAAGCCGTCCCAGCTCCTCGATCGGTTGCGCGAGGCGTTCGCGATGCTCGAATCCCGTTGCGACGCGGGGGATATCGCCCGCTACGGATGCGCGACCTGGAACGGGTTCCGTGCGAGTCGCGGCACGCGAGGGCATCTGGAGCTCGCCGAGATCGTCGCCGCGGCTCACGATGTCGGCGGCCCGGATCACCGGTTCCGCGTCGTCCAGCTCCCCATCAACCTCGCAATGCCGGAGGCCGTCCGTGCGTCCACGCAGCGCATCCGGGGACGCGACATGCCCTTTCTGCACGCGGCGGCCGAGCTCGGGGTCTCGGTGGTCGCGAGCGCGTCGCTGTTGCAGGCGCGGCTCACGACCGGCCTGCCGCCTCAGGTTCGTGAGGCATTGCCCGGTTTTTCCAGTGACGCCCAGCGAGCGCTGTCGTTCGTCGCGAGTCTTCCGGTCTCGACCGCCCTCGTGGGTATGCGGAGCATTGCGCACCTCGACGAGAATCTCGCTGCGTTCGGCGAGTGAGTGAGCGCCGGATCCCCGCGTCACCGCCAGCGGTACCACCACACCACGCGCCAAACGCGAAGTTTCGTAACCCGTGGGGTCTCGCGGAGTCGCGATTCGGCGGCTTGTTGAAGTGGCGCTGGAACCGGTTGCGACATCCTCTCCCGCGTGATGACGGCGCACGGTCGCTTCAGCCCGTCGTTTCCGACGTGCGCCTGCCGCGCGCAGCGGCGAATGAGATCGCCGTCACCTGGGTGGGGCATTCGACGCTGCTGGTGCAACTCGGCGCGCTCAACATTCTCACCGATCCGGTCTGGAGTGAGCGCGCGTCGCCATGGCGCTTTTTCGGACCGCGGCGGCTCGTGTCGGCTGCTGTTCCGATCCATGCGCTTCCTCCGATCGACCTCGTGCTCCTGTCTCACAACCACTACGACCACCTCGACGCAAGGACGGTGCGGACGCTCGCAGCCACGCATCCACACGCACAGTGGGTCTTGCCACTGCGCCTGGGGAGAGCCGTCGGGTCACTCGGTGTGCGCTACATCACAGAGCTCGACTGGTGGGAGGAATCGCAGGTGGGAGACGCAAGGGTAGCCTGCACGCCGGCGCGCCACTTCAGCGCTCGCACGCCCTTCGATCGTAACAAGACGCTTTGGTCCGGGTTTGCGATCGCGACGTCTGCTGGCCGCTTCTTTTATGCGGGCGACACGGGGTTGCACCCGGAGTTCGCTCGCATCGGTGAGCGATTCGGCCCGTTCGTCGTGAGCGCCATTCCAATTGGCGCCTACGAGCCGCGATGGTTCATGCAGCCGGTGCACGTGAATCCCGAAGACGCGGTTGCCGCGTACCGCGCCCTGCACGAGCGGCCCGGATTCCCGCCGACCGCGGTCATGGTCGGGATTCACTGGGGAACGTTTCGTCTGACGGACGAGCCGATTCTCGAGCCGCCAGAACGCACTCGTGCCGCATGGCGCAGGGCGGGGTTGCCCATCGACACGCTGTGGATCCTCGCGCACGGACAGACGAAAGCGATGCGAATCTGATTCGCGCCGTCCGCGTTCCGCAGTCGACCTTACGTCCTGCATCCGTCGCGCGCATCTTCTCGCTATGGAGCACGGGCTGACGGTCTACCGACACGACTCTCCGGGCGGGCGCATCGTGATCATCACGGTCGACGAGCGTGATCCAGGTGAGGTGGTCGCGCGGCTGCAGGTCGAACGGCGCGCCGATCCAACACGCCAGGGTGTCGGTGAACCCCCGTTGATCGCGGAGGCTCGCGGCGCATCACGTGATGCGGTGCTGTCCGAGCTGCGTGCACTCGCATCGGATGATGCGGAGCTCGCACGTCGGCTTGCGCGTTGGACCGCGATGCAGCGCCAACCGCGATCCGAATCTCCATAATGCGCCGCGCTACGGTGCTGCGCGCGCGCGATTCTTGCCAAGACGTGCGAGCACCCAACTCTCAACTTGGAGAGCATTGCCATGGCGACGAAGAAACGGTCGTCTCGCGGTAAAGCACGGTCGGGTGGACGGCGCCGGTCATCGGGCGGACGCAAGTCGAGTGGCCGCAAGTCGAGCGGTCGGAAGTCGGCAGGCCGGGGAGGCGCGCGCAGGAAATCCGGCGCACGGAAGTCGGCAGCGCGCAAGTCGTCCCGTCGCAGATCATCCGCGCGGGGCTCGGCAGCCCGGAAGTCTTCAGGGCGCAAGCGCTCGACTGGTCGGAAGCGCTCAGGTGGTCGCAAGCGTGCGCGGCGGCAGTCGCCGGTTGCTCGCGCGAAGCGCGTAGCGTCGACGGTCATGAAGCAGGCCGGGGATGCGGCCCAGCGCGTGCCGGAAGTGATCGGTAACCTGGTCGACCGGGTGACTTGATCGCGCAGTCACCGTGATGCACGATGACGGGGCGGCTGCTGCCGCCCCGTCTTGCATCTTCTCCCGTTTCGCGAGGACTGCATGCCCACTCGTCGTGACTTCGCGCTCACCCTGGGTGCCGCCACGCTCGGCGCGTGCGTCAGAACACCACCCCCGTCCTCGGCTCCCGCGCCATCCACGGCCTCCCCCGGGAGCGCCGGGGCGGAGCCCAACGACGCACTCGCCGATGCGATGACACAACTCGTCAGGCAGCGGTACGGTGCCTATCTCACTGACGAGCAGATGAAGAGCGTGCGCGAGGACATCGTCGGCGGCTTGCGTGCATCTGATCGGCTGCGCGCCATTCTGCTCCCCAACGGCACTGAGCCGGACGTCGTATTCGCGGTGCATCGCGGAGGTGGCCAGTGACCATCCCCGACGATGTTCTCTATCGAAGCGTGCGCGAATTGAGCGAGGGCATTCGCGCCCGCACGATCTCGCCGGTCGAGCTCGCGGAGGCGTACCTGCAACGGCTCGAGCAGCTCGGGCCAAGGCTCGGCGCGGTCGTCACGATCACGCGCGATCGCGCGCTGCGCGAGGCGCGCGCTGCTGAGCGTGACATCGCGGGCGGACAATGGCGCGGCCCGCTGCACGGGATTCCGTACGGCGTGAAGGATTTGCTCGCCACGACGGGCGATCTCACCACGTGGGGTGCCGCCCCCTATCGTGACCAGCGCTTCGACTTCGATGCAACTGTGGTCCAGCGTCTCACGCGCGCGGGAGCCGTGCTCGTCGCCAAGCTCGCGATGATCGAGCTGGCGGGCGGCTTCGGATATCGTCAGGCCGATGCGTCGTTCACCGGCCCGGCTCGCACGCCGTGGAATCTTCGCTATTGGGCTGGTGGTTCATCGTCGGGACCTGGCGCCGCGGTCAGCGCTGCGCTCGTTCCATTCGCGATCGGCAGCGAAACGTGGGGATCGATTACTACACCGTCCGCATTCAGCGGGGTCACCGGTCTCCGCCCGACGTACGGACGTGTGAGCCGCTACGGCGCCATGGCGCTATCGTGGTCGATGGACAAGCTGGGCCCAATGTGTCGCACGGCCGATGACTGCGGGATCGTACTCGCGGCCATCGCCGGCGCCGACACGCATGACCCCTCGGCGAGCAGCCGGGAGTTTGCCTACGCGCCCGAGGCTGCCCGGCGCCGCCGTATGCGAATTGGTGTTCTGAAAAACGCCACCGCCGGCGTGCAGAAGGAAGTCGCGGACAACTTCGAAGCGTCACTCCGGATCGTCGCGGACTTCGCGGAGCTCATCCCCGACGTGGAGTTGCCCGATCATCCGTATGGCACCGCGGCGTCGCTGATCATCGACGCGGAGGGAGCCAGCGCGTTCGAGGACCTGCTGGAGACCGGCCGCGCCAAGCTGCTGAGCGCGCCGGAGGATCGACATGGCGGATACTCCGGCACTGCGGTCTTCGCGAAGGATTACATCAAGGCCCTGCGTCTTCGCGGCACGATGGGGCGTGCGCTCGACGAAGTGTTCGCGCGCTACGATGCCGTTGTCTCACCGACGCGTGGGACCGTCGCCTTCCCGATCGGGAAGCCGTTCAACGAAGGATGGCCATCCGTTCCGGTACCTCCGGGAATTCGTACCCAGCCGCTCGGAGCCGCCGCGAATATCGCCGGACTTCCCGGGATTGCCGTGCCGAATGGATTTGGTCTCGAGCAGTTGCCAACATCACTCACATTTACCGGCCGCGCATTCGAGGAGAACTTGCTCATCGCGGCGGCGTCGGAGTATCAGACTCGTACAGATTGGCACCGCCGGCGTCCGCCCATCGCCTGAGCCATTCCGCGACCGTCTCGATGAGCTTGTCGCGCCCGTAGTCCACGGTGATCACGTGACCGGCGCCTTCGAGCCACACCAGCTCTTTGTCCTTCGCCCCGAGCGCGGCAAAGGCGCGGTCGGCAACGGCTGACGCCAAGCGATTGTCCTGGCGCGATTGCGCGAGCAGTGTCGGCACGCGAATCCGTGGGAGTGCCATCCGCGCCCGCTCCGCGACGACCGAAAGCTCGCGGGCGAGCGTCGGGGTCATCGCGCGGTAGCCAAGGCTGCGCGTCCGCTCGTCGGGATCGAGGATGGACTGTTCGCTGTTGCCGCGGAGTACGGGCGTAACGACGTGAATGAGCTGGTGGTGCCTCACGAGCCTGCGCAATCGCGGAGGGAGCTCGACGTACGGCGCGAGCAGCGCCAGCGCTACCACGCGATCTCGGTCGGCAGCCAGAATCGCGGCAAGTGCGCCCCCCATCGACAAGCCTACGAGGGCGACACGCTGATAGCGGGCCAGGAGATAGTCCAGCGCTTCGCGAGCGGCCCCGACCCACTGCTGCGACCGGGACGATGCGAAGGCGCGAAGGCTGCGGCCGTGTCCGGGAAGAAGGGGAGCATGCACATCCCACCCGCGGGCGTGCAGTTCATCGGCGAGGTAGCTCAACGTCTGTGGCGTGTCGCCGAAGCCGTGCAGGAGCAGCACCGCGTCGCGGGAACCCGCGCGCTCGCGTACGATGGGCTCGGCACCCTCGATGATTCCGGTCGGCCCCACCGGAAGCCGCAGCGACACTCCACGAGCGACCCACCATGCGCGTGCGCCCCGCGCCACCGCGAATGCGGCGGTGAACAGGACGAGCGTGACGAGCGTGGCGGTCACGCCGCGGAGAGACGTTGTGTCGGAGGTCTCATCGCCGGAATAGTAACGCGCCGCTGCGGTGATTCGCAGCGGCGCGTTTGGGCCATTCAATCGGCGACGCGACTACCCGACCGATGAGCGGAGTGTGGGCCGGTCGTCGTGTACCTCGAGGGCGCTCACGTTCCCGCGGCCGGATTGCTCGAACCGCCGGGCAAGGCCCTCGAGATCGGTGATGATGAGGCCGTTGCCCTCGCGCTGCACGAGGCCATCGGCCGTGAGCCGGCCGAGCACGAGCGAAATGGATTCGCGTGTCGCGCCCACGAGCTCTCCAAGAAGACGTCGGGGCAGCACCGCGGAGGTGGCGGCGCCATCTCCCAGCGTGCGGCTCTGCGCCAGACGCAGCAGCGCGGCAATGAGTCGCTGCTCGACCGTCAGCGTCGCATGTTCGCCGAACCGTTCGAGCAGCTCGGAGCGCTCGGCCATGATCTGGCGCATGAGCGCGAGCGCCGCACCGGGCTGCTCACGCATGAGCGCACTCACCCGCGATGTCGTCAGGTGGAGCGTCTCGCTTTCCTCTTCGGCTCGCGCATCACTGACGTATCGGCCGCTGTTCACGAGCCCCTCGCCGCCGAACGTCTCCCCGACCGTGGCGATCCACGGCACGAAGCTGCGACCAGCGCCAAGGCGATTCCGCAAAACGATTTGTCCGCGGAGCACGATGAAGATTCCGTCGGCCGGGGTTCCACGCTCGTACACCGCGAATCCACTCGGCCAGGTCGCTCGCGCCCCGAAGGCCGCGAGTGCATCTCGGTCGTCGCGCGAGAGTCGCGCGATCCTCGTTACGGCTACGGCTGTCACGTCACGACCTGCAGACGACTGCGCTTGAGGTGAATCGTGATTCGGGCAGAGCACCGGACCCGCTTGTGCGCTTCCGCAATGAATGGGCCGCGCTGGACAGGAGCCCGATATTCGCTTCTATTGGGGTGTCTCCCCCCGGGACGCAAAACCCACGATGTCGCCCGCTTCGAATACGTCGGGCGCGCCGTTGCCATCGGTCGCCATCCTCGGTGTCGATGCGCTGCTCGCGGCGCGGCCGGCAACGCCGGTGCAGCTTGCGCACGCATGCCAGGCCGCTGGCTACGCCGCCGTCTACCCCGTGACATGGGGAGATGAGCTGCTGGCCACGGCATGCATGCGGCGCGTTGCCGTACGCGGCGATGATCCGGCCATCTTCTGTGCGTGCCCGCACGTGAGTGATGCGCTACTCGAAGTCGGTTCCGATCTGGTACGGTTCCTCGTGCCCCTCGTTGCGCCACCGGTCGCGTGCGCGCGATATCTCCGTGCACTGTACGGCTACAACCGGGTCCGCATCACGTACATCGGCGCATGCCCCGGCGCTCACGATCCCGCGATCGATGCCCGCCTGACACCGATGCAGTTCTTCGGCGTGCTGACCCAGCTGGACGTCGATCTGCACGCGCAGCCGGAAGTCTTCGAGTCCGTGCTGCCTCCGGACCGACGCAGACACCGATCGGTACCGGGCGGCGCGCCGACGTCGGAGATGCTCGCGAGCGCGGGAAATGCCCACACGCTCGAGGAAATCATCACCGACGACTGGAAGACCGAGCTCGCGCAACGCCTGCTCTTCAGGGATCGCGCGCTCTTTGACGTCGCCCCGTCACTCGGCTGTCATTGCTCAGGCGCTCGTCCCGGTGTCGCGCCGGAGGATGCTCGTCCGTCGGTGGTTGCGCTCGAGCCACCGCGCGCCGCGAGCGATATCATCGATCCCAACGTCGCGGTGGATGTCGATCGTTCGCTGCCTCTGATATCGACCCGACCGCGCGAGACGCGCGAGGTGGCTCCGGTCGCAATCGCGGCGCCGCCGCCTGACGAGCGTCCCCCGGAGCCGCCGTCACCGGCCGCGCCGCCTCCGCCTCCTCCCATGGTGGCGAGCGTTCCCGACCCCGTCGCCGCTGCGGAGGAAGAGGCCCGACGTCGAAAGGCGGCGGCGCCCGTGGTTGCGCGCGCGGCGCAAACGGTTCCGCTCGCGCGCACCGAAGGCGGACAGGTGCTGCCGCGAGCATACGCGGCGCGACGCCGCACACCGCCAGAGGGCGGCACCACCGTGACACCGCCGACGACCCGTCCCGCCGAGTCAGCCACGGCCGGGCCGCCTGTCGATGAGTCGGAGCGCGTGGAGCAAGTCCCTGCGCCGACGACCGCAGAACAAGAGACTGCCGGGCCCGTCGCGGCGGCTCCAATCGCGGAGCAGGTGATCGTATCGGACCCATCACCGCCGGATCAGTCGTCCCCGTCGCCGCGACCCACGCCGCGATCGGTCCTCGTCCCGATTCCCGCCGAGGAATTGCGACCCGTTCCACCACCACCCGCTGCCGACCACGCGCGCGCCGCGATCGTGACGGCGGCGGCCACCGTTGCAGTGGCGTTCGTCGCGTTCGTCACACTTCGCGGGGAGGACGGTCGTGTTACGACGGAGTCGTCAGGCATTGCCGCTCCCGCCCCCACCGTCCTCGATAGCCTTCCTCCACTGACTTTCCCGCTCCCCGATACCGGCGCGAGTCCGCAGGGCGTGCCTATCGATACCGCCGCGTCCGAGACACCGCCGCGGCCAGATAGTGCGCCCCCGGGAGAATCGACACGCATCGCCGCCGTCGTTCCTTTGCGGAGCGCCCGGTCACTTCCCGCGCGCGCCCGCCGGCGGCCGCCCCCGCTTCGCCGATCACGCGCGGACTCGGTCGCCGCTGCGCGCGAGGCGGCGCGGCGAGCCGCGGATTCCATCGAGCGGGACGCGATTCGGCGCGAGCTCCAGCACCGCCGCGCACGCCTCGATACGATCGAGCGCTCTCTCGAGCCTGCCCCTACTCCGCCCGACCGCTGACCTCGCGCGAATACCGGCTCGCGTGGGCAGCGTGGGGCGCAGTGTGCGTCCTGTGGGGAACGACCTATCTCGCCATCCGCGTCGCCGTCACGACATGGGAGCCCTTTCTCTTCGGCGGGCTCCGCTTTGCGGCGGCAGGTACGCTCGTGATTCTCGCGATGCGAGTGCGCGGCATCCGGGTCCCCCATGACAGCGGCTTGCTTCGCGATACGGCCATCGCCGGAACGCTCCTGCTGGTGGGCGGCAACGCGGCCGTCATTCTCGCCGAGCGACACGTGCCGAGCGGAATTACCGCGGTCATGGTCAGCACGATGCCGATTTGGACCGTGGTCATCAGTGCGCTCACAGCGCGTGGCCATCGACTCGGCCCCTTGAACTGGATCGGGTTGCTCGCGGGCCTCGCCGGCGTTGTCGTGCTGGTGTGGCCGGAGCTCGCCGGACCCCTGCCGGCGAACCGCGAGTTCCTCTGGGGAGTGGTCACGCTCCAGCTCGGCTCGATCTCCTGGGCGGCGGGGTCCGTGTACGTGGTGAGCCGCCGCGCAATCGTTCCTCCGCTGTTGGGCGCAGGGCTGCAAATGCTCGCCGGCGGCATCGTCATGCTTCTCATCGGAACCCTCTTTGGCGAATGGGCTCGCCTGAGTCCCGACCGGCGCGGGTGGGAGGCTTTTCTCTACCTGCTCGTGTTCGGATCGCTGCTGGGGTACGTCGCGTTCGTCTATGCGCTCCAGCACCTGCCCGTCGCGAAGGTCTCGCTCTACGGATACGTGAATCCGATCGTGGCGGTCATCGTCGGCGCGCTGATTCTCAATGAGCGGTTCGGGCTGCGCGAAGCCACGGCGACCGCGATCGTGTTGGGGTCCGTTGCGCTGGCTCGGCTCGGAAAGAGCGACGCCGCCTAACGCTCCGGCCTGAGCGGCTTCGTCGAATCGCCCTTCATGACCGAGTCGGGGGCCTGCTCCACGCGCCGGATCGTTTCGACAGGCGCGCGTACGGGCGTCTCCTCCGGCAGCTTGAAGCCGCGCCAGGTTCGCGGCCGCTTCTCCGGCGTTACCTGCGGCATGTTCGGGCGTAAGGCACGGACCGAATCGTCTGGCGGAAGCACCGAGTCCGCCGCCGTGTCCGCGGCGCGGCGTATGGGCAATCGGGAAGGCGCGGGAGGCTTGCGTCGCGTCGCCGCAGCCACCGCAGCGCTATCGGTCGCGATCGTATCGATCGTCGAAGTCGTGTCGGTCCTCGACGTCGTGTCGTCCGCGCGCGTAGTGTCGTCTGCGGCACTATCGGCGGCTCCATCGTCGCGTGCGCGACACGCCGCCAATACGGCGACCGCGAAGGCGGCCACGGCCAGCAACAGGATCGTCGTGCGCATTCCGAGCCTCGTGAAACCGTTGGCAGATGATACCCGGCTTCGCCAGGTCGGTTGCGGATCACCGCCCGCGAAGTGCCGCCGTGGCCTCCTCGAGGGCACGCGTCGCGGCTGCAAAGCGCCCCGCGAGATCTGCCAACTCTCGTCCAGCGAGCGCTCGATCACCCCCACGAATGGCCTCGTTCACGGACGGGAGGACCATCGTCGAGTAGCCGTTGTTCTCGTCCGCGGCGTAGATGAGCCCGCGATACCATGGGCGAGTGCGAAGCCCTTCGGGCCGGGTGAGCGCGCGTTCCACTCGCAGCAGCGCCGCGTTCGCGCGCTCCGTCGCCCGCCGTTGCACGGAGGACTGCGCCAGCGCGGCGTCTCGAGCTCGTGCGAGCTCGGCGGCAGCTCGCTCCATGTCATCGAGGGCGCGCGTCAGCGTGTCGACGGCCATCTCCCAGCCCCGGGCCTTCGCCGTACGCTGAAGTGCCGGCACGTGGCCTTTGATCGTACGAGCGAACTCGGCGTAGTCGTAGGGCAGCACGTCCGCGTTCGCCAGGCGCAGAGCGAGCGTCGCACCAATGCGCGCCGCCGCCGCATGGCGACGGAAGCCGGGATCACCGAAGCGGGACATCCATTCGAACGTGTCATACGCCGAGTGGTACACACCGCCCGGTCCGCCGAAACCCCAGTCGAGATGCGGAATCCCGAGATGATTATAGAAGCCCGCGAAATCGGAGCCGCCGCCGGGGTCCCCCATTGCGGGTTGCACCGTGTCGGCGACGCCGGTTTGCGCCCGCCACGCGGCGTAGATCGTCCCGCGACCGGAGGGGTCGTCGATGCCGTTCACGACGTCGCGTAGCACCGCACGCAATGAAGGGGAGCCGCCACCTCCGAAGCTGCCACCTCCGACGGCGACATCCTGATTCAGGTACGCGACGCCACCGCTCGTGAGGCGGGCGGCATCCTGCTCGACGTATTCGGTGGACCCGATGAGTCCCCACTCTTCCGCGTCCCATGTCGCGAATACGATCGTTCGCTTCGGCCGGCGCCCCGCGCGCACTTCCTCGGCAATGGCGCGCGCGGTTTCGAGGATGCTGACCGTCCCGCTGACATCGTCGACGGCTCCGGGTCCCCACGAATCGCGATGCGCACCGAGCACGACGAGCTGATCGGGATACGTCGTGCCGCGGATCGTCCCGAGTGTATTCCAGATCGATTTGATGGCGGCTCCGGCCGTGTCGAGCCTCACGAGGACTCGCGCACGCACCGGCCCTGGTCCGATGTGGTAGCGAAACGGCAGTCCGCCTTGCCACTCCTGCGGAATCGCCGTCCCTCTCACATCGCGAAGCAGCTCGGCGGCATTGCTCCACGACAGCGGAATCACCGGAATTCGGGGGACGATCGCCGAATCGAGCGGGAGGCGCCGCGCGCCGCGTACGCTCGCCCAGCCCGGTGTGGTGGGATCCCCCGCTCCGTTCATCACGCTCCCGCGCTGCACGCCGGTGCGCGGACGCATCGGGCCATCCGGGTAGACATCCCCGCGGACGTACCCGTCATCGGCCGGATCGCTGTAGAGGAGAAGGGCCGAGGCGCCGTGGCGCTCGGCTTCGCGTGCCTTGATGCCGCGGAACGACCGCCCATAGCGCGCGATGGCCACTTTGCCCCGAACGGAGATCCCTAACGAGTCCAGCCGTGCATAGTCTTCCATCAACCCATAGTTGACGTACACGACGTCGGCCGAGATATCGCCCGCACCGGAATAGCCGTTGGCCATCACGATCTGCCCCGATTCCATGGTGACGGAATCACCGGGGATCGACCCTTCGGCGAGCACGAGCTCCAGCGTATCCGGCGACACGCGCCACACGCGGGCTTCCGTCGAGTGGGGCATCCACACCTGATATTCGCGCGTCTCGGTCTCGAGGCCCCATTCGCGCATCCGGTCCAGCACATAGTCCCGCGTGATCGCCTGTGCGGGAGTACCGGCGATGTGGCTTCGCGCGGAGAGGGTTCGCGAATGCGTCATCGCCCGGGCGGCATCGGGTCGACGCGCGACACTTCGCTCGAGCGCGCGCTGAGCGACCGCGCTGCGAGCGCCATAGCCAACGATCCCCTGAGCGCGAATCGGCCGTACACCCAGGGGAAGAGCGGCCACAAGCGCGACGCACCCGCCGACGCGCCACAGCCACGCGCTCCTATCAGCTTTCGCCACGCCCGCGACGATTGGGAGTCCCGCGACGCCGGTCCGAGATTTCACGGCGCTCGAGGCCACGCCCGCGGAGTGAATCGAGCTCCGGACGATAGTAGCCGCGAAGGGTGTAGCCCACCGCATCGTCGACGAGGATGTCGAGCCGCTCCATGGCCCGGTCGGCTTCACCATTGTTGATGCCGTGCGCGTCCAGCACGAAGCGGCACGCACGTTTCAGATACGCCCATTCCTCGGTCACCGACGTCAACGGCACGCCATCGGCGCGACGAAAGTGTCCGTGGGCATCCGCGATCAGCTCACGGAGGCCGTCGTCGATGTGAGTAGCTCCGGAGCGCGCCAGGCGGAGCATCTTGGGGAGAATCTCGGCGAACGAATCGACAAGCCGCGAGGGCGACAAAGCCGACCAGGGTTCTCGCGTCACCAGCACTCGCCACTCGCCGATCACCTCATCGACGGCGCCGAGCAGCGTATCGTATGGCGAGCCAGTCGGGGGCACGGGGGGCGGCTCCCCGCCGGGCAAGCCGCGGTCGCGACCGGCGCCATCGTCGCGATCGGTGTCGAAGAAGGGCATTTCGGAGACGGCTCTCAAGCACCAGCAACGGGGAAGCACAGGTCCGCGACATCGCGGACGCTCGGGCCGTGGAAGATTACGCCCCGACGCGTCAGCGCGCTACGTATTCCTCGATGGTGCGCTCGATCGCAGCCAGAAGCCGTCGCTCACGATCGGGACCGTCCGGAACTCCACGCGCCAGCATCGTGAACTGGGAGACCATTTCATCCTCGATGAACGCGTCCGTGTCACGAATCCCAAGCTGCTCCAGCGCAAGCTGCGCAAGCTCTCGCAGGCGAGCGCGTGTCGCGGGAGCGATGCCTCGCAGCGCGACGGGATCGGTCGTGATTCTCCGGCGCTCACCGGAGCGACGCGGAGCTTCGCGAAGGGACCGAATCGGAGCAACGGTTACGACGAAGGATCCGGGTGTGTGCTCATACCACGCCTCGACGACGCCTCGGCGACGCAGCGAGCCCAGCAGACGCGCGATCGCCTCGCGGACGACCGATTCGCCGTCCCAGCTGTTGATCCCGCGTCCGGTAATGATGAGAAGCTCATCGGATTTGGCGACCTGACGCTCCCGCAGCCATGCCTCGCACCGCGCTTCGGCGTCTTTCGGCCGAGGAAGCGTTGCGCGGAGGTTGAGCGTCCGCTCGCGTCCGAAGCGCGCTTCATCGAGCGCGCGATGAAGCGCGACGATTCCGTTACGGCGCCCCTCGCGCCTGCGACGCTCAGGCATGCGGTCACTCGCTACCGGAGGGCATCCCAGAGCACGCGGCCATCGAGGGGCTCCAGCGGCACCGTCGATGTCGCCCACGCGAGCGTCGGAGCGATATCGACGACGCGCGCCGGTCGCGTGCGCCGTCCGGGAGAGAACGGTGGCCCGTAAAGAATCACCGGAACGTGCGCGTCATAGTCGTTCGGCGATCCGTGCTCGGCGTACTTCGGCGTCGTCTTCCACACGCTGTAGGGCCGAAGGGTGATCACCAGCTCCACCGCCAGGTCCGGTGGAATGGTGTGCAGCCACCGCCGAGCGGAGGCATCGCTCGTCGTGTCACGCATGCCGAGATCGCTCGGCCGGTTGACGCGTGCGACGCCTGGAATCGCGGCGAGCGCGCGAGCAAATGCGCGCAGTAGCGAATCGGCGTTGATACGGGCACGCGTCATGACGCGACGGTCGAGAAAAACCATGCCGCCGTCCACGTACAGTGCGTTGCTGTCGGCCCCACGCGCAGACATCTGAGCCCGAACACGCGAGACGACCGGTGCGAGATCGACATGGAGGGCCTCCTCGCCCGTGCGACGCGTGTGCACCTCCGGGAACGGCGCCACACCGTGATCAGCTGTCAACGCGATGATCACCTTCGCCGAGTCTCGCAGCGTGAACAGCGTGTCGAGAAACGCTCCCAGCGCGCGGTCGAGGCGGAGGATTTGGTCGTGGATCTCGCGTGAGTCGGGGCCGTACTTGTGTCCGACGTAATCGGTCGCTGACAGGGATATCGCGAGGATGTCGGTTTGCGGCCCCAGGCCGAGCTCGAGCGCGCGCAATCCCTCCAGCGCCACACCGAGGGTCAGCTCGTCATAGAACGGCGTGGCACCAAGTCCCCAATCGGGATCGTTCGCGGCCACATGCGGAAACCGGAAGTCGCGCGCGTTGGCTTCGTCCGCGACACTGTCCGGCTCTCCGTAGGCCGTATCGGGCAGCATCAGCGTCCACGGCCTGACGGTCATGGAGTCAGCGAGTCGGCGGTCGTTGA
Source organism: Gemmatimonadaceae bacterium (assembly GCA_035253695.1). Taxonomy (GTDB): domain Bacteria; phylum Gemmatimonadota; class Gemmatimonadetes; order Gemmatimonadales; family Gemmatimonadaceae; genus JAICNG01. The sequence continues at coordinate 45,161 of DATFBS010000016.1, forward strand.
AACGACGAATCCAGTCCGGCAGCGTGTCCGCGTAGTACGTGCTCGTCGTGAAGAGTCCCGATGCGTACCAGAACACTTGCTGCGCATCGCGGCCGATGGGAAGGATGGCGCCGCGATCCTTGCCGGAGACGGACAATGCCCTGGTCCGTGGATTCTTCGTGCGCAGCCAGTCGGTGAGAGTGGTTCCACGAAAACGAAATGGCGAAGCGCCCGCACCCCGCGCGCCGATCAACGTCTGCTGCGGATCCTGCACGCCCGCGGAATTCTGGACGATTCCCGTGCGACGCGGAAATCGACCGGACATGGTCGTCGCATGGCCGGGGGCGGTCTCCGTGAGCGCGTGGTCCTGGAAGGCGTTGGTGTAGAACGCGCCGCCTCGAGCCAACCGCCCGAGACCACCGGTGAGCTGAGCCCGCCAGCGCTCGAAGTAGTCGGGCCGCAGCTGGTCGACGGTGAAAAACACCACGAGCGTCGGGGCACGCGCTGGATCCGGTAATGGACGCGGCGTGCCTTGCACTGGACGACGCTGTGCGGATACGGGCGCCGTGCAGAGAAGGACGGCGATGAGAATTCGACTGATGCGATTCATGTCCCGAAGTTAGCGCGGCCCATCGCGCGCGTCACGTCGATGTGAGATGCCTCTTGCCCGCACTCACGTGCGGCGCGGCGATTGCACGAGGGCCGTGCCGTCGTATTCACTGGAGATCCCATGGCCGCGAGAAAGAAAGGTGGAGGTCGCCGCAAGTACGGTCGCGCGGCAAGCAAGCGCGTCGAGAGTGCCATGCGCCGGCGTAAGAAAGGAACCTTGCGCAGCGGACGCGGTGGAAAGGGTGGTCGCGTCAAAAGCCGGAAGCAGGCAATCGCGATCGGCTTGTCCGAGGCCCGCGAGAAGGGCGCGAAGGTCCCGCGGCGGAAGACCGGCGGTCGCAAGCGGTCCTCGGGCGGTCGCAAGCGCTCGTCCCGGAAGCGGTCATCACGTTAGGCAGTACGACTGGCTGCCGTGCCGGGTCACCGGCGCGGCAGCAGCTCGTCTCGCCCGTAGAGCGCGCCGCCCTTCATCACGAGACGAACGCGTCGGAGGTTGGCAATGTCGGCGACCGGATTCCCGTCGACGATGACCAGGTCCGCCAGCTTTCCCGCCTCGACCGACCCGACCTCCGTAGCACGACCCATGGCGCGGGCCGCGACGATCGTCACGGATGAAAACACATCCGCGGCCGTCATCCCCGCTGCCGATTGGAGCGCCTCCATCTCCCGGTAGAGACTTGGGCCGTGCGCCGTGCCCGGATTTCCCGCATCCGTGCCAACCGCGATGGGAATCCCTGCGGTGTGCATCCGTCGCACGTTCCGCGCGGTCGTGGCAAACAGCGTATCGGCGCGCCCGCTTCGTACCAGTCCCTCGAGGCCACGGGCGCGCTGCACCTCGGGTAATACGCGCTCGAGCTTCACGCGCGTGCGCCCATCGACGCAGTCGAGCGGGTACCGTGCGGCCGGCGAGCGGCCGGCGAAGACGTCGGCATACCCTTCGTAGACCGTAAGTGTCGGAATCACGATCGTGCCTTGCTGTTTCGCCAGTGCGATGAACTCATCGTCGATCCCGTCAGGCGCCACGGAGTGCACGAGCACATTCGCGCCGGCGCGGAGTGCCTCCTTCGCGCGCGCGAGCTGCGTCGCGTGAACAATGAAGGGCAGCTTCGCGCGCCGCGCTTCCTCTCCTGCGACGTCCAACCGCGCTCGTGCCGCGGGACGGAGCGAGTCCGGCAGCTGGATATACCACACCTTGATCGCACGTGAGCCGAAATAGGCATTCTCGCGCACCGCTCGTCGCGTGGCCGAGTCGCTCGCCATGTGAACGAATTGGCGCATGCTGGGCGTGTTCACCCAATGATCGATCGTGGAGAGCACCGGACCTGCCGCCACGACGCGCGGCGCGTCGAGCGCGCGTTCATTGGTCTGCATGAGCGGAATCGTCCACGCATAGCCGCCCACGTCAAAAACGGATGTGATTCCCGAGCAGAGATAAGCGCGGTCGAACGCTCCCTTCCCCGTCCGCAGAGCGGAGTTGACCGAGTCATACGGGAACTCGGCCCGGAGGTCGATCGCGTCAGGGCGGCCGTCGACCCAGCCGGTCTGCGAATAGTGGACGTGCGCATCGATCAGGCCCGGCGCGATGAACGCACCATCGATGCGCACGATTTCAGCGGTCGGCGGCGGAGCGCATGCCGGCGCGGACCCGGCGCACACGATCCGCCCGCCCGATGCGACAACCGTGGCGTTCGGAATCGGTGAGGCGCCGGGATTGACGAGCGTTCCGCCAACGAGGGCGATCGGCGGCGGCGACGTGTTGGCGGGCAAGCCGAACGCCGTGCTCACGGCGATCTTCCATCCCTGAGGCGTCTTCACGAATACACGCTCCGAGATGCCCTCGCTCGTCACGCCGCGCTGAGTCACGCGGTAGTGATAGGTGCCGTACACCACGCCCGGGACCAGTGGCACGAGCCTCAGGTCGCGGGCAACCAGCGTGTCAGGCCAGGTCGAGTCGCGCCGCGCCGACCAGGTCTCGAACCCGAGCTCGAGCCCGCCCGGCCCCGTGCGTGCCAGACGGTCGGACTCCAGGTAATACGAGAGGTAACGTGTCCGGTCGCGCTGGTGAATGGCGCTGATGTTCCCCTCGAATACACGACGCGCCTCGGCCGTATCGCTCGAGGCGCTCGCAGAGGTTACTGGAACGGAAGCGGTCCGCGCGCAGGCGACCAGCAATGGAACCGCGAGTGCGAACCGGGCATGGCGGAGAATCATGAGGCTCTATTCTACCGCCACCCTGAAATCGCGAAAAGGCTACCGGTTCGCCCTTCGCAGCTTGCAGCTCGCAGCTCGCAGCTCGCAGCTACAGTCCTACTGTGATCCCCAGCCGATACGTGACCAGATTGGTCTGACTGCGTATCGGATCGATGAAGACGTTGCCGGCGTCGTCTTCCTGGATGCTTCCTTCGCGGAGGTACCGGGCTTCGCCATTGGCATGATACTGCGCGCCGATGTCGAGCGACAACGGGTTCTTATGGCCCTTGCGGAGGGGAATGTAGAGTCCGCCGCCAGCGGCCCACGCGAAGGTCGCGTCGTCGAAGTTCGTCGAGCTCGCGAACGGCTCGAGATCGGCGCTTCCCTCCACGGACGAGCGAGTGAAGAAGTACGACAATCCAACCGTGCCGTTCAGGTACGGACGGACCACGCCGCTCGGCAGCATGACCTGCGGACCGATGCCGAAAACGAAGATGTTGTTGCTCGTGTTGACATCGACGCGAATGCGCCCGAGCGTCTCGCTCAGCGGAACGCGCTTCGTCTCGTGCCCGTAAATCATGATGCCGAGGTTCGCACGCAGGCCAACCGCGCCCTGGCGATCGAAGGCATACAGGAACTCTCCTCCAATGCCCCCGCCCCAATCGATATAATCGTCGAACTCGCCTAACGGCTGGGCGACCATGAGATGGATGCCGGCGAAGGCCCGGCTCGGGCCTCGAGGCTCATCGAAGCTGGTGTACTGCGCCTGCGCGGCCGCGGGCGCCAGCATCGCGCTCATCAACAGCGCGCCCAGCGATCGGCCTAGAAGTGTTCGTCGCATGGTGAATGTCCTGAAAGGTCGGCCTGCTCCGTACGGGACGTACGCGTATGGCGTTTCGCCGCACCCTAACGCGTCGGCGGTGGCGCCTTGTCGGGAGGATCGAGCGAATCCGGCTGCTCGATCTCCTCCAGGGGCCGCACCAAAGCCCGACCGTCACCGACGAGGCGGCGCGCCGCGACCATGCGCCGTTCGAACCACTCGCCGCGAGCCGACGTCAGGCTTTCCACCCGAACGCCGCCGCCGCTGGCCGTCGAGTGAATGATCTGATCATCTCCCAGATAAATGGCGACGTGGTCGATACGGGTTCCATTGGCGGCGAAGAACAGCAGATCCCCCTCACGGAGGTCGCGTCGATCCATCGAGATCGGCTCGCCGACCTCCGCGATCTGTCTGGCCGTCCGTGGCAGATCGATCCCGTGGCGCGCGAACACGTACTGCACGAATCCCGAGCAGTCGAAGCCCCGGGTGGGGCTCGCGCCGCCGTACGAGTAGCGGATCCCTTCGTACCGGTTCGCCGTGCGAACGACGCTTGCGGCACTTACCGCTGCCGGCGGCATGCGGCCGGGCTTGGCGAGTACCGGTGGGCGGTCATCCACACGCACCTCATCACGCTCGCGCTCGTGCCGATCATCGCGGATGGGGTCACGGCGGCGCCGTGGAGGGCGAGAGGGCTGGCGCCGACCACCGAACTCGATTGCGATGCCCACGCGATACTCCCAATCATTCGCGAACCCGGGCGGCAGCTCGATGTCGTCCTCGAGCAGCAATGTCCTCCGGCGCGCAGTGGACTCGATCGAGAGAGCCCGAGAGAGATTCCACGCCAGTCCCCAACCGTAGCTCAACGTTGCAACGGAAGCCCGGTCGCCGGTCGGATACCGCGCGCCGTGACCACCAATGCCGGCCAGGGCAAAGGGACGGAAGCCGAGGGTGACGATGGGGGGCAGGATGCGGAAGGGGGAGAGAATCACGTCCGCGTCGGCGGTCCAGGCGGTGATTTTCAACGTGCCGTCTTCGTTGGTTGCCGTACGGTCCACGCGACCGAGCGACATGGCTCCGCTTCCCCGAACGCCCAGCATTCCCGTCCACGAGGTGTACGACAAGCCACCGAGCGTGGTCTCCGTGGGAAGGGCATCGTTCTGCGCCAGGTGAAACGCGATCGCGTGACGCGATTGCGGGAAGGCCGCCAGGGGAAAGAGCGAAGACAGGGCGAAAGTGAGGAGAGCGCGTGACGAAAGAATCGGCCGCATGGTGTCGCTTCCGCGAATGGGTCGATGGCACTGCGACGCACGGCAGATGCCGCCGCGGAGCCTTGGCTAGCTCATTGTGCCGTCGTCACTTATAGACGCGCTGGGGTCGCTCGGCGATACTGGTGCCATCCGGAATGGACGCGGGTTCGTCCGAGGCGGGAGACAAAAAAAGGCAACTGCGAACTGCGAACTGCGAACTGCGAGCAAAACAAGGCCCCCAGGAAGCCAAGTCTCCCCGGGGGCCTTTGTTCGCAGCTCGTAATTCGCAGGCCGTAATTCGCAGCTCGCAGTTGCCCTAGAACATGATGCCGAAGGTGATCGGCACGAGCGCGGCACTGACGTCCTCGCCATCATCATCGCCGACGAAGATCTTCACGTACCGCACCTCGAGGAACGTGCTCATGCCGGTGAGGCTGAACTCGAGCCCCACGCCACCGTTGAGGCCGAAGTCGTTCTCCGCGTCAAAGTCACCGAACTTCGAGTTGTAGAACCCGACGCCCCCCGTCAGATACGGCTTCACACCAATGCCGCCCATGCCGACAATGGCATTGAGCGCACCGCTGATCACGCGCAGATCATCGTCGTCATCGAAGATGATGCCACCGTCCCCCTCGACGCCGAGACTGTGGTACGTCAGGTCGGCGCGCAGCTTGACCGGCAGGGCCATCATGCCGAACCCGAGCATCACCTGACCATGGAAGCCGCTCTCGAACGCGTCTCCCAGATCGGACTGCGGCATCGTCAACCCACCCGCCAGACCGAACCGAATCGGACTCTGCGCTTCGGCGGCACTCGCGCTCATGACCACGGTCATGGCGATGGCCGCAAACCACGAAACGACGCGCTTCATGGACACTCTCCTTGATCGTTGGAATGCGTGCAGTACCGGTGAGCGGGCCGGATCATCATCGACCCGAACACACACCGGCTGCGCGACAACATAGATACCCCTGGTCGCGATTTCAACGCGCTGCTTTGCGTCACCCGTGGGCCTTACCGACTGATTACGAGAGAATGCGCTCGAGAATGGCCAACCCCTGCGCAAGTTCGTCGCGAGTGGCTACCAATGGCGGCAGGAGTCGCACGGTATACTCGCCGGCGACGCAAACGAGAAGTCCCTCGTCGAGCGCCGCCGTCACGACCTCGGATGCGGGCATGGTGACGTCCACTCCCCACATGTAGCCTGCGCCCCGAACCGCGCGCACTTTGCCGGTTCGCGCGCCGAGCGCGCGGAGCTCCTGCCCGAGCCACAGCCCACGCTCGCGCACTCCGGAAAGAAACGTTGCCTCGCTCACGCGCTCGAGTACGTGAAGCGCCACGCTCGCGACGAGGGGCCCGCCGCCAAAGGTCGTTGCGTGATCACCCGGTCGGACGGCCGACGCGATCTGCTCGTTGAGCAGTATCGCGCCCATCGGCAGCCCACCTGCAAGAGGCTTGGCCAACGTCAGCAGGTCGGGTTCGACACCGTACCGCTCATACGCGAACAGGTAGCCGGTGCGGCCCAGCCCGCACTGTACCTCATCGAAGATGAGTGCGATGTCACGTGCGCGCGTCATGTCACGCAGCCCACGGAGAAACTCGGCGTCGAGCACACGTACGCCGCCCTCACCTTGCACCGGCTCGACGATGACGGCCGCCACCGTCTCCCTGTTGAGCGCGATGTCCAGCGCGCTCAGATCGCGCTCGACAATGCCGACTCCGCCGGCCAGCGGGCGGAACGGGGCGCGATACGACGGCCGATCCGTCGCGGCCAGCGATGCGAAGAGTCGGCCGTGAAAGCTGCCGCGAAGCGCAATGATCTCGTGCTTTCCCGGTCCGCTGTGGCCCAGCGCCCACCGGCGAGCAAACTTGAACGCCCCCTCGTTCGCTTCCGCACCCGAGTTGCAGAAAAAGACGTTCGACGCGAAGGAGCGCTCGGCGAGCGCCGTGGCCAGCGCTCGCGCAGGAGCGGTGTGATAGAGGTTCGACGCATGCAGCACGCCTGACGACAGCGCGTTTTCGATGGCTCCGCGAATGCCGTCGTCATTGTAGCCGAGCGCATTGACGGCGATTCCGCTGACGAAGTCGAGATATGCGCGCCCCTCGGGGTCATAGACGTACACCCCTTCGCCGCGGACGATCTCGAGAGGAGCTCGGCGATAGATGGGGAGCAGTGCTCCCTCCTGCGGCGGAGCCGCGAGCTGAACGGTAGCAGTCATGCCAGTATCGATGTGAAGGCCTGTGGCGCGGCACCGACGACGATACGAGTTCCACGGTGCATGTCGGCGATCGCCGCGAGATCGCCAATGCGCACGGACGACACCCCGGCCGCGAGTGCACGATTCGACGCTTCGAGCTTTGCGATCATGCCCGCGGTCACGGTACCCGCTCCCACCAGTGCGCGCATTCGGCCGACATCGAGCGAGGTGATGACATCCCCTCCTTCGAGCACGCCAGGGACGTCAGCGATGAGCAGGAGCTCCGCCGCGCCCAGCGCAACGGCGATCGCCGCGGCGGCATCGTCACCATTGACATTGAGCGCATCGCCGGACTCAGAGCGCGCGTCTCGCGCCAGCGGCGAGATCACAGGCAGGAACCCGCCGTGCAGCAGATGCCGCACGAGGTGAACGTTGGCGTGCGCCGGCGCTCCTGCGCGGCCCATGGTCGCCGCGTCGATCGGCTCGGCGGAGAGCAGTGCCGCATCCTCACCAGAGATGCCGACGGCGGGCACCCCGTCCGCAACCAGAGCAGCGACGAGGCGCTTGTTCACTACGCCCGACAGGGTCATGCGAAGAATCGCGATATCATCGTCGGTGGTCACGCGGCGTCCATCGACGAACTGTGGATCGCGTCCCAGCAGGCGCTGCATCGCTGTGACCTCATCGCCGCCGCCGTGAACGACAACGAGCGCACCAGGTGTCACTCGCCAAGCCGAGGCGAGCGCGGGAATCACCGCTGCCGCGTGCTGCGCACGCCCGCCGATCTTCACGACGCGGATCACGAGGGCAGTCCCTGCTGCTCGACGAGGCCGAGCATGAGGTTGGCGTTCTGAACGGCCTGGCCAGCCGCACCCTTTACGAGATTGTCGATCGCCGCGTAGACGACGAGCGTCGGAGTGCGAACGTTCGCCGCCGAGCTTGCGCAGATGCGCACGACGTTGCGGCGCACGACGTCTCTGAGAGCAGGCACCTGGTCCGCGATCTCGATGAAGGTCTCACCGGCGAACCGGTTGCGCCACACCGAATTCGGAGCATCCAGCGGCTCGGTAAGGGGGACAGTGATGGTCGCGAGTATCCCTCGCGCCACGGGGAGGAGATGCGGAGCGAAGATCAGATCGCAATCCGCGCCCCAGCGGGCGAGCGTCGTCGTCATCTCCGGCAGATGGCGATGCTCGTTTCCCGCGGCGTAGGGACGAAAATCCTCGGTGACTTCGCCAAAGAGGAGATCCGGTCGCGGTGTGAAGCCGGCCCCTGTGACGCCACTGGCGGCACTGGCGATGACCGTCGCGCCCGAGGCGATGAGCTTGCGTTCGGCCAGCGGCGCGAGCGCGAGCAGTATCGCTGTCGGATAGCACCCAGGATTTGCGACTACCTCGGCCGCGGCGATTTGGGCGCGATTCAGTTCGGTCAGCCCGTACGGGATAGCGGGCGACGGGCGAGTCAGCGGGTGTGGCTGGGTTACAGTGGCGACGGGCGACGATCGGTGTGGCGCGCCGCGGGTGACGCTCGCGAGCTGCGCTTCGAGCTCCGTGGCGATCGACCCGGGTCTCAAATCCGCCGAAAGATCGACGACCTTTGCCCCGGCCTCACGTGCTCGACGAACCCACGGCGCCGATGCGCCATGCGGCAGTGCGCTGAACACGAGCGCGCAGCCATCCAGTTGCGCGTCGTCGTGGGCAATGAAGCGAACGTCCTGGCCGCCCAAACGAGCACTCTCTCCCTTGCGCTCGTTGGCCGTAGCGAAGTGGAGGCGAAGCGCGGGATGTTGCGCGATGAGGGCGCACAGCTCGCGGCCGGCATAACCGGACGCGCCGAGCACCCCGACGGGAAGTTTATGCACCAGGAATGAATATACATGCAATAGAGCCGGGTCAAGCCCTTCGGTCCCACCCGAACCGGCAGCGGGCCCTCGCCCCATCGCCATGAATCCCCCAAGTTATCGCTCATGGGCAACAAGCGCGTGCGGCAGGCGACCATCCGCGAGATCATCGAGGCCCGCGAGGTCGGAAGCCAGGAGGAGCTCCGGAAGCTGCTCAAGCAGCGCGGTTGGGATGTCACCCAGGCGACTCTGTCCCGAGATCTGCGAGAGCTTGGCGTCGCGCGCGTATCGACACCCGAGGGTGCGCGCTACACGCTCGCGACCGGAGGAACGTCCGGGGGCGACGGAAGCCCGGTTCTCGAGGCGGTTTTGCCGCCTCTCTTCAGCACCGTGGATGGCGTCGGTGAGATGGTGGTGATCCGCACGGTCCCCGGCGGCGCCCAGCCGATCGCGCGGGCCATCGATGCGGAGTCATGGCCAGACATCCTCGGCACTCTGGCTGGGGACGATACAATCCTGCTGATTTGCCGTTCGACGGCCGCGCGGGAGCGGCTGGTGCGTCGGATTCGCGCGCTCGCTGCCGGCTAAGCCGAGCCGGCACCTTCAGTGGCGGGAACGGCCGCCGGACGTTGTGATCCCTTTCACTTGACATTCGACCCCAAACGAGAGATTATGCAGTCGTTCTGCATATTCTCTCAGATTGGGGTTGCTCATGCGCACTATCGTCCTCGCGTATTCCGGCGGGCTCGACACGTCGATCATTGTGCCCTGGCTGAAGGAGCACTACGACGCCCGAGTCATTTGCGTCGCCGCCGATATCGGCCAGGGTGAGGAGCTGGAGGGAGTTCGCGCCAAGGCGCTCGCCTCCGGCGCCGACGAGTGCTACGTCGAGGATCTTCGCGAGGAGTTCGTCCAGGACTTCCTCTGGCCGATGCTGCGTGCCGGTGCGATCTATGGGCGGAAATACTTACTCGGTACGTCGATCGCGCGGCCATTGATTGCCCGCCGTCAGTGTGAGGTGGCCAAGGCCATTGGTGCTGACGCCCTCGCGCACGGATGCACGGGCAAGGGGAACGACCAGGTCCGCTTCGAGCTCACGTACGCGACGTTCGCGCCCGAGCTCCCGGTGATCGCTCCGTGGCGCGAGTGGGACATCCGCAGTCGTGAAGACGCGCTGGCGTACGCCGCGAGGCGCAACATCCCCGTCGCAGCCACGGCGCAGAAGATCTACTCGCGCGACCGCAACCTCTGGCACATCTCGCACGAGGGCGGGATGCTCGAGGATCCGTCGGCCGTGCCACCCGAGGATCTCTTCATGCTCAGCGCCTCGCCGACGGAAGCGCCTGACGAGCACGAGGATGTCGTGATCGAGTTCGAGCGCGGAACTCCCGTCGCCGTCAACGGCGTCCGGCACAGTCCGGTGGCACTCGTCGCGACCCTCAACGCCATCGGTGGCCGTCACGGGGTGGGGCGGATCGACCTCGTCGAGGATCGCCTGGTCGGAATGAAGTCCCGCGGCATCTACGAGACGCCCGGCGGAACGCTTCTGTACGCCGCGCATTCGGAGCTCGAGCAGCTGGTACTCGACCGCCGTACGCTCGCGGCGAAAGATCTGATCGCGCCACGGTACGCAGACCTCGTGTACGAAGGGCGGTGGTGGACCACCGAACGCGAGGCCTACGATGCCTTTGTCGCGGTGACACAGGAGCGGGTCAGCGGCAGCGTGACACTGCGCCTCTACAAGGGGAACGTCATCGTTGCCGGTCGCGCGAGCGAGCATGCGCTGTACGATGAGCGCTTCGTCACGTTCGGCGAGGACGATGTCTACGAGCAGGCGGACGCGGCGGGCTTCATCCGGCTGTTCGCGCTGCCGGCTCGCGTGCGCGCGCTCAAGGATGCCGAGGCGGCGACACCCGTCGAGCAGCCCGCTGACGACAGGGAATCCGAGCCCGAACCCTCTCTCGCGATCGCGTGAGGCTGAGATGATCCCGAACCTCGTGGTGGAGCCCGAGATCGACGGTGGCGACAAGGGCGCGCAACGCGGTGCCCGCGGCGCACACCGGTTGTGGGGAGGTCGGTTCGCCGCTGGCCCTGCTCCTGAGCTCGATGCGCTGAACCGCTCCATCGGCACCGATCTTCGCCTGTGGCCGTTCGACGTCAAGCTGTCCAAGGCGTGGGCCGTTGCACTGTGGCATGCTGGCGTGCTCACGCTGGAGGAGAGCGCCGCGATCGAGCGTGGTCTCGACGCCGTTGCCGAGAGGCTTGCATCCGGGGAAGCGCCGGTGCCATCGGACGAGGATGTCCACACGCTCATCGACCGCCTGCTTCACGAAGAGATCGGCGACATCGCGTCCAAGCTGCACACCGGTCGCTCGCGCAACGATCAAGTGGCGACCGCGACGCGTCTATGGGCCATGGACGCGTGCACGACGCTGGACACCGCGGTCCGAGCGCTCCAGCGTACGATGCTGGACCGGGCGGTCGAGCTGGGTGCAACCCTGATGCCCTCCTATACGCACCTGCAGCGCGCACAGCCGGTGCTCGCCTCCCACTGGATGCTGTCGCACTTCTGGCCCCTTGACCGCGACCGGGCGAGGCTCGAGACCGCGTCACGCGCCGCCGGCGTTCTGCCGTTAGGCTCGGGCGCCATTGCGGGCTGCGCCTTCCCGATCTCGCGTGTTCTCCTTCAGGGGAGCCTTGGCTTCGCCGGGTTGTCCCGCAACAGCATGGATGCGGTGAGCGACCGAGACTTCGTCGCGGAGCTGCTGTTCGCCACGACAATGCTCGCGACGCATCTCTCCCGCCTCGCCGAGGATCTCATCCTATTCGGGTCGAGCGAGTTCGGATTTGTCCAGTTTGGGGACTCCTTCACGACCGGCTCGAGCATGATGCCTCAAAAGCGGAATCCCGATGCACTCGAGATCGCCCGCGGCTCGGGCGCACGGCTGCTGGGCGACCTCGTGTCACTCCTCGGAACCATCAAGGGGCTGCCCACCGGGTACAACAAGGATCTGCAGGACGACAAACGCGCGCTGTTCGACGCAGTCGATACCATGCTCCTCGTTCTTCCGGCGGTGACTGGAACACTCGCCGAGCTGGCGTTCCGTCCCGAGCGCATGAAGGCATCTCTCGCAAGCTCCATGATGGCCACGGATCTCGCCGACTACCTGGTGGAGAAGGGGTCCTCGTTCCGCGAGGCGCACGCGGCGGTTGGAAAGCTCGTCCGCGAAGCCGAGGAGAAGCGGTGCGAGTTGACGACGCTCCCGTACGAGTCCTTTGCGTCCGCCCATCCACGCTTCGAACGCGATGTGTTCGACGCACTCTCGGCCCTCCGCTCGGTCGAGCGTCGCGAGGCCGAGGGTGGCACTGGGCCGGGCGCCGTCCGGTCGCAGATCGAGGCCGCGCGGGCATCGCTCGCGGAAAAGTGGGAGAACGTTCGCGGCAACGAGCTGCGGCTGGTCACGCCGTAAGGCAGGCTAGGCGACTCGCTCGAGCGATCGGCTTTCCCAGAGGGATCGATAGGCACCACGCCGATCGATGAGGTCGGCGTGGGCTCCTTCCTCCATGACTGCTCCCTCTCGCATCACCACGATGTGATCCGCGCCGACGGCGAGGTCGAGGTTGTGCGCGATCACGATCACCGTGAGACCGCGCGCGCGGCGCTCCTCCGCCAGGTGGCGCACGCGAAGAACCGACGGCCCATCGAGCGACGACGTGGCCTCGTCGAGAATGAGAATCTCCGGGTCCCGGTAGAGCGCCCGCGCAATCGCGAGGCGCTGACGCTCACCGCCCGATAGCGTCGCTCCGTTTTCGCCGAGGAGTGTATTCCACCCGGCAGGCAAGCGGTCGATGGCTTCCGCGATTCCGGCCGCGCGCATTGCATCGAACGCGCGTCCCAAGTCGGGGTGTGAATCCCCAAGTGTGACGTTTTCTACGACGGATCCAGCGATCAGGTCAATCCGCTGCGGTACCGTGCACACGAGCGCTCGCAATGAATCGGTGGCCAGGTGCCGCACGTCGATTCCCCCGATCCGCACCCTGCCCTCCTCAGCGACGTACACACGCTGAAGGAGGGCAGCAATCGTGCTTTTCCCCGATCCACTTTCCCCGACGATCGCGGTGATGGTGCCCCGAGGGAAGCGCAGCGTCACATCGCGCAATGCCGGTGCACGCACGCCATAGCGGAAGCTCACGTGGTCAAGCTCGATGTCACCCCCGCTCGCGACGTTGATCGACGCATTCCCAGACGCGCGATCGCGATCGAGATCCATGATCTCGAAGAGCCGGTCGGCGGCGATGAGCGCGTCCTGGATCGTTCGATTGGCACTGATCAAGGTGAGAACAGGCCCAGTGAGATATCCAAGCAACGCATACGAGGACATGAGCTCACCGGGAGTCAGTCGGAGATCGATCACGAGCATCGAGCCTACCCACAGCAGCGCCACAACGGTAAGTCGTGAGACCATCCCCGCAACCGTGGTCGTCATGAGGGACGTACGCGCAGCCTGGAACACGGTCCGGAGAAGACGCACGAAGCGACCTTCGGTGCGAAGCTTCATTTCCCCCTCGAGACCGAAGCGCTTGATCGTTCCGATGACCGAGACCGACTCGACGAGGTGCGACTGCAGCTCCGCCGCCCGCTCCATCACGTCGCGCGACACGCGACGATTCCGTCTGTTCGCGATGGCCCAAATTGCGGCGTAGAAGGGAATGATTCCCACGACAACGGCGCCGAGGGTCGCGCTGTACATGAACAGCACGCCAAGCGAGAGGGTGATGATCAGGGTGCTCATGACGAGCTCCAGCGCAACGTCATTGATCAGCGTCCGGATCTTCACCGCATCGCCGATTCGTGACGTGATCTCCCCCGTTCTCATTGTGTCGAAGAAGCGTTGCGGAAGCGCGAGCAGGTGTTCGTAGTATCCGAGGATGAGGGTCGCGTCGATCTGCTGCCCGGTGTGAAGCATGAGGAGGCCCTTCATGCGTCCCACCAACGCCTGCGCGAAAATGGCGATGATGAGCACGACGCTCATCAGATTGAGCAGGTTGCGGTTCCCATCGACGAGGACATGATCCACCAGCTGCTGGACGTAGACGGTGGTCGTGAGGCCCAGCGCGGTGTGCACGACGGCGCCGAGGAATGCCATCGCGAGGATGCCGCGCTGAGGCGCGACGAGCGACATGAATCGCCGCATGACCGGCGTGCGCTCATCGCCTTGGGCGAAGCGGTTCGACGGGGCGAGCAGCACGGTCACACCGGACCATTCGCGCTCGAACGATTCCCGCACGACACGCTCTCGAGTTCCGATGGCGGGATCCATGATCTCGACACGCTTCCCGCGCACGCGCGATAGAACCACCCAGTGCTGCGCTCGCGCGCGAGCCATGTGCGCGATCGCTGGCAAGGGAAGTGTCAGTAGCGCCTCGGGTGTCGCGCGCACGCCCTTCGCGTGAAATCCCAGGCGTGTGGCCGCCCGGACGAGCCCCAGTGCGGTGGTTCCGTGCGCGTCCGTGTGGGTGAGTTGCCGCACGCGCGCGATCGGTAGCCGCAGCCCGTACCATGCCGCGACGCTCACGAGGCACGCTGCGCCGCAATCTGCGCTGTCGCGCTGCCGGACGGCCGATATCGATCGATTGAACACGGAGCCTACGACGGCGCGGCCGCCGTCCGTTGGGCGCGCGCGGGATTCAACCAATCGTCGATGCCGTCGAAGAGCAGTTGCACAAGAGAACGCTCGGCAATCACGAAGCGCGCGCGAAAGGTCATGCCCTTTCCAAGGCTCGCCCGCTGCCCCCCACGGAGGCGCAGCTCGTTTCGCGCCAGGCCGCAGCGCACGCGAAAGACCGGCTGCTCTCCCGTGAATGACGCATCGTCGGCGACCTCGAGAACCGTCGCGTGAACGACGCCCCACTCGCGATAGTTCAGTGCGTCGATCATCAGTCGCGCCGGCGTTCCCCGTTGCACCAAGGCGATGTTTCGGGCTGGCAGCAGAGCTTCGCCGATCAGATCGGTGTTCGGGGAGATCGTGGCGACGCGCTCCCCTTGCTGTAAAACGCTTCCGGACGAAAGCGACGCCGACATTTCGAGCGTTCCATCCACTGGGGCGATGACGACGTGCCGCGCCAGTGCCTCTGTTATCTCGACACGCTCCGCGACGAGCCGCTGAAGCTCGTTCGTGACCCTCACATGCGCGTCAGACCACGTCGACCGCATCCGCTCCACGTGCTCGCGAGCTGCCGCCTCAGCCGCACGCTGCGCTCCAGCCTGGCTCTCCAGCTGCTCGGGCGCGACGAAGCCACGTGCGAGCAATACTCGGAGGCGATCGGTTTCCCGCCGCTCAAATGCCGCGCGAGCGTCCAGCTCAGCGAGGATGGTGGTGTATTCGCGCGCCTGTTGACGGCGATGCGACGAGCTGACTCGTGCCCACGGAAGTGGCGCGTTCTCCACGGCGAGGAGGGCCGTGAGATCGGCGAGCTCGTTTCGGTATGTCGCGGTGATAGCGTCGGAGGCCGCGAGGCGCACTGCGACCGCGCGGCTGTCCAACGTGAGCAGGGTGTCGCCGGCGCGGACGCGGTCACCATCGCCAACGTACATGGCCTGTACGATGCCGCTCTCGGCCGCCCGCGCCTCCTGCCGCTCGACTATGGGGCGGATGACACCCGTCGCCTGTACGCTGACCGGAACCTGTACGACTACCATCGCCGCTCCAGCCACGATCGTCAACGCGAGGATTGTCAGGTAGAGCGCGCGGCCGGTGGGGGCGTGTCGCGCGAGATGGGCTTCGATACAATCCTCGACCATCGCACCCGCGAGGAGCTCACTCATGAGCGGTCACGCCGCGGGTGAGATCGCCACCCCAAGGGAGTGCTTATTGGCCTCCCCGTGAAAGCCGGCTCGTTCACTTCTCGCCAAGCGCTGGATGCGCCCTCCGACAGCGAGAAGCCCGCCGAATCCAACAAGCCCGCCGACGATCGCGAGCGGCCAAGGCGCTCCCACACTCTCGTTCCACGGCACCGCCGAGTCGCTCGTCAGGTGGACCATGAGTTGAGCCAGGGCGTTGTTGAGCGCGTGCATATACACGGCCGACCAAATGGAGCCGGTTCTCCAGACCACCCAACCAGCGAAGACGCCGAATGCGAGGTGATGAACAGCGTCGATTCGTCCGTGCAGGACGCTGAAGGTGATGGCGCTGGTGGCGATCGCGGAAACCGGACCGAACGCATGCTCCAGGGTATGCTGCATTCGGCCGCGGAATGTGAACTCCTCGATCAAGGGGCCCAGGACGGCCATCGCGAGGAACAACGCGACTGGGCCGAGCGGCTGGGCCAGAAACTCCGGCGACACGATCACCTCGTCACCTGGAAGTCTGGGGAGCATGCGACGGGCGGCGAGCTGTTGATGCAGCGCGAGCGTCGATAGCATGGCAACCACTTTCATGGCGGTCGCCATCGTCAGCAACGGCAGGTAGGGACGACACGAGCGGAGGCGCAGCTGTGCCGCTTCCCTGCGCCGAGTACGCAGTGGCCGGACCACGTACAGCGCGACGAACGCTGTCGTGAAGGTCAACAGCACTGCCGTAGCGGCGCTGGCATCCATGCGGAGTGCGACCACGACGAGCACCATCCACGGAAGCGCCCGCACGAGGGAAAACAGGGCGGCCAGAAGGGACCGAACCGGGCCTCTTCTGCGGGGCTGTCGCGCCATTCAGCGTCCTAGACGTCTCGAAGCGATGGCCGCACCCCTGTCCGGCGCGCCCGAGGCACGCCGGACAGAGTGCACGCGCAGTTCAGCGCGCGTCCTCATACCCTTCTTCAGCCGCGGCAATGATCGTGTCCAGACTTTCCGTGAGACAATCGAAAAGCAGCTCTCCAACTTTCTTGACCAGCCAGTCCTTGAACCCGTCGCCGCCGGCGATCGAGGCAAGAGCGTGCTCATCGAGCACAGTGATGTGTTCGCCGCTCATGGCGAGCATAGGAGTATCGAGCATGGTTGTTTCCCTCCGGTAGCGTGAGGTTGTGATCGTGAATGCTTCTTCCCCGAGCTACTTGCCGAGGAACGAGTTGTCGTCCTCCGGACTCACGAGCGCATCGACGATTTCGCCGAGTGCGTAGCCGATCGCGTAGCCGAGCTTGCCCGCGAGACCGCTGCACCAACACGCATCGCTTCCTCCCTCCACCGTCACCAGCTCATCGTGCGTCAGCTCGGCAACGCCGAGCGATGTCATCGGTAGCATGTGACCCTCCATGTATGGTTCAATGGAGTGTGATGGCGATCGTGCGCCATCGGGATCACGAGGCGGCTCCATCGCTCCGCCGTCGTGAGCCGCGCCTCGTGCGGTCGCTATCGCGACCACCTTGAGCCTCACGGCGTGCTTCGCCCGCGACTCGGTGCGCGACCCGCGTACGATGGTGAGAATGTGTCAGGAGGCCGTCAGCCAATCCGTGCGCGGAGGGTCGGTCGATTGCGGATGCAAAACGGGCGTGGTCGGTGTGACCACGCCCGTCAGCGCGGAGGCGGCGGCCGTCAGCCGATCTGGAACTCCACTCTCCTGTTCCGTTGCCACACCCGCTCGCCCGATCCCTCGGCCGCTGGCGCCTCCTCCCCGCGTCCTTCACTGGTGAGGCGCTCCGGAGCGATGCCGAGCTCCGTGAGGAAGCGTTGAACCGTCGCGGCCCTCCGTTGACTGAGCCGCATGTTGTAGTCGGCGGCCCCGCGCGCGTCCGCGTGCCCGGTGAGCGTGAGGGTCAGCGCCGGATTGCGCGCCAGGATGGCGGCCTTCTCTCGCAGCAACGCGCGCGCGGCAGTCGTCAGATGCGCGCTGTTCGTCGAGAAGTAGATCTGCTGCGACATGATGCGGATCTCGTCGTCCGCGAGCGTGCGTTCGCCTCCGCCGGGCTCGGGGGTGGTGACACTGGCCGCGGCCACGCGTTGGGCCGAATCGCGGGCGGCCGCCGCGGCGAGCGCCGCTGCCTCGCGCGCGCGCCGGAGGCTGTCCTCGAAGGCGATCGAGCGCGCATCGACCGCTCGGCGCCGTTCCATGAGGGTGTCGAAGGTCGCCCGGGCACGGACCGTGTCTTGTCGCGCTTGCTCGAGGTCGGTGGCCAGGTCGCCGGAATCCGTTTCGACCTGCCGTCCCGCGGTAGCGCATCCGGCGAGCGCGACCACAGCGACCACGAGCACGAGCGACGAGCGATACATGGGGGGCCTCCAGCTGCCACTGCGGCTGCAACGCATCGAGATGGTTCCCTAGTATTGGGCATGACGAGGACCACCGCAATCCCCAGAACAGTCACCGTTAGGTCGCGCCCCCCGGATGCAAAACGGGGCACCCCGTGGGTGCCCCGTCCCTGGCGGCGCGGTGCGACGCGTCAGGCGCCAATCTTCTTCACGTTTTCCGCCGCGGGCCCCTTCTGCCCTTCGACGATGTCGAACTCAACGGCGTCGCCCTCGGCGAGCGACTTGAAGCCCTTGCCCTGAATCGCGCTGAAGTGCACGAAGCAGTCTTTCTGGCCGTTGTCCGGGGTGATGAAACCGAACCCCTTCGCGTCGTTGAACCACTTCACCTTGCCGGTCGTACGCATGCCCTACTCCTGAGATGTTTTTGTCGGGGAGCGGACTGCGCCGACCCTGACAAATGTGTGACGTGCGGGACCCGTATACCCCCCGCGTTAGGCAGCGAACCAAATAAAAGGACCCGGGCGAATGTCGCCCGGGTCCGTCTATTCGGGTGTCGCCGGACCCGAATATATCGAGTTTGAGCAGTTCGGCAATACCCGCTTCCGACCTCCCTGGTCAGGCGCCGGGAGTCGTTCGGGTCTCCGCCGTCGCCGTCACCGCGCCCTCTCCCCGCACGTGCTCGACGAACATCTGCGCACAGAGACGGTTGGCCTCCTTCACATACTCGTCGTGGTGCCGTTCACCCGTATCGCCGATCTGGCGGAGCTGCTCGTTCCCGAGCTCCCGGCCCGCCTCGCGGAACGCCTTGAATGTGTCTTCCGACTGGCGCGCCATGACGATGTCCTGAACCAGGCGCAGGAAGTCGCTCTCACGGGCGACATCGGCCAGGTCCTTCGCGATGCCGAGCGCTTTTCCGAGCATCTTCTTCCCGACGCCGGACTCGGCGCCGAGCTGTTGCTGATACTGCTCGAGCATCCGTTGATGCTCGCGCATCATGGGGATGTGACGGCTGCACAGGTCGCGGAATCGTGCATCCTTCGCCTCGCGCTCATGGTCGACGAGCGACTCGAGGAAAGTCTGATGCTGCATGACCGCGTTGTTGACCTGGCTGCGCAGGAAATCCATGCCTCTGTCCATTGCGTTACCTCCGTGTAGGACCGGGCAGCAGTGCAAGCTTCATGCTGCATCGGCTACTCGAGAACGCGAATCGCCGTGACGAAGTACGGTGTATCACCGAAGCACGACGTCGGTATCCCCTTGTGTTCGCGGTAGTGCAGGGCCACGCGCTTTCCCGAGGCCTGGTTGATCTGCTGGGCGATAGCGTCGTTGCGGACGCTGAAGTGAAAGATCTCGGGCATGGATCCCGGGACGTTCGACATCGCCAGCTCACCCTCCCACGTTTTGCAGAGCCATCCCTTTCGCGAAATCTTTTGCACCCATCCTGCGCGGTCCCCCTCGGAGTACGACCAGTTCAGCGCGACCCACGTCCAAAGCGCAAAAGCGAGCGCCGGGATGAGTACGAGGGCAGCGACAAACAATTTCCACCGTGAGCGCCGCCGCGGGGGTGGCGCGGGCTCCACCTCGGGGACCGCCTTCACGTCCTCCGTGTTATAGCCTCGCGGCGGGTGCTCGATGTCTTCGGCCATGGTTCGGTGTACGAGGGAAGAGTAGTTTTCCTCAGGGGCGCGCTCCGGGCGCGCCGGAATCTCGTCTGATTAAACACTAGTGTCTTTCGCCCCTCGCAGACAGACCGTCACGACCTACGTCGGCGACGTCGCAATCGGGTCCGCATACCCCGTGGTCGTCCAGTCGATGACGAACACGGATACGGCTGATGCGTCCTCGACCGCCGGGCAGATCGTCGAATTGGCACGTGCCGGCTCCCAGCTGGTCAGGATCACCGTCAACAACGACGCAGCCGCTGCGGCCGTCCCCGAAATCGTCGAGCGCGTTCGCGGAGAGGGCTGCGCGGCTCCGATCATTGGGGATTTCCACTACAACGGTCACCTCTTGCTCACCCGGTTTCCGGCGTGTGCCCGAGCGCTCGACAAGTATCGGATCAACCCGGGAAATGTCGGTGGCAAGCGGCGGGACGAGCACTTCCGCACCATCGTGCAGGTGGCGATCGACCAGAAGAAGCCGGTCCGCATCGGGGTGAACTGGGGCTCCCTCGACCAGGATCTTCTTACGCAGATGATGGACGCGAACGCGTCGAGAACCGAGCCTCTCGATGCAAAGGATGTCTACATCGAGGCGATGCTGGAGAGCGCCCTCCGATCGGCGGAGCTGGCGGAGCAAACCGGCCTGGGACACGACCGAATCATTCTGTCGGCGAAGGTGTCGGGCGTCCCCGACCTGGTCGCTGTGTACCGACGGCTCGCTCTGCGCTGCGACTACCCGCTTCACCTCGGCCTCACCGAGGCGGGCCTCGGCGTGAAGGGCATCGTGGCGAGCGCGGCCGGGCTGTCCGTTCTCCTCGCGGAAGGCATCGGTGACACGATTCGCGTTTCATTGACACCGAAGCCGAGCGGCGATCGCACCGAGGAGGTGCTGGTCGCGCAGCAGATTCTCCAGTCGCTCCAGCTCCGGCACTTCACACCCCAGGTGACCGCCTGCCCCGGCTGCGGACGGACGACGTCGACCTTCTTTCAGCAGATGGCCGAGGACATCCAGGTCTATCTGCGAGAGCGAATGCCGGAATGGCGCCAGGCTCGTCCCGGTGTCGAAGAGATGAAGGTCGCCGTAATGGGGTGCGTCGTGAACGGCCCTGGCGAGAGCAAGCACGCCAATATCGGCATCTCACTGCCCGGCACGTTCGAGGAACCGAAGGCGCCGGTCTATGTCGATGGGAAGCTGGTCACCACATTGCGCGGAGAGCGCATCGTGGAGGAGTTCCTCGTGATCCTCGAGAGCTACGTGGCGACGCGGTATCCCACGCTACCGAGATCTGACCGCGTGGAAACCCGAGCCTAGGCCTGCTTTCCGCCAGCCGGTGCGTGGGCCGCCCGCCAGTGCCGCTCCAGCTCCTCGACGAGGCTTCGCAGCTCCGCCATAATGGGGGCCGCAAATCCGATCTCGGTCAGGCGGTCGTACATGCGCCTGAGCCACTCCAGCCCCTGATCCCGTGGACCGCGGCCCCACACCGACTCTGGGAACTCGGTGCGGCGCAGCTCCGCCAGAAGCGTCCCCGCTTCGTGTAGCGCGTCGGCAGCGACCACCCAGCGTGCGCGCTCCGGTGCGTTAGCCAACCGCTCGAGCAAGTCCTCGCGGCGCTCGTCCGCGGACAGCTCGATCCCGTCCTCGTCGGCCCGGCGCTCGGAAATCGCCAACGCCAGATCGAGGGCATCTCCGCCGAACTTTTCACCGACACGGCCCAGTAGCGATTCCCGCGACATGCCGCCTCGCATGCCGTCACCGACGACATCGTGGAGGATCCCGGCGACGACGGTGTCCTCATCGCCACCATACCGCGCGAG
Source organism: Gemmatimonadaceae bacterium (assembly GCA_035253695.1). Classification (GTDB taxonomy): domain Bacteria; phylum Gemmatimonadota; class Gemmatimonadetes; order Gemmatimonadales; family Gemmatimonadaceae; genus JAICNG01. The sequence continues at coordinate 66,698 of DATFBS010000016.1, forward strand.
GATGACCGCCACGTTCGCGTGACGTGTGAGGTAGGGCGACCGCGTGCCTCGCCGCACCTGCTGGTCGTGGTGTTTCGTGGCGTACGCGAGTGCGTGGTTGATGCGATCGGAGTAGCCGATGGTCATGCGCGGGTCTCGGTGGCGGCTGGCGGTGGTGCTTAACGATACTGGTTTTCGCGCGCTTTCGCAGCCGCCATCCGTCACGTCGTGCTGGACTGACCCCGTGGCGATGTCAGCACCTCGGCGCGCGCCTGCTTGACTCCGAACAGCGCGAGCTGCGCCGGTCGCAGCAGCGCCCGAGGCGAGCCCTCCGCCAGCACCCCACCGGCGATGCATAACGACTTGGCACGCCCGGGGTCGGGGATATGCGCCGCGAGCACATGCCGCACTCGCGCCACTCGCCGGATCGTGCGCCACGCCGACGGCCGACCGGCGGGAATCCCCGGGCTGAATCGCCGGGCCCCTTCGAGCATTGTCGCCAATGCCACACGCTGGGGATGGCGCCGGACATATCCATCGACCTCCCCTTGCTCGACATGCTCGTTCCACGCTTCCGCGACATCCAGCAGATCACGCAAGCGATAGCGCACCGCCCAGTGAACGAGAGCGCCGTGCTCGAGGGCGTGGAGCAACGTCGCCGTCGGTGAGGGAAGAAGCAGACCGCGCTCGACAGCCGCGCGAGCGTCGCGCCAGATCCGCGCATCGAGGTCCGTTGGGGATGGGCCGAGTTGAACGTGAACTTCGACGGGAAGCGCTCCGGCGCGCATCAGGGTCGGCAGATGATGCTCGGGTGCGGCCGCGAGTGACACATAGCCCAGACGGCGCTGCAGATAGTGGTGCAGGCGCCCGGCGTCGGCTGGCGAGGTGAGCACGTCGATGTCCGACATCGAGCGAGCCGCGGGTGGGGCGCCCTGGAGAATTCGCGCCGCACCCTTGAGCACGAGAACCTGAATTCCCAGCTCACTCGCGGCACCCGCCAGCTCGTCCAGCTGAGCGGGAACGGTGAGCGCTTGCCTCAGCGCGCGTGCCGTCGCGTCGGACAGCATGCGACGCACGGCGGCTGGGAAGGCCCTTTCCGTGACCGTTCCTCGAAGGGCGCGGTCGAGCTGCACCGGACAGGCCTCGAGCGTAAGCGCGCGTTGCCAAAACCCGGGTGATGCAGCACACGCACCCGCGACGACGCCCTGTGGGGGGAGACTCCCGCCGAGCACGGCGACCATGAGGTCATACGGCGCGATACTACGCACCATGCGTCAGCAGCGTGCGGTATCCGCCAAGGGCGGGATCTGGCTCGCCAACGGGGAGGTCACCTAACGACAGCCAGGCATGGGCCCGAAATTCCTGCGCCGGACCCGTCGTTCCGATGTGGAGACGAGGACGATGCCCGTGTTGCCGGAGCATCGCATAGAGCACCACCGTTCGCGTGAGGCATGTCGGGCGCCACAGGCCGCGGCCCCACGCCAACCAGCGATCCACGCGGCGCGCCAGCGCGGCAGCGCTGGCGCGTGCCCTCGACGCTCGGGGCCACGCGTCGCACAGCGCGAGAGTCGCCCGGAACGGCAGAATGCGTAGTGCCATCGGCACGACGATCGCAGCCGCGAGGGCCAGCGCTCGCTCGATCACGCGGGCGCGGGAGCCTGGATGAGACTCTCCTGCACCAGCTCGTCGAGCAGGCGAGCAACCGCCATTTCGGCCTCGGCGATTCCAACGTCGTACTCTTCGACGACATGTGCGACGATTTCGGCGCGCGAGATTCCGTCCTCGAGCCGACGCCACACGAACGTGCCCGTCTCATTGAGGGAATAGTAGCGCTTCGTGCCCATGTGCAGCACGACCGCGCCATCTTCGACCGCGGCGAAGGCAGCGTCGGGAGAGATGGTGTAACGCATTACGCGGATGGGAGAACCTGAGGGAGATCTCGGGCGGGCGCCGCAACCAAGCCCCCGAGTTGCGACGCAGGAAGGACGAGCGACGCGGTGTGAGGTAAGGTGCTCCGACGAGCTACGGCGAGGGAACGCCGATCTCGTAGATGACACTTTCCCACGTCGAATTGCTGCCGGCGCTCGTCGGCAGACCCCCGAACGAGACCGACGAGAGCGCTGGGGTGAACGTGTCCGCCGAAAGACTGCCGTACAACGCCGCCCCGCGCCGAACGCCATCAACGAAGTACACGACGCTGTCCGCCGCATACTTCCGCAGCTGGAGCTCATGGGTGCCGTTCGCGAGCGGCGACGTGGTGCCCGGCAGAAACGTGCCCGCTGCGGAAATCAGGCCCACGACCCCGTTCGCGACCCCGACGCCCATGAGCTTGGCACGATCACTGAGGATCAGGCCAACGTCCGGCGCCGATCCACCACTGCCACTGCGCCGCATCACCGCATGTGCGTATGCACTTTGCGCCGGCGCGATCGGATCACGACGGTAGAAAAGTCCCGAGAAGTTGCCGCGGAGCGACAAGGTTCCGCCGCTCACGCTCGCGTTGCCTCCCTGGCCTTCGAACTTCCAGACTGGGGCCGAGTTGTTTGGAAGCGCATCCGCGGTGTATTCGACGCGCCATCGGTTCTCATGAGGTGCTGGCCACGCCGCTGCGACGAGCACGCTGAACGAAAAGGATCGAACGCCAGCGCTGGTCTCGAACGTCCAGGGATGCCGACCGCGCGTTGTATCGCCCATGGGCGAGTTCATTTCGTTGATGCGTTCCGCCCAGTGGAAATATTTCCGCTGAGGCGCATCGAAAGTCATCATGCCGTGGAAGTTGGCGATTCGTACGAAACACGCACCGCACGGCTGGCCGAGAACCGGCTCCTGAACGAAGAAAACGAACACGCCGATCGTGTCGGTCGGGGTCGGTGACGTTTCCTCGTCACCGATAGGGTGCGAGCGCATGTTGCGAACGCCGACAGTGGCGGTCCAGCGCCAGGTGCTCGTGCTGCTGTCGACGACCACCGGCGAGTTGTAGAGGCGCACGTTCACGTTCTGATCGCCGTAGATCGCCGGCGCGAATCCCGGGAGTGCGGCGGGGATGACCGGCGCAAACTCGAGTGTTCCGCGATCGAGATCGATCGTTCCTCGCAGGGAGGCGATCGTTGGTGCGGAGCCGATCGGAACGACCGGAGCCACCGCCGCGCTTGGCAGCTCCGTACAGGCCAACACGCCGATTATCAGCCCACCCAGCGGCAACGTCGCGCGCATGGTTCGTCTCGAGAGTGTCCGCCGGCATCGGCGGGTGCGATCGGCTCATTAGCATCTGCTAATGAGCCGCCACTCATGAGACGACTTTAATCTTGCCCAGTCACCGCGTCCTGCCGGGGTTCGTTCGCGTTCGGCTCGACATCGCCATCTCCGCGACGCATCGAGGCATAGCGCGGGAGCAGCGATGTTCGCTCCGGGACCTCGGAGAGCAGCGGAATCACGGGGTCTGGCGCTTCCCAGGAGACAATGCCTCGTACCATGCCCCCGGCTCGTCGGATTGCGGCCACGAGGCGCTTGAGGCCGATGGCCGTCGTGCGACCCGTGCGCGCGACGATAACGATGCCCGGTGATGCCGCGACGGTATCCTCGAGCGGAACCTCACGCAGCCACGGCGCGCTGACGATGACGGTGTCGTATCGTCGGGCCATGTGGGCCACCGCATCGCGGAGTGTTCGCGGAGCTACTTCGTTCGCACCGCGGCGTCGCCCCGCAGGGATCACGTCGATCGTGCGATCACGGCCGACGACGGCGTGAACTATCACCTCAGGCCATTCGACCTCGCCGGTCAGTGACTCGGTCGCCCCTGGTGCCGTGGGGACGTGGAGCGCCGCTGAGACGGAGTGCACCGTGACGTCGGCGTCGATCACCAATGCGTGGCGCGCCTGGTGCGCGGCGGCTACAGCGAGATTGATGGCCATCGTGGCAACGACCGCCGGCTCATCTCCGGTAATTGCGACTGTCGGCAAGTTGGTCGCCGGATCGGCCAGGGAGAGGTATACCTGGCGATACGTATCGTTGGCGTGATCGATGATGGGCGCCACCTCTCGATCCGCGCGACGCCGAGAGCGCTCCGGCATTCGCTCCGTCGGTCCCACGCGCGCGACCACCGGCAGGGAGACCAGCAACTCGATCTCGCGCGAATCGGCGAGGCGCGGACTTCGAAGCTCCGCGATCAGCGCGATCGCGAAGCCCGCGGCAAGACCAAAGATCAGCGAGGCCGCGAGCATCGCCGGTGGCGAGGCGGCGATTGCGGAGATCTCCCGTGCGCGCGCCTGCCGGGCGTCGAGTTGCCGATTGCGATCACGCGCGCTGGTCAACGCCGCACGCGCACGCGCGACCGCCTCACGAGCCGAGTCACGCGCGAGGGCGACGGGCATCGTGTCGACCGGGGGGAGCGTCACCACCGGCCGGGCCGGCGGTCGTAGCCGGTCGACCTCTTCACGAAGCGCCGCTCTGCGCCCGGCGCCGATCTGCTGAAGCGCGCGGCCAAGCTCGCCCGCTCGCGACGTCAGCGCAACGAACAGCGGGTCGACGCCACCGGTCGCCCCGAACGCGTCACGCTGTCGTTCGATCTCGGAGAGAGAGTCGAGCAGTGCCGTGACCCGGAGGTCGCCCTGCAGCTCGGGTGCCGTGCCTAACGCACGGTACGAGGCGAACAACGGCGCCGCTTCCGCACGCTCGAGGAGTGTCGTCAGGCGCGCGACGGCTCCTTGCAGCGAGTCGCGACGCATCCGCACCGCGGTCGGAAGCGTGTCCGGCGGAGGTGGAAGCGCTCGCCGCGCCGCGCGGGCACGCGAACGGGTGAGCGCGGCTTCTGCACGGGCGAGGTGCTCGCCGGCGGTGGCATCAGCGGCCTTGAGGCGCGCGGTATCCGGCCGCTCACTCGGACGCGGCATGATCGCCGCGGCCGCGCGACGAGCCCGATGCGGAATGACGATGAGCGTGACGAGCATCGCCACGAAGACGAGCCCGCCTGCCACCCCGAGGAGCGCGGTGCGTCGGGCCGCATTGCGCGCGCGTCGACCGAGCCATGTTCCCACGGAGGCGGGAGCCACCGGCTCGGCGAGCAGCAGGCTGACCGGATCGCCGACGTCGGGACCTAACGATTCGCTGGCGCGGTCGCCGGCACCTCGTTCGCCGGTCGCGAGCGGAGACTCCGGCCCCTCCATCACACCACGCTCACAGCGACAAGGGATGGCACAGTGCGCGAGTATCGGGCGACGCACCACGGTCGGCAAGGCCGATGACGATCATCGGCGCCGGAGGATCTCCAGAATCACCGAGATGATCACGGAAATCGCGACGAGGCTGGCTGCGATGGAGACGAAGTTCCAGGCGACGCCCTCGAGGGTAATCGCGAGTGTTCCCAGCCCCAGCACGGCAACCCCGACCCCGAGTCGTGGGAGCCATGGCGCCACGAGCGCCCGCTCCCGGCTCGCAACACGCCAGAGCACGCTTCCCGCTATGAAGGTCACGACCCCGAGCCAGAGCTCCACGAGGCGTGCGTCACGCGACACGCAGGTGCCGCTAGAGCGAGCGTCGCGTTTTAGCCGCTGGTCGAACGACGCGCCGGCAAGGGATTCGCGCGAAGCACGCGCAACGGCAGCGCCAGAAGCGGTGCAGCCAACGCGGTCGCGATTCCGAAGAGCGACCACAGGGCAAAGCGGTGCAGGGCCGAAAGGCCGACGTCGGGCGGCACGGGAAGCACCCACACCGGTGCGCCAATCACCAGCGCGATGAGCGCCAACCGACGGAGCCGTTGCGCGTCCGCAAAGAGTGCGTACTGAGTCGGCGCCCACAACAGCGCGATTGCCCCCATCACGGCGAACACCCAGGTCGGCACGGGGTTGTTCACGTCACCCGTAAAAATGAACGCCGAGAGAAGCACCAACGCACTCATCCAGGCCCAGCCGACGGCCGCGAGGGCCGACCGCGAAGGCCGGAGACTCAAGCGGAAACGTGGGCGGTCTTCACGCCCCGTCAGCGCCCACCACACGAAATCCAGCAAGTCCGTCCACGTCTCGATCATGCCGACTCCATGCTGCGTCTGCCCATGCTCATTGCAGGAACGTTGCCGTTACAGTCGGACCCGGGCTCGAGGCGGCGTTTTCTGTGCGCAAAATCAACGAGGGGAGCCACTTGGCTCCCCTCGGAGATTCTTGTGCAATTCGGACCTAGATCACTGCACGGTGATCTTACCCGTCATCCCCATCATGACGTGTGGCGTGCACACATAGTCATAGGTGCCCGGCTTCACACCCGCAAACGAGATCGTGTAACTCTCGTTTGGCTGCGTCATGTAGGGGCTGGAGAGCGGCATCTGCTGGTTTTGCATGTTGGCCGACAGAACCGACTCGACATCGTCGGGAATCTTGGCCGGATCGAAGGCGACGTTGTGTGGACCGCCTGACACCATGATCCACTTTATGCCATCGCCCTGCTTAATGGTCAAATTGGCCGGATCGAACTTGTACGTTTGTCCATCGAGGAGCATCCGAACTTCGTGGGTCGTGCCCGTGATCGCTGCTCCACCCGTGGTTTGGCCTCCGCCGGCCGGCGGAGTCGTCGTTGCCGCTGGTGCGGCCGTGTCGGTCGCGCCCTCGTTCGCCGTGTCGCCGCCAGCGCAAGCGCCGAGGACGAGGATGCTCGCTGCCGTCAGAGCGTAGAACCGCATACCGAGAAACCTCCAAGTCGTGCATGTCTGGCGATGGAACTCGCCGCGTGATTCCGCGCGTACCGCGGACCTCGTGAACTTATTCACAAGCAGTCCGAATGGCAAACGGGCACGCGCATGGCGCGTGCCCGTCAGGCGTTGGGGACCCTCGAAACCTTACGGCGTACGGACGACCACCGCTCCGTTCATTCCCCCATGCCGCGTGCAGCTGTACGAAAAGCGCCCCGCGGTGGGGAATGTGCGCGCGACGCTCCCGCTGTTGCGGTCGCCAATGTTGCCACCCGGAGGAGCTGCACCGCCGAACGTGACATTGTGCGTTTCGGGCCCGGGGAAGAGCCACGTCACGGAGCCGCCCGCGGCGATCTTGGCCTCCGGGGGGGTGAAGGTCGACCCGGCGCCGCTCGCGGTCACATCCGCCGTCGTAGAAAGGTCATTCACGGTCAGAGTCGCCGTCGCCGTGTGCGTGGTCGTACCAGACGTCAGCGACGCACGAACCTGCGCGGTACCCACCTGCTCGGCGATCACGCGCCCGCCCGATGACACCGACACGGCGGTCCCGCTTATGCGCTCGAACGTCGGTGTCCCCAATCCCGTCATCGGCGCGCCGTTCTGATCGCGCGGAGTCGCGGTCAGCTGAAGCGTATCGCGAAATACCAGGTTGGGACTCGCAGGGCCAATGGCGAGCGACGTAAAGACCGCCGCCGGCGGTGGCGGGGTACCACCGTTTCCGCCGCCACCACACGCCGATAGGGCGACGGCGAGCAGGACGCTCGATACAGCGACGTTATGCATGCAGTCTCCAGTCTCGAGGTTCGCGGCAGGCTGAGCGGGCAAGCTGTTGCACGTGTAAGGAACGGAGAAGTCCGACGCGCCGAACGGCCTCGAGGGTCCTGTGAACGACACCGTGGGTGCGGCGAGTGCACTCGTCCCTGTGGGAGGCCTGACAGAAACACCAACGAGGTGTACACTGATGCCGGTGGTCAATTCGAGGAGCTTCGCATGCGATCGAGATCGATCGGGTGGGCGATAGGGGTGATGGCAGCGCTCGTTACCGGATGTGCACGTGACAATCGCGACGATGTCACCCTCGGACCGATCGACACGATCGCCTCTCCCGCTCCAAGCGGCAGCAGCGAGCCGAACCTCACCATTGGACCCGATGGCCGCATCTACCTTTCGTGGCTCGAGCGCCAAGGAGACTCCACGCACGCGCTGCGCTTTTCAGCGCTTGAGAATGACGCGTGGGGTCCAGCGCGGACGATCGCTCAGCGGCCGGACTTTTTCGTGAACTGGGCGGATTTTCCATCGATCGTCGCGCTGTCCGAGCGTACCCTCGCCGCCCACTGGCTCCAGCGCAGCGGTACCGCCAAGTACGCCTACGAGGTGCGGATCTCGCAATCCGTGGATGGTGGCGAGACGTGGAGCGAGCCGCTCGTCCCGCATCGCGATGGAACTCCGACGGAACACGGGTTCGTCTCGCTGTTTCCGTTCCGCGATTCGTTAGGTGCCATCTGGCTCGATGGACGCAATTTCGCCAAGGATTCCGCAAGCAAGGGCGCCAACATGATGCTGCTCATGACCGCCATCGCGCGGACAGGGAGTGCTGGCGCCGAGCGTATCCTCGATGAGCGGGTGTGCGATTGCTGCCAGACCTCGCTGGCGGTTGCGTCATCGGGACCGGTGGTGGCCTATCGTGACCGTCTCGAGGGCGAGATCCGCGACATCAGTGTCGTGCGATGGGCGGACACCGCCTGGAGTCGTCCGACACGGGTTCACGCCGACGACTGGAGGATCGACGCGTGCCCGGTCAACGGTCCAGCCATCGCCGCGCACGGCGGCCACGTCGTCGTCGCGTGGTTCACGAGCGCTCACGACAGCGCGCGCGTCTATGCGGCAAGGTCGACGAACGGTGGTGTCAGCTTCGCCGATCCGGTGCGGATCGACGACGGGAATCCCGTCGGGCGCGTCGATGTGGAGCTCGACGAGCGCGGCCGCGCCGTCGTCAGTTGGATGGAGTTCACCTCCGGCCAGCAGGCGGATGTGCGGGCGAGGCCAATCGGTGTTACGGGGGAACGCGGGGCTTCGACGGTCGTGGCCCGAACGAGTGGCGCGCGTGCCAGTGGGTTTCCGAGAATGGCGGCTCGAGCAAACGAGGTCATCTTTGCGTGGACGGAGGCGGGTTCGCCGCCGCGGATTCGAGTCGCACGGGCCGCCCTCGACGATTAGGACGTGATTGCCCCCGGCCGGCTGCGCTATGGCGCTGTTGCTTGCGTGCTCACGGTGCTCGCCGCCTGCGAACGGGGGAGCGGCCCTCGCGCGCGTCCGCCGGAGATCGGCCAACCCGCACCGCTCTACCAGACCGTCTCGCTCGCCGGCGAGTCTGTGTCACTGGCCCAGAGGCGCGGCCGCGTCGTACTCCTCAATGTCTGGGCAACCTGGTGCCATCCCTGTCGCGACGAGATCCCAATTCTCCAGTCCCTGCATGAGCGCTACGCGACACGCGGGTTCGATCTCATCGGAGTGAGCGTCGACGCCCACGGCGAGGAGGCCACGATTCGCGCCTTTGCCAGCGACTTCAACATGACCTACCCCGTGTGGCTCGACCCTGATGAGCGCGTCCAGTCGACATTCCTCGCCATTGGAGTTCCGGCGACGTTCCTGATCGACCGCGAGGGCGTGCTGCGGTGGCGCCATGTCGGACCGGTGCGCGCGAATGATTCGACGCTGGTTCGGGAGATCGAGCGCGCGCTAGGAGGTGTCGCGGCCAGCGAATGACCATCGGTTGGCTGGCGATGGCGACGCGTCCCGGTTTCCTTTCCCCGGCATGACGAAGCCCAGACAGCGCCCGGAAATCGATGCTCTCACCGCTCGCCTCGACTCAGGTCAGCTCGAGCGGGACGTTCCGCTCGGCCCGCTGACGACATTTCGCATCGGCGGCCCGGCAGATCTCTTTTACGCCGCGAATTCCGCGGATGAGCTGGCGCGCGCAATCCTGGCCGCTCGCGAGACGGGCGTTCCGCATTTCATTCTCGGGCTCGGCGCCAATATCCTGGTCGGCGACAAGGGGTTTCGAGGGCTCGTGATCCACAATCGCGCACGCCATTTCGAATTCGATGGCGATGGGCGGTTGCGCGCCGAGAGCGGCGCGATCGTTGCCGATATCATCCCGGAAGCGGTGCGCCGCGGACTGTCCGGACTCGAGCACTATATCGGGATTCCCAGCACCGTCGGCGGGGCGGTGTGGCAGAACTTGCATTTTCTCTCACCGGCCCCCGCGCGCGAGCGCACCATGTTCATCGAGGAGATCTTCGAATCGTGTGAGCTCCTGACGCAGGATGGCGAACGAGAGACGGTCACGAAGGACTATATGCAGTTCGGGTACGACACGAGCATCCTGCATCACCGAAACGATGTCGCGCTCGCCGTCACCTTCAAGCTCGAGCCCGGGGACGAAGGCGTCATGCAACGCATTCTCCAGGAGAACTTGAGCTGGCGCGGTGGCAAGCACCCCTGGCTTCAGTTTCATCCCAGCGCCGGTTCGATCTTCAAGAAGATCGAGGGTGTGGGTGCAGGTCGGCTCATCGATCAATGCGGGCTCAAGGGACATCGCGTGGGTGATGCGCAGATCTCGCACATTCACGCGAACATCATCGTCAACCTCGGTCGGGCGACGGCCCGCGACGTACGCGAGCTGATCGGCGTCGCGCAAACAGCCGTCCGCGAGCGCTTCAACCAGAACATTGAACCGGAGATCGGCTTCATTGGCGAGTTCTGACTCGAGCGCGGTGGCGCGCCAGGAGGAGCTGGAGGACGAAGGTGTAGCGGTCGCGAATCCCCCGGAGCACACGCTCACGGGGGATTTCCGACGGCATCCAAAATTTCGCTCGCGTTTCCTTCCGAGTGAGCATACGCTGATGGTGTATCGGCCACCGGGTTACCGCGACGACCGTGTTCGCCGATTCCCGGTCCTCTACCTCCACGACGGGCAGAACGTCTTTGACCGCGCCACCTCTGCGACCGGCGCGGAGTGGTGCGTCGATGAGACCGCGCAACATCTCATTGAGACAGGCGCCATCGAGCCGCTCATTATCGTCGGGATCTACAACGCCGGCGCTCGCCGCATCGACGAATACACGCCCACGCGCGACCCGAAGAAGAACATGGGCGGCAAGGCCGACGCGTACGCGCGTATGCTGGTCCAGGAGGTCAAACCCTTCATCGATCGCCGATACCGCACGCTGCGGAGCGCTCCCAACACGGGACTCGGAGGCTCATCGCTGGGCGGCCTGCTGACCATGCACCTCGGCCTGCGATTCCCGACCGTCTTCAATCGACTCGCCGTTCTCTCACCGTCCGTATGGTGGGATGATCGGGCGATCGTTCGCGCAGTCGACGCCCTTCCGGCGAAGCTCCCTTTGCGGATCTGGCTCGACGCCGGCACCGGCGAGGGTGAGGAAGTGACGCGCGACTCCCGACTGCTTCGCGATGCACTCGTTCGAAAGGGCTGGGTCGAGGGGCAAGACCTCGCGTATCTGGAGGCGGAGGGCGGAGGACACAACGAGCAGTCGTGGGCGACGAGGGTCGAAGGGGTACTGCGCTTTCTGTTTCCTGTGCGTGGGTGACGCTTATAAACAGCCGGAGACGTCAGAGGTCAGACGTCAGCTATCAGACTTCAGACGGCGATCCGAATGCGCTCGCCCGGCAGTGGCCTCGGCTGTGAATTCTGACATCTGAGATCTGACGTCTGACTGCTGACGTCTCCGGCCGTTCTCCAAAAGGCAGAATGCATCGCGAACACCACCGGTGGTACAGCTCCGCCCTGAACCGGGACATGGAGCTTCTGCAGTTCGGTCACGCCGGGGCGCGGGCGCTCGTATTTCCCACTTCGATGGGTCGCTTCTACGAGTGGGAGGACCGGGGGATGATCGGGGCGCTCGCCGAGCCGCTCGAGCGTGGATGGTTACAGCTATGGTGCGTCGACAGCGTCGATGACGAGAGCTGGTATTCGAGGCATCGTCACCCGGCGGACCGGGCGCAACGCCACCTCGAGTACGAGGCGTATCTGCTCAACGAGGTACTCCCCCTCTCGGCACACCGGAATCCCAACCCGTTCCTCATTACGACGGGAGCGAGCTTCGGCGCCTACCACGCGGCCAACCTCGCCTTTCGCCATCCCACACTGGTGGGACGGGTGCTGGGAATGAGCGGGATGTACGACATCAAGGAGCAAACCGGCGGCTGGTCGAACGAGACGATCTACTTCAACTGCCCAACCGACTTCCTGCAGAACGAACATGACCCGGCACGTCTGGCGGCGCTCCGCCGGATCGACATAATCATTGCCATCGGCCGCGACGACCCCATGCGCCTCAACAACGAATGGCTGTCACGCGTCCTGTCGTCGAAGGATATCTGGCACGCGCTGCGAATCTGGGACGGTTGGGCACACGACTGGCCGTATTGGCACCACATGGTGGTCAAGTACATCGGCGGGCATGATTGACTACGACTGCGATCTGCGAGCTGCGAGCTTACGACAACGGCTCATCGCTTGGCGCTAGTTCGCAGCTCGCAGTTCGCAGTTCGCAGCTCGCAGTTCGCAGCTCGCACCTCGCAGCTCGCACCTCGCAGCTCTTGGCTCTAACCCGGTACCTCCCATGACCAAGATTGGCCTCCTCGTCGGCCGCGAGTGGTCGTTCCCGCCGGCCTTCATCGATGAGATTCGGCGCCGTGACGTGGGTGTGGAGGCTGAATTCGTCACGCTGGGCGGCACCCGCATGGATGATCCGGTCCCGTACTCCGTGATCATTGACCGCATCTCGCACGAAGTTCCCTACTATCGGACGTATCTGAAGTACGCTGCGCTCCAGGGAGCGACGGTGGTCAACAATCCGTTCATGTGGTCGGCGGACGACAAGCTCTTCGGGGCCGCGCTCGCTACGAAGCTCGGTGTCGCCAGCCCCAAGACGGTTGCCCTTCCCAACAAGGACTACGTTCCGGGAATCATCCACGACGAGAGCTTGCGCAACCTCCAATACCCGCTCGATTGGCAATCCATCGTCGACTACGTCGGCATGCCGTGCATCCTCAAGGATGCCCACGGCGGTGGATGGCGGGACGTGTACGTGTGTCGCTCTCTCGACGAGCTGCTGCATCACTACAACGAGTCGGGTCGCCTCACGATGATCGTGCAGGAGTTCATCGAGTGGGAGCACTTCGTGCGCTGCCTCGTCATCGGCCAGCGCGATGTGCTGCCGATGAAGTACGATCCGCGCGAACGCAAATACCTCGTCGAGCACGAGCATCTCTCCCCGGAGCTCGGTCGCCGCATCGTCGACGATTCGCTCACACTCGTCCGCGCGCTGGGCTACGACATGAACTCCATGGAGTGGGCCGTCCGCGACGGGGTCCCCTACGCGATCGACTTCATGAATCCAGCGCCGGACATGGACGTGTACTCGCTGACGCCACACTACTTCGAGTGGGCGGTTTCCCGGATGGCCGACCTGGCGATTCGACTGGCCAAGAGCTCGCACCCCGCGCGCGAGCCTCGCCGTGGGGAGTTCCTGCTGGGTCGGCGCGAGCTGGATCTCGTGGGCCGACCGGAGAAGGAGGTGGACATTCCCCGCGCGGCCGCCCGGCCAGCGGTGAGTCCCGCGCTCTCCCCAGCCGCGCCGAAACAGCGCAGCAGCCGTCCCTCGCGGGAGTCGTCGTGACGGCCGGAACGGTTCCGCGACCTGCAACCTCGTCAGTCGCTGATGCGATGCGTGAGGCCATCGATGCCTATCACGATGCCCTCACACCCGACATCGCCGCTGATTCCCAGACTGTTCTCGACGAGCAGACTCGCAGGCGCGATCTGCTCTTCGGAGATCGCCCGCTGTGCACGGTGCTTCGACCGCGGTTCATGTCACCCGACCAGTACCGGCTGCTCCAGCGACGCGCCGGCTCGCTCATGGGCGCGTTCACCCGCGCGCACTCGGCGGCCGTCGCTGACCGCGACATCCGCGCGCAGTTCCGCCTCACCCCCTGGGAAGAGGAGGTCGTCCTCGACAACCCGGGCTTCCCCTGGCCCAGTCCGGTCTCGCGCCTCGATGCGTTCTTCGCAGGGGACGAGGGGCTCCGCTTCACCGAATACAACGCCGAGACGCCAGCGGGCCCGTTGTTCAACGATGTGCTCACGGAAATGTTTTACGCGCTTCCCGTAATGCGCGAGTTCCTCAAGCACTGGGACGTACGGCCGCTGCCCGCGCGCCACAACGTCCTGCATGCGCTGCTGAGTGCGTACCACGCCTGGTCTGGAACGCGCACCCTCCCGCGCATTGCCGTCCTCGACTGGCTCGATGTTCCGACGCGCCGAGAGTTCACGCTCTTTCAGGAGTACGCCGAGCGACAGGGTGTTCGATGCGTCGTGGTCGACCCGCGGAATGCGGAATTTCGTGGGGGGAAGCTGTCGTTCGATGGAACGCCGGTCGACCTCATCTACAAGCGCGTGTTGATCAGCGAGCTCATCGAACGCGGCGGAGTGGACCATCCGGTCGTGCGGGCCGTGCGTGAGCGCGCCGTGTGCATGGTGAACCCCTTCGCGTGCAAGATCCTGCACAAAAAGGCCAGCCTCGCCGTGCTCAGCGATGAGCGCAATGCCGCCTTGTTCACCGCGCAGGAGCGCGAGACGATCGCGGCCAACGTGCCCTGGACCCGCGTCGTCGAGGAACGACGTACGACGCACGACGGTACATCGGTGGACCTCATTCACTTCATCATCGAGCACAAGGATCAGCTCGTGCTCAAGCCGAACGACGAGTACGGGGGCAAGGGCATCGTGCTCGGATGGGAGGCTGACGATGCCACGTGGGCGGAGGCATTGCGCGCCGCCCTGCGGGACCCCTACATCGTGCAGGAGCGGGTATCGCTACCCAGCGAAGCGTATCCCAGCTTCGTCGACGGCCGGCTGGTCGTGGCGGACCGGATGCTCGATACCGCGCCCTATGTCGTCTACGGGCAATATGTCGATGGTTGCCTCACTCGCCTCTCCACGGCAGCGCTCCTCAACGTGACGGCGGGGGGCGGATCGTCGGTGCCGACCCTGCTGGTGGAAAGGCGCTAAGCGTCGAGCCCTTTATGCAATCCCCTTCGCTGACGTTAGGCATCGAGGAAGAGTACCAGATCATCGACCCGCGCACGCGGGAGTTGCGCTCGTACATCACCGAGATTCTCGAGGGCGACCACCTCGTGCTCGAGGAAGTGAAGCCCGAGCTGCACCAATCGATGGTCGAGATCGGCACGAAGGTCTGTCGCACGCCGGCCGAGGCGCGCGGCGAGCTGGTGCGACTCCGTCGCATGGTGATGGATCTCGCGGCACGGAAGGATCTCCGCATCGTCGCCGCGGGCACGCATCCCTTCTCGTCGTGGATCACCCAGGAGATCACGCCGCTCGAGCGCTACCTCGGTGTCAAGCAGGATCTCGCCGATCTCGCCCAGCAGCTGCTCATCTTCGGGACACACGTGCACATCGGCATCGAGGATCGCGACTTTCTCATCGATGCCATGAACGTCTCGCGATACCTGCTTCCCCACGTGCTCTGTCTGTCGACGAGCTCGCCGTTCTGGATGGGCCGCAACACGGGGCTGAAATCGTACCGCAGCGTCGTGTTCAAGAATTTCCCGCGAACCGGCGTGCCGCCCATCATCGACTCGTACGCGAGCTACGATGCGTTGCTCGAATCGCTCGTCCGAACGAACAGCATCCCCGATGGCTCGAAGATTTGGTGGGACGTGCGCCCGCATCACAAATTCCCGACCCTCGAGTTCCGCATCTGCGATGTGTGCACTCGTGTCGATGAGGCCGTGTGCATCGCCGCCATCCTCCAGGCCGTGGTCGCGAAGCTCTGGAAGCTTCGCCGCGACAACCTGACCTTCCGCGTCTATCCGCAAACGCTGATCGAGGAGAACAAGTGGCGCGCGGTACGGTTCGGCCTCGATGGCAAGCTCATCGACTTCGGCAAACGGGTCGACCTTCCGGCGCGTACGCTGATTCGTGAGATGCTCGAGTGGTTCATCGACGACGTCGTCGATGACCTCGGAAGCCGGAAGGAGGTGGAATACGCATTCCGGATACTCGACGAAGGGACGAGCGCCGACCGGCAGCTCGCCACCTATCAGCGGACCGGAAGCTTCGAGGCGGTGGTCGATCAGCTCATTCGCGAAACGGAGGAGGGGGTGAAATCGCCCTCGCCGACCGAGCGCCACGCTGACGAGCCCGCGACCCGTCCGAGCGAGGGCAGGCCGGAGGCCCGTGGATTTGACCTCGGTGCTCCTCGCGCGTCAGACGTGACTGGCGAGCTTCCTGCCTAGCGGTGGTGTATCTTTTCCGCGGCTCGTCGCGCGCAGTCTTTTTCCGTCTTCCATGTCCAAACGCCCCATAATCGGGATTCCCACGCAGGGCTTGCAGAGCTTTGGCGGAATCCCAGCTGAGTTTCCCCCGTCGTGGGCCATGAGCCAGCGTTACATCCAGGCGCTCACAGCCACCGGTGCGATCCCGTGGATGATCCCGCTCCTGCCGGATGACATCGACACGCTCCGTGGCATCTACGACGAGCTCGATGCCGTTTTCCTCCCAGGTGGCGCGGACATCGATCCCGCGGTCTATGGCGAGCATCGCCACCCGAGCTGCGACCGCTCTGACCCCGCGCGCGACCGCGTGGAGCTGATTCTCACCGACTGGGCGATGCGAGACCGCAAGCCCGTTCTCGGCGTGTGCCGTGGCCTGCAGCTGATCAACCTTGCCGGAGGCGGCACTCTCTGGCAGGATCTCGCCTCCGAGCGGCCCACCTCGATCAAGCACGACTACTTTCCCTTTCGCGACGGTTACGCTCGAGATTACCTCGCGCACTCGGTGACCATTCGCGAAGGGACGCACTTAGCCGAGATCGTCGGGTCAGGGGAGCGCCAGGTCAACAGCATGCACCATCAAGGGATTCGCGATCTGGCCAGCGGCTTCATCGTGTCGGCAACCGCCCCGGATGGTCTGATCGAGGCAATCGAGTTACGCGGCGAGCAGTTCGTCCTCGCCGTGCAGTGGCATCCGGAAGTGCTCGCCGACAAGGATCCGCCCACGCGCCGGCTGTTCGAGGCGTTCACGACGGCCGCGCGCGATCACCGCCGCGAGCGTGAGGCCACCGGCATCATCGCGTAGTACTCGATCGGCGCGTGGCCGCTGACCCCCGGGAGTCCGAGGCCCTCCTCGACACGCCGGGCGTTGGACGGCTCATCGCGCTTGCGGCGGGCCCGCTCACTCTGATCGCCATCACATGGCTTGCGCCCGCGGGACTCAGTCCCGCGGGCGCGCGTGTGTTGGGCGTCGCGGCGTGGATGACCATCTGGTGGCTGACCGGACCAGTTCCACTCGGCGCCACCGCGCTGCTTCCTCTCGTCCTGTTTCCGGTGCTCGGCGTCGCGACGCCTCGTGAGGCAGCCACACCCTATGCGAACGAATTCATCTTTCTCTTTCTCGCCGGGTTCATGCTCGCGGCGGCGCTCGAGCGGTGGAACGCTCACGCGCGCATCGCGTACGCAATCGTCACAACCGTGGGCACGGGCGGCGCACGACGTGTCGTCCTCGGCGTCATGGTCGCGACCGCCTTCATCTCGCTCTGGATTTCCAATACGGCGTCGACGGCGATGATGTATCCGATCGCGCTGGCGGTTGGCGCACTCTTTGGTGCGTCCAAGGACGCCGACAACCTGCGCACGGCGCTGATGCTCGGAATCGCCTATGCAGCGTCGATTGGCGGGGTGGGAACGCTCATCGGCACGCCGCCGAATCTCATCTTCGCGGGCGCGGCACGCGAGCTCGCTGGCGCCGAGGTCGACTTCGTCAGCTTCATGGCGCTCGGACTTCCCGTCGTCGCCGTACTGCTTCCGCTGTGCTGGCTGCTGCTCATGGCGCTTTTCCCGGGGCGCGTCACCTTCACCGACAGTGCCCGCGAGGAGCTGCGGATGAAACGCGCCGCACTCGGACCGCTGCGCGGGACCGAGCGCGCGGCACTCGCGATCTTTGCCGCCACCGCGGTGGCATGGGTCATCCGCGAGCCGAAGGATCTTGGCACCGTCCGAATCCCCGGTCTCACCGACCTGATTCCACGGTTGACCGATGCGTCGGTTGGTCTGATCGGCGCACTGGCGATGTTCATCATCGTCGCGCGTGCACCAAGCGGACGGCGAGAACCGGTCCTGACATGGACGGAAGCGCGGGGGATCCCCTGGGAGGTGTTGCTGATCTATGGCGGCGGCTTTTCCTTCGCGACCGCCATGGAAACGCAGGGCGTCGCCGCCTGGCTCGGGAACCTCATGACGGGATTCGCGGGGTGGTCGACCATCGGCATCTTCTTCGGCGTCGCGCTGATCATCCTGCTGTTGACGGAGCTCGCCTCGAATACCACGGTGGCCGCGATGGCGATGCCGATCGTCGCTTCGCTCGCCGACGCGGTCGGCCAACCACGCCTTACGCTCATGCTGCTGACGACCCTCGTCGCCTCGGCCGGCTTCGCGCTTCCGACGGCGACCGCTCCGAACATCATCGTCTTTGGATCGGGGATGATCACCGTTCGTCAAATGGTCCGTGCGGGGCTGCTCCTCGATCTCGTTGCGGTGGTGACCGTGGTGCTGGCGGTATTCCTGCTCGCCTCCCGAGTGTTCTAGGTCAGGCCGGAGGGCCCCGAGGCCTCGGTGATCTCGACCGCGCGCTCCCACCGGGAGATCGCCTGATCCAGCGCGGCACGAGTGTCATCCAGCTCGGCGCCTAACGTCTGAGCGCGACTGACCCCCGCCGGCGTGGTGTAGAGCTCGGGATCCTCCAGCGCGGCCGTGATCTGGGCCACCCGCCCCTCGAGCCGAGCGACATCCTTCTCGGCCCGCTCGAGCTCGCGCTGCGCGGTACGCCGGGCGGCCCGGCCATCGCGGGTCGGGGGCTCTGGACGCCGCATCTGCTGGCGCTCGTGGGTCCGGCGAAGCGTCTCCTTCTCCTCGGCCGCGATCGTGGCCGCGTGCGCCCGCTCCGCGCTCACCGTTTCCCATTCCGCGAAGGTGCCCGCATAGTCGGTGATGTGCTCGTTGTGCAGGACCCACGTGCGGGTCGCCGTCGATCGCAGCAGCGCCCGGTCGTGGCTGACGAGAATCACCGTGCCGTCATACGCCTCGAGCGCGTCCTCGAGCGCTTCGATGGATTCCACGTCGAGGTGATTCGTCGGTTCGTCCAGCAAGAGCAGGTTGGCGCGCGCCAGGACGATCATCGCCAGCGCCACACGCGCCCGTTCGCCACCTGACAGCGTTCCTGCTACCCGGTGCACCTCGTCGCCGGAAAAGCCGAAGCGCCCGAGGTGTCCCTGAATGGCGCCGCGCTCCCACGTCGGTCGCAGGTCCTGGATGATCTCATAGAGCGTCTTCTCGGTGGGCACCTGCGACATGTCCTGCCGATAATGGGCGACGGCGATCGAGCTGCCGACGCGGAGCGCTCCGCGCTCGAGCGGCCGATCGCCCACAATGGCTCCCAGCAGCGTGGACTTGCCGGCCCCGTTAGGCCCCACGAATCCGACGACGTCCCCCCGCATCACGCGAGCGTCGAAGTTCGCGATGAGCGTGCGTTCCGGGGTCCGAACCGTTACGCGCTCCGCGACGAGTACCTGATCGCCGCCGCGCTGGGCGGCCTGCAGCCGGAGTGCCATGGCGCTCTCGGCATCCGGGGGCGGTGAAAGACGCGGCAGGCGCGCGAGCCGCGTACGTCGTCCTTTCGCTTGTGCGCTGTTCTGGCCAGCGATGTTTCGCCGAATGTATTCCTCTTCCTTCTCGATGAACCGACGCTGCTGCTCGAAGGTGCGCTGTTGCGAGAGCCGCCGTTCCGTACGCTGCCTAACGAAATCCGTAAATGTGCCGGTATACGGGATGGCCGTTCCCGCTTCGAAGTGCAGCACATGATCGACGACGCTCTCGAGAAAGGCCCGATCGTGACTGATCAGCATGACCGTCTGGCCGAACGTTTTCAGATACCGCTCGAGCCACTCGGTCGTGTCGAGGTCCAGATGATTCGTCGGTTCATCGAGCAACAGCACGTCGGCGGGGGCGACGAGCTGTCGCGCCAGGCCTACGCGGCCACGTTCGCCGCCCGACAGGCGCTCGAGAGAACGCGTACGCGCTTCATCGGGATCGAAGCCGAGCCCGTGCAGCACGGCATCGACGCGCGGCGCGTAGGTGTAGCCGCCCTCACGGGAAAACCGCTCGAGGTCGCGGTCATACTGGCTGAGCAGCTGAGGGCTGGCGCGTTCCCCCAACTCCGCCAGGCGTGCAACCTGCCTGGCGAGAGACGCCTCCAGCTTGAGCAGCTCGGCAAATCCACCCGCCGAGGCTTCCCAGACCGTCGTCGCATCGCCGAAGTCGCGATGCTGTTCGAGGTGGGCAATGCGCAGGCCAGCAACGCGAGCGATGCTCCCGCGCGTGGGCTCGAGCTCGCCGAGGATGACCTTGAAGAGCGTCGTCTTCCCCGTGCCGTTGCGCCCGATGATGCCCCAGCGCTCGCCGCGCGCGACCGTGAACGAGACGTCCGCGAAAACGGTCGTGGCCCCGAAGTCGACCGCGAGCCCTCCGGCATTGATCTGCGTCATGCGGATATCACCGGGCCGTCCAGTCCTTCCACTCAGACTCGGCGAGGCCGACCGTGAGCTGGTTGCCGTGCCTCACGAGCGGCATGCGCAGCAGCAAGGGCTCCTCCGACAGCATCTCCAGCCACCGCTCGTCTCCGTACATGGCGGTGGCGAGCCCCATTTCGTGGAAGCGTTTCGACTCCCGGTCGATGAGGGCACGCACGCCAAACTTCTGCGCGAAGCGCCGCAGCTCACCCAGTGAGGCGGCACGCTCCATGAGATCCACGAAATGCACCTGGATGCGCCGCTCGGAGAAAAACCGCTGAGCCTTCCGGGTGTCGGAGCTCTTTCGCGTGCCGAAGATCTGCACCGAGAACGTCATGCGCCCTTATGGACACAGCAACCCGCGATGCGGGCCTGCGTAGCCCAGCACAAACCCGGCGATGATGAAGATCCACACCAGGACGTAGATCGGGACGAACTTCCACCGTCGCTTCAGCATGTCCTCGTACGGCATCGGCTTGCCCGCCCACTTGCCGCGAGGCTTGTTCGGATGGAAGAAGGTCTTGTACGTCTCGATCGACGCGACCGTATACCCCTCGGCCGCTAGCGCCATGTAGAGCCAGTTGTCCGTAAAACACGACAGCAGGAGCGCGAAGAACGCGGCGATGCCCGGACTGCGGAAGAACTTGAAAGTCTCGAAGCCTTCGAGCGGGGCATCCTTCCACGCGCCGCCGAACGCGGAGATCCAGCCCCCGATGCCGCCAATCGCCACGATCACGAGCCACGTCGGCAGGCTGACGTTCCTCTGCGCCCACGTGATGCCGTAGACGATCAGGAGCACCGCGGCGAGCCACCCCGCTCCGGCGAGGAGCTGTACTTTTCGGTCGTGTACGACCGCGCCCTTCACGTGAAACTGCATCGGGATGAAGTACTTCGACTGATCTTCCACCCGGAGGAACGTCTTCCAGAATTCGGTGAGCGCACGCTCGATGACGTAGACCATTCCGAAGAACACGACCGCGTGTGACCAATTGGTGAGATCGAGATTGGTGACGCGATGGGTGATGATCGCGACGACCGCGGCGAGGAGGATCGACCGGACGTACTTCCCGTACGTAAACCCTTCGTGCGGCGCGTCCTTGAACATTCCCCACGTAGAGGTGTGCGCTCCGGCGAGGAGCCCTATCGAGACTGCGAGCGCGGTACCCATTCCGGTCAGGATCCTTGTGGACGAGTGAGAAAAGATCGTGAAGAGTGCTCTTGTGACGTGCGATATGCCGCTTCGACGAGCTCGAGATCGCGCCGCGCGAGCGTGAGCGTATACTCGGGTGAGCGGCCTTCGCGCAGGGCCCGGAGAAAATCGCGGAACATCGCCCGTGTGCCCGTGAGGTCTCGCACGCCCGGAAACCGCAGCCGCGAGTGCCGGCCCAGCGAAAGCACGAAGAGTCCATTCGATTCGAAGGTGATCGACCCCTCCGTGCCGTAGATGCGCGACAGTCTCACCCCTTTCAGCGGCGACGGTGTGGTCCACGAGAAGAACAGCGTCCCCACCGCGCCCTCGGCATAGCGGGCCACGACCAGCATCTCGCGATCCAGGCCCGCGCCAGGGCCCGGTCGGAACCCATGAATGGACACGAGGTCGAGGCCGATGTTGGCGAGGAAGTCGATCCAGTGTATGCCTCCCTCGTAGAGCGCGCCCCCGTGAGCGAGCGCGGCATCGTCGCGCCAGTTCTGCGTCCGCTGAGTCTTCAGCGCTTTGATATCGAGAAAGCGCGGCTCCCCGATGACCCCGTCACGCAACATGGAGCGGAGTACCCGCAGGACCGGCTTGTAGAAGTAGTTCTCCGCCACCATGACCTGCCGCGATGCCCGGCGCGCGGCAGTCTCCACGGCCGTGAAGTCCGCTGCCTGCGGAAATGGCGGCTTCTCGACGATGACGTGCTTTCCGGCCGCCAGCGCTCGCAGCGTCCACTCGAGATGGAACGCCGGCGGGGTCGCGATCAGCACCGCCTCAACTCGGGAATCCTCGAGCGCGGCCTCGTAGCCACCGAACGCGCCAGACCCATTGCAAACTCGGTTCAACTCGGTCGCGCGCTGAAGCTCTCGGCTCGCGTAGTAGAGCCGAACGTCAGCGTCGAGCGCACGGAGGGTGCGCGTGTGCGCTCGCGTCACCGCCCCACAACCCAGAAACGCAATGCCGAGCAGACGGGAGCTCCCACCACCGGCGGAAGGCCTCACGCCGCGAGCTCCCGCACGATCGCGTCCCCTGAGCGCAATGCGATCGCGGAGATCGTGAGGCTGGGATTCACGGCGGCGGAGGTTGGCATCACACTGCCGTCGGTCACCCAGAGATTGCGAACGCCGCGATAACGGCCAAGCTCGTCCAGCGGCGCCGTGGTCGCGTCAGTTCCCATGCGCACTGTGCCGACGGCGTGCGAGAACGTCTCGATTCTGTGCACGTAGAAGAACGGTGCTCCCGCGCGGCGCAAGACGCGCTTCGCCTGGGTGAGAAGTGCTCGACGCGCGAGGACATCGCGGGGTGTGTAGTCGTGCCTGACGACGGGCAACGGCAGCCCGTACGTGTCGCGCTGCTTCCAGTCCACCGTGACGCCATTCGTCAGCTGGGGTCTGTCTTCGGCAATCGCGAGCAAGCCCGTCACGTGGTCCACGCCGAGTGAGAGGAGCCGCCCGAGCAAAGCCGGCACTCGGGCCTGGATGAGACCGATCGGTGGTGCCATGACCTGTTGAATACAACCGAGCTTTCCGTGGGGCACAGGGACGTCCCGGTGGCCGAAATAAAAATCGTGGATCCCGATCTGCTTGTGAAACTCACGGGCGGGGTTCGGTGGGTGACGGAAGAATCCGTACACGAGGCCGTTGCAGTGGCGCATGAGATAGCGCCCAACCGCATGACCGGCGGGATTCACACGGTCGAGCTCCGACGCGAGCAGGAGATGGGGCGTGGCGAGAACGCCGGCGGCGAGCACCACGACGTTCGCATGCGCACGCCACGTCTGGCCGGTGTCGCGATCGATGCAGTCGACCGCGGCGATGCGGTCACCCTCGAGGACCAGTCTCGTCACGACGGTACGCGGGCGCAGCTCCATCCCCGCTTGCACGAGCGCCGGGATGATCGCTGTCGCCACATCGTTTTTCGCTTCGACCGCACACGCGAACGCGTCGCACGTGGTGCATGCCTGGCACGCGCGTCGTGCGGCGCCGTTCTGATAGTTGATGGCGAGCGGCAATCGAAAAGGATGCAATCCAAGGTCGCGCGCGGCCTGCTCGATCACGCTCGACGTGGCCGACAGCTTGGCCGGTCGATGCGGATACGGCGCGGTTCGTGGCGGATCCGTGGGGTCGATCCCACTCTCACCCGCAACCTCCAGCAGTTGCTCGGC
The DNA here is from genome assembly GCA_035253695.1 of Gemmatimonadaceae bacterium. Classification (GTDB taxonomy): domain Bacteria; phylum Gemmatimonadota; class Gemmatimonadetes; order Gemmatimonadales; family Gemmatimonadaceae; genus JAICNG01. The sequence goes on from DATFBS010000016.1 coordinate 90,382, forward strand.
ACGCACGTAGTACGGCTCGAGATCCCGGTAGGCGAACGGCCAGCGCGCGTCTGATGGGCCGACGATCTCGGGATCGGCCTCGAAATCCCGCTCCCGGAATCGAAGCGCCACCGCACCGCTGAAGACCGATTGACCGCCAACGCAATTGTACAAGCCAATGGTCGACGACCGCCGGCCCTGGTGAACACGAACCGGCGTCTCCTTCGAGTAGAAGGGCGTCAGCTCCATGGCGCCCTGAGGTTCCCAGTTGTGTGGCCCGCGTTCAACCCACCCGCCGCGCTCGAGCATCAGTACGCGTGCCCCGGCCAGAACTGGGGCGTGCGCGGCCATCGCGCCGCCAAACCCACTGCCGATCACGATTACGTCATAGCGGGGGTCGGAACTGGACAATGCGAGGAAGCTCCCGGGCGGCCAAAGGGGGCGGCCAGGCGGTCGCCCCCAGAACACAGCGCGGCTGTGAGAGGAAATGAAAGCTCAGCAGTCTGGACGCGCATGTCAAATGCTGCCCTGGCAAACGTTATCATTCGCGAATGACGAAGGTTCCACCCTATCGCCCCGCCTGGTTCGTTCCGGGGCGGCACCTCCGCACTCTCTGGGGGAAGTTCGTTCGACGCCGTCCTCGCGTGCCCACGTCGATCGAGCGCTGGACGACCCCGGATGACGACGTCCTGCTTGTTCATCGACTCAAAGGACCGGCCGCGCGCCCACTGCTGGTGCTATTGCACGGGCTCGAGGGCTCGCCTGACTCACATTACGCACGAGGACTCCTCGCCCGCGCTTACGCTCTTGGCTGGTCGGCCGCCGCCCTCGTCTTTCGTACATGCGGCGGTGAGATGAACAAGTCACGACGGTTCTACCACTCCGGAGAGACGACCGATCTCGATTTCGTGATCGGCCGCCTGACGAGCGAGAGTCCTGCTGCGCCGGTCGTTCTGGCGGGGTTCTCACTCGGGGGCAACGTCCTGCTCAAGTGGCTGGGTGAGCGCGGGTCCGAAGTTCCCCGGGCGGTCCACGCCGCTGCCGCCGTCTCCGTTCCGTATGATCTCGCGCGCGGATCCCGCTACATCAATCGCGGATTCGCGCGTGTATACGAACGGCATTTCCTCCGGTCTCTGGTGCGGAAGGCGACCGAAAAGCGGCGGCGGTTCCCGGATATCGCTCCCAATGTCGACCTCACGACGGTTCGCAGCATGTGGGACTTCGACGACGCGGTGACGGCACCCGTCCACGGGTTTCGCGATGCGAGTGACTACTATCAGCGCTCGAGCTCACTGGGGTGGCTCGACCGGATTCGCGTACCCACCTTGCTCGTCAGCGCGGCCGATGACCCATTTCTCCCCCGCGAAGTGCTCGACGAAGTGCGCGCCGCGGCTCGATCCAATCGCGCGCTCCACTGCGACTTCCCCGAATACGGCGGGCACGTGGGCTTCATTGCCGGGAGTCTGCCTTGGCGTCCTCTGTACTGGGCTGAGTGGCGCGTGATCGAGTTCCTGGCGTCCCACCTTCCGACGGAATCTCAGTCGATGGAGTCCGTGTCGAGACGCGCCGGCCAGCACGGATGATTTCGCTCACCGGCATGTATGCCAGCTCGGTACGCTCGCGCGCCTGACGAAGGAAAAGCGCCCCTCGCGCGAGCTGGCCAATGTGCAGGACATCGCGAGGAAAGAGGAGTCGGTCACCGAAGATCGGCGCGAGCAGGTCGGTGTACTTCCCGGTGCTCACGGAGCCGAGCAGGACGACATCGGCGTCGGCGCTAAGGCGGTCGGACAGCGCGACCGCAGTCGCCTTCAGCCGGGCCACCGCGGAGGCAGTTCCCTCGGCACAGAGCGCATACCGTTCGAGGTCGTCAGCGGAGATTCGCGCATCCGGCGAAACCAAGCCGTCCGTCATGGTGATGACGCGAATCCCATCCCGCGCGTCTGGCGCGCGCGCGAAGGCACGCGCGTACTCCAGCTTGCCGCGGAAGTACAGCCCACTCAGAAAGCTGAACACCTCGCCGAGGGGAACACCCTCATCCCGTAGACGCCGCGCCAGGGCTGACGAGGCGTCGGATCTTCGGAGGGCCAACGAGCGAGGCCCGTGAGCGGTCGCGGGGGAGATCAGGAATATCCGTGGTCGGTGCGGCGGACTCGGCATGGCGCCGCGGTGCGCAACTTCGGTGCGCGCGATACCTTTCCGCCCGTGCAAACTCATCTGCGTCTCCAGCTCGGCCTCGCGCTCGTCGCCGCCCTCTCGTGTGTGCAGCCCCCTCCCGGGTCCGAGCCTGCGGCACCGCCGGTCCGCACGCCACCGGTCCGGACGCCGCCGGTCCGCAACCAACCGGTCAACACTCCACCCGTCAACACTCCGCAGGTCGACGTCGCGAGCGATTCTGCCGCTCGCGCTCACCTGATCGATATCCGCCTTGTCGAGCCTACTATCATGGTAGACGCACGGTACGCAACGGCCAACAACTTTACCGGCGCGCGGCTCCCAGGATACGAGTCGAACCGGGCGCTGCTGCGCCGCGAGGTAGCGTCCGCGCTGGCTCGAGTTCAGCGGCGCGCGCGCAGCGAAGGCGTGGCCCTGAAGGTCTTCGATGGATATCGCCCGGTTCGCGCAACGCTGGCGATGGTCGATTGGGCTGAGCGCACCGGACAGCAGCGCCTGCTCCGCGAGGGATACATCGCGAGCCGCAGCCGACATAACCTTGGACTCGCGGTGGACCTGACGCTGATCGGAGGTGATGGCCAGGAGCTCGACATGGGCACGCCTTTCGATACGTTCTCGCCTGCCGCCCATACGGCGAACGCGTCCGGCGAGGTTGCCTCCAATCGCAGACTCCTGGTGCTCCTCATGCAGGCTGAGGGGTTCACCAACTATGACAAGGAATGGTGGCACTTCACGTACGAGGTGCCGAATCCCCAACGCTTCGACCTCGTCATCCGCTGAGGATTCCATGCGCCATCTCTGTCTCGTGATGCTCCTACTCCCGCTCGTCGGCTGCGTCCGCTCGTCGACGATGCCGGCCGACGACCATGCCGCGCATCCCGCTCCGGTCGTTGCGGCAGCGGTACAACCGGCGGCGGAGGATCTTCCTGCGGGCGCGAGTGGCGTCACCTCACGTTTAACCATGTCGACCCGGCATGCTGAGTGGGCGATGGTCCGCGTCGGGAACGATGACAGCGTTCGCGTGTGGGTGGTCTACCCGGAGCGTCGGACGAACGCGCCCGTGGTCATCGTCGTCCACGAGATCTTCGGCCTCAGCACCTGGATCCGTGGTGTTGCCGATCAGCTCGCGGCCGACGGATTCATTGCCGTCGCTCCGGATTTTCTTACGGGATACACTGGTTCGTTTCATCCCGATAGCCTCCCTGTCGATTCCGCGCGTTCGTTCATCCGACGGCTCGACGCGAATCAGATACAAACACGCATCGATGCGACGGCACGGTGGGCAATGGCCCTTCCTGCGGCCCTGCCACGATATGGGATCGTCGGTTTTTGTTGGGGCGGATCCGTGGTCTTCAATCACGCCGTCCATTCCCCAACGCTCGGAGCCGGCGTCGCGTATTATGGCGCTGCACCCGAGCCGGGTCGCCTAACGAGCATTCGTGCGCCGGTGCTCGGGCTCTACGGCGAGAACGATGCGCGCGTCAACGCGACGATCGCACCGACCGACTCGGCCATGCGGGTCATGGGAAAGACGTACCACGCACAGATTTTCCCTGGCGCCGGACACGGCTTTCTGAGGCAGCAGGATGCGGCCGCGAATCTCGAGGCGACACGCCGTGCATGGCCGATGACTCTTGCCTGGTTTCGCCGGCATCTCGAAGGGGCCTAACAGCACCCATGACGCTCCGGTTTGCATATGCGGCGCTGTTTCTCGCCGGTCTCGTCCTCGGCGTGATTGCAATGCTGGTGGGCATTCAAAAGGACAGCCCGCCGCGCACGGCGCGGTCGTTGTTCAACCTCGCGACGGTTGGCGCGTTCGTGACGGTCATTGGCGCAGTGGGTTATCCCCTCGCTCGGTACACCTCGCTCGGAGCGCTGGCCGTGACGGCGATTGCCGTCGCCGCGGGGCTCGCGGGATGGGGGCTAGCCGTGGCGATGATCGCCGGCTGGGCTGTGCCGAGCGCCGCGCGCGAGACGGAGGACGAGCGGTATGCGCTCCAGGGATTCGTCGGGAAGGTGACGCAACCCATCGGCACCGGCACGCCTGGGGAGATCAGCTACCAGGTCGAGGGCGCGTGGCACCGAGCTCGCGCGCGCAGTCTCGACGGCCAGCCGATCGAAAGTGGGACCGAAATCGCGATCGAGCGGATAGAAGAGGGTATCGCCTGGGTCGAACGGTGGAGCACCATCGAGCGGCAGCTCGAGCTTCCGTGAGCGGTACGGTTCTCGCGGCGCGTCCCAGGTAAATAGCGCCGTATAGCCTGACACCGGTGTCACACCTGTGGTATTTGCCGTCGTCCTCGTCGCGTTCTTCGTGCTGCGGATCGTCGTGGCGACGATCGTATTCCTCTTCATCCTCCCCGATGGCGATCGCTGCCCGATCTGCGACGAGGTGACGCTCCGCGTCCAGTCGCGAGGATGGAATACGCTCATGCCGTGGTTCCGAACGAGCTGGTGTCTTCGCTGCAATTGGGAAGGCCTTCACCGTCACGGTCCCACGACGCCCGCGACGGCGGCGAATCGGGCGCCGGAGCCTGCCAGCCGTCGCCTGTAGAAGGGCTCGTTATTCGCCATCGCCGCGAACGAACACCTTCAACCACTCCGGCCAGTTTCCGCTGAGATCGAAGAAATCATCGAAGTACACGAGGCCGGCCGCTTCCAGTTCCTCGACGAACGTCGTCAGCTCCTCATCGCCGTGTATCGGCCCGATCGCAATGAGGCCGCCCTCGATGCGAAACTCGTCGGGGGTCAGGTTGAGCCGTTCGTCGACGGCCTGACGCGTGAGGCTGGCCCGCTCGAACGCGCTCTTTCGAATGACGATCGTGGGGACGGCGAAGGGAATGGATAGGGGCATGAGTAGTCTTGGGCGCGATACGTCGGCAGCAATTGGCACTGATCGATCACGGACGTCCAGACCGGTCCGCATTCCGCATTCCGCGCTCTCATGCGCTATTTTCCACTCATGTCTCGAGCCCTCGAGCAGGAGCTGGATGTTCTCGTCGTCGGTGGTGGTCACGCTGGTACCGAGGCCGCTGTTGCCGCTGCTCGCCTTGGTGCCCGCGTAGCTCTCATCACCAGTGCGCTCGAGACCATTGGCCAGATGTCGTGCAATCCGGCCATCGGAGGTGTCGCAAAGGGTACGGTCGCCCGTGAGGTCGACGCGCTCGGAGGCATCATGGGGCGCGCGACCGATATGGCGATGATTCAGTTCCGCATGCTGAATCGAAGCAAGGGCCCGGCGGTGTGGGCACCCCGCGCGCAGTGCGACCGTGGATTGTACCGGCGCGCCGTGCGGTCTTTGCTGGAGTCGCATGATCGCCTCACGACGATTCAAGGCACGGTCGCGCGACTCCTCATCGATGAGGCCGAAGGCCGGGTGACCGGAGTCGAGACGCTCGAGGGGCGGCGATTCGGCGCGAAAGCGGTCGTGATCACGACAGGAACGTTCCTGCGGGGTCGCATCCACATCGGAACTCAGACATCGATTGCCGGAGGCCGGGCGGGCGACCCGCCTGCGACGCACCTTGCCGAGCAGCTCGAACGTCTGGGGCTCACCGTATCGCGGTTCAAGACCGGAACGCCGCCGCGCATCGATGGCCGATCCGTCAACTATTCGAATCTGCAGCGCCAGGACAGCGAGCTCGACGACTTCGACTTCCGGTGGTCGCACTTTTGGACGAACGAGGCACGAGCAACGCGGAACGAGGAAGCGGCCCGGGCGCGCCTCCATCGGGAGCCCGTTGAGCCCGGTCCTACGACTTCCTCGTTTCTCGGTTCTCGTTCGTCGCTGCATCCTCCCCAGCTGCCGTGCTGGATCACGTACGCCGGCCCCGAGGTCAAGCGCATCATTCGTGACAACCTCGAGCGATCGGCGATGTACGGCGGTGCGATCGGCGCGCGAGGACCACGGTATTGCCCGTCGGTCGAAGACAAGATCGTGAAGTTTCCGGACGTGGAGCGCCACCAGGTATTCCTCGAGCCGGAAGGTCACGACACCCACGAGCTGTACGTGAACGGTTTGTCGACGTCGCTTCCGCCCGACGTGCAGCTCCAGTTCCTGCGGGCGGTCCCCGGGCTCGAGCAGGTGCGGATGACGCGCGCGGGATACGCGATCGAGTACGACTACTATCCGCCCACTCAGCTCGACGCGTCGCTCCAGGTAAAGGCACTACCAGGGCTGTTTTTCGCGGGGCAGATCAACGGAACCACGGGCTACGAGGAAGCGGCCGGACAGGGAATCGTTGGCGGCATCAATGCCGCGCTCTCCGCGGCGGGGCGGCCTCCGCTGATCCTCGGCCGACAGACGTCGTACATCGGTGTGCTGGTCGATGATCTGGTGACACGTGGTGTCGATGAGCCGTATCGGCTGTTCACCTCGCGCTCCGAGTTCCGCCTCACCGTTCGGCAGGACAATGCGCTTCGACGGCTTGGTCCGACGGCAATCGCGCTCGGCATGCTGAGCGAGCAGGAGACCCGCGTCGTTGAGCAGCGTCTGAGCGCCGAAGAGCGCGCACGAGAGTTAGCCGAGCGAACGAGCATGCGACCGGAAGTCGTCCGCGAGGTGCTCGCGGCGGCCGGCACGTCGCCCATTCAGCACTCGGTGAAGCTGATCGAGCTCGCGAAGCGACAGGATGTGTCGCTGAGATCATTGCTCGATGCGGCCGGCATCGGCCACGATGTGCCCGACGATGCGGCCATTACCGCGGACCTCGAGATCAAGTACGAAGGGTATTTCCTGCGGGAGCGCGACCAGGCCGATCGGCTACGCCGCATGGGAGATTTCGCTCTCGATGCGGACCTGGCATACGATGAGATGCAATCGCTCTCATTCGAAGCTCGACAGAAGCTCGCGGCCATACGGCCGCTCACGTTGGCGCAAGCGTCGCGCATCCCCGGTGTGTCGCCGAGTGATCTTCAGAATCTCGTGCTCGAGGTAGGGAAGCGGAGACGGCTGGCGCAGCGCTGAGTTTCCACCTCGTGGGACACAATGAGGGATGAGGACGAAGGAGTGAGGGATCGATTGGAGTGCTACGACTCCATGAATTCCTCACTCCTTCGTCCTCATCCCTCATTGTGTCCTCGTTGACTTCCATCGTCGGCCGGCACTCGTTGGCTGGAGTGGTGTAGATTCCCGGCGAACCGTTTCGCCAGGGAGATCTCATGCGTCGTCTCGTGCTGTTTTCGATGCTCGCGGCTGCGGCGCCCGTCGCCGCGCAGCAGCCACAACCGTCGTCTGGTCGCCAAGGGCCGGACATCGTCACATCGGCGACCGGGGAAGCGCGCGTCACGCCCGATCGCGCACACGTACTGATCGGGGTGCAGACACGCGCGGCGACGGCTGCGCAGGCCGGCACCGACAATGCCACCAAGACGCGCGCTGTCATCGATGCGATCAAGGCGCGTGGAATTCCCGCGGCGCAGATCGGCACCAGTGAGTACAACCTGTACCCCGAGTATGATCATCGCGAGCCGCCGCGCGAAGGGCCGCAGACGCCACGCGTGATTGGATATGTCGCGAACAATACCGTTCGCGTGGAAGTGCGTCAGCTCGATCGCGTGGGGGCCGTCATCGATGCGGCACTGGCGGCGGGCGCGAACATGGTGAATACGATCCAGTTCTTCGCGTCGAACGTGGATGCAGCGCGGCGGACGGCGCTGGCAGAAGCCGTTGGTCGGGCACGAGCTGACGCGGAAGCGCTGGCGAGTGCGGCGGGGGGATCGTTGGGAGCGCTCCTCGAGCTGAACACACAATCCCCTCCGGTGCGGCCCATGTATGCGGCGGAGCGTCTCATGCGAATGGATGCAGCGACGGGGGCGGCGCAAACGCCGATCGAGCCGGGACAGCAGACGCTGACGGTGTGGGTTGGGGGGCGATGGGAGTTCCTCCGGGGCGGGAGCGCACGTTAGGCGTTCGCGTGGGTACGGGCAGCCAAAGAGGGGCCCCGGTGGGCCCCTTTTTGTCGAGGTCGCTCGCCTCTTCGTAGCACTGCGCTACTATCTCGGCGGGTTTAGACGGCGCTTGGGACCGACGTTCGGTCGCACGATAGTAACGGCCAGATAGCGCTATATGGCTCATATATGTCGTGATAGGATCACGACAATGGCTCAAAGTGGCCGCGTGGCCGCCGGACTCTGCCCGCCTCGATAGTCCCTGCGTCAAATGGGTGCCACGTGACACGGGGGCGCGTGTCCTCGAGGGGTGTGTCACGTGACACAGCGCCCCGCTGAACGGTGTTTAGCTTCACCCGCCAGGGTGATGATGCGCGCGTGCGATGGGAATGGGTTTATATTCCGCGGCCATCCGAACGGGGCCATCCGCGTGGGTCGTGTAATCGCAGTCGCAAACCAGAAGGGCGGGGTCGGCAAGACCACTACCGCCGTGAATCTCGCCGCTAGTCTCGCCGCGGCCGAGAAGAAAACGCTGCTCGTTGACGGCGATCCACAGGGGAATGCGACGAGTGGCGTTGGCGTCACGCGCGAGCAGATGAACCTTACCGTCTACGACGCGCTGATCGGGGCGACCTCCATCGGCGAGGTGCTCGTACGGTCGGTTCAGTTTTCTCACCTCGATGTCGCGCCGGCCACGCCCGACCTCGCTGGCGCGGAGATCGAGCTCGTCGAGCATCGCTCCCGTGAGCGCGCAATGCGTGACGCGCTCGAGCCCGTGCGTGACCTCTACGATTTCATACTCATCGACTGTCCGCCTTCGCTCGGCCTGATCACGGTCAACATGCTCGCCGCGGCGGACACGATTCTCATTCCTCTTCAATGCGAGTACTACGCCCTAGAGGGGATCTCGCAGCTCCTCAACACCGTCCATCTCCTCCAGCGTGGACCGAACGAGCATCTCGCCATCGAAGGCGTTGTGCTCACCATGTACGACGCGCGGCTGAATCTCTCGCGCCAAGTGGCGGCGGATGCCCGGGAGTACTTCGGGCCGAAGGTCTTTCAAACGGTCGTCCCGCGGAACGTCCGCCTGGCCGAGGCGCCCAGCTTCGGCAAACCGATCCTCTTGTACGACGTGGCGTCCATTGGCGCGCAGGCGTACATGTCGATCGCGAAGGAGCTCATCGAACGTCCGGCACCCGAGGGCGACGGGCCCAAACGTGAGGGTGACGGCGCCGTTCCAACACTCGTCAGTACCTAGCCCGACGGCGTCCGCGGACCGATCTCCGCTCACGGACGCTGGAGGACCCCACATCGTGCCCCTCCCCCATGTCCGTCGATAAGCCACGCCGACTCGGCCGCGGGCTCGAGGCCCTCATCACCAGCAGCGCCACCGCCCCCACGAGCGCCGAGCGTCGCACGCTGCAACAGGTCCCCATCGCGCAGATCCGTCCGAATCCTTATCAGCCCCGAAAGGAGTTCCGGCCCGAGGAGCTGGCTGAGCTTCAAGCCAGCCTCGAGGCCAACGGCCTCCTTCAACCGATCGTCGTTCGTCCGGGCGCCGACGGAGGATACGAGCTCATTGCGGGCGAGCGGCGCCTTCGCGCTGCGACTCAGCTTGGTTGGACCGACATCCCTGTCGTCGTACGCGACATAGACGACCGCACGCTACTTACACTCGCTCTCGTCGAGAATCTCCAGCGGACCGATCTCAACGCCGTTGAAGAGGCCGAGGGCTACCAGCGGCTTATCGACGAGTTCGGCCTCACGCAGCAGCGAGTGGCCGACATCATCGGGAAGGACCGCACGACCATCGCCAATACCCTCCGCGTACTGCAGCTGCCAGCCGCGGTACGCCGGATGGTGCAGCAGGGAGAGCTCACCCTCGGACACGCCAGAGCGCTCCTCGCGTTTGAGGATGAGCGCGCTATCACCGATGTCGCCCGTGAGGCGGTAGCCAAGGGGCTCTCCGTTCGTGACGTCGAAGCGCGAGCCAGGCGTGCGCGGCCGGAAAAGCGACACCCGATCGTGAAGACACAGAACCGGAGCTACTCCGAGATTCAGCGTCTTGAAGACCAGCTTCGAAAGCATCTTCAGACGGACATCGCTATAACAGTGTCGCGAGACTATCGCGGCAGTATTGCGATATCGTTTTACTCGGCCGAAGATCTCGAGCGCCTGCTCGACCTCATCCTCGGCTCACGTCGCGACACCACATGACGGACCCCACCAGCTCCCGAAGCCAAGGCTACGGCAACATCTACACGCCGCACGCTGGATCGATGATCATCCAGGTCCAGCGCGAGTCCGGCCTCGCCAACCGCACGATCATCTTCACCCAGCGACAAGTCCGCCTCCTGCGCATGGCGCTCTACATCGGCGGCACGCTCCTCACGATCGGCACGATCAGCTGGGTGTATCTCGCCGCGCAGGCCGCGCGTGTCCCATTTCTCACCAACCGCGTCTCCACCCTCACGAAAGAGGTGCGGCAGCTCGACACGCTGCAGGCCCGGCTCGCGGAAATGGAGCGCCGTTTTCTTCAGGTGCAGACGATGATGGGCGCCAGCGGACCCGTCACCGTGGCGAAGGAGCCGGTCATGCCCGCGCCTCCACCGCCCGTGAAGCTCGACACCGTCACGCCGACACTGCCATCGCTCTGGCCGCTCGACGTCGAAGGGTATGTGACACGTGGAAGCGCCGACTCGAGTGACTACAGCGGCCCGCATCCCGGACTGGACGTCGCTGTTCCGGTCGGTACGCCGATTCGTGCCGCAGGAGGTGGGACAGTCGTCGAAGTGGGGGACGACGCCAAATACGGCAAATTCGTGAGAATCGAGCACCGCGACGGGTACGAGACACTCTACGCCCACGCGAGCCAGGTTCTCGTGAAACAGGGAGAGAAAGTTCCCTCCGGTCGCGCGATCGCCCTCTCAGGAAATACTGGCCAGTCCACGGCACCCCATCTTCACTTCGAAGTCCGTCAGGGTGGCGCAGCCGTGGATCCGATGCTGCTCATCACCAGGAAGAAGGAATGACTCATGGCGATCTTCAAGGACACCCCCACGTCGGCGGGCGAAGCGAAGACCAGCGGTAATGGCGAAGGCACCCTCTCGATCATCGCCGGAGGAATGCGCGTCATCGGCGACATCGAAACCGAAGGCGTGGTCAAGATCGAAGGGCGTGTGGAGGGTTCCATTCGCGCCGGTCGCCAGGTCCTCATCGGTCGCCAGGGCGAGGTCAAGGGTGACATCACGACACGCGAAGCGGTCATCGGCGGAAAGGTGCAGGGCACAGTGAGCGCCACCGAGCGCCTGGAGGTCCAGGCAACCTCGACGATCGTGGGTGACATCAACACCAAATCGATCGCCGTCGCGGAAGGTGGGCGCATCAACGGCACGGTTCGCATCGCCGACGTCTCAGAAGCGACGCAGCGTCAGTCGGATCACTCCGCGAAGGAGAAACAACCAGTCGCAGTGGTGCGCTGACCTCACCGCACGACGACGAGCGTCGTATACTACGCGAGGCAGGGCGCTACGCCCTGCCTCGCGTGTCTTTTCCACATACCGCAACTCCCGACGCTACCTCCGCTTATGTCCGTCTTCCGCCGGAGCCGCCGCCGGTTTTCCACAGGTATCCACGCGGTTCCACTTCTGCTCACCCTCGCGTGTGGTGACGCGCGCCGCGAACAGCGGGCGCCATCGACGACCGGCGGCGAGTTCAAGGTCGCTCTGCTGACGCCGGGACCGATCTCCGACCAAGCGTGGAACAGTGGAGCATATCAGGGACTGCTTCGTATCCGCGATTCGCTCGACGCGTCGGTGAGCCACATTCAGACGCGCACGCCCGCCGATTTCGAGGAGAACTTTCGGCACTATGGCGCCGACGGATATCACCTGGTCTTCGGCCACGGCTTCGAGTTTCAAGACGCCGCCGAGCGGGTGGCCCCGGAGTTTCCGCGAACCGTCTTCATCACGACATCGGGAAGCCGGGTCGCGCCTAACGTGTCACCCATGGTGTTCGGCTTCGAGGATCCGTCGTACGTCGCCGGCGTTCTCGCTGGCTCGCTGACGAAATCGAATGTCATCGGAGCCATCGGCGGGACGGAGATCCCCCCGGTGCGAAGCAGCTTCGCCGCGTTCGAAGCGGGGGCCCGTGTCGCCAACCCGCGAGTTCAGCTGCTCACGTCGTATGTCGGAAATTGGGAGGACGCGAGCGCCGGAAAGGAACAGGCAATCGCGCAGATCCGACGGGGAGCAGACTTCATCTTTCAGAACGCCGACGCGGCCGGCCTCGGCATCTTTCAGGCGGCGCGCGAGTCGAAAGGGGTGGCGGTCTTCGGCGCAAACGTCGACCAGAACTCGGTCGCTCCCGACGTCATCATCGGCAGCGTCGTGATCGATCTCCCGCACGCCTTTCTGTCCATTGCGCGGGAAGTCAAGGACGGGCGCTTTCGAGCCCGCGTACTGCGGTTAGGCAGCACCGCCGGAGTGACCAGATTCGTCCTCAACCCTGCATGGCGAGATCGCGTACCCTCACCGATCCTCGCGCGCATCGATTCGACCGAGCGCCGGATCGACAGCGGGGATCTTCAGCCGCCACGAATCGAGTTCGTCGATTCGGCGACTGGCCGCACGCCGTGAAGCGCCCCACCGTTGCCGACATCGCTCGGCATCTGGATGCGACGCTGCGCGTCGAGGAGATTCCCGATTTTGCCGGAGCCCTCAACGGCATTCAGGTGGAGACGGAAGCACCGATCTCCAGGGTGGCAGCGGCGGTCGACGCCCGCGAACGAACGATTCGTGCCGCGGTCGATGCCGACGCGAATCTGCTCCTCGTGCATCACGGATTGTTCTGGAGCGGAACGCAGCCCTTACGCGGGGCCTTCCTGCGTCGCGTTCGCCTGCTTCTCGAGCATCAGGTCGCCGTGTATAGCGCTCACCTGCCTCTCGACATGCATCCAGAGCTCGGAAACAACGCCCTGCTCGCTCGCGAGCTTGGCCTCGAGCCCTCCGCCGGGTTTGCCCGATACAAGACGATCGATATCGGCGTTTCAGGAACCTGCGACATTCCGACCGCAGAGCTCGTGACGCGCACAGCGCGATTCGCCCGCGCGCACGGACACGAGGTCCGCACCGCAGGGCCGGTCGACGGAAAGGTGAGCCAGCGGTGGGCGATCTGCACCGGCGCCGGGGCGGGCCAGGAAACGCTTCGTGAAGCGGCCGGCGCGCGGATCGATACGCTGATCGTCGGTGAAGGGCCGCATTGGACGGCCATCGACGCCGAGGAAGCGGGCCTAACGATCATCTATGCGGGACACTATGCGACCGAAACACTCGGCGTCCGTGCGCTGGCGGCACATGTCGGCGACACGTTCGACTTGCCGTGGCTGTTTCTGGACGCGCCAACGGGATTGTGAGCCAGGAAGCGCTCGCGCTCCGATCGATCCGAAAGCGCTTCGGATCGGTCACCGCGCTCGATGGAGCGTCACTGACCGTATCACGGGGAACCGTCCACGCGCTGCTGGGGGAGAACGGTGCGGGAAAAACCACCATGATGCGGATCGCCTATGGACTGGAGCGACCCGATAGCGGTGTCGTCGCCATGGAGGGCCGCCCGGTATCGCTTCGAACGCCGGCCGACGCGATTCAGCTCGGCGTGGGCATGGTGCAACAGCACTTCGCGCTCGTCCCCGCCATGACCGCGGCCGAGAATGTGGCGTTAGGCAAGCATGGGCGCTATCGGCCACGCGACGCAGCGGAGCACGTTCGCGCATTGGCGCACGCGACATCCCTCCCGATCGATCCTTACGGCCACGCGAGTGACCTCTCCCCCGCCGGTCAGCAGAAGCTGGAGCTGCTCAAGATTTTTTCACGTGGGGCACGCATGCTCATCCTCGATGAGCCGACAGCTGTCCTCGCCCCGGGGGAAGCCCACGAGCTCATGCGGCTCGTCCGGCGCATCGCCGATGAGGGAACAGCCGTCGTGCTCGTGACGCACAAGCTGCGGGAGGCGCTTGCGATCGCTGATGACGTCACCGTCCTTCGCCGAGGACGGACCGTACTGACCGCGCGCGCATCAGCCCTTTCGGAGAAAGAGCTCGCCCGAGCCATGTTTCCCGACGAGGTCGGGCCGGCAGCGTTCTCCCGACGACGTCGAGACGGCGGTCCGGTCATCGCCGAGCTTCGCAGCGTGGAGCTGCGGGATGCCCAGGGGCGCGTACGTCTCAAGGATGCGTCGCTTGACGTGCGAGCCGGAGAGCTACTTGGGATTGCCGGCGTAGAGGGCTCAGGCCATCACGAGCTGCTCCTTGCCCTGGCGGGCCGGATGTCTGCGTCGTCTGGGGAGGTTCGAACCCCCGCTCGCGTCGCGTTCATTCCCGAGCATCGTCAGCGCGACGCACTGATCCGCGCGTTCTCCATCACGGAAAATGTTGCCCTGCGAGACTCTGGCACGGCACGCGGACGTATCCGGTGGCGCGATGTCGCCCGACACACCCGCGACCTCATCGCGCAGCATGACATACGGGTTGCCGGCGTCGATGCACCCGTCGGCACCCTTTCCGGCGGCAATCAGCAGAAGCTCGTGCTGGCGCGAGAGCTCGACGGCCAGCCGCCGCTCGTCGTTGCCGAGAATCCAACGCAGGGGCTCGATGTTCGGGCAGGGCTCGCCATTCGCGATCGGCTTCTCCGCGCACGCGATGGCGGCGCGGCGGTCGTCGTCTACACGAGCGATCTGGACGAGCTTCTGACACTGGCCGATCGCGCGATCGTCACATTCGGCGGGCACGTCCAGGAAGTCCCCGCCGATGCGGACCGCATCGGCCGCGCGATGATCGGTGCCTTGGCGTGATGGAGGACGCGCATCCGCGACGCTGGTACGCGTTAGGGCTGCTCGCTGTTGCGGAGCTTCTGGCCATGTCGCTCTGGTTTGCCGGGACCGCGGTGGCGCCGCTGCTCCAAACACGTTGGTCGCTGGACACCACGCAGGTCGGCTGGGTCACGGCGATCGTTCAATTGGGATTCGTCGTTGGGACGGCGTCGGCGGCTGTTCTGAACCTCGCCGACATAGTGCCGTCCCGCTACTATGTCGCGAGCTGTGCGACGTTAGGCGCCCTCGCGAACGGACTGCTGCTGGTCGGCGACGGCTTTGGGTTCGCACTCGCCTCACGCTTTTTCACCGGCTTCTTCCTCGCCGGCGTGTATCCTCCGGCAATGAAGATGGCGGCGACCTGGTTTCGTGCGCGTCGCGGTCTCGCGATCGGGGTTATCGTCGGCGCGCTGACCATCGGCAAAGCCCTGCCCTTCCTCGTGAAGGCGTTCGCCTGGCGCGATCTGACGCCGGTGATCGCAGCATCGTCACTGTTCGCCATCATCGGCGCCGCGATCATTGCCGTCACCTATCGCGATGGACCGTATCCGTTCGCCTCGCGGCCGTTCTCCTGGGGGCTCGTCGGCACGGTCGTGCGGACGTCCAGGTGGCGCTTGGCCACGGGGGGCTATCTGGGCCATATGTTCGAGCTCTATTCGTTCTGGGCCTGGATTCCTGCCTTCCTCGCCGCGAGCGCTGCTGCCTCGCGCCGACCCCCAGGCGAGAGCGCGATCGCCCTGACAGCGTTTCTCGTGATTGCCTTCGGAGCGTTGGGATGTGTGTGGGGGGGTGTCGCGGCGGATCGGCGTGGGCGCGAGCGCCTGATCACCATCGCCCTCGCTGCCAGTGGCACGTGTGCGCTACTGGCAGGCGCGTTCCTGGGACTGGACATTCGCTTGACGGCCGCGATGGCCGCGGTATGGAGTTTCTTCGTGATTGCGGATAGCGCGCAGTTCAGCGCGCTGGTCACGGAGGCAGTTCCGGCACACGCGGTGGGTACGGCTCTCACGACGCAGACCTGCCTTGGGTTTCTCCTTACCCTCCTATCGATTCAGCTAATTCCTCCGGTGGTCGAGCGTGCAGGATGGGGGGTGGCGTTCGGAATGCTCGCCCTTGGGCCCGTGTTGGGGATTCTCGCAATCCGTTCGCTTGCACGGTTGCGTGGGGCTACTGCGTAGCGCTCGTCATCATGGCAGTCTCGCTGCCGGAACGGTCATCGATCGCGTCGCGGCGTTTGCCACCTTGGCCGAATGCCTCGGCATGTCGGCTGCTTTCCGTCGGGGCGTCACGGCGAGAACGGGCTCGCCGTGCGCATCAATGACCAGCTCCGCGCGGACAGCGGAGTGCACTTGTACAGGAGCTACGTATGATGACCGTTCGCACTCTCGTTCCTACTCTCGATCGCGTGCTGTCCATGAACCGGGAGCTCGACCGGGTATTCACGCGCAACTTTGGGAACTCGGGAGCGTGGCTGCCGGCAATGGACGTCGTCGAACGTCCAGATGCATTCATCGTAACTCTGGACGTCCCTGGCGTCTCGCACGACGCGATCGATCTGACCTTCGACCAGGGCGCGCTGACCATTCGGGGAACGCGTACTGGCACGGAATACGGCGACCAGGACAAGATCTACGTGGCGGAGCGTACGCTCGGTGAGTTCGAGCGCGTTGTTCGTCTTCCTGAAACGGTCGACAGCGACCGGATTCACGCATCCTTCGATCGCGGGGTTGTGACGATCCTGATCCCGAAGGCGCCTGCGGCCAGGGCTCGCAAGATCGCCATCTCGACGAACGGCCAGCAGAACTGAGTCGCAATAGGATCGAGCTCGCGCGCGGGCGGTGCTGGTAGACAGCACCCCCGCGCGCCGCACGGGGGTGCGGTTGCATTCATCGTCGCATAGACTTGCCGCGTGCTCCAGATCCCTCGCGCGCGGTGGTCGGCCGTCGCGCTCGCCCTCATAGTTCTCCTCGTATCGCTCGCCTGCCTCGCCGGCACGTTGCATCTGGCCGGCTATGACGCGGGACGAGCGCTCGCTGCACTCTGGCGCGGCTCCTTCGGCAGTACGAACGCATTCTTGTCCGCGACACTGGTGCGTGCGACGCCCCTCGTGCTGGCGGGGCTCGGTGTCGCTCTCGCGTTTCGGGGCGGGCTCTGGAATATCGGCGCCGAGGGTCAGCTCCTCGCTGGCGCGGCCGCAGCGACGGGGCTGAGCCTACTTCTCGCCGACCTGCCACGAGGCCTCCTTCTTCCCGCTGTGCTCCTCAGTGGGGGGTGCGCCGGAATGCTGTGGGCCTCGATCGCGGAGGTGCTACGCCGACGACGCGGCGTACTCGAGGTCATCTCGACCATCATGCTCAACTTCGTGGCCCTGCATCTCGTTGGGGTACTGGTGCACGGCCCGATGCAGGAGCCGTTAGGTATCTATCCGCAGAGTGCACCGATCCCGGACGCCGCTCGGCTGCCGCGCCTCATTCCCGGAACGCGATTGCATGCCGGATTTGCGATTGCGCTCCTCGTTGCGCCGTTGCTGTGGTGGTGGCTCCGGTCAACCGCTGCGGGATTCCGCTTGAGAGCCGTGGGTGCAAATCCTCATGCGGCACGTATTGCCGGACGAATCGACGCAGCCATGGTCGCTGGGACGGCGTTCCTGGTCGGCGGAGGACTCGCGGGCCTCGCCGGAGCAGTGGAAGTGTCTGGGGTAACCTTCGCGCTGTACGAGAGCCTGTCGCCTGGCTACGGCTACACGGCGATTGTCGTCGCCCTCCTTGGGCGGCTCGACCCACTGGCTATTATCGCGTCGGCGATTCTGTTCGGCGCACTGGAGTCCGGCGCACTGGCCATGCAACGCGAAGCAGGTATTCCCTCGGTGGTCGTGACGGTCATCGAGGCCGTTCTCGTGCTCACGGTTCTCCTGGCGGACCGATGGACATCTTCGCGACTCGTGCCTAACGAATCGGGAGGAGAGCTCCCGAACGCCGCTCATGACGCGGCGGATGTCCCCCCCACACCGACGCCGGGACTCGCATGATCGAGGATCTGGAGTCACTCCTCGAAGCGTCGGTACGTACAGCCACTCCATTGGCGCTCGCCGCCCTCGGTGAGACCGTAGTCGAGCGGGCCGGGGTGATCAACCTTGGTCTCGAGGGGATCATACTCGCCGGCGCGTTCGGAGCCCTCGTGGGCGCGAGTACCGGAACGGTCGCCGGAGTTGCCACGGGACTGGCCGCCGGGGTTGTCACGGCCGCGGTCTTCGCAGTCTTCGCGCTCGGCGTGCGTGCCGACCAGATCATCGTGGGTACCGCGGTCACCCTGCTCGCGACTGGTCTGACCGGCACGCTGTACCGCACGGTGTACGGCCCGTCGGGTGCGGCCTTGAATATTCCCACGCTCACGCCGCTGCCTGTCCCGATTCTCTCCGAGCTGCCCGTCGTGGGGCGGGCTCTCTTTGCGCAGCCTGTGTTCACCTACGCCGCTTATTTGCTCGTGCCTGCTCTTTGGTGGTGGCTGTACGGAACACATGCCGGCTTGGCGCTTCGCGCAGTCGGCGAGGCCCCCGAGGCGGCGCGGACCGCCGGGATCCGCGACCGACGACTGCGCCTTGGCGCTGTCTTGTTCGGGGGAGTCCTCGGCGGCGCGAGTGGAGCATCCCTCGTCCTTGCCCAGTCGGGTACCTTCGCTGAGGGGATGTCGGCGGGACGGGGCTTCATCGCCATCGCGATTGTTGTCCTCGGCAGGTGGCACCCCGTCGGCGTAGGGCTTGCTGCGCTGCTCTTCGGCGCGGCCAGCGCGCTCCAGTTCTTCTTCCAGGCGAGCGGATGGCAAATCCCGTATCAATTCTTTCTGCTACTGCCGTACGCGCTTACGCTCCTGCTGTTGAGTGTGCGCCGAGGGCGCGGAGCGGCCCCGGCCGCGCTCGGACAAACGTGAGGCGAGACCCGACCCCGTGAGGCGCTCGCTGGTATTGCGCACCAATCCCACGGTGCGGCAGACCCAGAAGATTCTCTCGCAGCTCGACCGCGCGTTGCGCGAGCGTGGTGCGACAACCGACCGGGCGCCGGCAGGCGAGCTGGTCTTTCGGATGCCTCTCCCGTGGGAGCTCGCACGCGTCGGCTGGCTCGCGCTGATTACACGCGGCACGGCGACGTTGAGTGCGTGGGGCGGCGGGCCCTGGCGAGTGAGTTACCGCTTGTATTTCGGTGCACTCCAGATCCTCACCGGATTGATCACCCTGGGCATGGTGATCTTCGGGTTTGGCTGGCCTCGTCTGGCGCTGCTCAGTGCGGTACTGGCGCTGTGGATCGTGGGCTATGGCGCGCTGCACCTGTTGGCCGCGCATCAGTTTCGTGACTTGCTCCGCGACGTGATGGCCGACGTCATCGAGCGTCGCTCGAGCTCACGAACTGATCAGCCAGCCGTGCAACCGAGCGCGCCATCGGCGTCTCAGCACCCCGAGTGAGCGCTCTCCCACGTTTCTCGCCAGTCGCCCGCCGGAGACCGCTGGAGGAATGCGTACGTGATCCAGTCCGATCCCGTTCGCTCGATCACGACGGTCGGCAGGCGCTGAGGGCCGAGACCGACCGCGGCGAGAGGTGTCGCTCGCTGAACGTGCAGCTCATCACCTGACGCCCGCTCCGAATAAGCCACGCGCCACTCGCCCGCGGGGGTATCGCGCTCGGCAATGACCAGCAGCGTTTCCTCGCGCGGATTCGCTTCGACGTTGACGCGGCGGATGACCTCCGCAACGACAGCCTCTGGGCCGCTCGAGGGGATGAACCGATGAGCGGCGCGGATCACGAACGGTAACCCTCGAAATGCCCTCGATGTGTCGTTAGGGAGGGTCGCAGCCAGTCGTGTCACCTGCGCAGCAAGGCGCGCCGAGTCGGCGGACGAGAGTGACTCGATGGGCCGAAGCACGATCGGCGATGCGACACCCCGCTGAAAAGCGACTGTCCAGCCGCGCGCCGAATCCGCCGACAACGTGACGGCCGGCCACACCGCGCACTCCTCCTCCAGTGGAGCAAACCCACGTATCCGGAGCGACCCTGCGGCGCCCTCAGCGGCCACCGCGTCGGCGGTGAACCCGCGAACGAGATCTTCATCCAGCACTGCCGTCGAGTCGAGTCGCGTGAGCGTCGGATAGATCGCGCGGGTGACTGAATCGTCGCGTACCAGGAGCACCGTGCCTGCGCTGCTCTCCCATCGTCGCGGCGACTCGCCCTGAGGAAGCGACTCGACAGCGCCAACCGGCGGTGGCAGTGTTGTGTCGGTTTGCCGTCCTGCATCGCCCGGGGGATTGCACGCCGCCAACGCCAGGAATGTCGCCAGCATGCGTTCAGCGTGGCGTCTGGCGATCGGCTGAGGAGTCAGCATGGCGCAAAAATCGAGACGCTGGCACGGCACGTCAACGGTGGAGCGCTAACTCGTACAAGGAGAGTCATGGAGACGTCGGGCAAGACCGTCGCGGGAGAGCAGGCTGCTGTCAGGCCGGGAGTGCTGAACCGACTGGGGTTGCACCGTCGTGAGCTTCGCTCCTGGGCGATGTACGATTGGGCTGCTTCATCCGTACAGACCACGATCATGGTGGCGGTTTTCCCGATCTATTTCATCCGAGTCGCCGGGGCGAACGTGCCATCCGAGGTCGCGAACCAGCATCTCGCCACCGCGAATGCCATTAGCGTCGCGATTGTCGCGCTGCTTTCCCCGGTGCTCGGAGCCATCGCGGACTACTCAGGACGCAAGAAGCCGTTGCTCGGCCTATTCCTCATCATCGGTGTTCTCTCGACGGCGGCCATGTTCTTCATTGGCTCCGGCGACCTTCGGCTCGCCGAAACGCTGTATGTCCTGTCGATGAGCTCGGTGGCAGCAACGTACGTGTTCTACGAGTCATTGCTACCGCACATTGCGAGCGAAACCGAGATGGATCGGGTATCGACCGCAGGATACGCCATTGGCTACACGGGCGGCGGGGTGTTGCTCGCGTTGAATCTCGCCTGGATTCAGAAGCCGGAATGGTTTGGCATGCCGTCGGGCGATGGACTGACGCCCGACCAGGCGACGCTTCCGGTGAGGCTCGCGTTCCTCTCGGTGGCCATCTGGTGGCTCGTCTTCTCGATTCCGCTCTTCCGCGGAGTCCGCGAGCCGCAGCGACTTCTCGAGGCCGATGAAACTCCGCGCGGAAGCGTCGTGAGGCACGCGTTCGTGCGGCTCGGGGAAACCTTTCATGAGCTCCGCGGATATCGGCACGCGTTCCTCATGCTGATTGCCTTTCTCTTCTACAACGACGGCATCAGCACGATTCAGAAGATGGCCGCGGCGTACGCCACGGAGTTGAACATTCCGCAGGACGCAGTGATCGCGGCGATCCTCATCGTCCAGTTTCTCGGGATTCCCTTCTCGTTTCTTTTCGGCATCGTCGCCGGCCGCATCGGCGCCAAACGCGCGATCTTTGCCGGCCTGCTCGTTTATACAGGGATCAGTATCCTCGGATACCACATGAGCACGGCGACTCACTTCTACGTCCTCGCGGCGCTGGTCGGCATGGTGCAAGGGGGCACCCAGGCGCTGTCTCGCTCGTTGTTCGCCAACATGATCCCGCGTCATAAGTCGGGCGAGTTCTTCGGATTTTTCAGCGTTTTCAACAAGTTCGCGGGGATCTTCGGCCCCCTGCTGTTCGCCTCGGTCATTGGTACGACCGGATCCAGCCGGCGCGCCATTCTGTCGGTCGTTGCCTTCTTTGCGCTCGGCGGCATTCTTCTGGCGTTCGTAAACGTGCGCGTCGGAGAGCAGGCAGCTCGTGACGCAGAGCGGCGACTGGTGACGAACGCCGAGACATAGAGAAGCGGGGCGAGGAAGATTGAATCTTCCTCGCCCCGCTTGGTTCCTACTCGTGTCCGCGCGGTGGCAGCCATTCTCCGACGAGATCCCAATGCCAGGCGTCGCGGCGAATCCCCGTCCGCGGATCCTTGAGCGGCTTGAACTGAAGCCGACTTTCCGGCAACCCGACGGCGCGTCCATACTCGACCAGGCGCTCTCGGTTGGTCGAAACGAGATGCGCCATGCGGTGCCCCTTCCACAGGTGACGATGGAGCCAGAGCCCACCATCCATCGCGTGGATCATTCCGTCGCGACGCTTCTCGAACTCGAGATAGGCTACGGTGTCCGGCAGCCTATCCACGCCCGCTGGTTGCTCTAGGCGTTACTGGCAGACGACCACGCCGTCGGTCGTAGCCGGCGGCAGCGGGGCGTTGCCCACGTAGATGTAGCAGCGGATCGGGCTTGCCATATAGTGCTCGGCCTGCGCGTTCCAGCCCTGAGCGTTCGCCACACCGATGGTGATCGTCACCCCGTTCGACGGATTGACGTTCATCGCGCCAAGCGAGCTGGCATACACAGCGTTGTCGTACATGTACGACTCCTGAGCCACTGCGAGATTCCGCAGGTCACTGCGCATCGCAGCCGCGTACGCCTTTCCTTTCGTATTGGCGAACTTCGGGATCGCAATCGCTGCGAGAATCCCAATGATCACCACTACGATCAACAGCTCGATCAGCGTAAAGCCTGAAGTGCGTTTATGGGAAATCATGGAAACCATGCCTTCGGCGGATTTAGGGGCACAACTGGGTATAGGGGAAGGCAATGCCGGTGCCGTTTGCCGGTTTTTAGCTAAGTCTTTGATGCGACTGACGTTATGCATGAAAACACCGGTGGTTCTAATGGCTTTTGGGCCGCCGAAATGCGATGTTCGACGCAGAATGCGATACCAAAGTGGCTGAAAACGAGACGCTCCCGGGAGGGTAGAGCTTACTCCTTCGTCTCCATCCAATTGTCTCCGACCCCTATATCGACGACCAATGGCACAGAAAGCACCGCGGCCTGCTCCATCTCACGCTGAACGATGGTCCCAACCGAATCGATTTCCTCCGGGGGGGCCTCGAAGACGAGCTCGTCGTGCACCTGCAGGAGCATCTTCGCTTGGAGGTCATGCCGGCGTAGCGCACTGTCGATCCGGATCATCGCGATCTTGATGAGATCCGCAGCCGATCCCTGAATCGGTGAGTTGGCTGCGGTCCGTTCTCCGAATGCACGCACGTTGAAGTTCCGATCGCGCAGCTCCGGGATGTAGCGGCGGCGACCAAAAATGGTCTGCACGTAGCCGTGCTCCCGCGCAAACTCGATCATGGAATCCAGGTACCGACGGATTCCCTGGAACCGCTCGAAGTACGCCGCGATGAAGGCCCGCGCTTCCGCGAACTCGATGCGGAGCTGGCGCGAAAGGGCGTGTGCCCCCTGGCCGCAGATCGTCGCGAAGTTGATGGTCTTGGCGCGACCCCGCATTTCTGCCGACACCGAGTCGACTGGCACCCCAAAAATGATGGCGGCCGTTTGTCGATGGATGTCGCCACCCGCGCGAAACGCGTCGACGAACGCTGGATCGTTCGACAAGTGAGCGAGAAGCCGGAGCTCGATCTGAGAGTAGTCGGCTGCAAGTAGCCTCCAACCCTGGCGAGGGATGAACCCTCGGCGAATGTCACGGCCGAGCTCACGGCGAATGGGGATGTTCTGAAGATTGGGATCGCTGGACGAGAGGCGTCCCGTTGTCGCGACGGTCTGGTTGAACGACGTATGCAGACGCCTGGTCTCGGGGTGAACCAGCGCAGGAAGTGTATCGAGATAGGTGTTCTCGAGCTTCGACAACTCCCGATACTCCATGAGTCGCTGCGGCAGCTGATGCCCCTGCTCGGCAAGCTCCTGCAGCACACTGGCATCAGTGGACGGACCCGTTGAGGTCCGCTTGAGAACCGGCAGCTTGAGCTTGTCGAACAGTATCTCCCGGAGCTGGAGGTTCGAATTGATGTTGAACTCCATCCCGGCGATCTCATGGATCTCTCGCTCGACCGCCTGACGCTCCGCCTTGAATCGCGCCTTGAGCGAACGGAACCACTCGAGGTCGATCGAGACGCCTTCCGACTCCATGCGTGCGAGTACTTCCACGAGGGGCATCTCGATCTCTTGAAACAACCGCATGAGATCGTACGCCTCGAGCTGGGACGCGAAGCGCTCGCGTAGCTGAAGCGTCATGTCCGCGTCCTCGCATGCATAGTCGCGGGCGCAGTCGATTGGACATTCCTCGAACGGGATGGCCGTTTTGCCGCGGCCACACAACTCCTCGAACGACGTGACTCGATGATCCAGGAACTCGAGCGCCAGCACATCGATCCCATGCGAGCGACGGCCTGGATCCAACACGTAGCTCGCCAGCATCGTATCGAACGTCAGCCCCTGCACCTCGATCCCTGCGCGGCGGAAGGCGAGCACGTCGAACTTTGCGTTTTGGGCGACCTTGAGGACCGCCGGATCCTCGAGGAATTCGCGGAGCGGGGCCATCTCATCCGAGTCGAGCGCCGGCAGATTTCGAACGACGGCCTTGCCTCGCGCGAGCATGCGAGCCGCGATGGAATCGGGTTCGGCACGCGAAGCCGAGCTCGCGGCTTTCTTCCGGCGCGCCGGCTTCACTTCCGGAGACTCGTCCACCGTTGCCACGGTGACGGCTTCGTCACCCCCCATCACCAGTCCGCGATCTTCACGTGCGTCCGTAGGTGCCCGGTCGCCGGGAATGTCGACGAGAAGCTCACCTTGCATGACCGATCGAGACCGGTGCCGCAGGGGCAGGTAGAAGGCCTCGCCTGGTGCTACTGCGATGGCGAGGGATACGAGCGTCGAACGCAGCGGATCGGATGGAGATGGACTATCGAAGTCGACAGCTGCCTCTGCTGCGATTGCGACATGAGGAGCCTGCCTTGCCTGATTAAGCACCTCACGCATCCGCTTGACAGTGTCGACGGTCTCGTACTTTACCGCTGGGCGTTCGGGTGCAACGGTGGCCTCGGGCGCTAGATCACGCGCGAGGTTATGAAACTCCAGCTCGACGAAAAGCGGTCGAAGACGTGTCACATCAGGCGGCTGAACGCGAAGCCGATCGAGCTCGAGGGTAATCGGCAGATCGTCGCGAATTGTTACCAATTCCTTCGACAGCCGAGCGCGCGCGGCGTTTTCCGGATCGAGCAACGCTTCCCGCGGCCGTTTCTTCTGCAGCTCGGCCGCGTGAGCAAGGATTGATTCCACTGGCCCGAACTGCTGTACGAGATCACGCGCGGTCTTGTCCCCAATGCCGGGGACACCGGGAACGTTGTCCGAGGAATCACCAACGAGTGCGAGGTAGTCGGTCACCAGCGCGGGCTCGACACCGAGGCGCTCCCCAGCGTTCTCGACGCTCACCCACTGCTCTTCGACTGCGGCCGATCCCCCGCGTCCGGGGTTGAGAAGCCATACGCCTGGCCGGACCAGCTGTTGGAAGTCCTTGTCAGCGGAGACGACGACGACGTTGACACCTGCTGCAGCACCTTGTCGCGCCAGCGTGCCGATGACGTCGTCCGCTTCGTACCCTTCCACTGCCAGCACCGGCACGCGGAAGGCACCGAGCATCTCGGCGATGCGTTCCATGCCGCGATCAAAATCGGACTGGAGCTCGTCACTCAGCTTTTGCCGCGTTGCCTTGTACGCCGGATAGCGCTCGTGGCGGAACGATAACCCGGAGTCGTGAACCCACCCGAGGTATTCGGGAGCGTGCGCTGCTTGAAGGCGTTGCAGAAAGGTGGCAATGCCGAACGCCGCCGAGGTGTTCTCCCCACGGCTCGTCGTCAGCGGGCGTGAAATGAGGGCGAAGAACGCGCGGTAGATCAGCGCGTAGCCATCGATGAGGAAGAGGCGAGGCGAGGACGGCGGTTGCGGTTGGGGCATCCTCGAAACCTACTAAAACGTCAACGCCTGCCGAAGCCGGCAGGCGTAGACAGCATCGAACGGCCGAGAGTCTGGCTAGGCGTCAGACTCGCACCACGTTCGCGGCGTGCAGCCCTTTTTCTCCGGTGCGAATCTCGAACTCGACCTCTTGTCCCTCCGACAGAGTCTTGAATCCCTCCATCGCGATCGCGGAAAAGTGCACGAAGACATCTTCGCCACTTTCCTGCTCAATGAAGCCATATCCTTTGGCGTCATTGAACCATTTGACTTTCCCTCTGGCCATTCGAGCTGCCTCCTGCGGGATGATACGGTTCCGTCGCCACGCTGCGGCGGAGCGGGCCGGCGTTGGCTCGCGGGCCTTATATATGTGCACCTTGAGATTTTGTCAAGAGAACCCCATGCGCCACAACAGGATACCGCATCCGACCACGATCACGATGCGGAGATTGTCGTCCAGCGGGCGTCGCGGCCGCTCGGCGACGGCCGCCAAAATGCCCACGATCACCGCCTCATGCCATGCAAATCCAGCGATCGCGCGAGCGGACAACGCGCTCGCCGCGAAGCACGCTGCGCTCCCACCGAATGACTTGCGGTGCGCCTCGGTCCGCGCCAGCGCGCGTCCGATGATCGCCGCCGCCGCATCACCCAGGGCGACCGCGCACATTGCGGCCACTGCGATGTCGCGGGGCAGGCTCACCGCCGCGGCCAACAGCGCCACGATCAGCCACGTTGCCCCCGATGCGGAGAATCGTTCATGCTCGCGGAGCAGACCCCCGACCGTGGAATCGAAAAGCGCGCGTGCACGAACGCTTCGCAATCGACCCATCTCGACGGCCAAGGCGACCGCGAGCGCGAAGATGAGCACCCATATCACATACGATCGCGGAATCCCCGCCGCATAGCCGAGCGGAACGGCAGTGGAGAGGAGGTGCAAGCCCTTCCGCGCCAGTTCCCGTCGCAGGGAGAGCCTGACTGCAGTCTCCCCAGGTACGTGGTCGTCGGCGCGCGTACCGGCGTTCACCAGTGATACAACGCCCGATACATCGCTCGATTCCGAAGCACGATCCGGACATAGTCCCGCGTTTCCGTAAAGGGGATTCGTTCGACGAACAGCTCGGGATCGCGGGCACCTGGACGCCGGAGCCATCGCACCAGGCGGGACTCGCCGGCGTTGTACGCGGCGAGGGCGTATGGGGCCTCGTATCGGGAGATGAAGGCCTCGAGATGTCTGATGCCGAGCTGCAGATTGATGTCGGGCTGATACAGAAGGGCGGGACGCCACTCCGGCACGTCGATGCTTCGAGCTACTGCGCGTCCAACCGATGGCATCATCTGCATGAGGCCACGTGCACCAGCACTGGACGTCGCACGTGGATTGAACCCGGACTCCTGACGAATGATCGCGGCGACCAATGCTGGATCGAGGTTGCGCCGACGCGATTCGAGAATGATCGCCTCACGGTGGACGATGGGATAGATGAGGCGGTAGGCGCGAGCATCGGCTGATGGCGACGCGCGCACCGCGCGCCATCCCAGCTGCACCGCCCGTGCGACGAGCCCATGCTCACGCATGAGGTAAGCGGTTGTGAGCAGGCGCGAGCTGCTGGAGTCGGCGGCGTCGGCAAGTGCCTCGAGCTCAGCACGGGCTTCGCTGTCCATACCGAGCTTCTCGAGGTGGTCGACTCGCGACATCGCCTCGGTGAGACTTTCGATCTCCTCGAACGAGTCCGGGATATTCTGGGGTGCCCATGGGAGCTCGCCCAAACGCTCCGCGGCGAGCATACCGTAGTACGACAGCGGATACTCGGCCGCGACCGTCCGCCAACGCGCCATTGCAGTCGTGGTATCGCCGATGGCAAGGAGTGCGCGCCCCATCCAATAGCGCGCGGCCATACCGTCGTCCGCACTTGGGTGAAGTGCAAGGAGCGAGTCGAGCTCGTTGGCGGCAGCACGGTGCTGACCTGCGGCAAATGCGAGTACCGCTGCGCGAAAGCGGGCCTGCGCCGCATGCGTGCTGGTTGGAAATCGCGTGTACACCTGGCGAAGAGCACTCCGAGCGTCCGCATCACGTCGCTCGTCTATGGCGAGGTCAGCCAGGAGCACGAGGGCCGCACCAGCAAGAGTATCCTTCGGATGGCGGCGAACGAGCGCACGCAAGACCGACCGTGCACTCTTCGACTGGCGAGCTCCCAGAAGGGCGCGGGCCCGCTGATACGATGCTGCGGGCAGCAACGGTGATGGTGCCTGGATTCGCGCGAGCACGCGAGCAGCACTGCGATCCCGACCCAGCCGGATCAGCGCGATACCGTACGCATAACGATCCGAAGCACTGAGCGAGGACTGACGTGATGCGCGCGCATATGCCGTCGCTGCTCGGCTCCA
The DNA here is from genome assembly GCA_035253695.1 of Gemmatimonadaceae bacterium. Lineage (GTDB taxonomy): Bacteria > Gemmatimonadota > Gemmatimonadetes > Gemmatimonadales > Gemmatimonadaceae > JAICNG01. The sequence continues at coordinate 118,465 of DATFBS010000016.1, forward strand.
GAGGCTGCGCGCTCCCGCCATCCGCCCCACCGTGAGCTCTTCGCTTCGTGTCAGACGGACGCCTGCATCATCGAGAATCTCAACGGCCCGCTCAGCCTCGCGAGTATTGCCCGCGCGAACGATGCCCATGAGCCGACGGCGCAACGCGAGACGCGAGGCACCCCGTGCACGCGCCAGACGGAGCCGCATGGCCGATAATGAGTCACCCATCTCCTGATACGCGGTCGCGGCGCCAGCAATGTCGCCGTGTCGCTCGCGTATCGACGCTTCCAGACGAGGCACACGCTCACGCGCAGCCGCGCTCGAGAGGAGCTCGTAGATCGAATCGCGCCGAGCACGTGCGGGAGCGACGCCAGCAGCGCGCAACAATAGCCAGTCACGAAGGTCGGGCAGGTCCGACGCAGCACGGAGATAGGTAACGCGCGAGGAGTCGAAGCGATTACGTCGATCGAGTGCGCGAGCGAGGAGAACGAGGCGCTCGCCTCGAGCTACGCGATCACGCGCGAACTCGACTGCCAGTGCTGCGCGTGCCGCTGCAGCGGAGTCCGCTTCGCGCTCGAGGGCCGCGCGTATCAGGAGAACGCGGCCTTCTCCGTTGAACAACGAATCAGCCCAGCTCACTCCCCCGAGGAGACGCTCGACCTCGCGCCAACCACCCCACCTGCTCGCGGCGGTTGCTGCAAGGAAGACAACTGACGGAGTTCGACGTGCCGAGTCAGCGAGCGCGGGACGCAGGGCCTGATAGGCATACCATGGGCGTCCGCGAGCGAGGTGGGTACTGGCCGCTACGACGGCTGAATCCGAGGGTGTCTCCGGGAGGAGCTCCGGCTCACCGTCCCCCGAGGGCGTGGGGACAGGCTCCATGCACCCGCCCACAATGACCAGAGCGGCGTAGGCGATAACAGCGAGGCGTCGCATGGGTGCCATGCGATATCGTACTGTGGACGATCGGTCGCGTTAGCGACGTCGCACCCGGACCGCAATCGACTCGAACTCGGCCTCGCTCGCAGGCGTCATGCGCCAGCGGCCGAATCCGCTCTGATCGACGAACACGAACTGCGTCCGGTGTTGAAGGTACTGCCAGATCTGAAGTCGTCCACGACTTCCGATACCTACATCGCCCTGCTCGAGGATCTGATCCGGCTCGCCAAGCGTAATGAACACCTTCCCACGCTCAGTAAGCCAGCCTGCAGATCCTTCCTCGCGGAAGCGTTCGTTGACTGTTGTTAGACGTCTGAAATAGTCCCGTAGCGCTTCGTGCTCGGTGGTTTGCGGGTCCGGGTCCGTCTCGCGCCAGAATGTCATCCAGGCGGATGCGCGCGCCTCTGGCGCGGCATCCTGAAGCGCACGAAGACGCGAGGCGTCGGCGAAATAGCGGAGGTAGCTCAGCATCTCTTCGAGGGGGGCAATTCCCCACTCATCGCCGAAGCTGATGAACAGAGGAACACGCGCGGCGGGTGTCGCTCCGCTGAGGGGTGCTGTGGTTATCCAGAAATGACCCACGCCAAATCGTGTTGCCGGGACCTGGCCGAGGCCGCCGGCGACACCCACACCTGGCTGGAGTGAAACCGTGTCGCTCCAGAGGACGTTTCCCTCCTCCGATAGCACCGACAGCATTGCCTCGGACGCAGTCCCAGCAGGCATTGCCTGCTCCACGTACACCGGTACGACGGTGTCTCTGCCGAAGACAATCGTGGCACGTGGATTCGCGATGAGCTGCGGGACTGAATCTACGTTGGTTCGCGGTGTCGCTTCGTACGCGACAACCGGTGGAGCGATCGCACTTCCCGACAGTCGCGGCACGGATGACGCAAGCTCGTATGCGCCGCTTCGCGCGCTGCCGGCGTCTCGAACGACGACCGCGAGCTCGTACTCTCCTGGTGACAGAGTCATGAATTGCTGAAAGATCACGCTCTCATCGCCACGCGTCGTTTCGCGAAAGCTTGCGACGCGGACCGTTTCGCGAGCTTCACGTCGCTGCACGACGGCGCCGCCTCGGCGGGCTTCCGTAATCACGGTGTAGCCCGCTTCCTGCCGATCGCCCGCACCCGCGAATGTGAGTGAGCGGTTGGGCATGGACAGAGCAACGAGCACGAGCGTCGAGTCCATGGAGCTCGTGGGCAGGAACCTCACCGATCCAACGAATGCCATTGGCGTGGTTCGAGCGATCATGCCGTTGCGCTGATACAGGTCGGTCGGATCAAGCAGCGTCGAGGGTGTGCCGCGGGCCGGTGCCTGGCGCGGTGCCGGTGCTCCCGGTTCAGGAGTCGGCCTTGGTCCTCGACATCCGACGATGACGCAGAGGACGGAAGCCATGACAGTCGTGGCACGACGTGGGTGCACAAAGAGATTGCGATCGCTGAGCATCTTCGAGGAGGGCATGCTGGACGTGACCGGTGATGCTTGCTGGGTCCCTACGAGCGGGTTAGCTTCGCCGACGTGACGCGCGAGGACTTCTCCGGAACGACTCTCGCTGGTTACGCCATTCGCGAGAAAGTCGGTGAGGGCGGCACCGCGGTTGTCTACCGCGCCGAGCATCCCAAGCACGGCGCGGTTGCGATTAAGGTTCTGCGGGAAAAGCTGCGCGACGACCGAACGGCTGTCGCGCGGTTTCTACGTGAAGCCTCGTACGGTACTCGGGTTCTCCATCCGAACGTCGTCCGGACGATTGAAATCGGCGAGGCGCGGCCGGGACTCCACTTCCTGGCGATTGAATGGGCGTTGGGCGAGCTGCTTGAACGCTATGCGAAGCGTAATACGCCGCTCACCTCGGAGGAAGTCGCTGACATTGTATGCCAGATCGCCGATGCGGTGAACGCCGCACATACTGCCGGCATCATCCATCGAGATCTCAAGCCTGACAATGTGATGTACGATCCGGGGAGCAAACACGTAAAACTTCTGGATTTTGGCATCGCCGCGGAGTCGACGCTTTCGCCCGAAGAGCGCCTCACCCGGGCGGGCTTCTTCGTGGGAACCCTGATGTACGTGGCCCCCGAGGCACTTTCTGGAGAGTTGGTCACCGCTGCTGCCGATCAGTACAGCCTCGGGACGATTGCGTACTACCTTCTGACCGGCGCACACCCGTACCTCGGTCGCACCCAGCGGGAGCTTTTCACTCAGCTGCTGAGCCAGCCGCCGATTCCGCTCAATTCCGCGCGGGGCGATCTGTCGTTCGACAGCCGTATCGAGGGCGTCGTCATGCGCGCCCTATCCCGTGACCCCACTCGACGCTACAGCGACGTGCTGACGATGGCCCAGGAGCTTCGCGCGGCGTTGCTCGAGCCCCCTGCACCCACTCCAAGACGGGAGGGGCTACTCGGGAAGGTGAAAGGGCTGTTCGGCCGTGCCGCCGATGCGTGACGGCCGGGGAGTACTCGCCTAACGTCCCGCTTCAGCGGGCACGGAATCGACCGGGGTCGTCGGCGTCTGTGCGCCCGTTCGCGGACCGAGGTCGGCGCTATCCACCGGAATCCACACCGTAAAGGTCGAGCCCTTTCCGAGCTCACTCTCGACCGTGATATCGCCGCCGAGCAGGCGGGCCAGTCTCCGTGAGATCGGCAAACCGAGACCTGTGCCGCGCTGCATGGAGTCACCGCGCGGGCCCGCATTGACCTGCTCGAACTCCTCGAATACACGAACGAGATCTGGCGCTGCGATACCGATGCCCGAATCAGCGATCTGAAGCGCTATCCAGGTCTGCCCCCCCTGCGGCGCGCCAACCAATGACGGCGCACCAACCACGTGACCTGCCCCGCGCTCGTCGACGACACGAGCGCGCACCGCAATACCGCCCGTCGGCGTGTACTTCACAGCATTTCCCAGCAGGTTCACAAGGATCTGACGAAGGTGTGTTGGATCAGTTCGTACGCGTGGAAGGGAGCCACCGATAGCGAGCGACAGATTCAGCCCACGATCCCCGATCAAGGCCTCGAACTCACTTGCTACATCGATCACGAAGGGTCGCAGATCAACTGGCTCCGGGTGCATCTCCATCCGTCCGGCAGCCATCTTGGCAATATCGAGAATCTGGTCGACGAGGTGCCGCAGGTGTGCCGCAGAGCCTGCAATTCGGTCGACAGGGTTAACCTGACGTGGGGCAAGCTCTCCATAGACGCCGTCCCGTAAGAGGTCTACAAAACCAACAATCGCATTCAGGGGAGTCCGGAGCTCGTGGGAGACGTTCGCAAGGAACTCACTCTTCGCGCGGTTGGCCCGCAGTAACTCTGTAGACAGGCGTTCGAGCTCAGTCGACCGCTCCGCAACCCGGCGACCCTCCCGCCGTTCGCGTACAAGAGCAAGGCTCAATGCGCCAATCATGGTGAGCCCGATCATCCACATCGCGACACGGGCCAGGGTGTCCCGTGCTGGACGCGCTATCGATACCTGCCATTCGGCACCCCCGGGCGCGTGGAAGGTGTTGGTCGCGAGATAGTGGAGCCGCTTGCTCGCGCCGTGGGGATTCTGGGAGGCGACCGTGTCACCTCGTGCAACAATTGCCACTGCTGCATCTTCGAGCGGTCGGCGTCGTGATAGCTGACGCAACAGGGTTTCGGCCGTCAGTGTACCGCCAGCAAAGCCAGCAATACGATCACCGACGACAAGCGGAACGACGACACTGAAGCCCTTCTCCCCGGTGAGAATCCGCCCCGCCGTCGAGATTGCCGGCTGTCCGGTCCGACGCACCACGGCACTAGTCGCGCTCAACTGAAGCGCGCTCCCTGTGTCGATGTCGAAACCAGGCGGGAGCATGGGACCTTCAGCGCCAAAGAGGCGCTGATAGCGCACCAGCCCTGTTGAATCAGACATCCACACTCGCCTGAAGAGCAGTCGCCCTTCGACCAAATCCTCGACGAGTCTGGAAACCTTTTTCTCGTAGAGCGGGCCGGGGTCCTCTTCGAGCACTCCGCGCATTGTGCGTAGAGTTTGCACGTGCGAGGCTAGAAGGCCTTCAGCAAATGCCGCCGTTTCAGCCGCATCGACTTCTACGCGGGCTCGCGCACCATGCGTAATCGCGCGGTCTGCCGCATAAAGGCCGGCAAGACCAAGTAGCTGAGCGGCAAATAAAGCGAGTGAGGATAGCCGTGGAGGCGAGCGACGGAACATCCAAGGGGAGGCGGAAGCCATAGATTCGTTGACGCCGTCGTCGAGCGTCCCCTAACCTAGTGGCCCATGAGCATACCAGACTTGGTGCAATTGCTCGCGTCGAGGTCGGCCAAGCGGGGAGAGTTCACGCTTGCATCAGGACGTGCGTCCACACTCTACATCGACGCACGCCTGACCACAATGAGTCCTGAAGGGTTGAGGCTCATTGGAGCTCAGGGCCTCCGTGCCCTGCAAGACGCGAACTGGAATGTTCAGTCAGTAGGAGGTCTGACGCTTGGCGCCGACCCAATCGCCTACGCCATTGCGTATGCTAGTGCGATGACTGCAACTCCCATTCGAGCATTCACGGTACGAAAGCAGACAAAGGCCCATGGTATGGGGCGATTAATCGAAGGCCCGTTTCGTAGCGGAGATCGCGTTGCCATCGTTGAGGATGTCATTACGACAGGAAGCTCCGCGATCACAGCCGCAAACGCCATCCGAGATGCGGGGGGCCAGATTCTCGGCGTCCTTGCCCTGGTAGACCGTGAGGAGGGCGGTCGTGAGGCAGTTGAAAGACAAGGCTTCACCGTGGTCGCGTTGACCCGGGCGTCGGAAATCGTGGCCACCATGGAGTCATGACCGCCTGCTACAGGCTGCATACCATCTTCACATGACGTCTGCAGGCAGACGGGATGCCAGCCAGCCAGGTGGCGGTGTGAGAGGTGCAAACGTCCGGAGGGTCGGCAGATAGGGAAGGATCAGATGCTCGCGAAAATGGTCGAGCATGCGTTGTCCAGAGTATTTCCGTCGGAACTCCACGGCTGTTAGGTGGAGCATGGTTCGCACGTGCCGTCCAAAGCTCTGGGGGGATGAGTAATCGAGCACATTGGCAACGCTGGCTACGGACAGCCCAGGGTTCTCAAATAGATGAGCAGCACGAACTAGGCGCGCCATTGTCAGGTAGCGCTTGGGAGCGGGAAGGCGAGCTCGAAAGAAGCGGCTCATGAGTGTACTAGGCAGCACCTGCAAATGTGCTGCGAGTGTGCGAACTGTCGTTATCCGTGCAGTTGGACCAAAAAGCGCCTCGAAAAATCGCCAGCAGTCTAACGGCACTCCTACGAGATCGAGAGCAAGCTGACCAAGTGCCAGGCGCTCGACGCCCACACCTCGCTCGACAACCAAGGCTTCCCGTAATTCGCGCCATCCTCCAGCAGCACGAACATCAATGAGCGTCTGAAGGCCCGATCGACCTAGAGAGAGGACATCGCGAGGTGTAGAGGAATCAACCTGCGTCAGGAGAGCTACAGCAGGGATTCTGGGAAATTCGCGGACGAGTTGGGCAACCTTCGGAATTTCGTCTCCGCTACAACAGGACACGGAAATAACAACGGCATGTGCTCGGTGAGCCTTGAGATCATGGATGGCATCATCCAAAGAATTTCGATGGAGTGTGCGATACAGTCCTTCCCCTGCAGCATCTACACGGAGCCGCTCCGGTGGTAAGAGGACGGTCGCAATGGGCGTGAGCGCCTGACGGCTTGCACTGCTGGTCATGGTCGAGCCCCTCACGTGGAAGGAGCTGAACAATCAGGGTCATGAGTCAGTGCTCCGTCATCGCAAGCGGAATGAAAAGCAGATGGTCCGCGAGCCACCTGTCACAACTGCAACTAGCGAAGTCAGCCATACAGAGACCCAGAGTCACACTATCCGGGAGACGCGCCTAGCTCTTGCAGGTGGAGAGAAAACATGCAACGAGAACTGTACCGAGCAGCTATGATCGCGTTGCTGACAGCGTGCGTTAGTCAGCGCGATGACGCCAAGTCCTCAACCGCAACTGGTCTAGTAGCGACAACAAGCTCGCTAGCGGCAGTCAGGATCGTGGGAATGGATACCCTAAGTGACTCCGCTACAATCCATCGTATTGAGCCGGAACCCGATGGTGGGAGCGTTGCTTTCCTCTTCGCAGATCCAGCAAAGGGGATCACTCGAGGGCTCGGACTCATCCAAGTGTCCGGGACTCCCACGGTGCAGCTCGCTTGGCCGGATTCAGTGGATTCGTTTTGGTGGAGCGGCTCACATCAGCTCAGCTTCACCGCTGGAACGGGGGCGGGAGTACGCGTGGTAGTCGATGCCCACGCAGCGCAGCTCGAAGCTCTGCAGGCGACTGACCGACAGGCGCACATCCCTGCTAGAACACCACAGAAGCCTGATGCCGCCGCATTATCGCGAGCGCAAGCCTTCATCGATTCTGTGCGCGTGCAGCCAGAAGGAACACCACAGCAGTCCTCCCTCCGCTATAGAGCAGACACTGTCATCGTAGCGCCTGGTGACACTCTGGCAGCAGTTCACGTGTCGGCAAGCAACGGCAGAGGAGGCGTAGCAAATCCTGCCTGGTACCTCACGCACTTACCGAGTGGTCACATGCAGCCCATTGATAGCCTCACAGGTACATCCAACGGACTACCTGCCGCAGCCGGTCAGTGGGGGCCCGATGGGGTCTTTTACTACGCGAAGGAGCGCTCGATCTGGCGCGCTCAACCAAAGGTTCGGCAATAGTGTCTGACAGCTACTAATTACAAAGTGAGCGGTGAGTGTGTTATATTCTGCAGGGTGTGCAGCTGGACGGTCGCGATGACTATGACATTCATAGCCGCCGAGGAAAGTCCGGGCTCCACAGGACGAGCCGCCAGATAACATCTGGGCGTCGAAAGGCGACGGAAAGTGCCACAGAGAATCAGACCGCCGATGGCCAGCAATGCTGGATCAGGCAAGGGTGAAACGGCGAGGTAAGAGCTCACCGCGCACGTGGTAACACGTGTGGCAAGGTAAACCCCGGCTGGAGCAAGGCCGAATAGGCGGCGAGGGGTGGTCCGCCCCGATAAAGACGCCGCGGGTAGGCCGCTAGAGGGTCCGAGTGATCGTACCCCGAGAGGAATGACCGTCCGGACGACAAACGTCCGACAGAACCCGGCTTATAAGCTGCACCAGAACGGACCGGCCTCTTGCGGTGATCCTCTTCCGCAAGAGGCCGGTTATCATATTTGGATCCATGCGACGACAACTGCTGCTTCTCGGCTCCGCCGTCATTGTGAGCAGTGCCTGTCCTTCCAGCACTGTTCCACCAATTTCCCTACCAACACCCAGCACGCCTGAGATCGGCAACCCAGACGTCTCAACACTGAGTCACTTACGACTCACCCCAGGAGTCCATCGCTACCGGCTAAGCCAAACGACGGAGGCAGCAGGAGACGGCGCGACTGACACTATTCCTGGAACAGTCACGACTACCGCAGCTATCCAGGTTACGGTGAGGAACGAGACTGATTCAACCTTCCTGGTAACGATCTCGTTCGACTCGATTGCAATCAGTGGAGGCGGTGCCGTTCCAACACGTGGAATCCGTCACCCTACAGTGCTGGACTCGGTCGTACGAGCACGCTTCTCACCAAGCCATAATACCGTTGAGAGCCATTTGCCGGACTCGCTGTGTGCATACAGTCAGTTTACTGCTGTAGGACGACAGTTACTCCTCCCGGAATTGCTAAGTGGACCAGTGGCATCAACCAGAGCAGTCTTGAGGGACACCACCACATACCATTCCTGTCGCGCTGGAACACGGATCGGGGGAAGGACAATCCGAGAATCTAGAACCCGGCCAGGGAACTCCGGACAGTTGGAAATCACGCAGGAAACCGAGCTACATGGCGCCGGCTTACTGCGAAGGGATTCGGTACTAGTGAGGGGATCGATCACTACCCGTGGTACGGTGTCGTTCGAGAGCACCGATCGACTTCCAGCTTTCGTGCAGACACAGTCAGACGGAACAATCGAGGTACGGCTTGGGAGCTCAGTAACCACATTCCGCCAACGATCCAGCCAAGAAATCCGGCGAGTTGGAGCCCAGCCCTAACAAATCGTCAGTCCACGAGACGCAGGGGCATAACGAGACAGAGGTACTTCGCAGGATCATTCCAGCCCATGGGCTCGACTGTAGCCGCTCGCTCAGGCGCTTTGAATGTCATGCGAACCTCATCGGTTGGCATATAGCGCAAGATCTCGAGCAGATAGCTCGCGTTGAAGCCAATTTCCAGTGGATCACCTTCATAGCTAACCGCCAGCTCATCCTGGGCTTCGCCGAGATCAGGTGTTTGGACACTGAACTTGACCATACCGGCATTGAATGCGAGGCGAATACGGTGTGTCTGATCCGAAGCAATGATCGACATGCGTTTCAACGCCTGAAAAAGAGCATTCCGATCCGCGATGGCGACACGCTCGTTGTCACGGGGAATGACTTGCTCATAATTCGGATAAGGCCCCTCGATAAGACGAGTAAAAACAGCAGTGAACGGGGATCGAAAGCCCAAGTGGTTATCGCCACGGGCAATTTCGAGATCTTCCTCCGCAGCAAACAGACGCCGAATCTGCTCAAGAGCCTTTGGAGGAACTATGAGATCGGCAGAGGGAGCTCCAACCGACTCGAG
>DATFBS010000017.1:0-27518 GCA_035253695.1 Gemmatimonadaceae bacterium
GTTCTCTTCACCGCGCTCGTGGTGACGGCGGCGCGCGCGGCATATGACGCGCGCCCGCCGCTCGCCCACACCGGCGGATTCGGCGAGCCGAGCTGCCGGGAATGCCATTTCGATGGCCCGACTCGGCCGCCGGAGATGGTGTCGTTAGGCTGGCTGACGCCGGAGCATTTGCGGCCCGGTGGGGTCTACCGGCTCCACGTGGCGATTCACGACACGACCGCGCGCGCGGGAGGCTTCCAGCTCTCCGCGCGCGTGGCCGCCGGACCCCACGCCGGAGCGCAAGCGGGCACGTTGTGCGCGGTCGATGGGCGTGTTGCGGTGATGTCGGACACGGCTACGGGGGTGCAGTATGCCTCGCACGCCGGGGCGGCTCCCGCGGACTCACTCCGGTGGCAGGTCGAGTGGAGGGCCCCGGCTGAGGAGATCGGAGCCGTGGTGTTCCACCTGGCCGCGAATTCCGCGAACGACGACGACTCAATGCTCGGCGATGCCATCATCACGAGGTCGTGGACAGTCAGGAGTCGGGAATTAGGGGTCAGGGATCAGGGGGTTGCAGGGACTGGGTTGCAGGAGACAGCGGCATCGCGACTCTCCTGCAACCTGCCCCCGAACACCCCCTGATCCCTGACCCCTGACCACTAGCTCCTAAACCACACGCTCCCATAACGGCGGATATCGAACCACCAGGCCGAGCTCGTCTACCTCGATGTCGGCGGTGAATGCCCCGCCATCGCTCGCGTACCGATAGAGATTTTCGCCGGTTCGCGCGTATCGCTGAGGCAGCGCCTCGATCGCCAGATCTGGAAATCTGATCCACGCCGCGACGACATCGCTCTCACCGCCGCGCGCGAGCGACAGCCGTCGAATCGGCAACGTATTCGTCGATGGGCTGAGGCTAATGTCGATGTCGATGCATCCCTCGACCGCTGGGACCGGTTGTCCATCGCTCCACCAGCGCTTCTGATCGTCGACCATCAGCTCGAGCTCCTTCGAGACCGATCCGTGCACCACGGCGATGCGGGCGGAACGGGTTGCCCAGGTGCGATCACACTGGACCGTGTACTCGACGCGAAGTGGCTGGGTGTCCTCGACGGTGAGAATCGTTCCCGAGAGACGAATTCCCGTCTGCGCTTCGCTGAGCTGGAAGAGCTCGAGCGAGACGCGGTCCCGCCGGTTCCAGAGGAGTGAGCGAAGGGTCGGCAGAGACCCGGGATCCGCCAGTGTCGATGACATTGAAAACTCTCTACGGCGCCGGTCTCGCTGCCGCGGGCGCGGGGTCGTCTCGCCCCACGGAATTCACCACGATCCTCGCAATGTTTTCCGAAGGGACGACGTGCGTGCGCCGCACGGTCGGGTAATACAGGAACACGAACTTCGCCGTGGTTCCGAGCAGAATGGGAAGCTCGCCGGGGCCCGACGTGCCATCCACGAGCTGGACCTCGACGCGCCGGCCACGTCCCTGCTTGATGTCGTCGGCCACTCGCTCGGCGTACAGCATGGTGAACATCACCGCGTAGATCACGACGAACAATCCACGCGACAGGAGCCGGGCTCGTCGCTCGCCACCCATCGCTTGCTCGGAGCGGCGGGAGATGGCGGCGTACCGCGGAAAGCGGCGGCGGGACCATCGATCGAACCACCCCACCACGAGCAGTAACGGAATCGGCAACAGGCTGAGGAGGATGATGAGCGGCGCTCGCGCAGCCGCCAGCAGGAAATCGCTCGTCTCCGCGTATTCGGCGATGTTGATCCGGAACTCGCCGTACAGGCGCGCATCGTACACGAGACCAATCGCGGTGATGATCAGGTACGCCGTCGTGAGCAGCAGCCCGGGATGGTTCGCCCAGAGCGACGCGAGCTGGGTCGGCGCCGCTTCGCTCGTGCGCTCCCTCGGTGCGGGAGGAGGGCCAATGTCATGCGGACGAGTCGCCACACTCCACAATGGGCTCACAAGGGCCACCAGGCAATGGAGGAACGAGGAATGGGGAAATCGAATTCCTCATTCCTCGTTCCTCGTTCCTCATTGTCTTCAATGAAAGTCGTGTGAGCGATGAACCAGCTCTCCCGCCACTTCCAGCGTCGCGAACTTCTGTCCCACCACGTTCATTACCTGACCATCGCGCTCGAATCGCCCCAGCACGAGAATGAACGTCGAGCTCTTGATCACGTCGACGTTTGCTTCCACGAGCTGGTGCGGCACGATCACGTTGATGAAGCCGCTCTCGTCCTCCAGGAGCAGGAAGATCGTTCCATTCGCCGTCTCCGGGCGTTGACGCACCGTGACCAGCCCGCCGACGATGATGCGCTCGCCGCTTCTGACGTTCTGGAGGCCTTTGCTGTCGATCGCGCCCCAGCGGCGCAGCTTGTCGCGCAGTGCCTGCATGGGATGGCCGTGAATGCTCGACCCCGTCGTCGTATAGTCGAGGAAGACGAGCTGCATCGGGTCCAGCGGCGGCGGATCGTGTGACGTCATCCGCGCCGGGGCAAGCGGGAGCACGTCTCCCACCGTACGCAGCGCTTCCCACGCGGCGCGTCGCCGGTCGGGCTCCCAGGCGCCGAAAGCGCCCGCGCGCGCCAGCGCCAGCGCATCGCTTCGGGTGAGCCGGGTGCGCCTAACGACGTCGGCGATCGAGGTCCAGGGGGAGGGGGCGCGGCTCGCCCGCAGCGCATCGAGCAGCTTCGTCCCCACGTTGCGGATGTGCCGCCACCCGATGCGCATGGCCGGCCGATCCGGTTGATCGGTCTCTTCCACCGTGCATTCCCAGTCGCCATCGCGAAGACAGGCGGGTCGCACCTCGACGCCGTGGCGCCGCGCGTCGTGGATGAGCGTGGAGACGGGATAGAATCCCATTGGCCAGGAGTTCAGCAACCCGGCGTAGAACTCCGCCGGGTAATGCGCCTTGAGCCAGGCCGTCGCGTACGCGATGAGCGCGAAGCTCCAGGCATGCGACTCGGGGAAGCCATAGTTCGCGAAGCTCTGCAGGTCTTCGCAGATCTTCGACGCGATGCGCTCGTCGATCTTCTGCTCGACCAGACGGTGCGCCAGCCGCTGCAGCGAGCGAAGCAGACGATCCTTCTTTCGCTGGTTCCCCATCGTGCGTCGCAGCTCGTCGGCCTCGGAGCCGGTGTAGCCGCCGAGTGCCATGGCGATCGCCATCGCCTGCTCCTGAAAGATCGGGATGCCCTGCGTGCGCCGAAGGATGGGCTCGAGCGCCGGGTGCGCGTACACGACCTTCTCCAGACCGAGCCGTCGCATCGTGTACGGATGAACGAACTTCGCCTGGATCGGTCCGGGCCGGATGAGCGCGACCTGTACCACCAGGTCGTACAGGTACGCCGGGCGCGTGTGCAGAATCGATGCGATCTGTGCCCGGCTCTCGATCTGGAACATCCCGATCGTCTCACCGCGCGCGATCAGGTCATAGCTCTTCGCGTCATCCTGCGGCAGCCGATACATCTCGGGCCGCGTCCCCGTCCGCCGCTCGATGATGTCGAACGCGCGACGCACCTGCGACAGCGCGCCCAGTCCCAGGAAGTCGAACTTCGGCGCACCGACGGCATCGAGGTCATCCTTGTCGAACTGCACGATCGTCCGCCCCATCGTGGTCTGCTCGATGGGGAGATAGTCGCCGAGTGGGGCGGCCGAGAGGACGAAGCCACCGACGTGGGTCGCGCGAAGCCGCGGAAGCCCCTCGAAGCCGGCCATCGCCGCGAGCAGCGTCCGGCCGCGTCGATCGGTGATATCGAGTCCCGCGCGTGCGGCGGCGCTCTCGCGGATATAGTCGGCACCGGCCGTCGGCTCATGATTGTGCACGCGCTTCGAGACGGCGAACATCATCTCCGGCGGATAGCCTAACGCGCGCATCGCGTCCTGGGCGGCGTTGGGCGCGCGATACGTCTGGACGATGCAGGCGATCGCGGCATGCGCGCGATCGTATCGCGCGTAGACGTAGTCGAGCACCTCCTCGCGCCGGTCGTGCTCGATGTCCACGTCGATGTCCGGCGCTTCGGCCCCTCCTTCGGCGCGGATCTCGGAGAGAAACCGCTCGAACAACAGGCCGTGCCTGACGGGGTCGACGGCGGTAATGCCGAGACAGTACGCAACCGCCGAGTTGGCGGCGCTGCCGCGGCCCTGCGAGAGGATGCCGTGCTCGCGGGCGAATTGCATCGCGTCCCACATCACGAGAAAGAATCCCGCGAAGCCGAGCTGCTTGATGATGGTGAGCTCGTGCTCGAGCTGGCAGGTCTGCGCGTCGGAGAGCGCAGCGCCCCACCGCTCGCGTGCCCCCGCATAGGTCTTTTCGCGGAGATACGAGTCGTCGTTGTGCCGCTCGGGCACGGGGTAGTGCGGAAGCGGTGGCCGCATCCATCGCAGATCGAACTCACACGCTTCGGCGATGCGAATGCTCTCGCGCAATCCGTCGGTGCGCCCCCGCCATCGTCGCGCCATCTGCGCGGGCGAAATCAACCGCCACTCGCCATTGGGACGCAGAACCCCGCGCTCGGCGGCCGTCGCCAGATCCATCTCGTGCCGAAGCGCGGTGAGCATGTCGTGCACGAGCCGGCCGGTGTCGTCGAGATAGCGGGGATCGTGCGCGACGACCCATGGCACCTCGCGGCGCTCGGCCAGCTCGATCAAGGCACCCGCCAGCGCTGCCTCGGCGGCGCTGGCATGGTGCAGCTGAACCTCGATGGCCAGCCGTGTGCCGAAGACATCCCGCCACCGCTCGAGCGCTCGCTCGGCGCCCGCCTCATCACCGGCGAGCAGGCGCGATGCGATCTCTCCCGATGCCGGCCCGGTGAGCGCGTGCAGCCCCTCGCTGCGAGCGGCCAGCTGCTCCCACGTCACCTGCGGATGCCCACGCCGCTTTCCCTGCACGGCCTTGTCCCACTCTTCCCACATGCCGACGCGCGCGCAGGTGAGTAGCGCGGCCAGATTGCGGCAGCCGTGCTCATCGCGAACGAGGAAAGCGGCGGGATGGCCGTCGATGTTGAGCTCCGCCCCTACGATTGGCTGCAGTGGTCGCTCGCAAATGGGACAGGGCTCTTCGGTGTGGCTCGCGGCGCGGCGACAGTCGGGATCCTTGGCGATCGTCCGCGCCTCGGTGACGAACCGCGGGACCGCGCCGAGGTCGGTGGTGTCGGTGATGCCGAGACTGGTGTAGCCGAGCTGCCGGGCGCGCATAACGAGACGCTCGGGGGTGATGGCGCCGTCGTTGAAGGAGAATCCCGCGTGGCTTCGGAGCTCCGTGTAAGTAGGAGCTAGTGGCCAGGGATCAGGGATCAGGGGGGATCGGGTTATCGGTGAAAGGGATCGATCAAGCTGAATCGGCTTTGTGCCCTTACCCTGAACCCTTCCCCAGCTCCTGCTCATTCTTCCGAACCCTCGTGATTCGTAGTTATCGAGATCTGCATGTCTGGCAGCTCGGCGTTAGGCTTGTGATCGAGTCTTACGAAATCGGGCGTCGACTGCCAGCAGATGAGCGATTCGGCCTCACTGTCCAGATTCGCCGTGCGGCGGTGTCCATCCCGGCAAACATTGCCGAAGGCCATGGCCGAAACACCCGCGGTGACTATCGACATCACGTGTGTACAGCCGCCGGCTCACTTCGTGAGCTCGAAACGCTTTTCACGATCATCCAAGAACTGAAGTACGTGGATGAGAAGTCACTCACATCTCTCCACCGTCTTTGCGACGAGCTCGGCCGCATGCTCACCCGCCTCGCAAAACGCCTGGAATCGCCAGCTCCCCGCCGTTCCTCATCCCCTAGTTCCCCCTGACCCCTGATCCCTGACCACCAGCTCCTGGGTCTTTCAGTCCCAGATCCCATGTAAAAACCATGTCTCATCAATCGCGTCACGGAACAGCCATACGAGCACTCCATCTCCCCTGATCCCCCGGAAGTACTCGCGCGCATACCCGCCCTCCCAATGGCCGCCCGAGGTCCTATCCGGTCCTGCGACCTCGTCCAGCTCGTGCCAGCTGGCGCCGTCCCGGTAGCGAACGGGGATGTAATGATCGCGGCGCTCGCCCGTGACGACGAGAATCGGCTGAGGCTCGGGGAGCAGCTGGAGCGTCAGGCTGAGTGGAGCAGGGGTGCGCGCGGCACCGACGTCGCTTCCGCTGCGCTCGACGAGCGTCGACGGACTCTCGGCCACCCACTGGGTGCGCCGATCGAGCAGGACGTGGCCCGAGCGCTGCGGGGTGAACAGGATCTCTCCCTGATCGTCGATGAGCTGCGCCAGTGCCTGTTCGGTGGCGCTCGCGCTGGCGAAGCCGCGGTCGAACAGATCGCCCTGCGGGCTTCGTTTCGCGGCGAGCGCCTCGACGCGGAGCACCACCCCGGTGATCGCATCGCCTAACGTCAACCGCTCGAGCTGGGCGCGGATCTGGCGCATCCAGATCTTGCGATTGGTGGTCGGCCGGGTGAAGCGGACGCGGCTGATGCTGTGCGCGCGGTTGGCGAGCGACAGGACGAGCGCCAGCTCCCGCGCGCTCTCCCCCCGCTCGTCGAGCGATGTGATGACCCGCTCGGCCAGCGCATTGATGATGAAGATGAGCCGCTCGGGATCGGTGAGGGTGTAGTCGGCCCACTCGACCGACGCGTGCGGGAGCTCGCGCGGCACGTCGGTGAAGATCGGTCGCCGGTCATCGGCGCGGGCGAGCTGCCAGAGCCGCACGCCCTCAATGCCGAAGCGCACCTCGACCGCCTCGAGATCCAGCACGGCGAGATCGCCGCAGGTCGCGATGCCGGTCCCGTCGAGTAAGGGGAGGAGCTTGGGTGATGGCGAGAGCACATCGACTGGCAACGGCGCAAGAAATTCAGCCTCCAGTCCCCGCTCGACAAAAACGCAATCCGCAATCCGTAACCCGCAGTCTGCCGTAGCAGCCAGCTCCGCGACGATCGGTACCGACCCGACGCCTACCCGCAGATCGGCGACGTCTCGCGCCCGCATCAGCTCGAGCAGCTCGCTGGCGACGGCGCGCGCATTCATCCCCCGCGCATCTGCCCACAGCAGCCCGCGCGCATCGGTCGCGACGCGCGGCACCGCCGCCAGGAGAATCGGCGCGAGCTCAGCGGCGGACGCCGCGCCGGTCCGCCAGCTTGGGGTCCAGAGACAGACGAAGCTCATGATGGAGGATGGGAATCGTGAGATCGGTGTGGGCATTCCATCCGGGCGCCTGCGCGTGCACGCGAATGACCGCGGCCTGCGCCTCGGCGGGATCGCCGAAGGGATCGCGGCGCCAGCGATAGCCGTCCGGCAGCAGACGCGAGGTCATGCGCAGACTCGCCATGGAGGACTCGCGCGCGATCGTGACGAACGCTGTGCCTCCTTCGCGAACCGCGCGCGTCAGACGCACGGTCTCGGTGCGGGCGGGCTCGAGACCGCTGAGCACGATCAGGCCAAACCCCCCCGAGCGCAGCAGCTCTTCGGCGGTGCGCAAGGCGTGCGGTGGACTCGTAGGACGAAGGAGAAGGGGTCCGTCATCCCACACCACGCCGCCGACCGCGCCGCGGCCATCGATCCAGGCGGCGCGCTCGCCGGCCCGCACGGTCGTTAGGCAGGCGGCTCGCAGGATGGCCGTCGCGCCTCCCTGCGAGTGCCAGGCCGACAGCCGCCCTCGCGGTAACCCCCCGCTGGGGAGGATGTGATCGAGGGCAGCCACGCCGGTCGCAACCGCCGTCGTCCGATGCGTGATGGGGAGCGCATCGGGAAAGCGCTGCTCGACGAGCGCACGAAGGGCGGCGACGGAAGAGGGCATGAGGAGTCGACCGAACAAAAACCGAAGTTTAGGAGCCGAATGCTACCAAATCGGTCACCGTCAGTCAAGCGACTGGCAGACCCTACCTGAACGTGCCCGGACTGATGTCGTACACGAGCTGATAGGCGCCCGCCTCCTCCTCGGGCTGCCAGAACCCCAGCTGCTCGCTCCAGCGCACATCCTGGAGGCGGCGTCCGCCTAACGTGAGGAACCCCGCCGCCCGCGAGGTGAGCACCCCGAGCTTCCGAAGGTCGGCGATGCCGCGAAGCGTCGCCGTGCCGCGCTCGCCGACGATGCGGCGCGCCGTGCCTGGCCCGATGCCTGGGACGCGCACGAGCTCGTCGTACGACGCGGTGCGCACCTCGATCGGAAATCGCTCGACGTTGCGCAGCGCCCACGCCGCCTTCGGATCGATGGCCAGAGGCAGGTTGCCGCCATCGTCGTAGACCACCTCTTCACGCGCGAAGCCGTAGCGTCGCAGCAGCCAGTCCGCCTGATACAGCCGGTGCTCGCGCAGCGCCGGCGTGCCGCGGACGTTCTCCATCGGCGTCTCTCTGATGGGACGGAACGCGCTGAAGTGTGCGTGGTGAATACCTCCACCTGCATACAGCTCGGTGACCTTGGTGAGAATGCTGCGATCGGAATCGGGCGTCGCACCCACGACGAACTGCATCGTCATTCCCGCCGTGCCGCCGGGATGAATGGGATCGCGCGGCTTGCCCTCCTGGCGCGCGGCCCGTTCGAGCGTCACCAGCGAGCGCACCTGCTCGAGACCGGTGACGGTGACATCGAAATTCTTGTCGGGAGCGATCTGCGCGAGGCTCGCGCCACAGGGCGCCTCGAGATTGAGCGACACGCGGCTCGCGAGCGACGTGAGACGCTCGATCTGCGCCGCTTCGGCACCCGGCACCATCTTCACATGGATGTAGCCGGCGAAGCTGTGCCGCTCGCGCAGGAGCTCGAGCACGGTGATGAGATCATCCATCACCTTCACCGGCCGCCCCGGGATGCCGGTGGTGATGAACAGTCCCTCACACCACCCGCGACGATGGGCGCCGAGGAAGATCCTGACGAGCTCTTCGGGCTTGAGCAGGGTGCGCGGCAGCTTGCGATCCCGCCGCATGGGGCAGTAGTGACAGTTGTAGCTGCACGCGTTGGTCATGAGGATGCGCAAGAGCGGCACGCGCATCCCATTTCCCGGCCGCACCGTGCGGATGTTGAGCGGCCGCAGCGCGCCAACCTCTTTCGTATGCCGCAGCCTCGGCGGCAGTGTCTGTGAGCCCGGAGGACCGTCCTGGTCGTCGGTCGCGAGCGTCATCAAGATGTCGAGTTTCTGCTCCAGCGTCATCATCTCCCCACCTCCCCAAAAGAGTCCCCCTCCACGAACGAGGAGCGAGGAACGAGGAAGCGCCTGGAACGCTCCCGTGCTCCGGAACTCGGCAGGCCACTTCCTCGTTCCTCGTTCCTCGTTCTTCCCCCGTCACCTCACGACTCTCCCCATAATCCCAGCTGCGCCGGAAGCTCCGTCCGCTCCGCTTCCCCCTCATCCTCCGCATCGCTCCGCCCCATTCCACCCTCCACCCCGTACTTCCGGCACAGCTTGTCGAAAAACTTCCCTAACGACTCGCGATAGCGGTCGCTCAAATGCCAGGTCGTGGCGTACGCTTTCCGGTAGTGCGCGGCCAGGTGCGGAAACTCGCGCTCGATGAACGGGAAGTACCGCTGCTGCGCGGTCTTCCTGAGCCGGAGCGACGAGACGCTCACGAACGTCGCGCCGAGCTCGGCGGCCCGCTTCACCAACGCCTCGAGCCCGCGCGGGTCGTCCGTGATTCCCGGAAGCACCGGCATGCAGTTGATGCCGGCATCGATACCGGATTCGCGGAGCCGCACCAGCGCGCGCAGCCGCGCCTCCGGCGTGGGCGCCCGCGGCTCGATCCGACGCGCAAGCGCGCGGTCGAGCGTGATCAGCGACAAGTGGACGGAGAGCGACGAGTGCCGAGCGATGCGGCGCAACACGTCGACGTCGCGCGTCACCAGTGGACTCTTGGAGATGATGACGATGTCCATCCCCGGATGCTCGGCCAGCACCTCGAGGATGCCGCGCGTCACACGATAGCGGCGCTCGGCCGGCTGATACGGATCGGTCGCGGTGCCGATGAGGATCGTCTCGCCCTGGATGAGACGCAAATGCTTGTCGCTGCCATGTCGGAGCGTGCGCGCGAGCACTTCAGCGGCGTTCTGCTTGACGAAAATGCGGCGCTCGAAGGCGAGCCAGGGCGGCATCGCCGCAGCCGATTGCCTAACGTCGTCCGTCAGTACATCGGCGGTGACGGAGCGCTCCATGACGTACCGATGCGTGTAGCGAGCGTAGCAGTAGGTACAGCCGAACGCGCAGCCGATGTACGGGTTGATCGACCAGAACCCCATCTTCGTGACCTGTGGATCGTTGAGGACGTTCTTCGCGCGCGTCCCCACGTAGGCGATGTCGCGCTGCTCGCCCAGCACGGGGAGCTGGCGCGACGAGCGCTCGTAGGCGTCGGAGAACAGCGGGGCCTGGACGAAGGTCATGGACGAAGGAAGCGGGGCAACTTATGTACCGAATATATCCCGAAGATGCAAGTGCCGACCTCGCTCGTCTCTCCGACCGGGACGCCGCTCAAATGGCGTAACCCATTGAAACGAAAAACCCTCGCCGCTTTCGCGACGAGGGCATCGACTCGGCTTTGCGCTGGCGTTACGGCAGGATATTCGGCGGGACCTGCTCGATGACGCGGAGGGTATCGCTCGGATACACGCACCAATCCGACTTCGTGCACTCTCCGCAGATGTGCTTCGTCGGCGTCCCCGCCGGCGCTACCGGCTCACTGGCATCCGGATCGTCGACGGTCACGAGATTGTAGCTGATCATGCTGCTCGTCCCGTCGTCCGGGACCAGCTGCACGCCGTCGGGACTCGAGCTGTCCGCCCACACGTAGGTCACCCCGTCGGCGAACCCGAATGCGGAGTCGGCGTAGCTGCTGATGATGCGCCCAATGACACAGCCACGCCGCACATCGGACTCCATCCGCGCCGGGCTCGTAATCTCGTAGCGCAACGTGTCACCGCTGGGCACCACGAAACCGTGCAGCCGGGCATGCGTGCTATCGACCTCCCTATAGTCGAGCCGGCTGGCCCACTGCACGAATCCCGCACGGGTCCCGGCGGTGGGAGGAGGGTCACACGCCGCGGCCGCGCTACTGCTATCGCCGAGAAACGCCAGCTGCGGGGATTGCGCGACCTCCACGTCATCACCGCAGTTCGCCGCCACGAGCGCCATGACGCCCATCGATCCGAGCAGTACCGCATGAGATCGCTTCACAAGACCTCCCAGGAGTGTGCCTAACGTGGATTGGCGGCGAGCGGGCGCATCGCTTCGACGTACGGGTGCAGTGCCGGCTCCGCGCCGCGCCAAAGCGCGAGCGTGGCCGCCGCCCAGCGGCGCGCCGTCATCCGATCGTCGCGCATCGCGAGTCGCGCTCTCAAGTGCATCGTCATCGGAATGGCCGCGGCTCGGTGCGCGTCGCTGAGCAGGATCTGAGACGCATTGGGAAGCCCCTCCAACCCCTCGTCGAGACGCCGAGTCGCCGCGGCCGTGTCGCCGATTGCCAGGAGGATGAGCGCTTCGTGGTAGAGGAAATCGATCGGCGGGCTCGATCCACGCTGTGCCTCTCGCCGCCTCCGCGAGGAGTCGGCGATCGCGCGGACACCGCTCGTATCCCCGCGAGCGAACGCTCGCTGCATGCGGTGCAACATCGTCAGTGACTCCACCCGCAGCGCCGACTGCGGCCCAAGCTGCCAAAATCCGAACGTCGTGGGGACCGACAGGACCGCGCGCCGGACCTTGGCGCGGCGCGCCGGTTCCACGGACGCTTCGACGAGACGCTCGACGGTGCGCGCGAACGCGACGACGCTATCACGCGGCTCGGGAAACGAGGCATAGGCGAGGAGGGCGAGCGCCGCCCGCGCGAGCCTCCGGGACACCGCAACCGGCTCGCCCATGGCGAAGAACGTCCGCGCCGAATCATCCGCGCGCATTTCCAGCATTTCACGGGCGAGCTCGACGCGGCCCGCCAGCGCCGCAAGGCCACTGAGATACCACGCCTCGTCGACCGAAGCCTGCTTGCCGACGAGCGCGAAGGTCGACTCGGCGAGCTGCCGCGCGCCTTCCCACTCCCCGTTCTTCACGCGTAGCCGAATCTCATCGCTGGCGAGCCGGACCTTCGACAATCGATCGTCCGCGGAAGCCCGCGCGATCGCCACCTCCCGCGAGGCGCCGCGCACGTCGCCGGCCGTCTCGAGCGCGACGCCTAACGCCTCGTGGGCCGACGCGCTGTTGGGAAATGCACGGACCCAGCCCTCCGCCACGCGCCGGAGCTGCTGCCGAGCCCAGTCGATGGCCGCGGCATTGTTGTCGTCGGAGACTCCCGCGCGTCCGGCGAGGACCTCAGCCGCCGGATACGGCACCAACGCGAGCGTGTCGCCCACGAAGCCGGGCTGCGCCGCGAAACGCACCGTGTCGGGGGTGAGCGCGTAGCCGCGCCGGAGCACATTCGTCTCCGTAGGAAAGAGATCCGTCGGCAGCGGGGAGGCGTTGCGCTGCGCACGGTGGAACGACGGCAAGAGCTCCAGCGCGCGAACATAGGCCAGGATTCCCGAGTACCAACTGCCTCGAAACTTCCATCCACTTGGGGACGTTGCCTCCCGCTCCACCACAGGATCGGCCGAGAGGCATTTTCCCCGCCCGTACCAACCGGTGAAGTCGAGGGAATCGCGCGCGATCATGGCGTCGTAGTGGGCGCACGCCTGGGGGAATCGTCCTTCCGCCAGCGCGAGGAGGGCATCCGCGCTCAGTGCCTCACGAGGATCGAGCTGATCGCGCCGCAGCGCGGCCCGTGCCGCCGGCACGCGCCATACGCCCGGCTCCGCGCCGGACCACGCCAACACCTGCGCCAGCATCAGCGATGCCTGCGCGAATTCGGCGTCGAGGTCGGAGGCCGCCCGGAACGCCTGCTCGGCGGCCGTCAGGTCCCATGATTCGAGGGCTCGGTGGCCGGCCTCGTATTGCACGAACGCCTGCCGCACTCGAGTGCCACGCGCCGCCGCTGCCACCGCTCGCTCGCGCAGGTCCCCGAGCGCGAGCGAGTCACTCAGCGCCATGAACGCCGGGCCCACGTTCGTGACCTCGGCGCTCATCATGACCGTGGCGGACCGCTCCTCGCGTTCCGTGCGGACGTTGTACAGGGTGGCGCGCACCTCGATGCTATCGCCCCTCGGCCACACATCTCCCCACAGCAGGCGCCCGGCGCCAAGTCCTCGCGCGACGGCAATCGCGTCGCTGAAATTTCGCACGGCGCCATGGCGCGAAATGGCGTCGCTCGCGCGATGTGCGTCGACCACCCGCACATCCCGCCAGAATCCCATCGCGCGTCCGAGGTGCCTCGCTACCGCCGCGCCGTCGAGATTGGTCGCGGTGGAGCTGCCTTCGACGTTGAAGGGGAGAATGGCGTGGAGCGCGGGATCGATCGTATCCGCGCCGCCGCCCTGCGGCCACCAGATGACGAGCGCGAGCGCGATGGCGGCCATGGCCGGGACGCCTAACGTCGCCACCGCCCTCGGGGACGGCCGCGATGGAGCCTCGGCGGCCTCGAGCGCCTTGGCGAACGCCCACACATCGGGGAATCGATCGGCCGGCACCGGCGCCAGCGCGCGACGGACGGCGCGGTCGAGCGGCTCGGGCACGTCGCGCTCGCTGCGGAGCGACGGCGCCGGCTCAGTGAAACGTCGCGCGATCGTCGCGCGTGGCGTCGTCCCGGAAAATGGCGGATCGCCGGCCAGCATTTCGTAGAGCACGCACGCGAGCGAGTATTGATCGCTCCGACCATCGAGGTCGTCATCCCCGCTCGCCTGCTCGGGCGACATGTACGCCGGTGTGCCCACGACCATGCCCGCCGTCGTCTGCGACTCGCCCGCTGCGCGAGTGACCGCCCGCGCGACGCCGAAGTCGGCCACGATCGCGTGTCCTTCCTCGAGCAGGATGTTCTCGGGCTTGATGTCCCGATGGATCACGCCATGGCGATGCGCGTGATCGAGGGCGTCGGCGACTTCCCGCGTGATACGCAGGGCTTCCTCGAGCGGCAGTTGACCTTCGCGCTCAAGCCGGCGCCGCAGCGATTCCCCCTCGACGCAGGGGACGACGTAAAAGACGGCGCCCTCGTGCTCGCCCGAATCGAATAGCGGCAGGATGTGCGGGTGATGCAATCCGGCCAGCACGCGAATCTCGCGCGCGAACCGCTCACCGCCTTTCGAGGCGCCGAGCTCGGGATGGAGAACCTTGAGGGCGACCGCGCGGTGGTGTCGCAAGTCGCGAGCGCGGTAGACGGTGGCCATGCCACCGCGGCCGAGCTCTCGCTCGATCGTGTAGCGACCGGCGAATGCTGCGTGAGAGTGCGTGACTTCGTCGTCCACGCGTCCCGCCCCGAGGCCACAGGCAGTCCCAAAATACGGGCGGCCGGCGCACAGGCGCCAGACCGCCCCTGTCGCCCTCGGTGCTCCTCACATAACCTGCTGACATGGCCGATCCATCGATCCTCGCTGAGTGCGCGCGGCTCGCCGCTGGGGGCGGAGAGGGCGCGCTCGCGACTGTCGCGCGTCGCAAGGGATCGCTGCCGATGAGCGCCACGGCCAAGATGCTGGTCACGACAGAAGGTGCTCGACTCGGCACCGTCGGTGGGGGATGTCTCGAGGCCGAGATCATCGAACGGGCGATCGAGGTCGCGGCGGCGCGCCGGCCGGCGATCACTGAGCACACGCTCAATTCCGAGCTCGCCGGCGACTATGGACTGAGCTGCGGCGGAACGGCGGTGATGTTCATCGAGCCGGTCTATGCCGACGAAGCACTGTCACGAGTGTATACCGCGTGCGTGGCCGCGCTCTCGAAAGGCGATCGCGGCGTCGTGGTGACGGAAGCCACGTGGGAAAACGGCCCACGCAAGGCGGTGTTCGCGGGGCCGCGGATCATTGGCAGTGCATCGCCGGCAATGCAGGGAGTGGCGTCTTCATTCGACCTTCGCTCCGAGCTTCCCGCGCTCTCAGGCGAGATCCTGGCCGAGCCCCTGGTTGGGAAACCCAGGCTGGTCGTTTTTGGCGGGGGGCATGTCGGCGCGCGTGTGGCCGAGGCGGCGGCTTTCGCGGGCTGGCGGGTGACGGTCGTCGACGATCGGAAGGACTTCGCGGAGGCGGCGCGACACCCGGCCGCGGAGTCGACCGTGACCTGCGACTATCACGACCTGCCGCCGGCGCTCGGTATCGATGCGGACACCTATGTCGTGGTCGCGACGCGAGGTCATCAGCACGACGCGGTGGTGGTCGAGCAGCTGGCCCGCGCGGAGACCCGCTACCTGGGCATGCTGGGCAGCCGGCGGAAGGTGGCGTTGACCTGGAAGCTGTTGGAGGAGCAGGGGATACCGCGCGAGCGCCTTGACCAGATCCATGCGCCGGTGGGTCTCTCGATCGGGGCTGATACCCCCGAGGAGATCGCCATCAGCGTGGTGGCCGAGCTCGTCGCGACGCGCCGTTCCGGCTCGCGGCGCCGTGGTGGGATGAGCATTCGGGAAATCTCTCCTGCAAATTGAACAGGAATTGCGTATGATTGTGACGCACATCACGAAGAGAGGGACATGCATCGGAATGACATTGTGCGCGCGTTGGAGGAGCGGCAGGTAGCGCTGATGACCTACGTATCCGGGGGACCACGCACGGTGCAGCCGCACGCGATCGTCCGAAAGCCGGATGGAACGGAGATCCTCGAGGCGTATCAGGTTCGGGGATATACGGATACCGACTCGGAGCACGGCTGGAAGAGCTTCGAGATCGCGCGTATCGAGACGTTCGAGATGCTTCCCGAGCGTTTCGAGCCGCGCCGCGACTTTCGCCCGGTGAGCAGCTCGTCGGGACAGGTGGTGGCGACGGTGAGGGCGGCGGAGACGACGCCTATTTAAGCGGGTCAGGGGCCAAGGGTCACGGGCCAAGGGATGGAAAGGCGAACGGCTGCGCATTGCGCAGCCGTTCGCTCATCTGATGGTGCAGCCCTTGACCTACCGCCTGGCTCCTGGCCCCTGGCCCTTGGCGCACTCTCTCTCGCGCTAGATTCTCTTCCGAATCTCGACGTTCCCATTCACCGTCGTGAACGACAGGCGCGTACCGCCTTTCCCGATCGTTGCCCGCATGTTCTGAGGGCTGAAGCGACCCATCACGGTGAGCGGGAAGTCGCGAGACGACAGCGTGCCGTTGACCGTCGTCATGCGAAGGTCGGCGTTCAGGTCCTCCGGAAGCTCCACCGTGATCGAGCCGTTTACGGTCGAGAACTCCAGCTCGCCGCTCCCCAGACTCCGCATGCTCGCGCGGATGCTGCCGTTGACGGTGGACGCGCTCACCGGACCCCCCTCGGAGACCGCCTCGACACCACCATTGACCGACGCGGCCTGCACTTCGCCGGTCGCACCGCGCACGTCCACGCTGCCGTTGACGGTGCCGACATTGACGTTCACGCCACGAGGAACACGGACGGTGAACTCGACTTCGGTTTCGTCGTCGTCATCGTGATCGCGATGGCGGCGCCGCGGCGAGTGATAGCCATTCTCGTCGCAGGTCGCCTCCCCCCAGATGGCGCAGACGAACACATTCTCTTCGTTCGTGCCGTAGCGCGTCACCTCGAACCTGACGTTGTCGGAATCGCCCCGTCTGTTGCGCTTGATCGCGGTGATCTCGACGCGGTTGCCGGAGGCGGGCATCACCTCGATCGATCCGTTGATGTTCTGGACCTTGACCCACTTTCCGGGCGCAACGGCGCCCTCCCAGCGAAAGTCCCGGCCCTGGGTTTCCTGGGCGATGAGCGCCGGCGTGGCAAGGGCAAGGATGAGCGAGGCGGAAACGAAACGGTTCATGATCACTCCGGGTTGCGGCTCGTGCCGCTGCGTTGAATGTAAATGCCACCGCTGAACGAGGTCGCGCCGATGCGCGCGCCACCATCACCGACCTGGAACTCGAACTCCTTGCCATGCCGCTGTCCCGGCCGAAGCTCGATCGGGAAGTCGCTGTCGATCGTCCCGCTGAACGTCTCCACCGAGATCAACGCGCCTAACGCCGCTGGCAGGAGAAGCCGGACATCGCCCGAGTGCGACGCGAAGTCGTAACGCCCGCCCGACTCGGTGCGCCCGTCGAACTCGATGTTCCCGCTCACCGTTTCCGCGCGCACCGATCGGGAACGCACGTTGTGCAAGGTGAGATCACCACTGACGCTCTCGAGGTCGACCTCGCCGGCGACATCGGTGACGTCGATCTCACCGCTCATCGCCTCACCGCGCAAGTCGCCCTGCACGCGCGAGATCTGCACGTCCCCCGACACGCTCTCGAAGCTCACCCGCGAGGAGGCGTTGTCGATCTCGACGTCGCCGTTCATCGTGGTCACCTCGACCTCACCCTTCACCCCGCGCACCGACACGTCGGCTGAATTGCCCGAGACAGTCAGCCGCGTGCCCTCCGGCACGGTGATTTCGACGTGCGCTTCACCGTGCCGGCTGTGCTCGGGCCACGTTCCGATCTCGATGTGCGAGGACATTGCCTC
This sequence comes from Gemmatimonadaceae bacterium, assembly GCA_035253695.1. GTDB lineage: Bacteria > Gemmatimonadota > Gemmatimonadetes > Gemmatimonadales > Gemmatimonadaceae > JAICNG01. The sequence goes on from DATFBS010000017.1 coordinate 17,427, forward strand.
GAGGCGGATCTGGCCACGCTCGCTCGTCCCGCGCACCCGCACCTCGCTTCTCGTCCAGCTCGTCACGATGATCTCGCCGGTATGCAGGCGGACCTCGACCGCGCCGTTCCGGCCGAGTGGAACTACCGTGTCGATCCGTGACGTGTACTCCGCGTCGCGATCGCGATCGCGATCCCTGTTCCTGTCTCTATCCTTGTCCTTGGCTTGCGCGCCGGCGGACAGCGCGGTGGCGGCGGTCAGGACAACCGCCCACAGCAATCGTCCAGACATTCTCGACCTCTATCAGGAGCGGGACGGCAGCAGCGCCACCGTTCGCAGAATGGCGACCTTTTTGGTCATGGCTCGGGCGAGCTGGTCAGCGAGGAAGTCGCTGGCCGGATCGGCCCGCAGTGCCGCGCGGCTTTCGGCGATCGCGCGGTCGATGAGCTCCAGATTCTTCTCCAGCACCGCGATCGTGGTCGAATCGAATTCAGCCCGTCGCTGACTGACGATCGCGCGCAGCTGCGCCACATCGCGTGCGTACTCCGACTGCTCGGCAGCTGCTGGCGCACTCACGAGCTGACGCTCGCGCGGAGGCGCCTGCTCCTCCAGTCCGGACGTCAGCGGCGCCGACGGCTCGGTCACGACGGCGGGATCGGCCGCATCGGGAGTCCGCAGACTCTCAGGGCTCACCGCAACGACCGACTGCGGCTGGGTCTGCTTCGTCATGTAGTGGGTCACGCCCGCTGTCACGGCCACCAGACCCGCTGCTGCCGCACCAAGCCACCACGCGCGTCGCACGCCACCGCGATGCGATGCGGCGGTCGCCACGCGCGACTGCTCGAGAGGAATCACCGGCGCCTGAATGCGCGCCTCGATCTCCGGCCACAAATCACGCGACGGCACGAGCTCCGGAAGCGACGACGCCTCACGACGAATCAGCGCGAGATCGGCCATGAGCGCCGTGCAGCGCGCACACGAACCCACGTGCCGTTCCAGCATCGCACGCGTCGCCAGATCGACATCGTTCTCGAGCCAATCGGAGAGCCGCTCATCGAGCTGCTCGCACGTCATCAGTCTCTCGTCGTTCATGTGCTCAATACCTCCCTGAGGAGCATCCGCGCGCGGTGCAACTGAGCCTTGCTTCCCCCCGCGGTGACGCCGAGCATCTCGGCGATTTCCTCGTGCTTATATCCTTCAATGTCGTGCAGAACGAACACTTTTCGGGCACCCGGCGGCAGCGTCGCGATCGCCTTCTCCAGGTCCATGCGGTCACCGTGGTGCGGTGACGACCCACGCGTCTCGAGCATCTCCTCACTATCGGGCTCGTGTCGCGACCGCTCCCGTCCTTCGGCCTTCCGCGCGTTCAACACCACGTTCACCGCCAGCCGGTGCACCCAAGTCGAGAACGCGCTCTCGCCGCGAAACAGCGGCAGCTTCTCCCACACGCGGACGAACACATCCTGCGTCAGCTCTTCCGCTCGCAAGCGGTCCCCCGACATCCGAACGCAGACCGCGAAGACTCGGTTGACGTTCTCGCGATACAGCCGCTCGAACGCCCGGCGATCCCCCGAGGCGGCCAGCGCCACATCATCGGCAGGTACGCTCTCGAGTTGTGTCACCGCTTCGGGTGCTGCAGCAAGCATCCGCTGGCCATGTCTCCGAGTCGTCGAATCAGATACCGGAATGTCCCGGAAGGTTTGAAAGGGCGCGGTTGTGGGGGCGTACGAGGGTCGTGAGGAAGAGGCGGTGGAGACGCTAGAGGCGCTAGGGGCGCTGGGGGCGCTGGAGGCGCTGGAGGCGCTGGAGGCGCTGGAGGCGCTGGAGGCGCTTACGGGCCGAAGAGGATAATCGCTTCAATTCTTCCAGCGCCCCCAGCGCCTCTAGCGCCTCCAGCGTCTCCAGCCTCTCCGCAATTCGCCTCTCCGAACGCCCGCACCGCCCGAAGCCACGCCTCATCTGGCAGAGTAGAGCCGGCAAGCTCGGCAAGGATCCGCTCCGCGCCGACGCCGTACGGCGCGGTGATGATGCGGCGCGCCTCCGCCGCGAGCGGGGCAACCTGCGCGCGATGGTGGTGTGGAGTTCGTGCCGCGATTTGCGCAAGGCGCTGCATGGCGGTCCGACGGGCGGCTCCGGCGATCGTGTGCCCAATTCCGGCTGCGTTTGCTCCTGCTCGCGTCGCCAGCCACGCTTCGAGGCGGGTCAACGCCGTCGCGATCTCGTCTGCGTCTCCCTCGACATAATCGTCGCCCTCGGCGCAGCGCGCAGCGGCGAGGATGTCGGCAGGGCGATCGCTCACGCCGGTGGTCTGCATCGCCATGAGCAGCGGCTCGGGGCCACGTCTGACCAATGCCAGCGCGCCTTTTACATCGGCGAGCACACGTGCGACAGCCAGGCCGGGTTCCAGGCGGGGCGATGCGTCGTCTCGCCATCGCCCAATGAGCCCGCGGAGAAGCTCGGCATCGCGAACCGGGGCCGCCTGGACGGTGGGAAGATCGGAGCCGAGCGACAGCCTAACGGGCAGGATGACTCCGCAGACGCCGGTCAGGCGTGCCGCCGCTTGTAACTTTTCGCGCAGCCGTTCCTCCTGCCGCAACAGGGTCTCCGCGCCTGCCGGCGGAGAAAAGGCGTAGACGACCGTCGACGCGTGGCGTGCGCCGAGGCGCCGCGACCGGCCGACGCGCTGCGACATGCGGGCCGATGTCCACGGCAGGTCGAGGTGAACGACGACCGATGCATCGTGAAGATTGACCCCTTCGCTCACGAGATCCGTCGTAATGAGCAGATCGATTCGTTCCGCGGCCGCGGGCTCCGATGTCCCGCTCGCCCGTGGAGCGAAGCGCGCAAGCGCTTCTCGCCTCGATAGACGTCCTCCGGCGACCAATCCCCCGCGGCCATCGAGCTGACAGGCACGCAGGTCGTCGCGAAGCAGCCGGAACAACACCGTTGCCGTATCCGCGAATTGGGTGAAGGCGACGACCTTCTCACCGCGATGACGCGCGAGAACCTCGCGTATCCGCTCGGCCCGCTCATGATCGTGTGACGAGCTCGGAGGCAGCGCACCGACCAGTGTTTCGAGGGCCTCCGCATGCGTGCGTACGGCAACAGACAGCTCGCCGACATCGCTGCCGTGTGGACCGGTGACCAGCTCGGGAAACGCCAGCTGTGTCGCATCTGCGCCGACTGCCCAGGCGCGCAGCTCCGCACGGGTCGGATAGCGCCCGCAGGCTAATGCATCCTCCAGTGCACGGGCGCGTTGAAGCCGACGACTCAGTGCGGCGCGGAGGGCGAAGTGACTCGATGCCCACAGCCTCGCGAGCGTGAACGAGAGCAGGGCGCCCCCGTCGCCGCCATCGCGCGGCGGTACCGGCGGCGGAAGCGAGACGATCGAGTCGAGGAGCTCGGCATCATCGGAGAGCGCGAGGAGGCGTGGGGACTCCAGTGCTGGAAGCGGCGCATCGACGCCGATGTCTTCCTGCTCGCGCCGTATCACGTACGCGCCGAGCTCTTCCTCGTCGATCGTCCACGCGAGGGCACCGAGAAAGAGCGCAAGGAGTGCGCGCAGATCGCGAATACCGTTGTGAATCGGTGTTGCGCTCAGCATGACGACCCCCGCGCCAACCAGACCCTGCGCGAGATGGCGATACCGGGACGTCGTCGGCGTTCGAGCGTGGTGCGCCTCGTCCAGAATGACGAGGTCGTGTTGCCCGGTGGGCATCGGCGATCGGCTGAGTGCCTCGTACGATCGATACCCCGCGCGCACCCCCGTTTGCGCGCACGCGCCCGCCCACATCGGGCGGAGCGCGGCCGGCCCTATCACCAGCGGACGTCGCGCCTCCGACGCCAGCGCAAGCGCAATGAACGTTTTCCCGAGGCCGACATCGTCGGCGATGAGCGTCCCTCCGTGTTGCTGGAGCGCGGCACGCGCACGCTCGACCGCGTCACACTGGTGCGAACGCAATGTGATGCTGCCCACCGTGAGCTGGGAATCCCGAGCCAGGCACGCCCGCGCAATCGCTGCTCGTACCAGCGCGCCGGGTGCGCGCTTCAGCGGCCCATCCATGCGAGCAACGGCTCCAGATCGGATGGGCGCAGCCGGTATGCACGCGCGACCGCCTGCAACAGCTCGTCCTCGACCGGCTCGCCGGATGCAGCGCGCATTCCGAGCGGGGCGAGAATCGTTCGCGCCCGCTCCCAGTCACGTGGTATCGGCAGGAGTGCCACCGTCCAGCCGAGGTAACGCCGATATCCCCCGCGCGCGGGCTCGGCGAGCGCGTTGAGCCAGTCAGCTGCAAGGGTGCAGTTGAGCAGTGCCGCCATCGCATGCGCGTCCTCTTCGCGATCGCACGCAATGACGTAACAGCTGTTGAGTGGGACGGACCGGTCTCCGGCGGGGAGGACGGCCGCGCGCGGCGCCTTGCCCACGTCTGCCCATACGACGCGCGCGCGGCGACAATCGGCTGCGGCCGTACGAAAGAGCGACCACCAGCACGAGCCGCGTGCGTCGGTGCGTGCGGCGAGACGCGGTCGCCAGCGCTCGAGCCGGCGGCGCGCGCGCGGAGGCAGAACGGCCAGCACGCGACCGTCGGTTCCATGCGTCCAGACAATGACTTCTTCACCGTGATGGATGCGCCACGGCGCGAGGGATTCGCCGCGGATGACGGGACGGAGCATCGTCTCCTCGACGGCAACGGCCTCCGCGGCTCTCAGGACGAACGCCTCGTTGCACCCGCACTTCACGCCCAGCATGGGGCGACCGAGGAGGGTTTCGTGGAGCGGTATGCCTGCCTGGCGAAGCCGGTCGAATCCCGCGCGGGCGGGCGGGGGGAGCATCAGCCAGGGGGCAGCCTCGTCGGGGTCCAGGCCTAACGCGGATCGGCGCAGCGTCCATTGGAGGACGCCGTCGCGCCGACGGATGGCGAGCGTGATGTCACGCGCAGCAGACGTCTGGCCACGTCGAGCGACGAGGAGCGACGGATACGTGGCGGCGTCGAACACCGCCGGAACATCCGACCAGTCTTCGAGTGCGACGACTGTCGCGCGCTCCGCGAGCAGTCGCCTAACGCCGCCCCCGGCGAGGGCACGCCAGAGCTTCGCGGGCAGGAGCAGGGCCAGCGGGGCGTCGTCTCGAAGAAGGTCAAGCGCGCGTTCGACGAAAAGCGCCGCCAGATCCACCTGCGCGGCGAACCCGCGCCCCGCATGCGCCGCGTTCGCGCCACGCTCCCAGGATGCGCGCGTGAAGACGGCGAACGTCGCGCGCATGCGCCGTCGCGTCTCGAGCGGAATGCGGTGCAACCGGACCCAGGGCGGGTTCCCTACGATCGCATCGAATCCGCCGCGGGCCGCGGCATCGGGAAAATGGGTAGGAAAGGAGAAGGGAAGCGCGCCCCCATGCGCGAGGAGTCGTCGCGCCGCACGCAGATCGCGGGATCGCGCGCGCAGTCGCTGCGCCTCGGCTCGCTCGCCGAGGCCGGGCGAATAGCGATCGCCGAAGAGATCGCGGCCGCGCCAGGCGGCGAGCAGGCCGCGCCGACTCGCGGTGCACCTCGCGATGTCAGCGTCGAGAACCGCCCGGGCGTGAGCGCGCTCGGCGCGGTCCAGCTCGCGTTCGAGCGTGCGCTTTCGCGAGCCGGAGGCACGTGCGTACCGACCGCGGAGGCGCGCGATGCGAGCACCGCCCGGCACGATCGTCGCCTCGCCGAACGCGCCGCCACCGAGGGCGTCTCCAACGCGGATGTGCCGATCCAGATTCGGGAGCGGCGGAATACGACAGGGGTTCGTCTCCGCGTGGTCGATCACGATCGCGAGCCACAGCCGCAGCTCACACAGCCAAACGGCTGTCGGGTTGATGTCGACGCCGAAAATGGATCTGGTGAGAAGTGCCCGGCGGATGCTCGCTGCATCCCGGGGCTCACCGCACCGCAGCAACAGGCCGGTCAGCTCCTCGAGAGCGTGCACGAGAAAAGCACCGGAGCCGCACGCGGGGTCGAGAATCGCGAGATCGAGCGCGCGCCGCCGCATCAGCGCGGCCGTCGTCAGATCCACCGTGGTCCCATCGAGCGCGATGGCGACATCGCGGCTGCGAAGCCCTGGGACGGCGAGGGCTTCGAGAAGGGCGGCGCGTGTCACGCGAGCGACCAGGGCGTGCGGAGTGTAGTAGGCCCCGCTCTCGCGTCGCGCTTGTGACGCCATGAGCGACTCGAATGCCTTCCCCAGCATCTCGGGGTCGACCGCCGCGTCGGACCACTGCACGTCGTCTTCGCGCGCCGTGAAGCGATACCGGGAGAGCAGATCATCGAAGACGCGACCGAGCGCGGCGTCGGGAAAGTGTATTCCGCGGTGGCGCCGCTCGAGCGGTGTTCGCGCGAAGAGACCGCCGTTGAGAAACGGGATCGTGCCAAAGCCCTGCGCGACTGCCGCGCGCCGGTGCGGTGGCGTATTCAGCGTCCCAAAGAAAAGCGGAAGGAAAAGGCGGCGGTGCGCGCCGCCTGCACGCCCGGTGGAGGTTTCGAAGCGGCGCGCCAGAAAACGGCGATCCCCGTCGAGCCAGCCCTTCGTCTCGAGGAACGAGAGAAAGAGCATTCGCGACAACCAGAGCAGTGCGATCTCGCGGCGGTCGGCGGAGCTTGCACGCGTTGCCGCACCCTCCGCGAGATGCGTGACAACGCCCTCGAGCGCGCGGTAGAAGCGTCGCGTGAGCGCGTCCCTCCCCAGCACTTCCACCCACCGCGTGTGCGTCATGAGGTCATCGTCGCCGCTCGCCGTCGCGAGGGCACACAACGTTTCGGCATCGCTCGGCACCACCCGGCGACGATCGACGCTCAGGGCGGCGATGCGAGGCCGCGCGCGGTCGGCGGTCCACGTCGCGAGCGTGAGCGCGTTACCCGCGCGCTCGACGCCAATGATCAGCCAGAGGAGATGCGGAGCGCGGGCGGTGAGGCGCGCAGCAGCGGCGCTGATCTTGTCACGGGTCTCAGTGCCTCGCGGCCACTCGAGGAGCAGGATTCTCAGCGAACCTGGCCCGGTGACGATTCGCGCGTCGCTCACGCCCGAGAGTCCGAGGGCGGCGCGCGTATCGTCGGCCAGGGGCAACGGCGCGCCGGAACCGCCGATGATGCGCGCGAGCGGCGCGAGATGCTCGAGCGTGGCGGCGGCGATGAGCAGGTCGGCGGCGGCATGCAGCGAGACCACGCGTCACGGTAGACCGGGGCCACCGAACGACTCTCATCGGGGGAACGCGCGCGGGCTCGAAAATGGAACTCCCCGGCCACCCATAGGGGCGTGACCGGGGAGGTTCCACTCGGAGGTGGAAGCAGGAGTGCTTCCGTGAAGTCTGACACCTCGGACGGCGAAAAGGTTCCTTTGCGAGAGGTAGTCGAGGTCGTCCAGGGTGTCCAGGTGATCCACGGAGAGGCGACGACGTTCCCTCGATCACCTCGACGACCTCGACATCCTCGATTACCTCTGCCCCACATCGTATTCCCGCCCTTTCCACTCCACCCGCGTTCCGCGCGCGATCGCGCGCAGGAAGATGTAACCAAGAAGCAAATTTCCCATGGGGCCGACGAGCGCGTACCACGGGCGGCGCGTCATGGCGGTGTAGACGATCAACCACCACAGGAAAAGAATGATGGAGGTAACAAGAGCCCACGTGCCCACGCCGTCCGATGTCAGGCCTGCGGCCCACAGAGCGAGCACCAGCGGAGGTGCGAGCCAAACGACGATCGGAGCCAGCAGCATCAGCGGATAGAGCAGGCGCCAGATTCGGCCGGGCGGCAGTGTCTCGATCCCGCCGGCGTACACGTTCTTCATCCACCCGCGAATGAGAGCGCCAAGGGAGGCGTACATACGAGTGGATAGCTGCGCCAGGCCCTGGATCAAATGGACTTGCATCCCGTGCTGCTTCGCGCGCATCGCCAGCGCGAGGTCCTCGGCGACTTTGCCACGAACACTGGCGTGACCGCCTAACGCATCGTACGAGGAGCGCCGAAAGAGCATGTACTGTCCATTCGCGATCACGTCCTCTGGCCGAGTCGCGCGCGACACGACCTCGGTGCCGCCGTAGCGTGCGAACAGGAGCGCGAAGACCTGCGGTTGCACCAGCCGCTCCCAAAATGTTCCCAGCTCCTGCATGCCGGCGACGGAGAGCATGTCCGCGCCGCGATCGAGCAGCGCGCGCACCGAGCGCACGTGGAGATCGGGCGCGTGCACCGTGTCGGCGTCGGTGAAGCAGAGCACACTCCCACGGGCGAGCGCGGCGCCGTGAGCACACGCCCACTGCTTGCCGAGCCATCCCGGCGCGAGATCTGGCGCACCGACTACACGCAGACGGGCGTCGCTCGCGCCTGCCGACCGCGCGAGGGCGGCTGTGTCGTCGGTGGAGTGGTCGTCGACGACGATGATGTCGAGCGACGGATAGGTCGATGCGAGCAGCGAGGTGACGCATCGCGTGATGTTCGTCGCCTCGTTGCGTGCGGGCACGATGACGCTCAGGAGCGGCGCGTCAGAAGGCGCGTCTGCGGGATAGTCGTCGAGATGCCGCGACTGGGTGATGCGCCAGAGCACGACCACCACCGCCGCCAGCCAGGGCGCCGCTGCCAGGAGCGGCGCCCAGGTCACGGATTCGTCGCCTCGGGCAGCGGCGCAGTGGCCGGTGCGTCGGCGATGGGAACCAGCGCGCGTGACCGAGACCGCGACAGAATCGCCGCCGCGGTCATGTGCCCCGTCACGTTGGTCGTGGTGCGGAACATGTCGGGGATCGTGTCGATGCTCAGCAGGATGCCGATGCCCGCCACGGGAATGCCGGCGGCGACGAGGATCGGTACCATGGCGATGATCGATCCGTTCGGGATCCCAGGCACGCTGAAGCTCGTCAGCAGCACAGTGGCGATCACGGTCGCGATCTGGGCCACGCTCAGATCGACGCCGTACAGTCGCGCCACGAACAGCACGCTCACCGTCAGCCCGACTCCGGAGCCGGCGCGAAAGGTCGAGGCCGACAGCGGCAGCAAAAAGCGGGAGATCTCGGGGGGAAATCCCAGGCGCGTCTCCGCCGCCTCGATCATCGCCGGCAAGGCGGCGAGGGACGACCGCGAGCTGAATGCCACCGCCTGCGAGGGCGCAATGGCTCGGGCGAACGTGCCTAACGGGACGCGTCCGAGGGCCGAGGCGGCGGGGTAGAGCACGAGCGCCATGAAGGCCACGCTCATCGCCGACACGAGAATGACGAACCCCGCGAGGGCGCCGGCGGCGGCGAGCCCCATCCGCGCCGCGAGCGGGACCGCGAGGGCGAAGACGCCGATGGGCGCGAGGACCAGCACCCACCGCACGAGCACGAGCATCGCCTCCGCCACACCTTCGAAGAATCCAATGATCGGACGCCGTCGTTCCGCGTCCAGTCGAAGCAATGCGACGCCGAACAGCAGCGAGAAGACGATGAGCGGCAGCATCGCTCCATCGGCGGCGGCGCGGATGGGATTCGATGGGACGAGGTCGATCAGCCACTGCGCGAACGTAGGCAACCGCTGCGCGCCCTCCTGCACGGCACCGGTGAGCTCGCCCGCCTGGCCAGCGACCGCACCCGCTGCACCGGGATCGATCATACGGGCGAGAATCGGCTGCGCGATGATGGCGCCGAACACCGCGCCCGCGAGCACCAGGATCACGAACAGCAGGAGCGCCCTCCATCCCACTCGCCCGATCGCGCGCGCGTCCGGGGCGCCGGCGACACCGACGACGAGGCTCGCGACGACGAGCGGGACGACCGTCATTCGGATCGCGTTGATGAAGATCGAGCCGAGCGGCTCGATCCATGGGACGATGCCGCGTAAATCGGGCGACGCGTTCACGGCAAAGCCGACGGCGAGGCCAGCGACGAGCCCAAGCAGTACGCGAACGGTGAGCGACATGCGGCGAAGTTACGAGCGCTCGCCGAAGCGCGCGAGCAACGCGCACAAAAAAAGGGCGTCCCGAAGGACGCCCTTTTGGAACGCTCACGCGTTAGCGATTGCCACCCTGGCCACCGCCTCCGCCCATGCCGCCTCCGCCACCGCCGCGCTGCCCACCGCCGCCGCCACCGCCGCCCTGTCCGCCACCACCCTGACCACCGCCCCC
>DATFBS010000018.1:0-8832 GCA_035253695.1 Gemmatimonadaceae bacterium
CCGCTCCGCCGACGCAGGGCCAGTGAGTGTGAACTCCTTGCCGCTCGCATCGGTCCATCGGATCGTCGTGGTCACGGCTGTGGTGTCCCGGAGATCCGCGTTCGCCGCCGCCCGCCGTCGCTCGAACGGGCCGGGGAAGCGCTCGTCGAGCGTCACGAGAATGCCGTCTACGCTGTAGATGCGGCGGCGCACTTCATCGCCGCTCTCTACCATCTTCTCCTCCTGCACGAGCCGCGGCGCTTCCTCACGCGCCGGAGCACCGGCTGCCGTGCCAACTACCGGTGGAGGGGGACGCGTTTCCGCGTAGCTCGCCTGAGCCTCCTGGGCCCGACGCCGAACGGCTCCCGCGCCGATCTTCCCCGCCAGCGACGAGGTGGCCTCGGCGGATGCGTCACGAGCCTCCTGGCGCTCCAGCTGCGCAACCGCCAGCGAACGGAGGGAGTCATCCGTGCGCGCACCCGAGACCGGGGCGGCCTCAGCGATCACCGTCGGTGGCTGTTCCTCGATCGACAGGGCTGGCGGCGGGGTCGCCGATCTTCCGCCTGCAACCCCGCGGGGCAACGTGAGCGGAGAAGTAACCTGCACCTTCGCCCGCGGGTCCGTCGATTCCTGATTGGCCGACGCCTCGGGCGCGACGACGGGCGGCGACGCGGACGAATCGGCCACGGCGATCTCGAAGGTGCGAATCGGCTCCGAGGCAAGATCGGCCTCAGCCGCCCGCTGAGTATCGCGCGACATCACGAGCGCCAGTGCCCCACCGGCGACGACCAGCGTCAACACCGCCGCGAGCTTCTCCCTGACCAGCCAGGTCGTGAGGTAGCGGCGCCGGTTCACGGTCCCGGGACTCACCTTGACGCGCGGCACATTGTCGAGCGCGGTAAGAATCCGAGACGAGGCGGCGATCAGGCCACGCGCCTCCGCCGTCGCAGCCGCACACATCGAGCACGATTCCACGTGTGCTTCCGCGCGTGCGGCCTCTTCGGGGCTCAGCGCTCCGTCGAGCCAGGCGTGAATGGTTCCTTCGTCAAGATGCTGCATGTTTTCCTCGCGCACTTGCGCGCTGCTGTTCCTCGTAGACTTCGACGAGACGCCGCCGGGCTCGCGACAGCGTCGTCCCGACTGATCCGGGGGACAACTCCAGTGCCACGGCGATCTCCTCATAGCTCAATCCTTCCTCTCGCATGAGGAGCGCGAGACGGTCGCGTTCGGCGAGCGCATCGACGGCGCGACGGGCCATCGCCGCCTCCTGCGCCCGCTCGAGCGAGGTCGGCTCCTGCTCGACGGCTTCCTCGGCACGCTCCCGTTCGGCGAGCAGTGCGAGGTGACGACGGCGCCGAGCATCCTTCCGCGCTTCGTCGCGCACGAGGTTGGTGGCGACCGCGAACAGCCATGCACGCTCGTTGTCGATGCGGTCCTGGCGGAGAGCGCGCAGGAACGTCTCCTGCGCGACCTCTTCCGCCCAATCGCGGTCGCCGAGCCGGCGCGTGAGATAGCGCACGAGCGGAGCGTTATAGGTCCGAAACAGCCGCTCGACGTCGTCGGTCATTGGGTCACCGGGTTTACCACGCCGCCACGATCGACGTGAGCTCCGCGGCGCTGAGCCGTTCGGCGCCATCGGGCGCGACCGCGATCGCGACCTTCGTTCCCGAGACCAGCACCCGGTCGCCTAACGCGAACGCCGCGGCGAGATCGGGAAGCTCGCGAACGACCGCGAAGTACGCCTCGGAGTATGCCTTTACCTTCACCACGCGAGTGCCCTCGGAGAAGCGTATGTCGGTCCACACGCTGTCGCGCAGGACGAACGTCCTGGTATCGACGCGTCTCGAGATGATACCCGCCTCCTCGAGCGCCGGTGCGGCGGCGGCATCGGCCTGTGTCAACGTTTGTGCCCCGCGCATGGCCGAAGCAGCCTTGGCTTCCTCGAACGCACGCACGTGCGCTTCGGGTGCCACGGATCTGCGACGCTGCTCCATGGCGCCCGCGGAGCGGTTGGCCACTTGGCCGGGCTCGAGCACGAGGTAGGACGTAAACTCGGTGGGGATGCCATACCTCTCGCCGAGCGTGCGAATCTCATCGTCGATCTCGGGCGAGCCCCCGCTGCGCCGGCGTTCAGCGCTCAGGTATCCGACGCGTTGCGTAGCCCAGAGTCGCGCGACAAAGGCGTTCTCACGGTCACGCTCCGGGAGCTCGGCTTCCGTCGTCCATGAGACGCGGCCGTTGGCGGACTCACCCTCGAATCGCACGAGGATGGTTCCACTCCCTTCGTACCGCGCCAGGACGACGAGGTCCTGCCCGGCAAACAGGTCGTACGGACCCGCCGGATGCATTCTCGACAGCCGCGCCCCTTCGACACGCACGCGGAGGTCCGTGGCGACGGGATTGGTGAGCCGCGAAGCCACGACGCTGACTGCACGCTCCACCGACTCGTCGGGACGGACGAAGTGCGCGGTCCCTCGTCCCTCGAGCGCCAACCGCTCCAGCAATGCCACATTCAGGTCCGCGCCCACGCCGAAGGTGAAGATGCGACGTCGCCCGCGTTCGCCCGCCGCCTGCGCGGCAATGCGCTCGGGATCGCGCTCGCCGACCGTGGGCGCGCCATCGGTCACGAAGAGTATCAGTGGCAACCGGCCATTGTCTGCCGGAACGGAGAGCGCCTCTTCCAGCGCGCCCGAGATGTTGGTCGAGCCTTCTGCGCGCAACCGGTCGAGATAGCGCTCGGCGGCGGCAATGTTCTCGCGCGTCGCGAACACCGGCTCGTCCCTGAAGGTGCGCACGTCGCTCGCGAAGTCGATCAGTCGGAACCGGTCGCGTGGCGAGAGCGTACCGAGGAGCTGCTTGCCTGCCTCACGAGCCTGCTCGATCTTCTTGCCGCTCATCGAGCCGGAGACGTCGAGGACCAGCGTGATATCGCGCGGCGTCTCGCGGGGGGCGATGGCGGGCGGCGACAGCGTGAGCAGCGCGAACCCTTCCTCGCGACCAGGGGCGTGCGAGAGCACGCCGATCGCGGCACGGGTTCCGCGGCGCAACGGGAGAAGCAGCGTCATCTCGCGCGCGCCTCCCGAGAGCTCCACACGCGCGGTCTCCCGGTCGTCGCTTACACGCACATCGTGCGTCGGCGAATACGGGCGCCCGTAACTGCCACGCGGATAGCTCAAGCTGAAACGAAGCCTGCCTTCCGGATCGCTGCGGTCGCGCGCGACATCCGCGACCGGTCCCGGCTGTCCGCCGCGGAAATAATCGACGCGGACGGCATCGCCCTCGCGCTCGGCCACGGCGTGGAAGCGCACGACGATACGGCGCGTCTCTCCGGCCGCGATGGGAAAAATCCGGGTGCGGAGCAGTCCGTGTCCCATCCACTCGACGAGCGCCGGATCCCGATTGCGTCTGACGATGTCCTCGTAGATCCGTCGCGCCTCGTCGGCGCTCAAGGTCTCGCCGGAGACGAGCTCGCCATCGATCTCGAGCTTGAGCCCCTCGAAGGCAGCGTTCTTGGGAAGCGGGAAGAGGTAATCCGCCTCCCCGATCCCGCCGCCGCGGTTGATGAAGGTCTCCTCGACCTCGTAATGCAGCACGCCATCGCGAAGCTCGACTTCGACGTTGCTGGCCCGCCGCGCGACATCGGAGCCGGGAACGATCCGGCACGCGGGAACGGGGCACTCCGGGCAGGGGCGCGGAACGCAGGGACGCGCGATGATCCGTCCCTGAGCCAGTGCCGGCAGCGGGGACAGGAGAAGGGCGAGGACAAAAAGGGCGAAACGCATAGTTGGCTTCCGTCGGGTGACGATAGGGAGACGTCGACGGAGGCCGGACTTGCACATCGGGGGGCGCTGGAGGCGCTAAAGGCGCTGAAGGCGCTGAAGGCGCTGAAGGCGCTGAAGGGCTAAAGGGCTAAAGGCTTCTGGTGTTCAGCGCCCCCAGCGCCCCCAGCGCCCCCAGCGCCTCCAGTCCAGCGCCCTTAGCGCCGGAGGGTCTTCACGAAGCTTCCCCCCTCCGCTGCTCGCCACCCGATCGCGCCACGACTCGCACCGCGAGCAGGTTCTTGTCGGCGCGGCCGAGGACCTTGGTGAGATTCTCGCGGGGGTAGCGTACCGCCCAGCCAAGCGAGAACTCGACCGGGGCGGAGCGAAGCGCGGAACGCTGGAGACGCGCGACGACCTGTTGGACGCGCTCGCCGTCGGCGTTGGCGAGCAGCACCACGAACTCGTCGCCACCCAGGCGCACGACCGCATCCTCGGCGCGCACGTGACGCATGAGGAATCGCGCCATCTTCACCAGCGCGCGATCGCCGGCCTGATGCCCGAAACGATCGTTGAACTGCTTGAAGTGGTCGATGTCGATGATGATGCATCCCCAGGATTCGGCGGGATGCGCGCTGGCACGCCGCTCGAGGGTCGACAAGTATCGGCGGTTGTAGCAGCCAGTGAGCGGATCGCGAAGACTCTGCTGCACGAGGTCATCGGCGGCACGCTTGCGCGCCGTGATGTCGACGACCACTCCGTAGTAGTACACCTCGCCTGTATTCGCATCGCGAGCCGCGTGCGTCGTGTCGAGCACCGTTCGCGTGGTCCCGTCGGGACGCCGCAGCTCGAGCTCGACCTCCAGGGCGTGGCCTTCACGATCCACCACCTCCAGCACGCGCGGACGTTGGGAGGGATCAACGAGAAAGTCATCGGCGCGGCACCCCTTCAGCGCATCGACCGACTCGACGCCGAGGATCTCCAACAACGCGGGATTCGCGTCGATGAACGTTCCTTCCGGCGTCGTGATGTACATGCCCACGCGAACGTGGCGCACGAACTCGCGCAACGTCTTCTCATCGATCAGGCTCGGCCGATCGGAAGGCGACTTCATTCCGAGCCTCCGTTTCGGCTTGCCGGGGCCGCAGCCGTCCTGCTCGCGCTCGCGTCCTGCACCGACGTGCTCTCATCTACCACGACCAGCCGCCGGTCGAGCTGCCGCATCATCGCGCAGAAGGCGCGCGCGACGTCGGGATCGAACTCCGTTCCGGCGCGCGATTCGAGGTACTCGAGTGCGCGCTCCGACTCCCACGCATCGCGATAGGGGCGACGCGTGCGCAACGCGTCGTACACGTCGCAGACGTGGACGAGCCGGCTCGCCCGATGGCAGTCACGCCCGTAATGCAGGCAGGGATACCCGCCTCCATTGAGCATGATGTGGTGTTCGTAGGCAACGACGGCCGCCAGGTCGAGCTGTTTGTCGCTGGCGAAGATGATACGCGCACCATCGGCGGGATGCCGATTCATGATCGCCCGCTCTTCCGGTGTCAGGCGCCCCGGCTTCACCAGAATTTCCCTCGGGATGCGAACCTTTCCGAGATCGTGCAACAGTCCCGCCACCCCGTATGCCCGCACGTCACGCTTGCCGAGGCCCATGAACTCGGCCAGCGCCATCGCCAGAACGGAGACGTTCATCGAATGCGTCGTCGTGTACTGATCGAACTCCTTGAGCTCGAGCAGCGGGATCACGACCTGACTTTCCCCGTGCATGGCGACCGAGAGCGACCGCACGACCGCCTCCGCTTCGACGAGTGGCAGCTCTCCGCGGTGCTCGACCTCGCCGTGCAGCCACCGAACGGCTTCCGCCTCTTCCCCGAGCGTGTAGGTGATGGTCGCGGTCGGGAGCGCTTCCGCGGTTTCCTTCATGCCGGTCGCCCCACGAACGCCGATGGCACCGAAGCGAATGTTGGTGGCGCGCGTTTGACGCTGCTCGGTGGTATCGACGTCGGAAGCGGTTAGGCGCGCCATGATGTCCCCGAGGAAGGTCTCATATTCCTCGCGAGTCACGCCCGGTTGCAGCTCGATGCGCTGGATGCCCGCCGATGCCAGCCGTCCTCCCCACTCCCACTCTCTCAGCTCGCGAAGCGCACGCTCTCCGTACACGACCTCGGCGCCGAGGAAGGAGAACCGCGGGGAGGGGTCATATCGCTGGAGCGCCTCGAGCTGCTCGAAGGCGTTGTCGATGGCTTTCTCGCGTGCCGGGTGGCCGTCGCCATAGAGCGCCATCGTCGACAGCGCCTGTGCGAACGCGGAGAGGAACCGGGCCGGCTCGCTCATGCGCGATGCCCCGCGGCGATGACGGTGTTCCGGATGTCGACGTCGCTCGAGCCGAGGGCGAGCGCCAGCACCGCACCGACGCCGCGCCCTCGCGCCCAGTGGAGGGCGAGGCCGCTGAGCGCCGCCAGCATCGTGGGCGACTTTGGCGCCAGCCGTGGGCGCCCGAAGAGGGTTCGTGACGAGCCCGCTGCACGCTCCATGAGCCACTCGAGTACCTCCGTCGTGCGAACCGACGCGATGACGGCGATCGCCTGCGAGCTCAGCTCGGCGTCGAGCGTGCCCTCGGTGACGCGTCGTTGCAAGATGGCGACCGCGGAGAGCGGGCAGCGCCCCGCCGCAGCCTGCAGCGCGACGCGAACGACGCGCTCATCGCTGTCGTCGAGGCCCGCGCACACCGCGCGTTCTCGCATTGCCGGGACCCCGACGAGAATCCGAATCGCCTCACGACGCACGCGGCCGTCGGCATGGCGAGCATAGGCCGTGCCGAGCTCCGTGTTCTGATCCCCGAGGTCGGCGAGCAGCATTAACATGTTCCGGACAACGAACCACCGCTCGTCAGGCAGGCGGGCGGCGATCACCGTCGTCACCTCCGGCCCGAGCTGGACGAGCAGGTCGAGCAGCTTGCGGCGGACGGCGCGCGATGCCGACGCCTCCAGCGCATCGAGTAATGGGTCCGCCGCGGCCAGCTTGAGCCGCGCAACGAGCTGATCGACGAGCGTGAAATCGATCGACCCCTCCCGGAGGGCCGTGCGAAGCTGCTCGGGGGAGGCGAGCTGCCGCCACATGGCCGCCGCGGCGCGGCTGCGCTCCGGAGCGTTCGAGACGAGCGTGAAGAGGCGCAGGAGCTCGCCACGGCGCACCATGGCGTCCACCGCCCGCATCACCGGCTCACCTAACGAATCCAGCTCGAGACTCATCTGGATGATCCGCTCGGGCTCGGCGACGTTGGTGGACGGCTCCGTCGTGGCGAAGATCGGGGCCGCCTTCGCCATGTGGTCGAGGACGACGCGATAGTTGTCCGGGTTGGGATCGTCGAGCGTCCAGTTGCCGATGAGCCGCTGCACGTGATCCCGAAGCTCACTCTCCGCGCCGGCGCGCAATTGGGGGGCAGCGCCCTGCTCGGCATGGGTCGCCAGCTTGGTGAGCAGCCGGACGAGCGAGTGCGAAATCGTCTGCTGCGACGTCTCGGCTGCCGCTTGCACGAGCTCCATGACCGCGTCGACGGCCATCCCCTGCGCAGCGTCGAGCATGAAGCGGCGCCGCTGGGAGAGATCGCCTCCCATTTCGAGCAGTCGCCGGAGCGTCGCGGGGTTGAGCGAGCTGACCAGCGTCGAGATCCGCTTCTGCAGCGCGAGGGACTCCGCCCCACCCTTTCGCTTGAGCTCCTCGGCGATCTGCAGGAGGTATCCGACGATCACCTGATCGTAGGCGACCTCGCGACGGTGCTCGTCGATCGCCTTGGCGACGACGACCGGGTCGGTCGACGAGACGTCGCCGCTCGTCGAAGCGGCTGATTCGGCGAACATGGCGGCCCGAGCCAGCCCCACCCAGAGCTGCGCGGCCCGGGCGCCGGCTTCGCCGTGAGCGCCGCCCCCCGCCGCCTCGTCCGACTTCCGCTCATTCGCAAGCTCCAGCTGTTCGTACGACAGCGGGAAGGCGCGAATGTGCGCCCAGCGACGAAGCTCTTCCGCGGAGCGCAATCCGAGCGGGGTCACGCTCCGCTCCGCGTCGGCGGCGATGGTGCGGAGGAGGTCGGCGACCTCATCGCGGCCGACGCCACGCAGAAACTTCACCGCCCCGAGGTGATGCCGATGCAGCCGCTGCGCGAGATCCCGCAGCAGCGAGTTGCTCGCGGCCGTCACCACGCCTTCGATGACGAGCTGCTGGCGCGCCACGCCTAACGACAGCGAGCCGCGATCCTGCAGCAGGCGCACGAGTCGGAGCACGAGCGCGTCGACGGCTCCACCGAGCAGCGGATGGTCGGGCGGGTAGATCGCGTTCTTGTGCAGCGCGATCGACAGCTCGATGAGGAAATCGGCGAGATCGCGCGACAGCGCCGCGCTTTCACCGGAGGCGGTGGCGTGCGCGTGCGTCACGGCCCCCTCGTGGGACGCGTGGCGTGTGCGAGCGGTTGGCGTCTGCGACGAGGTGAATGCACGGCTGCGTCAGGATGGGTCCATGGTCCCACGAGAAGGACGAGTGGAATCGGTCCGCCGTTACGGTCGGCAGGAGGGGGTAGGGGGGCCGCAACTCCCCAAAAACCAGCCATTTAGACCGTGGCACATGCGTTGCCGATTACCGTCCTCGCCGACCCTCCTGACTCGCGCGACGCGGGCGGGCGAGGGTCACCTAACGCGGAGGAGGTCATGGCAGCAGAGCGCAAGAAAGGATCGTCCGGCCGGGGCGCGAGCCGGTCATCCGGGCGCGGGAGTGAACGTGGGGGCAGCTCCAGCCGGAGCGGTGGCTCACGCGGCCAGTCTGGCGCGAGCCGTTCGTCGTCGGGACGCTCCAGCGCATCCGGCGGCGGTCGCAGCGCCAGCGGTGCCGGAGGCGCCGGCGGCTCTCGCGGGAGCAGCGGCTCGTCGCGCGGCGCGAGCTCATCCCGCGGCGGAGCATCCCGGCGCGGAGGCTTCGGGGATGACCAGGGTACACGCGTCGGGACGCCTGATTCGGGCGAACGTAGCGCCTCAGGGTCCCGCGGCGGGTATCGCGGCCCCAGCACCCAGCCGGTGAAGGAGGGGCTCGAGGGCAGCATACT
>DATFBS010000019.1:0-17626 GCA_035253695.1 Gemmatimonadaceae bacterium
CGCGTGCCGCGTCCTCCGTCCGCCGCTCCAGCTGTCGCTGCGATTTGGCGGCCGCGGCGGCCCGCGAGGCCGTCGAGTCGGCAAGCGCGCGCGCCATCTCTCGCCGTTCGGCCAGGGTCGGAACGCGCAGGATGAGCTCACGGCTTTCCGCGCGCTGGCGCCACGGCGAATCGTCCGTCGCGACGAGCACGACGTGGAGCTCATCGCCTGGCTCGAGGCCTCGCGGGGCGAGGTCGAGCGGCACGGCGCCTAACCAGCGAGGCTCCGACGGCGCGGCGAGCGACTGGGTAACCTCGGGCAGCGTCTGTCCCGAGCCTTGTCGCCGCCAGCTGCGCAGGACGATCGACCCGATCCCGTGATCATCACTCGCTTCGGCGCGCAGCTCGATGCGATCGCCCGCGGCAACGATCGTATCCGTGCGAGGCACCAGGATCTCGACGCGCGGGCTCGAGTCGGCGAGCACCGTCAGCTCCAGCGGCGCCGGCACATCGGCGATCGCTCCCTGCGCGCCCGCTGCGCGCCACGTCCACCGCCCACTCTGCTGCGCGGAGAATCGGCCAGCGAATGCGTGCCCCTCGGGCGTGAGGTGAATGGTGTCACCCTCGCGCGCGAGCGAGATGCTGCGCAGCGCCGTGGAGGCGCGTCCGCGAACCTGCAACGATGTCCCGCGAGGCACGCGCAACGGCTCCCCGACCGGCAGCACCTCGGCGGCCCGGCGGAGGTACGCCGGGTACGTCGCGTTGATCGCGACGTCGCCGACGAACGGACGATCGGTGACCTGAATGACGACCGTATCACTCGTAGCCCGCCCATCGGTCGCGATGAGCGCGAGGTCGGCATCCACCGGCCCAAGAACCACGGTCGCCGTCCCTTGTTCGACGGGGAGACTCCGCTCGTTCCACGGACGCCCGGTCGCGCGTGTGTGCAGTTGTACCACGCGGCGCTCCGGCGCGGCGACGTTGAGACGAACTTCCTCACCGCGCAGCACATGCGTGGGCGGATCCAGAATCACGAGTGGTGGAAGAAGGTCCCCGCTCCAGGCCCGTACAGGGTGGCGCATCGCTCGCCAGCCGTCGGGAGCGACATCCCGCGCCACGGCGACAGTGGCCAGCGATCCGATGGCGACCAGCGCCGAGAGAATGCTCCAGCGCGTCGCGCGACTCTGCATCGCGGGCGCCAGCGGACGTCTCGCCCGAGCCAGCTCGGACGCCATTCGCTTTGCCGCCAGCTGTCCGAGCGGGCCTGACGAGTGGACCTCGAGGGCACCGCGGAGGGAGCCCGCGCGGAGGGTGCGCTCGCGCTCGATCGCCGCGGCAATCGCGGACGCGGACGCGCGACGCCTGCCTTCGCGCCATGACATGATGACGAGCGCCGTCAGCACCACCGCAACGACGATCCAGGCGCCGAGCGGTGCCGAGGGTCGCGTGATCCAGCGGGCGCCGCCGAGCGCGACGGTGCTCGCGGCGAGCAGAACGAAGCCGATCGCGAGCGCGATGGCGACACCGCGCGTCACCAGAGCGATGCGCAGGCGGGAACGCTCACGGGCGATGATCTGTCCGACGGTCACGAGACCGGCCTGCTGGTGATTGCGTACACGAAGAGGTTCACCCCCATCCGCAGCGCGGCTTCGTGCAGCTCGGGAGGATCCTTGTGGACGTCCGGGTCTTCCCAGCCATCGCCCAGGTCCGCTTCGTAGTCGTAGAACACGGCGAGGCGATCGCCGAGAAAGATACCGAGCCCCCGTGGAGGCTTCCCGTCATGCTCGTGAATCTTTGGTAAACCTTTCGGGAACTCGTACACGAGGTTGTAGATCGGATGCTTCAGCGGCACATCCACCAGCGGACGCTCCGGAAATACGCGCGCGATCTCGCGCCGAAAGCTCGAGTCGAGACCATAGTTGTCGCTCACATGGAGAAACCCGCCGCGCGTGAGATATTCGCGGAGGCGCTCCACCTCGCGGTCGCTCAGCTTGATGTTCCCATGTCCGGTGATGTGCAGAAAGGGATAGTCCCACAGCCGATCATCGAGCAGGGTGACACGAGCTTCCCGGCGCTCTACCGGGAGCGTCGTTCGCTCGGCGATCGCGGCGAGCAGATTCGGTATGCTCGATGGATTGGCGTACCAGTCACCCCCGCCATCGTACTGGACGCGCGCAACGGTGAGTCGCGTCGGCGACGCGTCGAGCGTGATCGTCGCAATGGTGAGGATGGCGAGGGCGCGAGCGAGCATCATTCGTGGGCGAGACGGTATGCCAGGTTGCGAGGTGCGTGATGGTCTTCAACCAGTAGACGAACGATATCGCGAGTGGATGCGCCCTCGGCGCGGAGACGCTGAGCATGATGGCGCAGGGTCGCTTCGTCGAGGGCCGTCGACCCGCCCCCCGCGAGCACGATGACGACCTCGCCCCTGGGCGCGCTCTCCCCGTAGTACTCGGCGAGCTCCGCGACCGTTCCCCGGCGGAACTCCTCGAATTGCTTGGTCATCTCCCGTGCCACCACCGCGTCCCGCCCACCACCTCCCAGCGCCGCAATGTCCCGGAGCGTGCTCGCCACTCGGTTGGGGGCCTCATAAAGCACTGCGGTGTGCGAGAGGGCTACAACGGCCTGGATCGACTCCACCCGTTCCCGCCCCTTGCGTGGGAGGAACCCGAAGAAGGTGAAGCGCTCGGCGTCGACCCCCGAGGCGGCCAGGGCCGCCAGGAGGGCCGAGGCGCCGGGGACGGGGCTGACGACGATGCCGGCGTCGATCACGGCGCGTACGAGGCGAGCGCCGGGGTCCGACAGCAACGGGGTTCCCGCATCGCTGATCAGGGCGAACGATTCTCCCTCGAGGAGCCGCGCGATGATGCGAGGGATGCTCCGCGCCTCGTTATGCTGATGGTATGCCTCGACCGGGGTGGCGATCTCGTGACGCGCGAGCAGATGTCGCGAATGCCGAGTGTCCTCGGCGAGAATCGCGCTCACCGTGCGCAGCGTCTCGATGGCTCGCACCGTGATGTCACCGAGGTTGCCAATGGGCGTGCTCACGACATGGAGCCGCCCGGGGTGTGGATGATTCACAGCCTCAAAAGTAGGCGCGGAAAGCGCTAAGGGCGCCAAGGGCGCTGAAACGATACGCCCTTAGCGCCCTTAGCGCCCTTAGCGCCCTTAGCGCCCTTAGCGCCCTTTGCGCCTCAGTCTCCTATGCGTGCTCGGCGAACTTTCGCTCGAGATGCGACTTCGGCACCGCGCCAACAACCGTATCCACGTGCTTGCCATCCTTGAAAAACAGGATGCTGGGAATCGACCGGACGTTGAATCGCATCGCGGTCTGCTGATTGGTATCGACGTCCACCTTCGCGACCTTGGCTTTGCCGGTGTATTCTGACGCGAGCTGATCGAGAATCGGCGCGATCATGCGACATGGGCCACACCACGTTGCCCAGAAATCGACCACGGCAAGCCCCTTGTGGTGCTCGATCTCGGTTACGAACGTCGCGTCCGTTACCGCTACTGAGTTCGACATCCCCTTCCTCCCGAAAAAGCGGGGTTCCACGCGGTCCCCCCGCTGGCCAGATTTGTCTCGTCGTTCTCGCACTGGAGCGCGAGTTCCCTCATGAAAGATAATCATCGCGGAAGGGTTCGCATCGCGCACATTGGCATCGCTGTACGCGCCCTTGGCGATTCGCTGCCTTTCTACCGTGATGTCCTGGGACTTCCCGAGGTGCCACTCGACGACTCCGACGGGGCGACCATCGTTGGCCTCGCAAGCGGGGACGCGCTCGTCGAGCTGCTCGAGCCCGTCGCCCCCGACTCCCCCGTGGGTCGCTTCATCGAGCGGCGAGGACCAGGCATCCATCATATCTGCTTCGTGGTCGAGGACCTGGACGCGACGCTCGCCCGGTGCCGTACAGCCGGCATCCGCCTCATCGACGAGGCTCCGCGGATCGGGGCGGAGGGAAAGCGCATCGCGTTTCTTCACCCCTCGTCGACGAGTGGAGTGCTCGTCGAGCTCACCGAGGACTAACGCGCCGTGAACCGACGCCGGTTCCCGCGCGTTATCCGGTCGGCATGTTGCGACAGAGATCCTTCACCGGCTCCAGGTCTGCGCTCTCGACGTACCAACGCTCCGAAGGACCTTGGGTCGAGGTGAAGTTCGTGGCGCGGGTAATGGGGCCGCGCGTGAGCTCCACGCGGAAGACGCGTTTGCCCGCCTGGCCGGGTCCCTCGGTGAGGATGCGGAAGCGGTCATGAGCGAGCATGCACTGCATCACCAGCTCGCGCTTCTCGAGCTCCACGCGTTCGATGAGATCGCGCGCCGGACCCTTTTCCGATCCCCAGATGATCGACATGGCCTGGAGATCCTGGGCACGGACCGCGGCCAGGAACTGCTCGACCGCAGTACGAGGTGCCGGTGCACCGGTGAGCGGCCCGGTGCTCCTCGGGCCGCACGCGGCGAGTGCCATCACGAACGCGATGATCGAACGCTTCACGGGACTTCTCCGGCGTACTTGTGAGCGAGAACCTACTGGCGAGCTGACATGCGAGCAACCCGCCAACGACTGTACATCAACGTCGATCATGTGGCGACGCTTCGACAAGCGCGCCGCACGGACGAGCCAGACCCCGTCGCCGCCGCCGAGCTGTGCGAGCGTGCGGGAGCCGACGGGATCACCGCGCATTTGCGCGAGGATCGCCGGCACATCCAGGATGACGACGTACGCCGCCTCGTGGGTACAGTTCGCACGGTGCTCAATCTCGAGATGGCACTCACCGAGGAGATGCTGGGGATCGCCCTGGGGTTGCAACCCTTCCAGGTTACGTTCGTTCCCGAGCGTCGCGAGGAGATCACCACCGAGGGGGGCCTCGACGTGACGCGCGATCCCCGGACTCTCGAAGATGGAATTCGCCGCCTGAAACGCGCGGGCATCCGTACCAGTCTGTTCATCGCCCCCGATCACGAGGCGGTGAGACGCTCTCGGGATCTGGGCGCCGATGCGATCGAGCTGCATACCGGTCAGTACGCGCACGCACCGCGCGAGCAACGAGCGATCGATGCGTTGCGGACCGCGGCGCGACTGGGATCGGACGTGGGCTTAGCGGTTCACGCGGGACACGGCCTCACGGTCCGCAACGTCGGGCCGGTCGCGGCAGTGCCGGAGATCGAGGAGCTGAACATTGGCCACTCGATCGTGAGCCGTGCAGTATTCATCGGGCTAGAGGAAGCGGTGGGGGAGATGCGAGCGGCCATGCAGTCTGCACGATCTGCGTCGGGCCTCGGGATCGAGTAGGTCAAAACCCGAAGACGTCGGATGTCAGACGTCGGACTGCAGGAAGCAGCAATGTCAAAGCGGGGCACTCGTTTTTTTCTGACGTCTGACATCTGACGTCTTCGGAAGTTTGTTTAGGATCACGGACACTGTGAGAGGAACATGACCTCGCCGGTTGGCCTTCTCGACTTCTTCATCCTCGAGGCGAACGATTCCATCGATCGTCTCGACGGGGCCATCACCGGTGCAGCGACGCGCGCTCCCGATGTCGAGCTCGTACTCCGCCACGCGCGGACACTCCGTGGCAGCTCGACAATGGCACGGCAAAACGGCATCGCCGAGGTCGCCGGCGGCATCGAGCGTGTCGCCCGCGCGCTCCGCGACGGCGAGGCGCAGTGGAGCCAGAGCCTTCACGGCGCTCTCGTCGCGGCGGTCGATGACCTGAAGCTGTTGCTTCGCTCGGTGCGCAACTGGAGTACCGCCGATGAGCGGCGGGCACAATCGCGAACGGCCGAGCTGGCGCGTCTCGCGCCCGATACGACGCGTCGGGCCGCCACGCCCGCTTCGGGCGGCGGCAGCGCATTTCTCGTCGCCGAGACAGGGGACATCGCCGACGCGCTGGAGCAGGTCGTTCGCCGGCCCGGCGATCGCGAGGCGCTCGACGCCGCCCTCCGCCATGTGCGCACACTTCGAGGCGTCGCCTCCGTGCGCGACGTGCCACCACTTCCCGAGGTCGTCGACGCGATCGAACGTGCCGCGAAGCCGATCGAGCTCGGCACGCTGACGACACCGACCGTACGCCAGCTGGCGCTGCTCACGGCGTCGGCGATGCTGTTGCGCCGCATCTCCACGGAACTGGCCAGCGGTCGCCGGCCCGACGCCAACTCGCCTGAGGTGCGTCAGTTCGCCGCGGCGGCCGCCGCTACCGCCGACGAGGCGCCGGAGGCCGATCACATCGTGCCGATCGCCGCCCTCTTCCACGGCGATACCGGGCCGCACCTCGTGACGACGTCGCCGAATCCTCCGACGACTCCGCCAGAGCGCTTCCGCATGGAGGTGGTGAGCCAGGCCGAGCACCTTCGACGCCTCGTCGCCGACGCCCGGTCCTCCAGCGATCCCGCCTCGCGGGATCGCCTCGGCCGCGAGCTTCGAACGGCACTGCGTGCGCTCGAGGCAGCGGCGGTGAGCTTCGACGAGCAGCGCATCGCGGCGATCGCGCGGGACGCGGCCGCGAAGGCCGCGACCTTCGACCCGCACGCTTTCGAATCGCTCGACCGCCTGGCGTCGCTGCTGGCCGACCCCCGACTCCAGTCCGCGGATCTTGCGCGCGAGATCGAGGAGTTGGGCCGACCGGCACCGGCGGCGGGGGCCGCATCGCGCCGCCCGATGACGCCCACGGGCCGAGAGCTCAAGGAGTTCCTGGATCGCGGAATCGAGACCCTCGGGCGGCTCCAGGACACGCCGCTCCGGGAACCCGCGCTGCTGCCTGACGAGACGATCGTGCCGATTCAGGAGCTGCTCTATCGCGGGCGCGCGGCCGTCGAGCGCGCGAGAACACTTCGCGACGAGCTTCGGCAGCGGGGAGGCTCTCCCCCACAAGACGTCATCGACGAATTGTACGATCTTCTCGACCTCGCGCTCGTCGAGTGACCGGGATACACTAACGCTCCATGAAATTCGGATGGCGCGGCGCGCTCGGCATTCTGCTGAGCGTCCTGCTGCTCGCCTTCACGCTGCGCGGTATCGAGTGGTCCGACGTCGCGGCGGCGCTCCGCGCGTCGAGCGTACCGCTCTTTCTGCTCGCAACGATCGTCGGCACGCTGATCTTCCCCCTGCGGGCACGGCGGTGGAAGACGATCCTGTCGCCCCTGGACGACCGGATACCCTTCGGGCCGCTCTGGCGATCGACGGCCATCGGCATGATGGTGAACAACGTCGTTCCGGCACGCGCGGGTGAGCTGGCGCGCGCGTTCGCGCTCACACGCGAACGGCCGGGCATTCCCTTCTCCGCATCGTTCGCCTCGTTGGCCGTGGATCGGTTGTTCGATGCGTTCGTCGTCCTTTCGCTGATGTTGCTGGCCATGCTCGATCCCGCCTTTCCCCGCGGCGAGCGCGTGGCCGGGCAGCTGGTGTCACACTGGGTGGCGTGGGGCGCGGTCGCGGCCGGGCTTTTTCTGGTTGCGGTCTACCTGATCGTGTTCTTTCCGGAGCGTATCGTCACACTCTATCAGGCGTTCGCCCGGCGCGTGGCTCCACGCTTCGAGGAGCGAGGCAAGGACATTCTGCTCGCATTTGCCGCCGGGCTGAGCGTACTGCGCTCGCCTCGGCGATTCCTCGCTGTGCTGCTCTGGACGATTGCGCACTGGATCGTGAACGCGCTCGCCTGGTGGATCGGCTGCAAGGCGGTCGGTATTGCCGTGCCCTTCAGCGCGATGTTCGTGCTGCAGGGTCTCATCGCGATCGGGGTGGCGGTCCCCTCCGCACCGGGGTTCTTCGGCGTCTTCGAGGCACTGGGACGCGAAGGGCTTGGGCTGTACGGGATCGATCCGACGCTGGCGGTTACATGGGCAATCGGATACCACCTGCTGTCGTTCATCCCGATCACTCTCATCGGGGCCTACTACTTCGTGCGGCTCGGTCTTCACTTCCGCGACCTCGGGACCGCGACGGAGCAAGCGAGGTGAGCGTACCGGCCGCGCGCCTTCGAGCGCAGGCCAAGGTGAATCTCGCGCTCAGGGTGGGTCCGCGAAGCCGGGATGGATACCACGAGCTGGCAACGATCTTCGCGCGCATCGAGCTGGCCGATGACATCCTCGTCCGTGCGCTGCGGAGCGGAATCAGTCTCCATGTCTCCCGCAACGGCCTGCCTGACGAGTCGGTTGGTCCCGCCGAGCGCAATCTCGGAGTGCTCGCCGCACGTGCCTACATGGAAGAAGCGCACTGGCCATCGGGGTGTGCAATCGACATCGAGAAGCGGATCCCGGTCGCAGCAGGCCTGGGAGGCGGAAGCGCCGACGCGGGCACCGTACTTCGCGCGCTGGACTCGCTTTCACCCACGCCGCTCGGTCAGGCCCGATTGACGCGAATCGCATCGGCCATCGGAGCCGACGTCCCCTTCTTCACACTCGATGCGGCCCTCGCGCTGGGAACCGGTCGTGGCGACAACCTGGAAGTGCTCGAGCCACTGGCTCCGCGATGGCTAGCGTTGGTGCAGCCGCGATTTGCCGTCTCCACCGCCGACGCGTATGCCTGGTTCGACCACGATCGAAGGTCTTCGGACACGACGCCGCTCGATGCAGAGACTTTGCGAGTGGCCGCGCGCGATTGGGACGCGCTCGCCGCCGTCGCGACGAATGACCTTCAGCCCGCCGTGGCAGCACGGCACCCGTCGATCACCTTCTACTGTGACACGCTACGGCGCGGGGGCGCATCGATCGCGATGATGTCCGGATCGGGATCCGCGGTATTCGGGGTATTCGCCGGTGAACCCGATGTCGCGGAGCTTGCGCGCGCGTGCAATGCTCCCGTGATCGCCACGCGCGCACCGGCGCGTGTTGTCGGTCATCTCTCGAACGAGTAGCTTTCGAGGCTGCTGCCCCCTCGTCCAATGGCAGGACATCGGACTTTGGATCCGAGAATGGTGGTTCGAATCCACCGGGGGCAATGGTAGGAGCAGGCTCAGGGGCCAAGGGCCACGGGCCAGGGGTGGGTCAAGGGTCAACGGTCGCTCCCTTACCCTTCACCCTCCCCGTGGCCCCTGGCCCTTGGCCCCTGACCCACTCGATTGACGGCCGCGTCCTATCCCTCTATGCTTCAAGGCTGTAGCCAATGGACGAGCTCCTAGTCCCGCGACGCGGGTTCAAGCTCCTCGCGGGAACCGCCAACCGGGTGCTCGCCGAAGAGATTGGCCGCTGTCTCGGGACCGAGCTGGCGAAGGTCACGGTCAGTCGGTTCGCCGACGGCGAGTGCTTCGTCCGGATCGACGAGAACGTCCGCGGCCACGACGTCTTCATCGTTCAGCCGACCAATCCGCCCGCCGAAAACATGATGGAGCTGCTGCTCCTGATTGACGCGGCGCGGCGGGCGTCGGCGGCGCGCATCACGTGCGTCATGCCGTACTACGGATACTCGCGGCAGGACCGAAAGGACCAGCCGCGCGTCGCGATCGGCGCGAAGCTCGTGGCCAACATGGTGGTGACGGCAGGGGCAGACCGGGTGCTGGGTATCGACTTTCATCAGCATCAGCTGCAGGGATTCTTCGACATTCCGGTCGATCATCTCTACGCGGCACCCGTGTTCGTCTCGCACTATCGCAAGAAGCAGCTACGAGAGCTGGCCGTGGTCGCGCCGGACGTGGGATCGGCGAAGATGGCGCGGGGCTTCGCGAAGCGGTTGAACGGAACCTTCGCGATCATCGACAAGCGGCGTCCCGCGCCGAACGTCGCCGAGGTCTTGAACGTCGTTGGTGATGTCGAAGGACGCGACTGTCTGATTCCCGACGACATGATCGACACGGCGGGAACGGTCACCGAGGCCGCGCGCGTGCTGAAGGGATTGGGTGCCGAAGACATCTACGTGTGCGCGACGCACGCGTTGCTGTCGGGGCCGGCCGTCGAGCGTTTGCGCGATGCGCCGATCGCGGAGATCGCCGTGACCGACACGGTCGCGATCCCCGACGATCGGCGGCAGTTGAAGCAGCTGAAGGTGCTCTCCGTGGGAGAGCTGCTGGCGAAGGCGATTCGGTACACGCACTTCGATCAGTCGGTCAGTTCGCTGTTCGAGTGAGAGGCACGGCAAAGATGACAGAATTCAGAATTCAGAATACAGAATTCAGAAAATGACCTGTCACTTCCGTGCTGAATTCTGAATTCTGTATTCTCTATTCTGTCATCTTTGCAGTTCACGACCTCTTTCTAGTTCGGAGTTAGGAATGGCTACAGCAACCCTCAACGCCACCCCGCGATCCGACGTCGGCAAGGGCGCCGCGCGCAAGCTGCGCGCTGGCCTTCGCATCCCCGGCGTCGTCTACGGCCACCACCGCGAGGCGACGCCGCTGGCGATCGACGCGCGCGAGCTGGACAAGCTCCTTGGCTCCATCGCGCCCGGTACGACCGTCGTCGAGCTGCATCTCGGCGGACGCATGTCGAAGACGCTGATTCGCGAGATTCAGCGTCATCCATTCAAGCGTCAGGTGCTGCACATCGATTTCCAGGAGCTGGTCGCCGGGGAGAAGATCACCGTGAACGTTCCGATCCTCCTCATCGGCACCGCCGCTGGCGTGAAGGATGGCGGAACCGTCGAAGAAGTCATGCGTGAGGTGTCGATCGAGGTCGATCCGGCGAACATCCCGAATCACTTCGAGATCGACATCTCGGCGCTCGGAATCAACGACTCGGTGCACGTCAGCGACATCAAGGTCCCGGAGGGCGTCGAGATCCTCGATGATCTCGAAGCGACGGTGGCCGTCGTCGCTCCGCCGCGCGTCGAGGAGGAGCCTGTCGCGCCCGCCGAGGGAGTGGTGGAAGCCGCCGCTGAGCCGGAGCTCATCCGCAAGCCGAAGGATGAGGAAGAAGGCGGCGAGGGCGAGTAGCGTCCCTTGTCAGGCGCTTGAAGGTGATCGTGGGCCTGGGCAACCCGGGCCGAGAGTACGAGTTCACGCGCCACAACGTCGGCTGGATGGTCGTCGACCATCTGGCCGACGTTTGGCATTTCGATGGCTGGCGCCGTGATGGAGATTCGATGGTCGCCGCCGGCCGCGCGCTCGGCTGCGCCGTGCGCCTCGTGAAGCCGCAGACCTTCATGAATCTGAGCGGCGACGCGCTGCGGCCGTATCTTCGGCGCCCGATGTTCGATCCGGCAAGAGACCTCCTCATCATCGTCGACGACGTCGCTCTCCCGCTCGGGCGCCTGCGCCTTCGGCCCGACGGAAGCGCTGGGGGGCACAACGGGCTGAGGAGCATCGAAGCCGCGCTGTCGTCGCGCACATATGCACGGGCGCGCATCGGCGTCGCACCGGTCGATCCGCAACGGCGCGGTCACGACCTGGCCGACTTCGTGCTTTCGCCGTTCGCGAAAGACGAGCGCGTGGAAATGCTCGCGCAACTCCCCCGCTACACGAGCGCGGTGGAGACCTGGCTCACCGATGGGATCGAGCGCGCCATGAGCCTCTACAACCGGGAACCCTCCGAGTAATGCTGACCAACGTCGCGTTCTTCGCGTGGTGGGCTGGCGCCGTCGGCATGGCGCTGGCGCTCGCGCTGTACCTGTGGATCCGCCGACAGCCGCAAGGCAACGAGGTGATGCGTGGCATCGCGGAGCAGATCCACACCGGCGCGATGGCCTTTCTGCGAAGAGAGTACATGGTCGTCATTCCATTCCTGCTCGTCGTCGGGGCGCTGCTCTATCGCGCGATCGGGGAGCGCACGGGGTACGCGTACGTCGCGGGAGGGCTCTGCTCGATCATTGCCGGGCTTGCCGGAATGAAGGCGGCGACGCGCGCCAATGTCCGCACGAGTGAGGCCGCACGTGCCCTCGGTCAAGCGCGCGCGTTGCGCATCGCGTTCGATGGCGGCGCCGTGATGGGCCTGAGCGTCGCCAGCCTGGGGCTGCTCGGCATTGGCGTGATCTTCAGCTGGCTGGTGCCCGGTATCGTCACCAACGATCAGTGGCGTGGCTTTTCGGAAACGATTGCCGGGTTCGCGATGGGCGCCAGCTCGGTGGCGCTGTTCGCGCGCGTGGGAGGCGGCATCTACACGAAGGCAGCGGATGTCGGCGCCGACCTCGTGGGCAAGATCGAGGCAGGCATCCCCGAGGACGATCCTCGCAATCCCGCGACGATCGCCGACAACGTCGGCGACAACGTGGGCGATGTCGCCGGCATGGGCGCCGACATCTTCGAGAGCTACGTCGGGGCCGTGATCGCGACCATCGCGATCGCCGCCACCACGCCGACGATTCCCAACAACTTCAACGCCGTATCCCTCCCGATCGCCTATTCGATGGCCGGGCTTCTCGCCTCGATCGCCGGCATTGGGCTCATGCGCGTGCTCGCGCGCGGAAATCCGGCCACCGCATTGCGCCTGACGACATTCGCGGCCGCGGCGCTGTTTCTCCTGTTCGCGTTCGGTCTCACATACCTTCTCCCGATCGGCCAGACGCGGGGTGATGGATCGAGCTTCCCGGTCGCGGGGCCATTCTGGGCGGTCGTCGCCGGCACGGTCGCGGGCATTCTCATCGGGCTGGTGACGGAGTTCTACACGGCGGGACCCCCGGTGCGGCGCATCGCCGCTTCGTCGACGACCGGCGCGGCGACGAACATCATCAGCGGCCTCGCCGTCGGCATGCAGAGCGCCGTCGTCCCGATTCTGCTCATTGCTGCCGCGACGTACGCGTCGTACGCCGCCGCCGGCTTGTACGGCATCGCGATCGCGGCGGTGGGCATGCTGGCGACGGTCGGCGTGACGATGTCCGTCGACGCGTATGGCCCGATCGCCGACAATGCCGGCGGCGTCACGCAGATGGCACACCTGGGTCCGGACGTGCGGCGCATCACCGACGGCCTCGACGCGTTAGGCAACACCACCGCCGCCATCGGCAAGGGCTTCGCCATTGGCAGTGCCGCGCTCACGGCGCTGGCGCTGTTCAGCGCCTACGCCTCGGCCGTCGGGCTGGGCGATCGCGGACTCGATCTGCTCAACCCCATGGTGGTGATCGGGCTCTTCATTGGTGGCGTGATGCCGTTCTTCATCGGCGCGAGCACAATGACCGGCGTCGGGCGCGCCGCGCAGGGAATGGTGGCCGAAGTGCGCCGCCAGTTCCGCGAGATCCCCGGACTCCTCGAGGGAACCGCCAAACCCGACTCGGCGCGCTGTGTGGACATCTCCACTCGGGCCGCGCTGCGCGAGATGATCGTCCCCGGCCTGAGCGCGGTGATCGTCCCGGTCGTGGTGGGCCGCTTCATCGGCATCGAGGCGTTAGGCGGCCTCCTGGCCGGCGCCACCGTGACGGGCGTGGTGCTCGCGCTGTTCATGGCGAACGCCGGTGGGGCGTGGGACAACGCCAAGAAGTACATCGAGGCGGGAGCGCACGGGGGGAAAGGGTCGGAGCCGCATAAGGCGGCTGTGGTGGGCGATACCGTCGGAGATCCGTTCAAGGATACGTCGGGGCCGAGTTTGAATATTCTCATCAAGTTGATGAGCGTGGTGAGCTTGGTGCTGGCTCCCTGGTTTATTTCGTAACGGCAAAGATGACAGAATTCAGAATGCAGAATACAGAATTCAGCAACAATCAGCGGCGGTTCTGAATTCTTTTCAGCAGACCCACGAGCATGCGCTTCACCTCGAGGGTGCCGGAGCGGAGCATCTCGTAGCGCCGATCGGGTAGATACTCGAGATCGTGCGCCAAGAGGAGATGATACTCCAGCTCTACGACCGACTTGAGCGCGATGCCAAGAAACCGACCGAGCTCAGCCTCTGAAGGTCCCCCGCAACCTTCGACGATGTTCGCGCTGACGGACGCCGCCGCACGCCGCGTTTGAGAGGCAAGGGCGCGATCCCGTCGCAGCGCGTGGGAAGTCTCCCGATAAACTTGTAGGGTCAGCGCGTGAGCCTTGTGCCAAACCTTGAGTGTATGGAAGTCGATCATGCGCGATGCCGGAACCCCATCCGAGAAATGTCACACGTGCTCGTCTGAATTCTGAATTCCGTATTCTGAATTCTGTCATCTTTGCCGTCCCTATCGAACCCAAATGCTCAAGCTTGGAATCGTCGGCCTCCCCAACGTCGGCAAATCGACGCTCTTCAACGCGCTGACAGCGGCCGCCGCGCCCGCCGAGAACTACCCCTTCTGCACCGTCGACCCCAACGTCGGTATCGTCGAGGTCCCCGACCCCCGGTTAGGCAGGCTCGCGGAGATCGTGAAGCCGAATCGCACCGTGCCCGCCGTCGTACAGTTTGTCGATATTGCCGGCCTCGTGAAGGGGGCGGCACAGGGGGAAGGCCTGGGGAACAAGTTTCTCGCCAACATCCGGGAGACGGACGCCATCGTGCACGTCGTGCGCTGCTTCGAGGATCCCGACGTGCTGCACGTCATGGGATCGGTCGATCCGGTCCGCGATCGCGAGGTGATCGAGTTCGAGCTGGCCCTCGCCGACCTCGCCACCGTCGAGAAGCGGCTCGATCGCGTGCAGCGCGCCGCGCGCGCGGCCGACAAGGAGGCGCTCGCCGAGCTGCCGGTGATCGAGCGCGCCCACAAGTTCCTCGCCGAGGGGCGCGGGTTGTGGGAAGCCCGCCTGACGAGGGACGAGCTCGCGATGCTGGCACCGCTCGGGCTGTTGACGGTGAAGCCGGTGCTCTACGCCGCCAACGTCGGGGACGCGGAGCTCGCCGGCGATGAAGGGCCGCACCTCCGCGCATTACGCGACGCGGTGGCGCGCAGCGGCGAGCACGCCGAGGTCGTTCCCTTCTCGGCGAAGATCGAAGCCGAGCTGCGGCAGCTGCCACCGGAGGACCGCGGCGACTTCCTCGCTTCGTTAGGCCTCGAGGAGGCCGGGCTCGACCGCGTCATCCACGCCGGATACCACTTGCTCGGCCTGCAGACGTATTTCACCGCCGGGGAGCAGGAAGTACGGGCCTGGACCATCCATCGCGGCGACACGGCCCCGCGCGCGGCGGGCGTCATTCACACCGATTTCGAGCGCGGGTTCATTCGCGCGGAGACCGCGGGGTACGACGACTTCGTCTCAACGGGCGGCTGGAAAGGCGCCAAGGAGCGTGGGGTCGTTCGCTCGGAGGGAAAGGAGTACATCGTGCGGGATGGCGACGTCATGCTTTTCCGGTTCAACGTTTAGAGCGGGGCCAAGGGCCAGGGCCAGGGGCCGAGGGGTGGAAAGGGCGCGGCGGCTTCGCCGCTCGCGCCTCATCAGATGAGCAAGCGGCCGGAGGCCGCTTGCCTTTCCTTCCCTTGGCCCCTGGCCCTTGGCCCTTGGCCCCTGCCTGGCCCTTGGCCCGTCTTCCCTCCCTAACTAGTTTTCTCACCTCACAACTCAACCCCTCCTCCTGCTCCGGCAACCAGCGGGGGGCGGTACCATGACCAAAGGGAGGCTTGCCACTGTGACCCGCCAGTACGAAGCGGTCTACATCTTCGACTCGACGCTCGAAGACACCGCAATCAACGACAAGATCTCACGCTTTCACGGCCTCCTCTCGGCGACCGGCGATATCGCTGTCGACCACTGGGGACGCCGCCAACTCGCGTATCCCATCGGACAGAAGGAAAATGGGTATTACGCGATCGCGCGCTTCGAGGCAGAGCCCGCGAAGCTCCCCGAGTACGAGCGGGCGCTGAAACTCGATGACGGCGTCGTCCGCTACCTGATCACCCTGCACGAGCACGAAGTCGGTGCGCCGGCCGTCGAGCCGGGCAGCGAGATCGGGCTGCGTCGCCGCGACGACGACGAGGAGGACGAAGAATGATGCGCCGACCCCAGAAGGCCTGTCCGTTCTGCGAATCGCGCATTCGCTACGTGGACTACAAGGATGACCGCACCCTTGGCCGCTTCATCACCGACCATGGCAAGATTCTGCCGAGCCGGTTGAGCGGGATGTGCGCACGCCATCAGCGGCAACTGTCGACGGCAATCAAACGGGCACGCTATCTCGCGCTGATTCCGTACATCAAGGGCCACCACCAGACCTGAGCATGGCCGACGGCCTCGCGCCGGCGCCGCGCGAGCGAGGGTGGGCGAGACTCGCCTTCGCTCTCGCGGCGTTCTTGCTGGTCCCACTGTTCCCGGCCGTCCGCGCGGTGCTGCCGGTGGAGCACACGCTCATCCTGCTCGTCCCTACCGTTGCCGTGTGCTTCCTGCTCGGTTGGTGGGCCGGTGGGCGACTATCGCTCGCCCTCGTGTGGCTCGCGTTCGCGGGGTGGGTGCTGGCGCAGGCTCCGCCAGCCGTCGGGAGCTCGTACTACGATCTGGCTCGTGCGTGGGGATTGCTCCTCGCCGGCGCGTTTGGCGTGACGTGCATCCTCGGCAAGCCGGGCCCGTTTTTCACACGGGTCCTGTCCGCGGTCGGCTTGGCGCTGCTCGTCGGACTCGCTCACGGGTTGGCTGGGCGGACGTCGTTCCGACGCGTGGAGCGCGTTCTCGATGAGCAGTACGACGTCCGCAATCGCCAGTCGGTGGAGGCCCTTGGCATCTCGCTTCGGAGCGTCGTCAACCGGGTGCCGTCCATGCGCGAGGTGATGACGAGCGAGACGGTGGACCAAACCGCCTTCGAGCTTCACCGGTTGTCGAAAGGTGCCACGCCGCTGTTCCCCGCCCTGCTCGCGCTCGAGTCACTCGTGGTGTGCGCGCTCGCCTGGACGCTGTACCATCGCCTCTCGCGCGCGCGGATCGGCCCGCCGCTGGCGGCGCTGCGGGAATTTCGTTTTCACGACCACCTCGCGTGGGGATTGATCGTCGGACTCACGCTGGTGTTGCTTCCGTCGTTCGCCTCGCTCGCCCAGCTGGGACAGAACCTCGTCTTGTTTTTCGGTATGCTGTACGCGTTGCGCGGTCTGGGCGTGATCGACAGCTTCGTTCGACGAAGCGCCGCGCTCGTGGCGATCGCCGCGGTGATCGCGATCCTCAATCCTCGTCCCTACGCCGCTCTGCTGGCGCTCGCCGTGATGTTGGCGCTGTTCGCCGTGCTGGGTGTGAGCGATGCGTGGGGAGACTGGCGGCGACGCTTGCGCGCCGCATCCTGACCTCGTTTCATCGCACCATCGGAGCTTCTCATGGAAATCATTCTTCGCCAATCGGTCGAGAACCTCGGCAAGCCCGGTGACATCGTGAAGGTGTCGCCCGGCTACGCCCGTAATTACCTGCTCCCACGCGGGCTCGCCTACGAAGCGACTCCCGGCAATCGCAAACGCATCGCGATGGAAAAGGCACGCCTGGAAGCGGCCGAGGCGGAGCGCATCAAGGCGGCGCAGGCGCTCGCCGAGCGTCTGGAGACCGTCCAGCTCACCTTTTCCGCCCGCGTGGGCGAAGAGGAGAAGCTCTTCGGCTCGGTGACGACGGCCGACATCGCCCACCAGCTCGAGGCGCAAGGCTTCGACATCGAGAAGAAACAGATCGACCTGCATGAGCCGATCAAGTCGCTCGGCGTCTACAAGATCCCGGTGCGGCTGCACGCCGAGGTGAAGCCGGAGATCAAGGTGTGGGTGATTAAGCAGTGAGGCGCTAAAGGCGCTGGGGGCGCTGGGGGCGCTGGGGGCGCTGGGGGCGCTGGGGGCGCTGGGCGATGAACGATGTGAGGCGCATCACCTGGCGGACTCTCAGCAGTCAGCGCCTTAAGCGCCTTCAGCGCCTTCAGCGCTTGCGGGTCTTGGCACAGC
>DATFBS010000020.1:0-5400 GCA_035253695.1 Gemmatimonadaceae bacterium
ATGGAAGGCGACATCGCGCGGCTTCCGGAAATCCTCGAGCTCGCGCGCGAATATGACGCAATCGTCGCCATGGACGACTCGCATGCGTCAGGCGTGCTCGGTAAGAACGGACGCGGCACCGCGGAGCACTTCGGCGTGCTCGGTGAGGTCGACGTCATCACATCAACGCTCGGCAAAGCGTTAGGCGGCGCGGCGGGCGGATTCACCGCCGGCTCGGCGGCACTGGCCGACTACCTCACGCAACGGTCGCGTCCCCAACTCTTCTCGAACGCGCTTCCACCGACTGTGGCCGCAAGCTCCCTGGCAGCGGTCGAATATCTCGAGCAGCACCCCGAGCTCGTAACCAAGCTTCACGACAACACACGCTACTTCCGCCAGGCGATTCAGGAAGCTGGCTTCAAGCCGCTACCCGGCGACACACCGATCGTCCCGATCATCGTCGGCGAAACCGCGCTCGCCATCAAAGTGAGCGAGATGATGCTCGACGAGGGCGTGTTCGTGACCGGCTTCGGCTATCCCGTCGTACCGCAGGGGCACGCGCGAATACGATGTCAGCTGTCAGCCGCGCATACGAGGGAGGATCTCGATGCGGCGGTGGGAGCGTTCAAGAAAGTTGGCAGGGCGCTGAAGTTGATTTGAGCGAGAAGTGCAAACAGCGGCATCCGGCATGGGGCATCCGGCATCCGGGTCTCGGCGGAGAGTTTCAGTCGCCGAGACCCCGATGCCTCATGCCGGATGCCGCATGCCGCTGTTCTGTCAGGCTTACGTATGACAGTGAACCGCGATGATCACCCGCCTCCAGCTCGCTTCATCATCCGTCCCCACCCTCTCGACACTTGCGCCGCAGCGGCCGCCGTCGAGCATCCAGGGGACGAGCCAGCTGGAGATCGTGTAGGGGAGGTGGCCCACGACGTCTCCCCCTTGGGCGTGGACCCACACCGCGGGATTGTCGGTACCCGGTGGGTCGGGCACGAGGATCAATCGATCGCCGGAATGCAGCCGGTGAACGACGTCCATTCGGGCGCCGAAGACGGTGCCGTACACCGCGCTGCGAAAATTTTCGACGTACGGGGGAAGGATCGGCGCCTTCATGCGCCGCGCCGAGTCGTGGGACTGGGACTGCCGATACCGCGACCGAATCCGCTCAAACTGTCACCGCCTCGAACGATGATTCGAATGCCCACCGCCCTCACCGCCCTTCCTTGTACACTCCTGGCGCTGGCCGCGCTCACCGAGCCGATCCCGGCACAGGCCGTTCCAACGCCCAGGGAGCACCTCGGTTTCGAGGTCGGCGCGGACCGTTCCTTGGCGGACTGGCCCCAGATCGTCGCCTACTTCCGCAAGCTGGCGCTTGCCTCACCGTCGGTCAAGCTCGACTCGCTCGGCGTCACCACGCAGGGACGCCCGCTGGTCGTTGCTACCATTTCATCGCCAGAGAACATGCGGCGGCTCGACACCCTCCGTGCCCGTCAGGCGCGGCTGGCCGATCCGCGCTTGCTCTCATCTGCCGACGAGCGAACGCTCGTGGCGACACAGCCGGCCGTCGTCCTCATCTCGTGCAACATCCACGCGACCGAGATCGCGTCGTCGCAGATGGCGATGGAGCTCGCCTGGCGACTCATCACCAACGACACGCTGAAGCGCGCGCTCGAGAACACCGTCGTGCTGCTGGTGCCATCGATGAACCCCGACGGCACGCAGATGGTCGCCGAATGGTACCGCAAGGGACTCGGCACCAAGCATGAGGGCGGGCCACTTCCGTGGCTCTATCACCACTACGTCGGCCACGACAACAATCGCGACTGGTTCATGGTGACGCAGCGCGAGACGAAGCTGGTGACCGACCTGCTCTATCGCACCTGGTTCCCCGAGGACTTCTACGACGTGCATCAGATGGGGAATGGTGGCGCGCGTCTCTTCGTGCCGCCCTTCGTCGATCCGATAAATCCCAACGTCGATCCCATCATTGTGCGAGCCATCGGGCATATCGGCGCCGAGATGGCGTTGGCGTTGGAG
This sequence comes from Gemmatimonadaceae bacterium, assembly GCA_035253695.1. Classification (GTDB taxonomy): domain Bacteria; phylum Gemmatimonadota; class Gemmatimonadetes; order Gemmatimonadales; family Gemmatimonadaceae; genus JAICNG01. The sequence continues at coordinate 2,017 of DATFBS010000020.1, forward strand.
GAGCGTGGGAAGAGTGGTGTGGCGGATCGGGTGATCTACGATCTCTGGTGGCACGGCGGCGCGCGATCGACACCGACGCGTCACAACATGGTCGGCATTCTCACCGAAGCGGCCAGCGTTCGCATCGCCACTCCGATCACGCAGGATTCTTCGGCGCTGCGCGGCCACGCACGCGGTCTCCCGAAGTATGCGCAGCGGATGAACTTTCCCAATCCGTGGCCGGGGGGGACGTGGCGGCTTCGCGACATCGTCGAGTACGAGCTGATCGCGTCCGAGGCGCTGGTGAAGATGATGTCGCAGCAGCGCGAGCAGTACGTGCGGAACTTCGTCTCGTTAGGCAGGAAGGCGGTTCGGCTCGGTGAGACACAGGCGCCGTATGCGTTTGTAATACCTCGTCAGGCAGATGGCGGCGCGGTGCGCGAGCTCGAGCGCGTGTTGCGCGACGGAGGCGTCGAGCTGCACACGGCCCGTGATTCGTTCCGGATTGGCGATCGCAGGTTCGGACCCGGAACCACGATCGTGCCGATGGCGCAGCCGTATCGCGCTCACGCCAAGGATCTGTTGGAGGCGCAGCATTTCCCGCGTCTGGAGAGGTGGCCGGGCGGGCCGCCGGAGCAGCCGTACGACGTCGCGGGTTGGACGCTGCCGCTTCAGATGGGCGTGACCGTGGTTCCGATGAATGAACCGATGTCGGTGTCGACGGCCGCGGTGAATGGTGTGGCGCGCGACTGCCCAGCGTCGACTTCCCGTGGATACCTAGCGCTCGATGCTCGAGACACACGCGCCTATCAGGACATTGCGCGGGCTCTGGCGTCCGGCCGACGGGTGCGAGTTCCAACCACCGGCGCGCCCCGCTTCGTGATCGCTGACCGTGGTGCCGAGCCTGCTGGCGATCCCGACGCGTGCCACTATCGGAACCGAGTATCATCGGTTCCCGCCGGTCGGACTCTGGCCCGTTTCCCTCGCGTGGGCCTCTACCGTCCCTGGACGTCGAACATGGACGAGGGGTGGACCAGATGGCTTTTTGACCGGTTCGCGATCCCCTACCGGAGCGTCACCGACTCCGCCGTGAAAGCCGGTAACCTCCGTGACCACTTGGATGTGCTCCTCGTCCCAGACATGAGCCTACGGCAGATGCGGGAGGGTATGGCCGACTCGGTCATTCCTTCGCAGTACGCCGGCGGGCTTGGCGCCGCGGGAATCGATTCGATTGCGGCGTTCGTGCGTGGCGGTGGTAGGCTGGTGCTGCTCGATCGCTCGTCGGAGCTGGCGACGGAAGCGCTCAAGGTTGCTGTCAGGCGCCTGGTCGTCCGGTCTCGGGAAGGATTCGATGCGCCGGCCACGGCCAGCGATGCACAGCAGGATGCCGACGCGCTGTATGCGCCGGGCTCCGTGCTCCGAATGCTGGTGGACGCCTCGCATCCAGTCGCGTTCGGAATGCCTGACACGGCCGCGGCGTACTTCGTCAACTCGACGACGTTCGACGTGACCGACAGTACCGCGGTTCGGGTGATCGCTCGTTATCCGCGGAAGGCCAGCGAGATTCTGCTGAGCGGGTACTTGTCAGGCGCCGATTCGATCGCGGGGAAAGCAGCCGCGGTCGAGGCCCGAGTGGGACGGGGCAAGGTGGTGATGTTCGGGTTTCGTCCTCAGCATCGGGGACAGTCGTACGGCACGTTCAAGATGCTCTTCAACGCACTGCTGCACTGAACACGGTTTCTTACCGATCTCTCATTAGGAACGAGGAGCTTCACATGCGCACGGTCCGCTGGCTCGCTACCGCTATCGCCTTCGCGGCGCTGACACCGGCGGTGGCGTCCGCCCAGGAAGGTCGGCTGTTCAAGGACGCCTGGTTCTGGGGCGCGAAGGCCGGCGTGATGTCGTTCTCGAACGGCTTCGATCGCCATGCCGCGCCGCTGGTTGGTATCGAGTGGCTGATCACGCGGACGAAGGGCGGTCTCTACATCTCGGGCGAGCAGCTCTGGTTCGACGAGCAGACGGCGCTGGTCGACAACAACGGCAACGGCTTCACCGTCGACATGAAGAACATGAAGCGCGTGACCGTCTCCGCGCTCGCTTTCCCGGTCTCGTATGGAACCCTGCGTCCATACGCGGGCGTCGGTTTCGCGGTGAACTGGATCAGCAACGCCATGGTCGTGGAGCCCTTCCAGGATCAGACCCAGCAGCACGACATCTGGGGACAGATCGACGATCGGCGCGACCAGGCGACGTTCCTGCTCATGGGCGGCGTTCAGGCGCAGTATCGTCGATTCTCGGTGTTCGGTCAGGCGGTGCTGCAGCCCCGGTCGAGTGGGTTCCTGTTAGGCGGCAAGGCTGCTTACGTGCTCGAAGGTGGGATTCGGTTGAACCTCGGCTCTTCGAGAGACAACGGACTCTAGCTGAAGCAAAGCAAGAGCGGGCCGGTCGAATGTCGACCGGCCCGCTTTTTCTTTGCATCAGGACTCGGGACTCGGCTCGTGGCGACTGAGTGCCTCTCGCCTAAGTTGCCGAGTCCCGAGTCCCGAGTCCCGAGTCCCGATGTCGATTCGTCGCCAACTGCGCTGCGACGATGATGAACGGAAGCACCAGCTCAGGGATGAGATAGCCGAGCCAAACTTCCGTGGGCTCCGGCAATCCTACCTGACTGATGGACACCAGGCGCCCGACGCCCGCCAGCAGCACGCCTAACGCGATGAGAAAGACCAGCGTGCTGTGCTGCCGCACGGTGAGCGCCGTCCAAAGGCTGATGATGCCGGTCGCGAAATACACGCCGGCCATGAACCGATGGATGTTGTCGAGCCGCGGCGTGGTGTTGGGCTGGCCGAGGTACATCTGGAGCGCGCCGCCGAACATCGCGATCGCAGCGACGAGGAAGAGGCAGATCTGAACGACGCGTTGGCTCGGCAGCAAAGCGTTTAGAGGGCCTCCACTCTAGGGTAGTGTCGTGCTCATGGCACCATCCCGGCCGCTCTCAACCTCGCCGCCGTCAGCTCCAGATCCTGCTTTCGGAGCGCCGCGGCTTGTGGCCGAAGCGCTTCGACGACTGCCGGGTTGTACTTGGGCGCGTCGCGCATCAGCGCCGTGTCGCGCGCGGCTTTGAGCGTAGCAATCATTTCGGGCGGCGCTTTGCTGACGTCGAAGTCGCTCTCGACAGGTGCCATGTTCGCAACGAGGACGGAGAGGGACGTGCGGATGAACCCGTAGCGATCCTCGGCCAGGCCCGCCGCGCGCGCGCCTACAGCGCGAGTCGAGGTCTCGTTCGCTGCGAACATCGCCTCGAGGGTGTCCTGCGAGGTTTTCGCTGCCTTGAGCTTCTCGCCCGCTTGTTTGACGGCGTCGGCTTCGGCGTTCATTCCGCGCTTCCAGCGATCGATGTCCTCGACG
>DATFBS010000021.1:0-2925 GCA_035253695.1 Gemmatimonadaceae bacterium
ATCCGGAAGACGTGCGAGGCGTACATCGAGCTGCAGAAGGCGCATCGCGAAGGGAAAGTGAAGAGGCATCGATAAGAACAGGCATTCGGCATTAGGCATTCGGGAAGTGCAACGGCGCCATCAGCCATCCGCCATCGGCCATCCGGGCGACGCTGAGAGATCTCTCTGCCGAGGACCCGGAGGGCTGATGGCGGATGGCTGATGGCGCCGGCGGTGACCTTCGTGTTTCCAGGCAATCCCTCCTTCGCGCCGCCCCGATTGTCGCATTTTCAGCGATGCCCTGATCACGAAATCCGCATTTGGTATCAGCTCGCGTAAATTAAATATCGACAATAATTTGAGTCACCTTGCGACTATTACGAGCCGTGGAAACGCATGTCCCCGTGATTTCGCCGATGAAAGACCGAAGTTGATAACGTTTTCGGCACTCCATTTTGTGATGTGCATTGTGTAAATTCCACGATACCGGACAGTTATGGCACGACTTGCGCGGAATCACGACCCGGATATCGTTCCGGCCCGCAGCTCGGACGCGCCATTGGTTGTACCTTCGACGTAGCCCCCGCCGCGGTACCTCTCCGGACACACCGAAGTCGTCGTACGCAGGACATTCCAGACGGAGTCGTCGACATGCCGCTTTCCTCCACGCCCCCCGCGACGCCCGTGTCGTTCTCCAAGAACGCGCTCACCGTGCTCGAGAAGCGCTACTTGATCAAGGACGAGACAGGGAAGCCCACCGAGCGCCCCGAGGATCTCTTCTGGCGTGTCGCGACAGTGGTGGCGGAGGCGGAGCGGCGCTACGGCGCGAGCGACAAGCGCATCCAGCAGACGGCCGAGCACTTCTACGCGCTCATGACGCAGCGCCGGTTCGAGCCGAACTCGCCGACGTTGATGAACGCCGGTCGTCCACTCGGCCAGCTCAGCGCGTGCTTCGTGCTTCCGGTGAGCGATGCGCTCTCGAACGGACACGACGGCATCTACGACACGCTCGTCTCCATGGCGCTCATCCATCAGTCAGGTGGCGGCACCGGCTTCTCCTTCTCGCGTCTTCGCCCGAAAGGATCCATGGTGCGCTCCACGACCGGCGTCGCCAGCGGTCCGGTGTCGTTCATGAAGCTGTACGACGCGAGCACCGACGCGGTGAAGCAGGGCGGCACGCGCCGCGGCGCGAACATGGGAATCCTGCGCGTCGATCATCCCGACATCCTCGAGTTCATTTCGTGCAAAGAAGACCTGACACAGGTCGTCAACTTCAACATCTCGGTTGCCATCACCGACAAGTTCATGCAGGCGGTGAAGGCGGGAACCGCGTACGACCTCGTCGATCCGGGTAACGGCAAGGTGTCGGGCACGCTCGACGCGCGCACGGTGTGGAACAAGATGATCGACGGGGCGTGGCGTACGGGCGAGCCCGGTGTCTTCTTCATCGACGAAGCCAACCGCTACAATCCCGTCCCGCACCTCGGCGCGTACGAGGCGACCAACCCATGTGGAGAGCAGCCGCTGCTCTCGTACGACGTCTGCAACCTCGGCTCGATCAACGTCGGGTATTACGTGAAGGACGGGAAGATGGATTGGGACGCGTTCAAGCGTGACATCCATCTGAGCACGCACTTCCTCGACAACATCATCGACGTCAACAAGTTCCCCCTCGACGAGATCGACGCGCTCTCCAAGCGCATCCGCCGCATCGGCCTCGGCGTCATGGGCTTCGCCGACATGCTCGTCAGGCTCGGCATCCCGTACGACTCGCCCGAGGGTGTCGAGATGGGACGTCGGGTGATGGAGTTCCTCGATCAGGAAGCGAAGAAGGAAAGCGAGCGGCTGGCGAACGAGCGCGGTCCGTTCCCCGAGTGGGCCAAGAGCATCTGGGGGCCTGACGAGACGTGCGCGCGCGATGCGCAAGGGAATCGCATTCGGCCGATGCAGATGCTCCGCAACTGCAACGTGACGACGGTCGCGCCGACCGGGACCATCTCCATCATCGCGGGGTGCTCGTCAGGCCTCGAACCGCTTTTTGCCGTTGCGTTCATGCGCAATCAGGCCGGCGTGATGATGCCCGACGTGAACGAGGACTTCGTCGCGATTGCGAAGAAAGAGGGCTGGTACAGCGACTCGCTGATGGAGAAGATCGCGCGCGAGGGCCGCGTCGACTTCGAGGATGTGCCGAAACGTTGGCAGCGCGTTTTCACGACGGCCAACCAGATCGCGCCCGAATGGCACATGCGGATGCAGGCGGCTTTCCAGCAGCACTGCGACTCCGCCATTTCGAAGACGACGAACTTCGCACACACCGCGACGGTGGACGACGTACGAAAGATCTACGAGATGGCGTACGAGCTGAACGCGAAGGGTGTGACCGTGTATCGTGACGGCTCGCGCGACAATCAGGTGCTGTCGACCGGCACGACCGAGAAGGCGGCTGCCGAACGTTCCGGCGGCGCGCCTGCTGGGTCGGAGAAGCGGGCTGTGGGCGAACTAGCTGGTCAGCTCGCGGAGGCGAACGCCGAGATCGAGCGCCTCAAGCGCGCGCTGTACGACGTCGAGGCCGAGAACGCGAATCGTCGTGCGAAGCGGTCGCGTCCCGACGCCTTGAAGGGAACGACTCGTCGTATCGAGACGCCGCTCGGCACCATGTACGTGAACATCACCGAGGACGATCGCGGTCAGCCGTTCGAGGTGTTCATCACGTTAGGCAAGGCTGGTGGTGCGGCGATGGCCGACGTAGAAGCCATGGGCCGCCTCATCTCGCTCGCGCTTCGCTCGGGCATTCCCATCGAGGCCGTGTACCGTCAACTCCGCGGCATCGCGTCCGATCGGCCGATCGGGCTCGGGCCGAACAAGGTGCTGTCGGTGCCTGACGCGATCGGTATTGCGATCGAGCTGTGGTGGCGGGACAAGCAGGGAGTCCAGCAGGAGCTCATT
>DATFBS010000022.1:0-18615 GCA_035253695.1 Gemmatimonadaceae bacterium
CATGCCCGCCTCCCGCTTCGCCAGCGTCATCTTCGACTGCGATTCGACGCTATCGGCCATCGAGGGCATCGAGGAGCTCGCGCACGCCCACCGCGAAGAGATCGCGCGACTCACCGAAGCCGCGATGCGCGGGGAGATTCCACTTGAAGATGTGTACGGCCGACGCCTCGAGCTCGTTCGGCCGACACGCGAGCAGGTGGACGCACTCGGCGAACGCTACGTACGCACGCTCGTCACCGATGCGCATGAGACTGTCGCCGCGCTGCTCACCGAGGGGATCGAAGTGCGCGTGATGTCCGGGGGAATCCGGCAGGCCGTCGTGACGCTGGCACTCGCGCTCGGTCTCACCGAGCGCGCCGTGGCAGCGGTTGAAGTACATTTCGACGACAACGGCGCGTACGCCGGCTTCGACAGCACGTCGCCACTGGCGCGCTCGGGCGGCAAGCGCACGGTGCTGGAACGATGGATGCCAGAGCTTCCGCGGCCGGTCATGCTCGTCGGGGATGGCGCGACCGATCTCGAGGCGCGTCCTCCCGCCGACATGTTCGTGGCATTCGCGGGCGTAGTGGAACGGCCGGCTGTCATCGATGCGGCCGACGTCGTCGTGCGAACACCCTCGCTGGCACCGATTGTGGTCCTTGCGCTGGGCGGCGTTGCGCCGAGAGATCCCGTTGCGCGCGAGGTTTTTGAGTTAGGTAGGAGCTTGATGCGCGTTTGAGTGGGCCATAGACCAAGGGCCAAGGGCCAAGGGGCGGGTCACGGGTCGTGACTCCGATGCAGCCTTGACCTTCCCCTTGGCCCTTGGCCCCTGGCCCCCGACCCACCTTACCAATGGCATTCGGCAAGTTTTTTCTCCCCGGTCCCACCGAAGTTCGTCCCGAAATTCTCGCCGCGCAGACGCGGCCCATGATCGGCCACCGTGGCAAGGCGATGGAGGAGCTCATCGCTTCACTCATGCCTGGACTTCAATACGTTTTTCGAACGACCCGGCCCGTGTACATCTCCTCGTCATCAGCGACCGGCCTAATGGAGGCCGCGCTGCGGAACGGCGCGCGGCGCAAGGTGCTGTCTCTAGTGAATGGCGCGTTCAGCGAGCGCTTTCATCGCATCGCGGTCGCGTGCGGCCTCGAGGCGGACGTGCTCGAGGTTCCACTCGGCGAGGGCCATTCACCAGAGATGGTCGAGCATGCACTGCGACGGGCGGACTATGACGCCGTTACGGTCGTGCATTCGGAAACATCCACGGGTGTTTTGAATCCCATCGCCGAGCTGGCGAAGGTGGCGCACGCCCGTGGCGACGTCGCCCTGCTCGTCGACAGCGTGACGGGAATCGCCGGCTCCCCGGTCGAAACCGACGCCTGGGAGCTCGATTTCGTCCTGACCGGATCGCAGAAGGCGCTCGCCCTTCCTCCTGGACTCGCGCTCGGCGTGGCGCGGCCCGCGCTTCTCGAGCGCGCGAAGTCCAAGAGAGATCGGGGCATCTACTTCGACTTCGTCGAGTTCGAGAAGAACATCGCCAAGAATCAGACGCCGAACACGCCCGCGTTGCCGCTGTTCTACGCGCTTGGCGCCCAGCTCGATGCGATTCGCCGCGAGACGATCGAGGCGCGGTGGGAGCGGCATGCCGCCATGGCGCGACGCACGTGGGCGTGGGCCGATGAGATGAAAGGGCGCGGGCTCGACATCCGCGTGCTCGCTCCGGAGGGGTATCGGTCGTCGACGGTGACGTGCCTGACGATGCCCTCCGGACATACCGGCTCGGCTGTCACCTCGGCGCTCAAGCAGCGCGGCTTTACGATCGCGTCGGGCTATGGCGCGTTGAAGGACGCGACGATTCGTATCGGGCACATGGGGGATCACACGGTGGAGGAGCTCGACGTGCTGCTGGGCGAGCTCGAGCAGGTGCTCGCCGCGTGAGCGACTCATTCAAGGTGCTGGTGGCGGACGCGATCGCGCCCGACGGGCTCGCGCCGCTCCGCGATGACGCGCGGTTCGACCTCGTCACGAAGCCGGGGTTGTCCGGGGATGCGCTCGCATCGGCGATGGCCGACGTCGACGCCGTGCTCGTTCGCAGCGCGACCAAGATCACGCGTGAATCGCTCGCCAAAGCGGAGCGGCTCAAGGTCATTGGACGCGCCGGTGTCGGTGTCGACACGATCGACGTGGACGCGGCGACGGAGAAGGGAATCGCGGTGCTCACCGCGCCCTCGGGCAACACCATCTCGGCGTGCGAGCTCACCTTCGCGCTGCTGCTCGCCCTTGTGAGGCGCGTTCCAGCGGCTGATCGGTCGATGCATGAGGGGGCGTGGGATCGCAAAAGCTTTGGCGGCGTCGAGCTGTACGGAAAGACGCTTGGACTCGTGGGAGCGGGCCGCATCGGCGGTGAGGTAGCGAAGCGTGCGCGCGCGTTCGGGATGCGCGTGCTCGTGTACGATCCCTATCTGACCGAGGATCGCGCGCTCGCGCTCGAGGCTCAGCTGACGAGCCTCGACGAGGTGCTCGCCCGCGCCGATGTCATCTCGTTGCACGTGCCGCTCACCGAGGCGACGCAGGGGCTCATCGGCCGCGAACGGCTCGCGCGCGTGAAGCGCGGAGCGTTGGTGGTAAACGCCGCCCGCGGGGGCGTGATCGACGAGGCAGCCCTGGTGGAGGCGCTCCGGGAGAAACGAATTGGCGGGGCCGCGCTCGATGTCTTCGAGCAGGAGCCGCTTCCCAAGGATCATCCACTTCGCTCGCTCGACAACGTCGTGCTCACGCCGCATCTGGGCGCGTCGACCGAGGAGGCGCAGCAGAACGTCGCGCTGGAGATCGCGGAGGCCGTTCGCGCCGCACTGGCGGACGGGGACTTTTCGCGCGCCGTGAACGCGCCCGCGGTTGGCAGCGAGGAGATGCGCCGTCTGCGTCCGCTCCTCGAGCTTGCCGAGCGATTGGGGCGGCTCGCGTCGACGATGCTGGATGGAGCGCCGGAGGCGGCCGAAGTCCGGTATGCAGGCGGCGCCGACGAGGAGGCGCTGCGCCCGCTCGCGGCATCGGCGCTCGTCGGGTTGATGTCCGCCATCGTGGGGCGGGCCAACGTCAACTTCGTGAACGCGAGCCATCTCGCCAAGGCGCGCGGGCTCGATGTGCGACGCACGCGACTCGGTCCCCATCCGGCGTTCGCCGAATTCGTGGAGCTGCGGACGGCGAGTCGTGATCGGGAGGTGCGCGTCGCGGGTGCGCTACTTGGCGGCGGCCACCCTCGGATCGTCCGTATCGGCGACTATCACGTCGACGTGGTGCCGAAGGGGACGCTGGTGATCCTTCGCAATCGCGATGTGCCGGGTGTCATCGGCCGGGTGGGCACCTTGCTCGGCAATGCGGGCATCAACATCGGTGAGTATCACCAGGCACGGCTGGAGGCGGGTGGCGAAGCGATCGCCGCGATCAGCGTGGACGGGCGGCTCGACTCCGACGTGGTCGCGCGTCTGCGGGCGCTCCCGGAAGTGATCGACGCTCGTCAGGCGCAGCTCGAGTAGCGGACCGAGCGGGCGCCTCGACGCACGGTTTTCGCCACGCGAGGATACGGCTCTCCGGAGGGGTCAAGCGACCGTCGGCGACGAACGCGTAGGCAATGCCGGGAACCGTGTCGCTCTCCGTGGGTTGGCGGTCGAGCTCGATGCCGACGCCGACCGGCCACCAGGTGGGATAGAGCACGAGCGCAGGTCCGCCCGTTCTCGCAAAGGATGCAGCGTCGTGTCGTGGCGCCCCGTCAGTCGTGGACGCCTCCGGCGTCGGCGGTGCCGCGCGTGCGCCCACGCCGCCATGTCCGGCCGCCGACCAGTCGAGCGCCGGTGACCAGGCGCCGAACACGAAGCCCCAGCATTCGTTAGGGCGGGGGTCGGATTGGGCAGCGGCCATTGTCGCGCCCAGCGACCAAAGGAGTGGCAACAGGTAGACGAGGAGGTCGAGGTAATCGAGGTGATCGAGGTGAAGGGGATCCAGGATGACGTTGCCTCGATCACCTCGACGACCTGGACAGCCTCGCCTCCCTCTGGCTCTCATAGCCCCATCACCTTCGCGAAGCGTCGCCCCGTATACTCGTAGCCCAGGTGCTGATAGAACGCATGCGCATCGGCGCGGCGCTCCGCGCTCGTGACCATGATGCGACCGCATTGCCAGACGCGCGCTTCATCTTCCGCCCGTGCAATGAGTAGCCGTCCTACCCCAGCTCGACGCTCGCGTTCCGTCACGACGAGCGCAATGATCATCGCGACGTCGCTGAGCGACGTCAGCACCGGCATGCGATGCAGCGCCAGCACGCCGACGACTTTCGCCGCGCGCTCGGCGACGAAGACGCGAGAGCCGTCGCCAGCGAGGAGGCGAGCGAGCCGCCCGCGTACGCCATCGGGCTGCGAGGGGTACCCGAGCTCGTCGAGGAGGGTCGCGATCACGGCGGCATCCTCGATGATGGCGTCGCGGAGGGCGATGCCCGGCATGCTTTGCCTCCTGGATTCGAGAACGGTGATCGAGGGTTGTCCTCGACGACCTCGATTACCTCGACCTCATGCGGTGCAGGAACGCGCGCTCGTCAGGCGTCAACGCGTCGGCTCCTTCGGACGTCACCTTCGCTCGCAATCGATCGAGCTCCTCGAGGGTGAGCGCGTGGAGGCCGTCCCGTTTGATCGCATCGAAGTCGGGAGCTTCGGTGCTCACGATCACGGAGCGCTTTCCGAAGGTCGCATCATCGACGCGCTTCTTGAATTGACGACGATCGGAGCGCGCGTCGAGCCAGCGCAGATAGAGGTACGCCGCGGCGTAGCCACCGAGGTGTGCCCAGTGGGCAACCGATCCCCCGACGCTGCCGGTGCCGCCCCAGAGCGAATACAGCGTCGTGAGCAGCACGAGCACGCGCGCCTCGACGGGAAGCACGCCCCAGATGAGGATGCGATCGTGCGGCCAGAACATGGCGTAGGCCAGGAAGACCCCGAACGTCGCCCCCGACGCGCCGACGATCGCGGCCATCGGGGTGAGGAACGAGAGGGCGGCACCACCAAGCCCGCTGAGTATATACAGGAGGATGAAGCGGTCGCTGCCAAGTCGCTGTTCGACACGCGGCCCGAAGAAATACAGGCTCAGCATGTTGAAGAAGATGTGCCACGGACCGGCATGCACGAACATGTACGTGATCGGAGTCCACGGCTCCTGAAGCACGAGCCGCGGCTGCAGCGCCAGCGTCCGCCAGAGGTCTGGCATCACCATACCTAACGCGAACACCGCCACGTTCGTGGCGATGAGCCGCGCGACCCATGGTGTCATGTCGCTGCGGTCAGCGTGCGCCGGCCGGCGGCGCGGAGGTCGCCGACCCGGAGCGCTCCGCCAGAAGCTTGGTGGTGAATCGTTGGCCCTCCGAGATGCGCTCCACCTCGACCGCGATCGCGTCGACCCCGGCCTCGAGACGTGCGAGGCGCTCCTCGATCTTGGCCAGTCCTGGCGGGACTGGCGAATCGCGGCGGTCGAGTCGTCGCGCCATCACGCGCACCAGCGGAAGCCCCAGGATCGTGATCACGAGGGCCGGCAGGAGCATTTCCATGGTGTTGAGAAACACGATCTCGAGTGGCATCAACGGCTCCGGCAATCGTCAGGAGGGAGTCATGCGCGCGTAGCGTACATCGGCTCCCGGCGAGATGCAACGTGCGAACGGCGGGTCTGTGGCCGACTTGCTGTCACCTTCACTACATCGTGCTGCCGCTCGAAGTTTCCGAGCAATTCCGGCTAGATTGCCCACGACATGCCCTTGAACGAATTCCTCGCCTATCAATGGCTCGGGAACCCCGTCGAGCGATGGCTGCTCGCGGCCCTCGTCATCATCGTCGCCACAACGGCGCTGTGGGGGCTGAAGCAGCTCGCCGTCAAGCGCCTCTCGAAGTTCAGTGCACGGACGCGCACCGATTTCGACGACCTCCTCGTCGATCTGCTCAGTCGCACGCGCGTGATGCTGATCTTCCTTGCGACGATCTCGCCCGCGACGGCGCTCCTCACCTTTCGCGCGAGCGCGCATACCGCGCTGCGCATCGTCTCCGTCATCGCCCTGCTCATCCAGATCGGGATCTGGGGCAACGCGTTCATCACCTTCTGGGCCGATCGCTACACTCGCCGCGGGGGCGATGGGCTCGGCGCCGGGACCACGGCGGTGTCGACGATGGCGGTGCTCGCGCGCATGGCGCTGGGCGGATTGCTCATCCTCTTCCTCCTCGACAACCTCGGTGTCGACGTCACCGCCCTGTTGGCCGGACTCGGCATCGGCGGCATCATCATCGCCCTCTCCTTGCAAAACATGGTCGGCGACATGCTGGCGGCGATGGGAATCCTCGTCGGAAAGCCCTTCGTCGTTGGCGATTTCATCGAGGCGCAGGGATTGATGGGCACGGTCGAGTCCGTGGGCCTGCGCGCGACGCGCATGCGCACCCTGAGCGGCGACGAGCTGATCTTTCCCAACCGGAAGCTGCTGGAAGGCACCATCCGGAATTACACCCGGATGACCGAGCGGCGCGTGGACTTCCGGATCGCCGTCACCTACGGAACGCCGCCGGCCAAACTGGAGCGCATTCCCACCATTGCCCGCGAGGCGGTGGGACAGCATCCGCTCGTCCGCTTCGACCGCGCGCACTTCCGCGCGCTACGCGATTGGTCGCTCGAGTTCGACGTGATCTACATCATCGCGTCAGGCGACTTCAACGTCTACGCCGACATCCAGCAGCAGATCAACCTGGAGCTGATGAGAAGGCTGGAGGCGGAAGGGATCGAGCTCGCGATGCCGACTCAGGTGGTCGACTTGAAGACAGTGAGGAATGAGGAATGGCGAAGACGACCGAACGAGGAAGGAGGAACGAGGAACGAGGAACGAGGAAGTGGCTGATAGGGCCCGCGCGACTCGGCATCCTCATGCCTCATTCCTCCTTCCTCGTTCCTTATTCCTCGTTCTTCATTCGTCCCGCAACTCGACCTTCCACTCCACCGGAATCCCCGGATCGAGCGAATCCCTCACTGAGCAGTACTTCGTCACCGCGAGCTCGACGGCGCGCTCGGCGTGCTCGCGCTCGATGCCGGCGCCGGTGATGCGGTAGGTCAGCAGGATCCGCCGCACCTTGCGGGGGACGCGATCGTTCGCGCGCTCGGCGACGACATCGATCTCCATCGACTTCACCGGCGTGCGTCGCTTCGCGAGGATGCTGACGACATCGATGGAGGAGCACGTCCCGAGCGCCGTCAGCAGCACATCGACGGGACTTTGCGCCACCCTACCGTGCCCATCGACGCGCAGCATCGGCCCGCCAGGACGGCCGCTTTCGAACTCCTCGTCCCCGCGCCAGCGGACTACGACGTGATTTGGCGGTCGGCCCTGCTCAGCCGCCGTCGTAACGCTCGCTTTTTCCTCAGTCCTCACGCCTCGTTCCTCACCGCTTCTCGTCATTTCTCGATCGGCGCCCTGACCGAGTTTCCCCACTCCGTCCACGAGCCGTCGTAGTTTCTCACTTTGTCGTAGCCGAGGAGGTACGTGAGCACGAACCAGGTATGTGAAGAGCGCTCCCCGATGCGGCAGTAGGCAACGACATCGTCGGCCTTCTGGAGTCCCGCGTCACGCTCGTACAGCTGTCGAAGCTCCTCCGCGCTCTTGAACGAGCCGTCGGCATTCGCCGCGCGTGCCCACGGAACGTTTTTCGCCCCGGGGATGTGGCCCCCCCGAAGTACGCCTTCCTGCGGATACTCGGCCATGTGGGTGCGCTGACCGCTGAACTCTTCGGGCGACCGCACGTCGATGAGCGGGCGGCGCGCCCGCATGTGCTCGACCACTTCGTCCTTGAACGCGCGAATGCGTGAGTCCTCCCGCTTCGGTGCGCGATAGTTCGTGCGCGGGAACGTCTTCACGTCCGTCACCATCGGCCGTCCTTCCTTCTCCCACTTCGTTCGACCGCCGTCGAGCACGCGAGCGTTGGTGAAGCCGAAGAGCTGGAAGACCCAGAAGGCGTAGGTCGCCCACCAATTGTTCTTGTCGCCGTAAAAGATGACGGTCGTGCTTTCGTCGATGCCCTTCGAGCGCAGCAGCTCCTCGAATTTCTCCGACGAGATGTAGTCGCGCACGACGGGATCGTTCAGATCGGCGTGCCAGTCGACCTTTTGCGCGTTCGGGATGTGCCCCGTGTCGAAGAGCAGCACGTCCTCATCGCTTTCGAGGATGCGAATGCTCGGGTCATCGAGATGCGCCGCGAGCCACTCCGTGGTGACGAGCACCTCGGGCCGCACATAGCCCTTTCGCGTGGTCTCGGCGTCGAGGCTCATGCCTGGGTCGGCAGTGGTGGAGGTCATCTTTCCCTCCTGATGAATGGGATCACGTAGTGGTACGGGGCGGAGTCATACGTGTCAAGCTGGCGAGGCATTTCGAGGCGTCCTATACTCCCTCGACCGATAAGAAAACAGGAACGAGGACCGAGGGCCCAGGTGTTCATCCAGGTAAAGCCCCGGCATGCCCATGGTTCAAACGCCTGCGATCTCGTTCCGCGTTCCACCGAACACCCGTATGGTGACAGACCTGCGCGACCAGCTTCAGGCCTCGCTCGGTGACGCCTACCTGCTCGAAGGTGAGTTGGGTGGCGGAGGCATGTCGCGCGTGTTCGTCGCCCGGGAGAAGGCGCTCGACCGGCGGGTGGTCATCAAGGTGCTGCCGCCGGAGCTCACGGGGACACTCAGCATCGAGCGATTTCGCCGGGAGATTCAGCTGGCGGCGCGCGTCCACCATCCGCACGTCGTCCCTGTCCTGCTGGTCGGGCAGGCTGACGGGCTGCTGTACTACACGATGCCGTACATCGAGGGCGAATCACTCCGCGAGCGGCTGGAGCGCCAGGGCCGCCTTCCCGTCGATGACGTGATTCGCATCATGCGCGATGTCGCCGACGCGCTCAGTCACGCGCACGCGCTTGGCGTCATCCATCGCGATGTGAAGCCCGACAACATTCTGCTCGTCAGGCACCACGCCCTGGTGACCGACTTCGGTGTCGCGAAGGCGCTGCGCCAATCGCGTCAGACCGAGGAGCGTCGCGCGCACGGACGCACGCCGTCACACGGAATGGCGCTGGGCACCCCGGCGTACATGGCACCCGAGCAGGCGGCGGCCGATCCGACCATTGATCACCGCGCCGACATTTACGCGCTTGGCTGCGTCGCGTACGAGATGCTCGCCGGGAAGCCGCCCTTTTCGGGTCGCCCGGCCCAGAAGATCCTCGCCGCACAGGTCGCCGAGCGGCCGGTGACCATCTCGAGGCTGCGGCCCGACGTGAGTCCGGCGCTCGAGACGATCGTTATGCGCTGCCTCGAGAAGATTCCCGATAAGCGCTGGAAGGACGCCGACGACCTCACCGATGAGCTGAACACGCTCATGGCCCACAGCATCTCCCTGGCGAGCACCGGCGGCCGGCCGATCCTCCCACGGCGCGTGCGAAGCCGACGGGCGATCGCCGGCTATCTGGGCACGTCGATCGTCGTCGTCGCGGCGGCCCGGCTGCTGCGCGACATGTTCGCGCTCCCCGACTGGGTACCGACGGGCGCCCTGCTGATCGTCGCGCTGGGCCTTCCGATCGTTCTCTTCACGGCTTTCCTGCACAGCTCCGCCCCCACCGGAGGCCCGTTTCGTCTCCGCGCCCGCCGCATCCTGACCTGGAAGACGACGGCGTTAGGCGCGTGGGTGACGATCGGGTTGTTTGCGGTGGCCGTGGCGATCTACGTGATAGTGCGATGAGGAATGAGGAATGAGGAGTGAGGAATTCGGTTGATCAAATTCCTCACTCCTCGTTCCTCATTCCTCGTTCTTCCATTAGGCAATGCGCACCCCGTTCGCCACGGGACTCTCGACGCGCAACAGGACCACGTCCCCCTCCGCCGGGCACGCACCGAGCACCAGCACCTCGCTCGCGAAGCCCGCAATGCGACGAGGGGGAAAATTCACCACCGCCACCACCTGTCGTCCGACGAGCGCCTCCGGCGTGTAGTGCATCGTGAGCTGCGCACTCGATCGCTTCATCCCGATCTCGGGGCCAAAGTCGATAGCGAGCTTGATCGACGGCTTCCGTGCCTCGGGAAAGGGCTCGGCGCTCACCACCGTGCCGACGCGGATGTCGATCTTCTGAAAGTCGTCGAGTGTGATCATGGGAAGTGGAACGAGGAACGAGGTACGAGGAAGCAATGGACGTTAGACCTATGCCGTAGAAACCGGTCGCCGAGTTTCTCGTTCCTGGTTCCTCATTCGATTTTCTCCAGCTCGCTTCCCAGAAACTCCGCTACCCAAAGCACCCGTCCGTCGTCGGTGCAGCGCTCGACCAGATAGATTCCCTCCGCGACCTCGTCGACGACGAGGCCGATCTCGCCGATGCGCGGGCGCTGCGGCGGATCGACGGAGCTGTCGACCTCGCGGTCCTCAGCTTCGAGGTGGATGACTCGCACTTGGTCTCGTGGAAAGTGCTTTGGCGGTGGCATTGACTCCAACGATGAAATAGCCGCTGCCGGGCAGCCAGTGGCCGGAGAAACCCGGTAGCGTACATTCCCACGTCCTCGTTCCTTCTTCCTCGTTCGCGCTCATGGGCCAGTACAAGTACCACGTGTTCGTCTGCACGTCCGGGAAGGAGTGCCCGAAGCAGGGCTCGGAGGACGTGCACAAGGCGCTGAAGAAGGGCGTTGGCGCGGCTGGCCTCAAGGGAGTGGTGCGTGTGAATCACGCCGGGTGCATGAACCAGTGCGGGCACGGCCCGATGGTCGTCGTCTACCCCGAGGATACCTGGTACGCGGGCGTCGATGTCGTCGGCGCCAACCGCATCGTCGTCGAGCATCTCATCGGCGGGAAGCCGGTCGAGGAGTATCGGTATGTCGCTCCCCCGGGAGACAACAAGTCCACGGATGATTGACCGCGCGTCGTCCGCAGCCGGACTTCGGGTCACGGGCGGCGCGATGGTGTACCGACTGTTCGACGTCGGGTACGAGATCCACCTCGATCGCGCGCTGGCGCTCCTTCAGGGGAACGCTCCGGCACGAGAGCGGCCCCTGCGCGGCGAAGCGCAGGCGATGCAGATCGCCAACCCACCCGTCAGTGTCACGCTGGGCGAGAATCGGGTCGTCATTGATGGCCGCTCATACGACGCCACGATGTCGGCGCGCATTTTCGACTTCGGCGTCGTCTCCCTGCGGCTCCGCGTCGATGCCGATCCGGGCATTGGGTGGGAGCAGTACTCCGGGTTCGGCAACGCTGTCGATGTCGGAACCGATCTCGCGCCACTCTTCCAGCAGCACCTGCAGACGCTATTCGATCGCATCAAGCCGGCGATCGAGCGGCCTGCGATCGCGCCGGTGTCCGAAGACTACGTCGTCTTTCGCATTCGCCGGCTCGAGGACGCGAGCGGCCGAATCGTGTCAGCCGATGCGCTCGGCGATGACGACATCGTTCCGCTGCTGCTCAACGAGTCGCGGCAGCTCTCCGGCGCGGCACGTCGCGAGCTGCTGCCGCACCGCTTTTCGTACTACGGAGACGATCTCACGATTCTGACCTGGGACAATGCGCTCGTGCTCGAGCCGGTCGCCGAGGACACCGACGTCCAGTTCATCCTGGAGTTCGCGAATGCGCAGCTGCTCGAGCTGCGCTTCTACGACGCGGTGCTCGACACCGAGCTCACACGCATGTACGACCGCATCGCGGAAGCGCGCGCCAAGCCGGGGCGATTCTTCCGGCGACGCTTCACGCATCTGTTGACACGGCTGCTCTCGATCGTGGCCGACTCGACCGAGCTGGTGGAGCGCGCCGAGAACTCGCTGAAGGTGACCGACGATGTCTATCTCGCGCGGATTTATTCAGCGGCACTGGAGATCTTCCGCGGCCGTGCCTGGCGCGCGGGCATCGATCGCAAGCTGGCGATCATCCGCGAGACCTACGCGATGCTGAACGCCGAGGGCCAGGCCGCCCGCGGCGAAGCGCTCGAGCTGGCAATCGTGCTGCTGTTCGTATTAGAGATCGTGCTGGCGTCGTTCGTGAGGTAAGGGTCGTCAGGGTCGTCAGGGTCGTCAGCGTCGTCAGGGTGCTAAGCCAAACGGGGCCGCGATCGCGACCCCGCTTGTTTCCCTGACGACCCCGACGACCCTGAGCACCTTTAGTCGTCGAGATCCCCACACGCAACGATCGTCTGCAGGTTCGTCGGCGAGGCGTGCACATTGATGAAATAATCCTTCGCCTCGTCGAGCGATACTCCGACGACGGTGTTCGCGGACGCCGTTCCATCGTTCGCAACGACGATCACGGGGTAAGCCGACGGATCGCCGACGATCCCCATGTCGTTGTCGCAGGTGCCCTGATGGATATGCCACGGTAGGCGCTGTCCCGCCATCGCGTTCGCGAGGTTCACCGAGACATTCGTTTTGCCCTCGTTCACGATCGCCTTGAACGAGCCCGTGATCCCCGAGCCGCCACGTGCGGCCAGCGACCCGCTCCAGTCCTCGCCGGTCTTCGCGGGGGACTCGATATCTACATCGACTTCACCCGTAGCCTCGTTCGCGTGCGTACGCACGCAACCAACGACCGCGAAGGCCGCCATCGTGAGAATCATGCGACGCATAAACGCTCCTCATGTTTCTGGTCGAACGTCCTGCGTGTATGCAGGCCGCCGGCCTGGAAATAGGCAGTTTGTGCGCCAGTTCCCGGCCCCGTCGTCGGGTTTTGCGGGCGTCCGAAAGGGACCTGGCGTGACGCCGGTCACCAACCCGCGCACGCTACGCCGAGCGCGCGGCCGGGCGGGCGAGCGTTTGGTCGAGCCAGGTCGCGACGTCCGAGGCGATGCGATCCCACCCGGTCTCCCAAATCAGGAAGTGCGCGTTGCCCTCGTAAAGTCGAAAAGCAGCACCGTACTTTCCCGCGACCTTTCGCTGGATCCTCGGGGGAATCGCCACGTCATCGGCACCGGCGACCACGAGGACCGGACAGGTGAGGCATTTCGCATCGACGGCAATGCGTCCGAAGGTGATCTCGCGACCGGCGCGCCCGCTGGCTGGCGTCCAAAGCGGAACGAACGATGCGACCTCGGTCGGATCGACTCGGTTGAGAAAGAGATGGGCCGCGTCTCGCGGATCGGCGATGACCGGCTTCGACGTGAGCATCTCCGGCACGTGCTTCAGCTCCCGCCGGAACAGTGGCCAGCTGAGCAGCGGAATTCCTCGCGGTGGAACGGAACTCAGCAGAACCAGCGCCGCCGGAGAAACCGATTCAGCCGCTTTCTGCGCGACGAGCCCACCCATCGAGTGCCCAACGAGGATGAGTGGGGCGCCCGCATGCCGCTCCCGAATGCCGGATGTCGCGTCGCGAACGTCGGCGACATAGTCCATCACTGAAACCCGTCCAAAGCTCTCCACCGGCCGGCTTCCGTGATGCCCACGCAGGTTCAGGGCATACGCGGGATGACCGCGCGCGCCGAAAAACTGGAGCCACTTCGCGAAGTACCACGCGCCCCCCATGATCCCATGAACCATGAGCACTGGGGGCCGCAAGGCGCGCGACGGCAAGGCGACGTCGAGCGTCAAGTCACCGATGCTCAGGCTATGCGGCATCGCACCAACGAGGGCGTATCTTCACGTCAGCCTTCACGCAGACCCAGCCCCATGGAGCCGTACTCTCGACATGTGTTGGTGTGCACAGGGGGATTCTGCTCTCCAGACCGGGGTGGCCGCGCGCTCTATGCACTGCTGCCCGCGCTGCTCGAGCGAGAGGGACTCCTCTTCGGCCCAACGCGGGTCAAGCGCGGCGAAACACCATGCCTCGGGGTCTGCAGCGGCGGCCCGATCGTGGTCGTGTACCCGGAGGGCATCTGGTACGGAGACGTAACTCCTGCCCTGCTCGAGCGCATTGTGGTCGAGCATCTGAGGGGCGGTCGAGTTATCGAGGAGGCCGTCATTCATAGACTCTAGGTGATCCAGAGTGTCCAGGTTGTCCAGGATATCCAGGTGATCGCGGGCCTTCTCCTTGATCACATGGACATCCTGGACTCCTGGACAACCTCGACCACCTCAGGCAGCCAAAGCCTTCAAGCGCGCCACCCGCTCCTCGGTCGGCGGATGCGTCGAGAACAGCTTCGCGAAGCCCGATCCCGTCGCGGCCAGGGGATTCACCTGCGCCAGCGGCGCCGCGGCGGGGGCAACGTGCATCGGGATGCGCCGTGAGTACGCGTCCAGCTTCTGTAGCGCGGTCGCGAGCGGCAGAGAGCGACCGGCGATCTGCGCCCCGACGGCATCCGCCTTGAACTCGCGCTGACGACTGATCGCGAACTGGATCATCATCGCGGCGAGCGGAGCGACCACGATCATGAGAATCGTCGCCAACGGATTCGAGTTCTCATCGTCTCGGCCGCCGAAGAACATCGCCATGTAGGCGAGGTTCGAGATCGCTCCTGCCATCGTCGCCGCGATCGTCTGCAGGAGCATGTCGCGGTTCTTGATATGGGCGAGCTCGTGCGCGATGACTCCCTCGAGCTCGTCCTTCCCGATGAGCTTCAGGAGGCCGGCCGTCACGCAGACCACCGATTTCTCCGGGGAGCGGCCAGTCGCAAACGCGTTAGGCTGCTCGTGCGGAGCAACGGCGACCAACGGCATCGGGAGACCGGCGCGCTGGCGCAGCCTGTCCACCATCGCGTACAGCTCCGGCGCCTGCGACGCGTCGACGATCTGCGCGCGATACATGCGCAGGACCATGTTCGTCGACGCGAAGTACATGATGAAGTTCATCAGCGCCGAGACGACGAGCATCGTCGTCATCCCGCCCTGACCGCCGAAATAGCTGCCGAGCCCCGCCAGCAGGGCGGTGAGCCCCGCCATCAGCGTAAATACCTTCACGTTGTTCATCGAAGCCTCCTGGACCCTGGATGTGCGAAAGGCGAGCCCTCGCGCATCCGGATGTGACATCCGACTGTGCAAAGGTCTCGCCTTGCCCCGGAGGGACCCGCGTGAGCCGTGCGCTCGTCATGTGAGCGCAGTCTTGACGACTCGCGCGCGCGGACATCCGTCCGCGTAGCTACTCCCCTTCGGCGCGAAATCTAATCGGATGCACGCGGTCGCGAAATGACGGAGCCGCTCGCCGGAGTCACGGCTTGCCGCTTCCCTTTTTGGGCTTCGGGAGCTTCGGAAGCCGCGGCTCGACACGCGTCCAAAGCACGATCGCGCCACATCCGCCTCCCCAATACTCGGCGGGCGCCTGCGAGGCGCTCGTGTAGACCTCGATCGCCTCGAGCGAGTTGACCGTCGCCAGAAAATCAATGTCCTCCCCGGACCCGAGCCGGTGCCCGTCCAGGTAGACCGTCGGCCGGCACGGGCCCGAGACTGATTGCCCGCGCGCGAACGTCACCACGTCGCCGCCCTGACTCACATGCACCCGAACACCCGGTACGCGGCGGAGCACATCCGTCACTCGCAACGAGGCGCTTCGCTCGAGCTCGTCGCGCATGATGAAGTGGCCGAATCCCCGACGGCGGCGCTGCTCGATTTCCACCTGGCGCCGCGAGTAGAGCGTTCGCGCCGACACGCGAACCGCATCGAGCATGCGCACCGGCTTGTCGAGGACCACGTTTACCGAGGTCGGCGCGCGCGACGCGAGATGCACCGGCATCTGCTGCGGGGCGAAGCCAATGCGCCGGACCTCGAGCGCATGCGTTCCCACCGGAAGACTCGCGATCTCGAACTTGCCCGCCGTGTCTGTTCGCGTCGTCAGGCCCGTTCGCCAGACCTCGACGATCGCGTCGGTCACGGGCCGCCCCGACTCGTTGAGCACGGTTCCTCTGAGTCGTGCCGGTCCGCGCAGAAGCGTGTCCATCCGCGCTCGGCCCTCGGTGACCTCGCCTGCCAGCGTCACGAATGTCGATCCCTCACCCAGTGCGAGATCGCGGCGGACGATGGCGCGGGCGCCGAGCGGGACCTCCAGTTGACCCGTCGCGCGGCCGTCCGATCGTGCTTCCAGTGAGATTTCGCCACCCGATGGCAACCCACAGAGCGCGTACGAGCCCGTGGTTCCCGTCCGCGTCTGCGCAATCTGCCGCTCCACGGTGAACCGATCGGCGACGACGAGGTCGACCCATTGCGCGGCGACGGTGACGTTCGGAATCGGCATTCCCGTATCGGCGTCGCGAATTTCGCCGACGATGACCGCGGAGGTGTCGAAGGGCGGGAGCCCCGGGCACAGCGCGGCAATGACGCGCTCGGTACCAGGAAGTCCCAGCTCGACGCGCTCCGGGTCGCGGGCGCCGAGGGTAACGCGGCGCACCGGAGCCTGTACGCCGAGAGAGTCCACGACTGGATGGAAGAAGGTCACGAAATACTCGCCCGGCATGATCGAGTCCACGCGATAGCGGCCGCGCGCGTCCGTGGTAGCCGTTCGTCCGACTTGAAGGGCATTGGTGCGAACGATCTGCACGACCGCGTTCGCCAGCGGACGATTGGCGACGCTGTCATACACCTCGCCAACGACGGCGAGGTGGGGTAGGGAGGACTCTTGCGCACCAACGACCGCCGGGGTGCAGATCAGCACGCAGGCGAGCGAGAGACGAGCTAGCATGGAGCACCGCGTTCGGGCGGGAATACCTAACAGCAGTGACCCATTAATCGGGCGCGTGACGGGCGTCGTCAAGGGTCGCGGGCTCGTCGCTTGGCGAGCTCCTCGCGCACCGCCCGCAGGTGGCGCGGCCAGACATGCGCGGCGTACCGGAAGAAGTTCTCGCGGGCCACGTCGTTCTGGGCGAGATATTCGGCGAGCGTGCGGTGGCCCTTCACTACGTTGCACGGTCCACAGGCCGTCACTATGTTGCCGGCGGTGCGGTCTCCTCCGCGCAGGCGTGGCTGTACGTGATCGAGTGTCAGTGCGGCCGCCGGGTGCACGAGCCCACAGTACACGCACCTGAATCCGTCTCGCGCGAAAATCTCGTCCCGCCTCATGGCTCAACCTCCTGACCCCCGCCGCGCGATGGCGCGTGTGGCGCGACGCTTTCTTCTCGACCCCTCGACCGACGGCGTGCCTCCGACATCGGAGGATGTGCCGCCGCGTCTCACCCCTGCCGCCCTCGACCAGGTCCGACGCATGTCCCGCTCCCGCGAACGCATCCTCGCCAACCTCGATGACATGTATCGCGAGGCCTTCGAGCGCGCGAAGGCGACGAACGATCAATCGCAGATGACCGCGCTCGACTTCGCCTACCGGCGCGAGCAGCTGTATTTCGAGATTCTGCTGGACATCAGGGACGGGTTGGAGCGTCGGTAGAGGTGGTTAGGGTCCTCAGGGTCCTCAGTGTCCTCAGTGTCCTCAGGGTCCTCAGGGTGCGCTGTGCTCAGGGGTTTCGCACCCTGAGGACCCTGAGGACCCTGAGGACCCTGAGCACCCTTCTCCTCACCAGCTGCGCCAGCGCCCCAGTGACTCAACCGCCCGTCAGCCTCGCCGTCGTCAACGCACGCGCGTGGACGGGAGATGCGCGCCGTCCGTGGGCCGACGCGATCGCCGTGAGTGGGGATAGAATTGCGGCGGTCGGGTCGAGCGCGGAAGTCCGGAAGCTCGCCGGGCCCAACGCCAGGGTGATCGATGCGCGCGGGATGATGCTCGTCCCGGGATTCATCGACTCGCACATCCATTTCATCGATGGCGGCTTCGGTCTCGCGTCGGTGCAGCTGCGCGATGCCAGAACGCCGTCGGAATTCATCGCGCGCATCAAGGCGTTCGCGGCGTCGGCGCCTCCGGGCACGTGGATCACTGAAGGCAATTGGGACCACGAGCTGTGGGGCGGAGAGCTCCCGCGCCGCGACTGGATCGATTCCATCACGCCGAACATCCCGGTGTGGGTGCAGCGGCTCGACGGACACATGGGGCTCGCGAATGGCGCGGCGCTTCGCGCCGCCGGCATCACGCGCACAACGCCCGACGTCGACGGCGGCACGATCGTACGAGATGCGACTGGAGAACCGACCGGCATCCTCAAGGACAATGCGGCAGGACTGATCGGTCGCGTCATTCCGCCGCCGACTGACGAGCAGATGCAGCGGGCGCTCGACGCCGCGATGCGCTTCGTGGCGGAGCAGGGTGTTACGTCGGTTCACCACATGGGCACGTGGACCGAAATGGCCGCCTTCGAGCGCGCGCACAAGGCGGGGCGATTGCGCACGCGCATCTACGCCGCGGTGCCTCTCGCATCGTGGGCGCGCCTGCGTGACACCGTGGCCGCGCGGGGCCGTGGCGATGTGTGGCTCAAGCGAGGCGTGCTCAAAGCATACGTCGATGGCTCTCTCGGCTCGCATACCGCTGCCTTCTTCGAGCCGTTCACCGATGCTCCGAACGATCGTGGCCTGCTCGTCACTCCCCCTGAGGACCTGTATGCATGGGTGTCGGGGGCGGACCGCGCGGGGCTGCACGTGGCCGTCCACGCGATCGGCGATCGCGCCATCAATCTCATCCTCGGCATCTTCGAGCGCGTAGCCTCTGAGAACGGCGCTCGCGATCGGCGATTCCGCGTCGAGCACGCGCAGCATATCGCACCGGCGGACATTTCGCGCTTCGCGGCGCTCGATGTCATTCCGAGCATGCAGCCCTAC
>DATFBS010000023.1:0-36157 GCA_035253695.1 Gemmatimonadaceae bacterium
CAGCGATCGGGCGAGAGCGTCCGTGTCACCGGACGATCCCGCCCATCTCGAGCGCGAGCCATGCACGCGCCGACCGCAGCTCGCGTTTCGCGGTGGCCAGTGAGACACCACAGGCGGCAGCCGTCTCCTCGAGCGACAACCCCCCGAAATACCGATGCTCCAGCATTTGGCTTTGGCGAGGATTCAACACCGCGAGCCGCTCGAGCGCCTCGTGCAGCTCGACGATCGCGTCCAGATCGGAATCCGTCATGAAGCTGGCTTCCTCGAGCTCGACCGCGACCGCCCCACCGCCTCGCTTGGCCGCCAGGCGCGCACGCGCGTGATCGATGAGGAGGTTGCGCATGATCTGGCCAGCGAGGGCGAGAAAGTGCGCGCGATCATACAGGCTCACGCTCGGCGCAGCCACGAGACGCATGTAGGTCTCGTGCACGATGGCGGTCGTTGTCAGCGAAATGTTGAGATCCCCACTACCGCGCCGCTGATGCGCGAGCTCCCTCAACCGATCGTACACGAGGGGGATGAGCCGGTCGCGCGCTTGCGCGTCCCCTCCGCTCCACTGCCGAAGCAACTCTGCGACGTCAGCCGAGGTCTCCGCGTCGCCGTCGTCCGTGAGCCGTTTGATCATACGATCTCGTTCCCATGGGTGAGCTCGTGTTCACAGCACTCACCCTGGAGGTTGCCCATGCATCCCCTCGCTGCCACTCACCGCCTCAGCTGGAGCGCCGCGCTCCTGTCCCTTACGATCGCGGCGAGCGGGGCGTGTCACCATTCGGCACGCGATGCCAGCGCACCGTTGCCCGCCGACACATTAGACAACGGCTACACCATTTCGGTTCGACAGGATGGGATCGGCGCCGTGAGGTCGCTCGGACCCGCTGAAATCGCTCAGTTGCGGGTCAGACGCGTGGAGGAGCTCTTGGCGGGACGCGTTCCCGGCCTCCGCGTGCTGCCCACGCCGGACGGCGGCTTCATGGTTCGCGTTCGCGGCGTCACCACGATCAACGGGAATGCCGAGCCCTTGTACATCATTGATGGCATACCCGTGACGCTACTGACCGGCGAAGGATTGAGCTGGCTCGACCCGGCCGAGATCCTTCAAATCGATGTGCTGAAGGATCCGGCGGAAACGAGCATGTACGGGGTACGCGGAGCGAACGGGGTGATCGTCATTCGAACCAGGGGGGCCTCGAGATAAGGCCACGCGACGCCAGCGAAGCCGACCGGGCGATTTCTCGTTGCGCCTCGCTGGCATCAAGAACGGAGGGTTCAAAACGGATGCACCCTGATCGAACGGAAGCGGCCTGATCCGTTTCATGCGCCAGAACCCTCCTCGCGCAACAAAAAGAAAACCGTTGTTTTGTTATTGAGTAGGAAGGCTCATGGCGTCAGGAGCGAATCCGGCCGCTTCCGTTCAATTCGTGTCATCCGTTTTGAACCCTCCGTTCTTGATGCCGGCCCGGGGCGTTATCCTGCCCGGCGATTGGCGCCATAACGATTCCGCCTCACTCCCCCTGGCTGTTGCAACCGAAAGGCGCAATGTTCAATCGACGCCCTTTGTGATACGGCGAGCTCAGTCGAACGCGGCGTTAGGCAGGCTAGCCGCCCTCACGGCGAACATCCCGACGCGGAAAGGAGAGAGATTTCATGGTCCGCACAGCTCTCGTTGCCGCATTCCTGCTTCTCACCGGTGCCACTCTTGCGCAGGCCCCCGCGGGAAAACGCGTCAGCGTGAACGGCATGCAGATGTATTACGAGGTGTCTGGCACCGGCGATCCGCTCGTCGTGCTGCACGGCGCGTACATGAACATCCCGACCATGGGAGCCATCATTCCCAGGCTCGCGAAGACCCACCGCGTGTACGCGGTGGAGATGCAGGGCCACGGCCGCACGACCGACATCGACCGGCCCATCACCTATCCCAACCTGGCGGATGACGTCGCGGCATTCATGGACGCGGTCGGTCTCCGACGAGCCGACGTGTTCGGCTACTCCATGGGCGCCATCGTCGGGCTACAGCTGGCCATACGCCACCCGGCGAAGGTCAACAGGCTCGTCGCGGCTTCGGTCGCATACGATATCGAAGGATGGCAACCCGCGTTCAAGGACGTCATCCCACAGATGACGGTGGAGATGATCCTCCAGATGCCGTTCGCGAAGGAGTATCCCAAGCTCGCCGCCAATCCCAACGGCTTTCCCGAGCTGGCCAGAAAGCTGATCGCGCTCGAGAAAGAGCCCATGGCGTGGGAGTCGGATGTGAAAGCGATGAAGACCCCCGTGCTCATCATCGCCGGCGACGCCGATGTCGCGACGCTCGAGCATTCGGTGGCGATGTTCCGGTTGCTGGGCGGTGGCGTCATGGGCGACATGGGCAAGCCGCTTCCACCGTCGCGCCTTGCCATCATGCCGGCGACGGCTCACACGGCCGTCATCACGCAGCCCGACCTGCTGCATGCCTTCATCGAGCCCTTCCTCAAGGGTCAAGTGCCAAAGGGCATGTTCGAGTCTCCGTGACCGTGCGGAACCGCCTCGGAGCGATTGCGGCCCTCGCGCTTCTGTCCGCGGGCTGCGCGTCGCGCCCTGCCCCCGCTGGCACGGGCGCGGCCAGAGGCGACGCATCCGAGCCCGCGCCGAGAGGCTCGTACCGGCTCGAGCTGGTGGACGGCGGGCTGCTTCCGGTGCGCGTAAGGGTGCCGCGCGACACCATGCGGGGCGTGGCGACCCCGGCCGGCATGGACGTGATAGCGGGCGCCATCTGGTTCCCGAGCGGCGGAGGCGCGCACCTCATGCTGCGCTTGCGGCTCCTCGACTGCGGTCCTGCGGTCAGCACGCCTAACGTGGCCAGTACCGCGGATTGCCGCCCGACCCCGCAGGAACCTGCCGTGGGTGGACCCGTGCCATTCACGTACGACGCCGGCCGGGTGACCATTCGATGGCCCGCGGGCGGGAGCGGGTCAGCGGAGGTGGCGGAGGGAATCGTACGCGGCGATACGCTCACGCTCGACGTCCCATTCCGTCGGGTGTACGGCCCGGGGCGTCGCGATGCGACCTGGACGCAGCGCTTCGTGTTCGTGCGGTCGCCCGCCGCCGAACAACGCCCCACGCCACCTAACGAACCCTGGAAGCCGGCGAGCCTCTAGAAGTCGCCGTCTCGAACGTACGGGTAGCTCCAGAGCGTGACCTGCAGCTGCACGCTCTTCATCCACGCGTCGTGCATCGCCGTCACCTGCTCCGATGAATGTCCCTTCCTGGCCAGGAACGGCTTGAGCGTGTGCGTGATCGTGAACGCGAGCGGCAG
The DNA here is from genome assembly GCA_035253695.1 of Gemmatimonadaceae bacterium. Classification (GTDB taxonomy): domain Bacteria; phylum Gemmatimonadota; class Gemmatimonadetes; order Gemmatimonadales; family Gemmatimonadaceae; genus JAICNG01. The sequence goes on from DATFBS010000023.1 coordinate 3,296, forward strand.
CAGATACCTGAACGGCACGATGTCAGCCGCCTGAACCCCATCGGTCACGTTCTTCCGAGCGCGATGATGGCGTAGGCCGATCTCGTGCTGATAGTCCAACCATGGCTGATCGTAGTCGCCGCCCGCGGTGTCCAGAATCCACTGGCCAAACCGCTTGCGCACCGCACTCAGATAGTCACCGATCGGACGGCCACCGCTATCCGAAAATGACGCCAGGAGATGCGGCTGCGACGCGACGAATCCGTACCAGACGTCGAGAATGGCCTCGACCTGATCCTCCAGGACACCGCGCGACAGCTTCAGCATCCGAACGTCTTCCTCAGAGAAGAGCGCAGTCTTTTTCATGAGCTCGAATTCCGCCATTTTTACCGGCGACCGCGCCACGGTGCTCGAGTGGGCCGTATAGCCCGGAATGTGCGTAGCGGTCATTGCTCCTCCTGATGAGTCTCCGCACGTTATGAGTGCAGTCGTGCGGATCGGGAGAAGGCACCTTTCGGTAAGGTGGAGAATGGCGACACCGGCAACGTACGAGCTCCTGGCGCGGCGGAATGCAGGAGACGCCCGAGTATCCGCCGCGGCGATGATCGAAAGCATCGTCGGATGCAAGTGGTCGATGTCTTTGCTCGGCCTGATTGCGCGCGACGTCGTGCGTCCCAGCTCTTTTCTGCGCGAATGCCCGGGCTTGTCGGCAAAGGTGATGAACGAACGACTCCGGAAGATGGTCCGGTTCGGCCTCATCACGAAGACGGTTCGGGGTGAGAAGCCGCCTCTGGAAGTGCGATACACGCTCACGCCCGTCGGGCGCCGATTCGTTCGCGTGCTCGAGGATATCCGAAGTCTCCAGGCCCAACTCGACGAGACCGAGCGCCCCGCGAGTGCACGCACGTGACGCGCGGGAGGCTCCCGAGCACGTCCCTCTGCAGACGCCACGTTTGCGTCTCGTGCCCTGGTCTCCGGCGCTGCTCGTTACGCTCATCGAGCAGCCCGATCGCTTCGAAGCGCTCGCCGGAGTTCCCGCCGCCCCAGGACTGCGGGAGTTCTTCGTGTCGGGCGATGTGTCGCCCGAGTGGCTAGCCCGCCTCACGACTGCCAGTGGCACAGACCCGTGGCGCCATGGATTCTTTGTCGTCGAGCGCGAACGCCGGGCCGTCATCGGCACAGCGGGATTCAAGGGTGCGCCAGATGCGGAGGGGATGGTCGAGATCGCCTACGGCATCGTTTCGAGCTTCGAAGGCCGGGGCTACGCGACAGAGGCTGCGATGGCACTCGTACGCTTCGCTCAGCAGACTCCAGGGGTGACGCTCATTCGTGCTCACACCCTTCCGGAGGCGAACGCCTCGACGCGCGTCCTGACCAAATGTGGCTTCCGTCATACGGATAATGTCATCGACCCCGACGATGGTCCGGTGTGGCGATGGGAAATGCGTACGTCCGGGTGAAGGACCCATGACCGACCTGCGCGGAGACGCTCGGCTTCGCGAGCTCCAGTGGCGCGACCTCACGACGCTCACACTCAAGCAGAAGGTGACCGAGGTGCTGATCTCGGTGCCCTGGTGCATCCTCTCGATCGTGGCCTTCGACCGCCGCTGGTTCGCGGTCGGCGTCGTGTCGGCCTTCATGTTCTTTCTGACGGGCCTTCGACAGGCTCACGGCGCACAACACTATACGTTAGGCATACCTCGGTACGCCCAGGACCTGCTGCTCGCGACTCTCAGCGTGCTCATGTTGTCGAGCCTGCACGCCCTTCAGGCAACGCACATGCACCACCACCGGCACGCTTTGAAAGACTCGGACATCGAGTCGGCTACCGCCCGCATGTCATGGTGGCGGGCCGTGGCGAGCGGCCCCTGGTTCATCATCGCTCTCAATCGCGAGGGCTACAAACTGACGCGGCCGAGGAAGAGGTGGTGGATCTGGGCAGAGTGGGCGGGGATCATTATCTGCGTGGTGGCCGTTTTCGGAGCCGGGCCGATGGGCCTCAAGCTCTTCGTGGCCGCCATGGCCGTGGGCGAATGCCTCACCGGTTTCTTCGCCGTCTGGACCGTTCACCACGACTGTGATCCGAAGACCCAGCTTGCCCGGACGCAGCGCGGATGGTGGAAGACCAGCCTGACATACCAGATGTTCTATCACGTCGAGCATCACCTCTTCCCCGCTGTTCCGACTGCTCGGCTGCCGGAGCTGGCGGCCCGCGTCGATCGCGTCATGCCGCACCTGCGGGAGCATCAGGTGTACTGAGGCGAACACGCAGGATGGTCGAGATGACACTTCTTACCGTAAGATCGGTCCTGTGCGTGCTGGGCGGCGCAGGCGTCGCCGGTATGCCTTCGGTCCTTCGATCCCAGGGGATGGATTGCGAGCAGCTGAAGCCGTATGCGCTCGTTCAAGGCGTCGATACAGCGTACGCGCCGGCGCAGGCGCTCGCGCAGGAGCTTCGACGCCACGGCTTCGCCGTGAAATGCATTCTGCACTCACACAGCGAAAGCATGTTCGATGGACAGGCGGGAGCCGCGTTCTTTCAGACGGATCGAGGCAACTTCGACGCGCTGTTCATGCCGCAGTCAGGCACCTTCGACAGGCTCGTCGTCGTGGAACGCCCGGAAGGCGATCGATACGTGTATTCCTTCGAGGGCGAGCCGAAGCCGTGGCCGGCCAATCGAATCGACAGTGCCAAGCGAATGTATTTCCTGAAGGATACTCATCGCCTCCTCATCGTCTGGGGCGATGACAAGCTCGCCGAGCAGCTTCGAGCGGCGCTCGATACGGGCCAGCCGAGATGACGGCGGTCGCGATCGCCTGACGGCAACGGCAAAGACATTTACCGCAGAGGAAGCGCGATGCCGTCGGAACGTGAGAAAATGCTCGCGGGCGAGCTCTACGACCCGTTCGACCCCGAGCTCGTCGCCGGGCGCGAGCGTGCCCGTGACCTGTGTCAGACGTTGAACGCCACGCGCGAGGGAGAGGCGGACGCGCGCCGCGGCATACTCCGAGAGCTGTTTGGCCGAGGAGGCGACACCGTTTGGATGCAGCCCCCGTTCTTCTGCGATTACGGCATGAACATCGAGCTGGGCGAACGCGTGTTCTTCAACTTCAACTGTGTCGTCCTCGATGTCTGCCGCGTTCAAATCGGCGACTATACACTCTTCGGTCCAGGCGTGCAGATTCTCACGCCCGTGCATCCAATGAACGCCGAGCTGCGGCGGCGTGAGGAGTACGGGAAGCCGATCGAGATCGGACCGGATGTGTGGGTGGGCGGCGGCGCTCTGATTTTGCCGGGCGTGCGCATCGGGGGAAGGACGGTCATCGGAGCGGGTAGCGTCGTCACGAGAGACATCCCGGAGGGCGTGTTCGCAGCCGGCAATCCATGTCGCGTCATCCGCGAGATCACCGAGTAGCCGCGTCGCTCGCACTCGCCGCGTTGGCGACGGCGGCGTGCGTCGCAGGCGGCGCTGCGCGCGAGCAGCCTTCGGCGCGACGGCAGGCGTCCGCGCGAGCCGAGCTGGCGCTGCGCGCCGGCCGCATTCTCGATCCGGTTGCCGGCCGCTACGACGAGTCGGTCGTCATCCTCGTTCGCGGCGGACGAATCTCGGGCGTGATTCCAGCGCGCGAATATCGCGCTGATCTAGCCGACAGCGTCGTCGATCTCAGCCAGCTCACCGTTCTTCCGGGGCTGATCGACAGCCACGTCCACCTCGTCCTCGGCGGCGCCGTCGCCTCGAACGCGGTCGCCGATCTTCGCGCCGGCTTCACGACCGTCGTCGATCTGGGGGCGCGGACGCATCGGCTCCTGCAGCTGCGTGACTCCATCAACGCCGGTCACCTTCCCGGACCGCGCGTTCTCGCCGCTGGCATCTGGGTCGGTGTGAAAGGCGGCGTGTGTGAGTTCAACGGCATCGGCATCGCCGGAGGTGCAGAAGAGTTTCGGACGCGCATTCGATCGAACGCCGTCGCCGGCGCAGAGATCGCCAAGCTGTGTCTCTCGGGATGGCCGGGGCAGGCATTCGCCGAGCCGGCGTCGTCCGAGCTTCCCGACGATGTCATCCGCGCGAGTGTCGCCGAGGCGCGCTCGCACGGCCTCGTCACGGTCGCGCACGCCATCAGTCTCGGCAGCGTGCGCGCGGCGCTCGACGCCGGCGTCGACGGGCTCGCGCACGCCGCGTACGTCGACTCGGTCACGTCCCTTCGAATGCGCGACCAGCGCATGTTCATGGTGTCGACACTGGCCACGCTCACGCGTGGCGATTCATCGATCGCGGCCAGATCGCTGGTGAGTGCGCTGTCGCTCGCCGCACGAAATGGCGTGTCGATCGTGTTCGGTACGGACGGAGGTGTCCTTCCGCATGGAAGGAATGCGGAGGAGCTGCGCGCGCTGGTGGATGCGGGATTGACACCGCTGGAGGCGATTCGAGCAGCCACCGTGAACGCCGCCCGCGCGTTTCGAATTCAGGACTCCATCGGCACACTCGAGCCGGGCAAGGTTGCCGACCTCGTCGCTGTGGCCGGCGATCCGCTGGCAGACATCGGAACGCTGGCGCGTCCCCTTCTGGTCGTATCACGCGGGCGGATCGTTCGTGACGATCGCACGGGTTCGCCAGGCCAACAGTAGCCCGCGTCTCCATACGCAACATCGGACTCACTCGTCATCGGGTGTTCTATTGCTGCAGTGGTCGCGGAGTACGCTGAGGGTTCCTCTGCGCACTCCGCGACTACTGCGGCAAACCACCAAGGTCACAAATCGCGGGCTGCCTAACTCGTTACTCGAGCCGATCGGCGTTCGCGATCGTCCACCGCGCGACCGCCTGACCAAGGTCCTGGCCAGCGGTAATGTCGAAGCGGTAGTGGATGCCGGCGTACATCCGCGACAGACCAGCCTGCTCGACCCAGCCATCCAGCTCCGCCCCCCGCTCAGGGAAGATGTCCTTCAGCACCGTCGCCGCTGCCGCCGAAATGCAGGAGTGCCCCGAGGGATACGAGGGATGGTTCGGCAGGCCGAAGCTCATCGTGATCAGGCGATCAGCCTGGCTCGGACGCAACGTCCAATAGAAGTACTTCGCGTCCCAGCAGCCGATCATCGCATCCATCATGGCCGCGTTCGTGAGCGCGAACACCCGCGTCGCCGCACGCTCGTTCAGCCCAAACGCTTCGACGTAGTTCGCGGCAGTGAGGTTCCAGTATCCCGGGGGCGTGAACGTTCCCGTCGGGAAGTTCCAGAACAGGGCCATGGCGTTTTGCGTCGGCGACCGCGTGTCGGACAAAGTCCGGATCTCGGCCAGGTCGGCGAGGAAGGCAGCCGAGTTGAACGCGGGAGGTAGCGTCGGACGGAACTGCGCGCCCGACGTGAGCAGATAGGGCGTTACGCCGCCGAAGGTCGCGCCCGCCGGCGGACCATTGGCGGTCCACATACCCGGTCCCACCGGAACGGTCCCAGTCCAGGGTGTGGTGAAGTGGTCGGCCTTCAAGCGCTCGACCATCTCGTCGCCAGCCTCTTCGCCGATGTCGAGACCGAGCGTGAAATGCGGATGAACGTTCCCCGGTCCAGCTTCCCCTTCCGCTTGTGCGCGTTGATTCAGGGCGCCGGCTGCCGCCGGAAACAGGAAGCTCAGCACTCGGGCTGACGCGCCGGCGACCGCACCGCGGCGAGCTTCGAGCGCGCTCCGTCCGCCCGCCCCCACGCCATTCTCGGACAGCTGATCGTCCTGATCGGAGTCGGGCGTCGCCAAAACCGCCCGGTACTGGGCGACGCTCAACGCCGCGTACACCCGGGTTGCCGCGAGGGGACTCATGTTGTTCGCGGCGACGAGCGCTCGCGCCTGCGCTTGCCAGCCGACACTTGAGGGAGCAGCCAGGTCGGAGACCTTCTGCGCCGCCAGTCCATCCATGTCTGCCCTCGGCGCCGGTGCTGTCGCCGGATCCGAGCACGCGGTCGTCATCATCGCCACCATGGCGATGCCATACAGCCAAGACCTGCGCTGAGCTGCTTGCGCCCTAGCGCCCTTGGCACCTCCAACACTCCCTGTCATGTATCCTCCCCGAAGTCGATTTATGGGTTCGCTGCTGATGGCGGCAGACGCGAACGATTCGATGACCTCTTGCGCCAGCCGTTGCGCGCGTATGTTGGTGGCGGGCAGTGAACTCGAAGTGTCGCCGCGGTGAATTCCCCGAATGAGCGCCTCCCCGACTTACCATCTCCGGCTCTTCGGCAGTCCATCGATCGAGGCTGACGATGGAGGGGGGACCCCACTGACCGGCCGTGTCGTCCAACGACACCGGCTGGCGTTGCTGGCGCTCATCGCCATGGCACCCGGACAGCGGCTGAGCCGCGACAAGCTGATCGCGTACCTCTGGCCCGAGAGCGACTCCGAGCGGGGGCGCAATCTCCTGAAGGTTTCCTCGTACGTGATCCGCGGCGAGCTGGGCGAAAGCGCCCTGCTGACGGAAGGGGATGACCTGCGGCTGAACGGCGAGGTCGTGCGCACCGATGCGATCCAGCTCGACGCAGCCCTCGCTCGTGGCGAGTACACCGCCGCCGTGGCGCTCTACAGGGGTCCCTTCCTGGACGGTTTCTTTCTGAGCCACGCGCCCGAGTTCGAGCAGTGGGCGGCTCGAGAGCGCGAACGGCTCGCGAGCCGCTATGTGAAAGCGCTCGAAGCGCTTGCCGAACAAGCGGAGGTGAAAGGCGACGCCGCCACTGCCGCGGACTGGTGGAAGAGGCGAGCGGCGCAGGACCCGTATGACTCGCGCATCGCGCTCCGCCTCATGCGCTCATTGGAAGCGAGCGGCAACCGAGCCGCGGCTCTCCAGCATGCTTCGGTTCACCAGCGACTGCTCGAGCAGGAGTTCGGGATCGCCGCGGGCTCGGATGTCATGGCCTTCGCGGAGCAGCTCCGGAAGAAGCCACCGGTTGACGCGTATGGCTCGCCGGCTCGCGAGTCGCAACCGGACGGTGCTCTTCCGGCTTCGCCACCGGCGCCCATGCATCAGCCGGCCCGAATCGACGGGAATCGCGGGCGAAGACTGTCGAGCAAGAGCGCATTTGTGCTGACATCGGTCGCGCTCGGGGCTGCAGCGCTGTGGACCATCGGGCCAGGTTTGTCGCAACCACCCGAGCGATCCATCGCGGTTTTGCCTTTCATCAATATGAGCTCGGAGGGCGACGACGAGTCCTTCAACGACGGCCTCACCGAGGAGATCATCACCGGTCTCTCCGCCGTGCCGGAGCTGCGCGTCATCTCCCGCACCTCGGCCATGCATTACAAGGGAACGGAGAAGCCGCTTCCCGAGATCGCGCGTGAGCTCGGCGTCGCTCACATTCTCGAAGGCAGTGTGCGCAAGAGTGGGGGACGCGTACGGATATCCGCGCAGCTCATCGACGCCCGCGCCGACGAGCACCTGTGGGCAGAGAGCTACGAGAGCGATCTGAGCGACGTGTTTGATGTGCAGGAACGGATCGCTCGTCAGGTCGTCCGCGCACTCGAAGTCGAGCTGGGGGAGCACGGCGACGCCAGACTCGTCAGGCAAGGCACGCGGGACTCGGTGGCGTATCAGCTCTACCGGCGTGCGCGCTATCTCTGGAACACGAGGACACGGGAAGGTCACCGCCGTGCTATCGCGTACTATCAGCAGGCGATCGCCCGGGACTCGAGCTATGCCGACGCCTACGCAGGCCTTTCGGATACGTATCGGACGGCCTGGCAGCTCGGCCTCTCCGATCTATCCGAGACCGAGACGTTAGCCCGCGCGAAGTGGGCGGCCGAGCGCGCGCTCGCGCTCGACGACAAATCGGCCGATGCGCACGTCTCCGTCGCGACTTCGCTCGAGGGCGAGAAGGATTGGCGCGGAGCGGAACGCGAGCTGCGCCGCGCACTCGAGCTGAACCCGAGCCATGCGACCGCCCACACCTGGTATTCCCTGCTCCTGGCTGGATTGGGGAGACCGAGGGAGGCGCTCGAGGAGAGCCGGCGCGCGTACGAGCTGGACCCCTTCGCGATCGTTCCGAGCAGCAACTATGGCTGGCAGTGCTACCTCGCCCGCGACTACGACTGCGCAATCGATCAGTATCGGCGGACGCTCGAAATGGGCCCATCCTTTGGAAGAACGCACGCGCGACTCGCGATGGCGTACGCCCACAAGGGCATGCTCGACGACGCTGTTCGCGCGCTACAGCGGGCCATTAAGCTGCATCCGGAACGCCCGGACTTTGTGGCTGACCTGGCCTATGTTCAGGCGCTGCGAGGCGAAACGACCGCGGCGCGAGAGACGCTGGAGCGCGCGAAGCTCGAACCGTTCGAGCCCTTCAACATCGGACGGGCGTACGTGGCCTTACAGGAGCCCGACAGCGCGTTCGTCTGGCTCGAGCGAAGCAGATGGCAGTGGCCTCATCGGGCTGTGCTCAGCGACCCCGGGCTGGATCCAGTGCGGACCGACGCGCGCTTCGCGCGACTGGTCGAGCGGGTGGAGCGGGACATGGGCATTCGGCGATGAGCCTCCGCAATATTGACTGGCGACGGGGTTGTGTGAATGATTTGTAAAGCCACCCCTCTCGAGGCCATGCATGCGAGACGCCGGAATCCGGAGTGCCCTGGTCGCCGCAGTCCTCGCGATCGTTCCCGCGGGCTGCGGGCTCCTCGATCCTGACGACGAGGCCGCACCGGAGCAGATCCTGTTCATCGCGGGGGGGGCCTCCGCCCAGGACGTCTACCGCATGAATGCCGACGGGACCGGCCTGGTGAACCTCACGCGCGCTCCCGACCGATATCGCTCACTCGACATCACGTCCGATGGCCGCACGGTCATCTTTCACAGGGAAATCGACTGCCACATCTGGACGATGACGCCTGGCGGGTCGGATCAGAAGTCGCTCGGTGCATCCTGCGGCCGGTTGCCACGTCTGTCGCCTGACGGGCGCCTCGTCGCCTACGAGAACGAGAGGGCGATCCACGTCATGAACATCGACGGCACCGGATCTCGCGACGTATCACAGGACCTGCCGCCGGTGGAGCCATCACCCTGCGGCCAGACTCCGAACTGGCATGTCTGGCCGTTCGGCTGGGTATCGACGAGCCGCGTCGCATTCCGCCGAGGCATTTGTGGAGTGGGCACCACCTTCTACTCGGTCAATGCCGATGGCACCGGGCTGGTCGAGATCGACTTCAATCCGCAGTCGGCGCACCTCTCGCCCGACGCGACGCAGATCGCCTTCGATCGGGCCGACGACCTCTCGACGACGCCGGCCGTGATGATCATGAACGTGGATGGATCCAACCGACGCGTCATAGCCGCCGGTGGCGCGCTTCCCGACCGCTTCTTGTATTCACACAGCCCTTGGTCGCCTAACGGCCGCCGGCTCTATTACGCGCACGTCGACGGCCACCATATCGCGGACGTGCAGACCGGCGTGTTACAGCGGATGGCTGCACCGTCAACGGACGCCGAATTCCTGGGCTGGTCGCGCGGGGGGGACAGGCTCCTGTTCAGGGTGCACGAGCGCGACCAAAACGGCTCGGTCGTGTCCACCGACCTTCAGGTCGTCAACGCCGACGGCACCGGACTGGTGAATCTCACCAGGAACGCATCGTTCGAGACCGAAGCAACCTGGATTCCGTAGCGCAATCGCGAAGAACGACATCCGGCGGCATCAAGAATCCGTGAGGTGGTCCAGGTTGTCGAGGATGTCCAAGCGATCGAGGTGACTTCACCTTGATTACCTGGACATCCTCGACAACCTGGATCACCTCTAGTTGCTGAACCAGTACGCGAGCTTTACCAGGAACGTATTGTCCGGGTGCTGCCCGAATAGCTCGCGATAGTCCCGCATCCACGACTGGCGGAACCGATCATCCGGGCCCGGTCCCTCGCGCCCGTGCTGCCACACGACGAATAGCGTCGAGCCGGGACGGAACTCCCAGCGCACCACGCTGTTGCTGATGAGCTCGGTGAACTTGAACTGCGTGTCTTGCGACGGAGGCGGCGTGTACGGCTGAAAGCGCGCGTCGTAATCCTCGGCGCCGGGCGTCGCACCGACTTCGCGAAAGTTCGTGTACACGCCGGTCGCTCTGAAGGGTCGAGCGTAGAGCTCGAGCGTGAGATTCGGCGTCATCGTGTAGTTCATCCGCGCGCTGATCGACGTCTCCTGGTAATCGAGATGCGCGAACGAGTAGTGCGTCACGCCGGTCAGTGTGTCGGTGAAATTCCCGAACCACTGACTGTCGTTGTGGTCGCGTCCAAATCCCCCACCAATGGTCAGCTGAAAGGGTGAGCCGAACCGGAATGTGACGTACGGATCGATGAAGGTCCCATCGGTCTTCCCCTCGTCGGCGAACAACCAGTTAAAGAAGATTCCGCCTGAGACCATCTTGCGGCTATCGGTGTTGAAGCCTGCCCACGGGCTGAACCGGCGAGATTGCCGCAGCGGCGGCCCTCCCCGCGTCTCGCGGTCGTCGTAGCTCTTGCCGAGGCGAGACATCGTCCCGCCAGCGTGGAAGTCCCAGTTGTTCTTGGTCCCGATGTGGCCGTTGAAGTTCACCGCGTTCTCGAGCCGCAGTCCGGACGTGTTCCAGGTCTCCCAGTGGTTGCCGTTGATCTGCGCCCACCGGTAGATGCCTCTCGCCTCCCGGAATGACAGCGCGGCCCAGGTGCTCCAGTCCATGATGTCGGCACGGCGGAGGAAGCCGAGGTCGTTCGCCTCGAATCCGGGCGACATGCGGATGACGCTCGTCTCGAACCGAGTGATGCCGCCGCTGTACTTCCCGAGCTTGAGCTGCGCGGAATACCCGGACAGCGACTCGCGTGTCGAATCGACCTGCGGGTCATCGCCCGGCTGCTGGTAGTAATGGACCGAGCTCCGCTGCGTTCTCAGGATTGCCTCGCGAGTACCCGAGACATGTGAGCCGGCGAGCTGACCAGCCAGCTCGTAGCGACGGCCCGAAAAGCGGTTGCGGAAGGTCGCGCCAGCGCTGTACGCCGCCCGGTGGAGGAAAGGACGTGTCCACTGGTCGTCGGACCGGTTCACGGCGGTCCCGATGAGCCCGATATCCGCGTCACCGCCGCGGAAGTCCTGAAGCACGCGGACGACGCCGTAGTTCGTGAGCGGCTCCACGATCTGGCGATTGATGCCCGTCACTTCGCGCGTGACGGCATCCAGCACTCCGAACGCCAGCCCTCGCCTGGTGCGTCCCGTGAGCTTCGTGGCGGCGGCAATCGTAGTCGATGTCGGCGTGGTTTCATCGCCGTACTCGCCGCGGAGCGACGGGAAGCGCCCAATACGGCGCGAGTAGAAGAGGCCCTCGTTCGTGCTACAGTCCACCACGATGTAGCAGTTGAGCTCGAAGCGATACAGCCCCGTTCCCTCGACGAAGAACGGACGGCGCTCATACAGAAATGTCTCGAACGCCGTCAGGTTGACGACCGACGGATCGGACTCCACCTGGCCGAAGTCGGGATTGATAGTCGCGTCGAGAGTGACGTTGGGCGTTATCCCGATCTTGAGATCGCCGCCCGCCGTCAGCTCCTGAACGCGGTCGTAGTCGGACGTGGGCGTGATGCGTTGCACGTTCTTCGCGACGACGTATGGAGTGGCCTCGATCCGGCGTGCCGTGCTCAGCTCCGCCATCCCCTCGAGGCGGCCGAGCTGTGAGGAAAGACCGGCTCGCTGCGGGTGATAGAGCGGCCAGCTGCTGCGCTCCCGGTATCGCTCGATGTCGCGCCAGATCCCGAATCCGAACGTCGTCGTCCCGGCCGTATAGCGAAGCTGCGAAAGCGGGATGCGGAACTCGGCCGTCCAGCCAAGGGAGTCGACCCTGGTCCCCACGTCCCACACACCGTTCCACGACTCGTCCTCGTTGCCGTCGTTGCTCATGGAATAGTCGCGCTTCACTCCGTCCGGGTTGACGGCGAACTCGAATCCACTGCGCCGGTCGTTGTACGAGTCGATCAGGAGCTTGATCTGGTCGGACGGGCCCCGGACATCCCGGCGCGACAGCGCATGCATGATGCTGTCTGGGTGGGGGTCGAACATCCGGACGAAGACGTAGAGGTTTCTCTCGTCGTATGCGGCCCGGAATTCGGTGGGGAACGAGGGGGTTGTGTCGACCTTGGGCTCGAACTGGCGGAAACCGGTGAATTTGGGCGCCTGCTGCCACACCGCGTCGTCGTCCCGTCCGTCGATTTGTGGCGGAGACGCGGCGCGCACAGCGGTGGCGGTCAGGATGACTGGGGCGGTAGACGGCTGCCCCTGCTGGGCCTGTTGGGCTTGCAGGGAAAAGGCGGCGAAGGCGATCGCGATAACGGCACTATGCATGGGAGCTCCCCTGGCGAGGACGTGATGATGCTTCGACAGTGGATTAGTGGAAAGAGTTGGAGCCCCGAGCGCGTGGCCGGGGCTCCTTGGGGCCCGATAGGCTGCCTCGACGGAGGGGCAGCCTCCGTCAGGGCGAGCGCACGAGGGGCAGCACCTCCGCGCGGGTCCCCTCGGCCGTTTCTCTGCTCGGAATGATCCCTTCGTCGATTATCGCCCCCGTTCGGCTGATCGCCTGGAAGAACATCTTGTTGTCGACGATCTCGACGATCATGAACGAGCGGTCGCGGTCGAACGCAGCCGCCGTGAGCGGTCCGCGGCGCGTGTCACCCCTTCGGAGCTTCGCCGCTCCACCGGCGAGGAAGTGGTGAATGCCCTGCTGGGGCTTGAATCGCTCGTAGACGTGCTCGTGACCGGTGAACACGACGTCCACGCCGTGCTTCACGAAGATCGGCTCGAGGATGGCCCTGAGCTCGACCTCCGGACCGCGTCGCGCCGTCGTGTACAACGGATGATGGAAGTACGCGATCTTCCACTCCGAGTCCGATGCCTCGAGCTCCTTCTCCAGCCACTTCACCTGCTCAGGATCGAGGTAGTTGCTGTCGAGGATGAAGAACCGCACGTTGCCCTCCTTGAACGTGCGGTAGCGTTTGCCGTCGAGGTTGAACGGCTTGTAGTAGCGCTGATTCGGGTCGTCATGGTTGCCGAGCGCGGCGTGGAACTTCACCCCCGCGTCGAGGAGCGCCTTGTACGGTCTCTCGAACTTCTTCTCGAAGTCCTGGGGACGCTCCTTCCCGTAAATGTTGTCGCCCAGCATGATGGCGAACGTGAACGGAAACTCGGCGTAGTATCTGCGAATCTGGGCGGCCACTTCGATCTGGGACCTGTCGCCCGTCCCGGCATCGCCCAGAACGAGGAATCGAACCGAGTTGGGCATCACGGGAAGCCGCATTTCCTGGGCTTTCACGTCGATCGGCGCCCATGCGGCGAGGACGCCGAGCATTATGGCGAGATGTCGCTTCATGAGAGTCACCCTCCCACGGGCACGGCCCCGGGCATGAAGTCGATGATGACGTTCGCCTCGACGTCGCGCAGGATGAGGTAGTCCTGCACGATCCGGTACTCGAGCTCTTCCGGCAGCGGTGGGAGAACCGGGAGCAGTGCCGGCGGGAACGTCGCGAGCGGATACGTCGTGGGATAAATCTGGTTCACCTGCGGTTTGAAGTTCGGAAGCTCTTCCTGCTGGTCTTCGCGCGTCTCGAGCACCGGCTCGGCGCGTCGTTTGTATTCCTGCCTGATCAACGTGGCGAGAAACGCCGCCACCTCGGGCGAGAAGATGTCCCCCTGCTTCGCCTCCGGTCGCGAGGCGATGATCGCGTTGCCGAGCGCCACGGCGCGTGCGGCAATCTCCGCCTGGCTCTTCGTGGGATCGAGGTCGCCAATGGAGTCCGTGAGGCGCTCGCGAAGCGTGGTGTATGCATCGAGGCGATTCGCGAAGTCGGCGAACATCGTGTCGGTCGGATTCGCCGACCTCTCCGGCTCCGCGTCCTTACATCCAGTCGCGACGCTGAGCATGGCACCGGCAAGGGCGACCAGCGCGAGGTCTCTGCCTCGCTCTTTGCGCGACATAGTCTTTCTCCTAATCGAGGAGCGGCGACGGCTCGTATCTCGACACGTCCTTCAAGGCCCGTGCCTCGGAACAGTCGTCTCTAGCTGGGGCAGCCTCGAAGGGTTGCGGCTGTCAGGCTCGGGGAGTATTTCGTGTGACCCAGCGCACCGAGCTCGGTGCGACTCATCGACGGACGCCTAACGCCTGATGACAGCGACGCTGGCTCTCCTGATCTCCGTCCTGGCGCTTCCCGCGGCGCTCGCTGCGCAGACCGCCCGGCTGTCCGCGGCTGATTCCGCGCTCATCGGACGCATCCTGCTCGCCGAGGACCGACGCGATTCCACCGATGGCGCGTTGGCCGAAGGCGCGCGGCATACCGATGTCCGTGTTCGCGTCCTCGCGCAACGCGCACGCGGGCGCGTTCGGGATCCGCGCTTCGCCGCGCGCGATTCCCTGCCCGCCACACGCGCGCCCATCCTGTGGCCCGAACCTGCGTGGCGAGTTCGTTACCGTGCGTTGACCGCTCAGCGCGACGATTGCGCCGCTCTGCGCTCGGCGCTCGCCGACAGCGCGTGGCCCGTTAGGCTTCGCGCGGCCGACCTCGTCAGCCCCTCCTGCGCAATGGACAGCTCGGTGGTACGGATCCTTCGCAGATGGGTCGACGCACTGCCGAGAGACGCCTCCCGTCGCACGAAGGGTGGCGTGTCGTGGCACGCCGCGGCACATGGGGTGGTGGCGCTCGCCCAGGTACGGCCACAACAAGCGCGACCGCGCGTGCGGAAGCTCGCTGCACACCGGCAGTGGCAGGTGCGCGTGTACGCCGCGCGAGGCGCCGCGGTTCTGTCCGATACAGCGACGTTGCGGGCGCTGGCACGCGACACCAACGACAACGTCAAGGAAGTCGCGATCGAATCGCTGGCGAAGCTCACCGGGCACGCTGACGACGACATCTTTCTCGCCGCGTTGGGTGCGCGGGGCGCGCAGGCAGTTCGAGCGGCCGCGATCGCGCTCAAAGGTTCTCCCAGGGCGGATGTTGCCGCGGTGGCGAACACCGCCTTCGCGCGCTGGGTGGCGCGCGCCAACGCCTCGGAGCGGGACGTACGCGTTGCGCTGCTCGAGGCCGCTGGCCGACCGGCGAGCGATGACCGCCCTCCACCCCTCCATGCCGAGCTGCCGGCGGAGGCCGTCGCTCTCGCGCTCGGCGCCGACAGACGGTTGCGTGTTACGATGGCCCCCTCGAGCGGTGGCGGCTCGTTCGTGGTGCGCCTGCGTGGAGACGTGGCGCCGATGATGGCCGCGCGCATTCTCGCCCTCGCGCGTACCGGGTACTACGACGGCCTCAGCTGGCATCGTGTCGAGCACGATTTCGTGATTCAGGGAGGCAGCCCGGGCGCCAACGAGTACGTCGGCTTGTCCCAGTATCTTCGTGACGAGCTCGGCACTGCGCCGCACGTGCGAGGCACCGTTGGGATGAGCACGCGCGGCCACGACACCGGCGATGCGCAATGGTTCATCAACCTCAAGGACAACCTGCGCCTCAACAGCGACTACACCGTGTTCGCCGAGGTCATCGAGGGTATCGAGGTCGTGGACGGCATTTTCGAGGGGGACGTCATTGCGAGGATGCGCCCCTTCAGAAATGAGAGGCCATGAACGTGATGACTCGTTTGACACCTGGCGGCCTCGTTCCTCGTTTCTCATTCGGAGGGGTTAGCCGTTCACAGCGGAGGAGGGCCCATGTGGTTCAAGCACCGAGCGTGGATACCAATCGCATGGCTGCTCTCGCTCATCAACGTCGGGGCGACGTGGTTTGCGGCGGCTCCAGCCGAGGCGTGGCACGCGACGGCCCACGCGGCACTCGCGGTTCTGTTCGGCGTGGGGGCCCAGCGGCTGACCGACCGACGGCGGTCTCGCTCGCCAAGCGGGGAAATCGTCATTGGAGACGAGCGCCTGAGACACCTCGAAGCGTCGATCGATGCCATTGCCATCGAGATGGAGCGTATCGGCGAGGGACAGCGATTCGTCACCAAGCTCCTGGGCGAGCCGGGTCGCGAGCTCGAGCTTCCCACGTCGCGTCGCGACCCGGTACCTGCTCGGCCCGCCACGCATAACGAGGACACCTAGGCGCTGACACACCGTGGAATCACTCGAGCGCATTCTCGATTCCTTCGCCGACACGGTGAGCGCTGGCGGTGGAGAGGCAGCGCCGGTATCCATCGCCGACCCGGTCGCCGAGTCGGCCGTGTCCACGGCGGAGCGACAGCTCGGCTATTCCTTTCCCCCGCTCTTCCGCCGGTTTCTCACGACCACAAGCGGCGGAATGGAGTTCTCCTGGAACCTGGACGACGAGATCACACTGGAGGGAGAGAGAGAAGCGATCTTCGGTGGAGAGCTCCGCTGGAGCTTCGATGAGCTCGTTTCCGAGAACAGGACATTCCAGGCACAGGATATCGAGGGGGACGAGCTCCTGTCGGCAATGGTGGGTCGAGACAAGGTCATCCTCAGCTCGGTGCCCAATGGTGACATGTTCGCCGTCGGCGTCTCGGGTGAGCTTCAGGACAGGATTCTGTACCTCAGCCACGACATCGAGGACATTCACAACTACGTGGTCGCGTCCGACATCGAGGACCTCCTCCGCCGCTACGCTCCGCTCGGATTCGCCGGCCCGGAGTTCTGGATCTGGGAGCAGTTCACCAACGGACGCACGACGATGATCGATCCGTCGTCCGCGAAGGCGAAGGAGTTTCTCGCCATGCTCGCGCAGCGCGCCTAACGCGATGCGCGCGGTGCGGAGCCCTTTTCTCGAGCTTCGATGACCGGTCGCGGCCTCGGCCCGACACGGAGCCGGTCTTCTCGTGTTCGTTAGGGTGTGGCGCGTTCGTCCGAAGCACGGCTTCGAAGAGGAATTCGACGCCGTGTACGGCGGGACCGGTGCGTGGGTCCAGCTGTTTCGCCTGGGGAAAGGCTATCTCGGCACGGAGGTCGAGCGCGTCCGAGATGCCCCGCCAGAATATCGAACAATTGACCGGTGGGAGTCGCGCGCGGCGTGGCAGGCATTTCTCCGACAGCACCAAGCGTTGTATGAAAGCCTCGACGAGCGAGGTGCGCGCGTCACCGACCTGGAGCAGCTGGTCGCCGAGACCGAGGTCCTGCCTCGCGTCGAATAGAGGCAGCATGGACCGTGAGTTTCACGATCGACTCACGTGGATGGCGCGCCGTTGATCGCCCGAGCAATCGGACTCGGCTGCATGCGGCTGTCGACCGCCGCGGACCGCGATCCCGCGCGAGCCGTCGCCGTGATTCGCACCGCGCTCGATGCCGGCGCCACGTTGCTCGATACCGCTGACGCCTATGCGCTCGACGATCGCGATACCGGACATAACGAGCGTCTCATCGCGACCGCGCTCGCGGGATGGACTGGCGACCGTGCGCGAATCACTGTCGCCACGAAGGGTGGGATGCGACGTCCGAAGGGCGCCTGGGTGAGCGATGGCCGCGCGAAGCACCTGCGCGAGGCGTGTGAGGCGAGTCGGCGCGCGCTCGGCGTCGATGTGATCGATCTCTACCAGCTCCACGCCGTCGATCCCAAAACGCCGATCGAAACCAGCGTTCGCGCGCTCGCGCGTCTCCGAGACGACGGGAAGATCCGCGACATCGGGCTCTGCAACGTGACCGTCAGTCAGATCCGGGCGGCCCAATCGATCGTCGCCATCACGTCGGTTCAGGTGAGCCTCTCGCCGTTCGACGACGACAATCTGCGGAATGGTGTCGCCGAGTACTGCCGCGACAACGGCATCCAGCTGATCGCGTACCGTCCCCTCGGCGGCGAGCGCGTGAAGCAGCTGGCGCGGAAGCCCGTCCTCTCGCGGATTGCCGCGAAACATGCGGCCTCGAGCGAGGAGGCGGCGCTCGCCTGGCTCATGAGCTTCGGCGATGCGGTCGTGCCCATTCCCGGAGCGACGAAAGTCGAAACCGCGGCGTCGCTTTCGCGCGCGCTCGCCATCGAGCTCGACGACGAGGACCGCGTGGCGCTCGACACCGCCTTCTCGGGTCGCTTGCTACGAGTCCCGCGCGCCCAACGGCGGCCACGGGACGATGCCGATGGCGCGGTGGTGATCGTAATGGGCATGCCGGGCGCGGGAAAAACAGCGGTAGCTCGTGAGCTCGAGGGGGAGGGCTACGGGCGACTCAACCGCGATGCTCTGGGCGGCTCGCTGACCGGCCTTGTGCCCCGCCTCGACGAGATGCTGAGCGCGGGCCGCCGCAGAATCGTGCTCGACAATACCTATCCGAGCCGCAAGTCGCGGAACGAAGTGGTCGAGACCGCCTGGCAGCAAGGCGTGCCGGTGCGCTGTATCTGGCTTACGACGGACGTCGCCGACGCTCAGATCAACAGCATCCGGCGAATGCTCGACGTCCACGGCTCGCTCCCGACTCCGGAAGAGATTCGCGAGCTTGGCAAGAACGACCCGCGTTATCTCTTGCCGGACGCGCAGTTCCGCTACGAACGAACTGTGGAGCCGCCGACGCTCGACGAGGGCTTCGTCTCCCTCGAGAGCCGGTCTTTCGTTCGGACGCCATCCGAGGGCGAGGCGCGAGCCCTGATTCTCGATTTCGACGACCTGATCGGACGCGCCGTGCCTGTGTTGAATGCTGATGACATCACGATCGAGCAGACGCGACGCGACGTGTTGACCCGCCATCGCGAGACTGGGTGGCTGCTGTTCGTCCACGCGTGGCGACCACAGGTCGCGCGGAACGAGACGACGCTTCAGAGCGTCGACGCATGCTTCACGAGGTTGCGTGAGCTGCTCGGCGAAGCGCTCGACGTTGCGTGCTGTCCACATGACGCCGGCCCGCCAGTATGCTGGTGCCGCAAACCCATCCCCGGTTCAGTCCTCGAATTGGCGTTCCGCCGAGGTGTCGCGCTCGATCGATCGCTGGTCGTCGGGACGTCGGCTGCCGACCGCACGATGGCCGAGCGCGTCGGGGCGCGCTTCCAGTCGTCCGCAGAGTTCTTTGGGTGATCAAGACGTCCTGGTGGGATCGATCGTGAGGCGATCATCGTTATATCTGTGAAGGCCGTGGTGCATCGACCGCCGAGGGACACCGTATGGGAGTCATCGAACGCCCGTTGTCCGAGAGAGAGACCGCTCTGCCGGATCGCGATCAGAAAGCGCGCGGGTATGTGACTCGTGACCCGGGGGCGGCTACGCAACCCGCGAGCAGCGCTCTCCGCATCCTGGTGCTGGGCGGCGGCTTTGGTGGCGTCGCCGCCACGCGCCATCTCGAGCGACTGCTCGAGAGCCGAGACGACATCGAGATCACCCTCGTGAGCCGCGACAATTTCTTCGTGCTCACACCGCTCTTGTTCGAAGCGTGCTCCGGAATATTGGAGCTGCGACATTGTGCGCAGCCCATTCGACCCGCCTTGCGTCGCGCTCGCTTCGTGGAGGCGACCGTTCAGGATGTGGACACCACGCGCCGTGTCGTTCATGCCGCGGCGGCGGAAGGCACGTCGTACGAGCTGCCGTACGATCATCTCGTGGTGGCGCTGGGCGCGACGACCAATCTCACCCTGATTCCCGGCTCGGCGTCCGCCTTCACGTTCAAGACGATGGCGGACGCGCTCGTCCTGCGGAATCACCTCATCGAGCGTTTCGAGCGCGCGGATGCGACCGCTGACGCCGAAATCCGGCGGCAGTCGCTGTCGATCGTCGTGATCGGCGGTGGGCTCGTGGGCGTAGAGCTGTTGGGAGAGCTCACCGCGTTCGCCGACGACATCCTGCGCTACTACCCGCGCATTCGGCGAGATGAGGTGCGGTTTCATCTGTTCGAGGCGGGCCCGCGCATCCTTCCGGAAATCGACGCGAAGCTCGCCGACAAGGCCAGGCAGGTACTCGAGCGACGAGGCGCCGACATTCGCACCTCCATGCCGGTGCGACTGATCGAGCCGGCGCGTGTGCATCTCGCCGACGAGACCATCGACGCGGGAACGATCGTGCTCGCGGCGGGAATCGTCCCGAATGCCGCCGCGGCCGCAATTCCCGTTGCCCACGATGATCGGGGGCGGATCGCCGTCGATGCCACGATGCGCAGTACGAGCCATCCGAACGTATGGGCGCTGGGAGATTGTGCGGCGATTCCGGCCCCCGACGGACGGCCCTACCCACCCCTGGCGCAACACGCGACTCGTGAGGCGGAGCAGCTCGCGCGTAACGTCGCGGTCGTGACGACCGGGCGCGCTCCGGGACCGTTCCTCTTCCGATCGCTGGGCACCATGGCGTCCCTCGGGCATTCCAAAGCGGTGGCCAAGGTCTTCGGGATGCGCCTCAGCGGGTTCCCCGCGTGGTGGCTTCGGCGGACGTATTACCTGTTTCAGATGCCCCGGTGGGACCGGCGGCTGCGCATGGTGCTCGACTGGACCGTGGCGCTGTTCTTTCGACCCGACATCACGAAGGTCGAGCTCTCCATCGAGCGGAATCAAACAGCCGAGAACTGCCCCGCCGGCGTTGCGCCGGGACCGCAGAGGATCGCGCCGCTGTAAGGCATTTGCCAGCCGCTCCCGGGGAAGGTATGCTGCCCACGTGAGCGAACGATGGTTGTGCGGCGTCCTCTCGGTCGCGATCGCCGCTGGAGCCTGTCGCGCGCCGGCGCTTCAGGCTGGCGACGGACGCCTCCCGGTCGAGGGAGGCAGCGTGTTCTATCGCGTGATCGGGAACGGCCAGGGAATTCCCGTCGTCCTGCTGCACGGTGGACCGGGATATACCGGTCATTATCTCGAGCCCCTCGCGCGCGTGCTCGGCAGGGATCGGCGCGTCATCGTGTACGATCAGCTCGGCTCGGGCCGATCGGATCGAGTGACGGATACAGCCCTCCTCAAGATCGATCGCTTCGTGCGGGAGCTGGACTCACTGAGGCGCGCGCTTCGACTCGAGCGCATCCACCTCTACGGGCACTCATGGGGCTCGATGCTCGCGCTCGAGTATCTGGCGACGAAGCCAGTCGGCATCACGTCAGTGACACTGGCCAGCCCGCTCATCACGTCCGCCGCCTGGATTCGCGATGGGCAGGCGCTCATGCGGACGATGCCCGACTCCATCCAGCGAGTCGCCGCCGCTCACGAAGCAGCCGGCACCACGTCGTCGCGCGAGTACCAGGACGCGGCCTTTGCGTTCATGAAGCGCTACGTGTATGGAATGGAGCCTCCTTTCCCGCCTGAGGTCGACAGCGCCATCGCCGGGTACAACGCCCTGGTCTACGAGACCATGTGGGGGCCGAGCGAGTTCAACCCCACCGGCAGCTTGAAGCACTTCGACCGATCGGCAGTGCTCGCGGAGCTTCGGGTGCCGGTGCTGTTCACCGTCGGACGGCATGACGAAGCCCTTCCTGAAACGGTGCAGCGCTTCGCGCGCATGGTGCCTAACGCCCAGGTGCGTACCTTCGAGCACAGCGCACATATGGCCATGGTGACCGAGCGCGAAGCCTACGCCGATGCGGTTCGCACCTTTCTCCGATCAGCCGAGCGATGACGAGCTCAACCTTCTCCGCGCGCCATCTCGTTCTCATCGTCGCCACGGCCACGCTCATCGCGTCCGTGGCCTCCGCGCAAACGCCGCAATACCGGTCGCCGGCCGGCGTCGACTATCGTGCCCAGGTCGATACCGGTCCCGTCGCGCGGGCACACGCTGCCGTTGCCGCCGACAGCGCCAATGTCGATCTCCTCATCCGGTTAGGCATCGCGCAATCCGGCTTCCGGCAATTTCGGGAGGCCATTCAGACGTTCTCGCGCGGGCTGGCCATCGCTCCGGAGAACGCGATGCTCTATCGGTGGCGCGGTCACCGCTATCTCTCGGTGCGCGAGCACGCGCGCGCCGAAGCCGACTTTCGGCGAGGGCTGGCGCTCGACAGCGCGAACTACGGAATCTGGTACCACCTTGGCGTCCTGCGATTCCTTCGCGGTGACTTCTCCGGTGCGGCCACTGCTTTCGCGCGCGCCCAGCCGCTCGCCCCGGACGCCGGTGAGCTTGCCGGAGCGACCGATTGGCTCTGGATGTCGCTCGCGCGCGCGGGCCGTCGAGCGGAGGGAGATGCAATGCTCGAGAGACGCCCCGACTCACTGGAGACGACCAACGCCTATCGACAGCGGCTGCGTCTCTACCGCGGAGAGATCGCACCCGACTCGGTGCTCACCCCGGCAGACACCGGTGATGTGGCGGTGGCGACGTTGAGTTACGGCGTCGGCAACTGGTATCTCGTTCGTGGAGACACGGTCCAGGCCAGGCGGTGGTTCGAGCGCGCGATTGCGTCGGGCGGCTGGCCGGCGTTTGGCTTCATGGCGGCGGAGGCAGAGCTGCGGCGGTTGCGGTCTCGCTAATTCACCAGGAGGCGTTATGGCACGCGTGCTTGTAATCGGCGGAACGCTGTTCATCGGCCGTGCGCTGGTCGATGACCTGCTCGCCCGTGGCGACGAGGTCGTGATCATGCACCGCGGCAAGGGGACGCCGTTCGGCGCGCGTGTCGGGGAGATCCGATGCGACCGCAACGATGTCGCGGCCGTTCGCGCGGCACTGAACGACAACCCGTTCGATGTCGTGTACGACAACGTCTACGACTGGGAGCGGGGAACGACGGCCGATCAAGTCGCCGCCGCCGCGACCGCGGCCTCCCAGGGGCTTCGACGGTACGTGTTCACGTCGAGTGTTGCCGCCTACCCGCCCGGTGGGGAATACGATGAGAACGCCCCTCTCGTGCCCTCGGACTATCCCAATGTCTACGGAGCGCAAAAGGCGGACAGCGAGCGAGCGCTGTTCGAGCTGCACCGGCGCGAGGGCGTGCCGGTGACGACGCTGCGTCCGGCATTCATCTATGGTCCTCACAATCCCTTCCCTCGTGAATCATTCTTCTGGGATCGGCTGCGCGCCGGACGGCCGATCATCGTCCCGGAGGACGGATCGCGTACGATGCAGTGGGTGTTTGTCCGCGATGTCGCGCGAGCGGCGGTGCTCGCGGCGACGACCGACATCGCGATTGGCCAGGCGTACAATCTCGCGGGGTATCCCCCCATTACGCAGCTGGAGTTCGTGCACTTGCTGGCGCGAATCGCGGATCGCGAGGCGCATCTCATCCACGTCCCGCGCGAGCAGATCGAGCGGGCGGGCGGCGCCCTCTTCGCGCCCCCGTTCTACTTCGGCGTGTATCTCGACATCCCACCGATCACCGCCCGGGACGACCGCGCCCGTCGTGAGCTCGGCCTCGATTTCACGCCGCTCGAGGATGGTCTGCGAGAGACCTATCGGTGGTACGAGGCGCAACAGACAGCGCAACCCGACTACTCCTGGGAGGATCGGCTGCTGACGGCGGTGCGATAAGCGAACGACAGCCTGCCGGCATCGAACCGGTGTCCGCACTCACGGAGCGACCATGAAGAGGCTCTCGATCGCAGTCCTGCTGACAGTGCTCCTCCTCTCGAGCGCAGCATTCGTCTACACGGGTGGATGGGCCGTCGTGTCGGTATCGAAGATTCCCGACGCCTGGATCGTTGGAAAGCCGTTGCAGCTCTCATGGCAGGTTCGCGGTCACGGAGTGTCGCCGATAGCGGGATTGAAGCCGACGGTGGAGGCGCGATCGGGATCGCACCGCGTCACCGGCTCGACCTGGGAGTTCAGCGAAGACGGCGAGCGAGGATATCGCGGTACGATCACTTTTCCGGAGCGCGGTGAGTGGCAGCTCACCATTCACAGCGGCTTCGGACGCAGTCGCGCCGTTCTCATTCCGTGGCAAGTCGTCGACTCCGTCACGCCGGTTCGGGGCACGGTCGAATCGCATCTCGAGGCGCGGGGAATGCCGCCCTTCTCCGACGCCGAGCGCGGCCGCCGCATGTTCGTCGCGAAGGGCTGTGTCACCTGCCACGTCCACGATGCGGTTCCGATTCGCGGTGAGCTCGGCGACTTCGGTCCCGACCTGACCGGCCGCCGCTTCGCGCCCGAGTATCTGGCACGGTTCCTCGCTGATCCATCGATCAAGCCGCCGACGAACGGCAAGCGCATGCCGAACCTCGGCCTGCGCGAGAAGGACATCGCGACGCTGGTCGCGTTCATCAACGCCGAACGCGCGACCGCGAAGCGTTAGGCTGGACGTCGGTCGCGTCCGCAGCATATTGGACGCATGGACGCGACCGAGCTGCAGGGGTTGCTCGACTTTCTCCGGGCCGCCGAAACCCTGAAAACGGTGACGCGGAGCGCCTATACGTCCGAGGGCCATCCCGAGAGCGTCGCCGAGCACACGTGGCGGCTCTCGCTGATGGCCCTGTTGATCGCGCCCGAGTTTCCCGACGTCGATTTCGCCCGCCTCATCAAGATCTGTCTGGTCCACGACCTCGGCGAAGCGATCGGGGGTGACATTCCAGCGCCCGAGCAGGCGCGCCGACGCGCGGCCGGCGCCGTCGCCGGAAAAGCGGCTGACGAGCGCCGCGATCTGGTAAAGCTCCTCGAGCCGCTCTCGGTCACGCGGCGCGGCGAGATCCTGGCGCTGTGGGACGAATACGAGGCGGCGCAGTCGCCCGAGGCGCGTCTCGCCAAGGCGCTCGACAAGCTCGAGACCATCCTTCAGCACACGCAGGGTCGCAATCCGCCCGATTTCGACTATCGCTTCAATCTCGGATACGCGCGTGAGCATACGGCGAGCCCGCCACTGATCGCGGAGATTCGCGCAGTGCTGGATCGTGCGACCGAGGAGCGGGCGCGCGAAGTCGGCCGTGGGGCGTAGCGGGCCGTGCGGCTCGCGTGGACGTTAGGCGGCCGCTGGGCTGAATGAGCGAGCGCATCGGCGTGCTGGTGCAAACGGCCTCGGGCCCGGGTGTGCTCCACCAGCTCACCGGCGTCATTGCCAGGCATCGCGGTGACATCGCCTCGGTCGAGATCTCTGTGCTCCGGCCCGGGGAAGAGTCCGTGTACTTCGAGATCGAGATGCCCGACGACCCCGGCGCCACGCTCGACGAGCTTCGAGCGCTGCCGATCGTGCGCAGCCTCGACCGGGTCGCGACGCTCCAGACGATCTATGGCAAGCGCGTCATCATCATGGGCGGCGGCGCCCAGGTGGGGCAGGTCGCGATCGGCGCCATCTCGGAGGCCGATCGCCACAACATCCGCGGCGAGCGCATTTCGGTGGACACGATTCCGCTCGTGGGCGAGCGCACACTCGCCGATGCGGTCCGCGCTGTGGCCCGGCTTCCGCGCGCATCGGCGCTCGTTCTGGCGGGCTCCCTCATGGGCGGTGAGATCGAACAGGCCGTGCGGGAGGTTCGCGCCCGCGGGTTGCTCGTCGTCAGCCTCAACATGGCCGGGAGTGTGCCCGATGCCGCCGATCTCGTGGTGACCGATCCGGTGCAGGCCGGCGTCATGACCGTCATGGCGATAGCCGACACGGCGAAGTTCACGATCGATCGACTCCAGCGACGCGTCTTCTAGCTCGACGCCCCGACTCATCCCGAACGCTGCGCCGCGCCTCATGCATGGCGGGTGTCGGCCGTGGTTGCGCCGTAACCGGCGCTAGTTTAACGTCGATGGCTTGCGTTAGGCGCTGAAACTCAGCCGGAGACAAGGTGATGCGGGCGAAGGGCTATCTCGAAGCAGCAGTGGTGTGCCTGGCCGCCGCGGTGGCGGCCGGCTGTGGAGACTCCGGAACGGGACCGGCGGCTCCCGCACCGAATTCCGTCAGGCTGGAGAGCGATCCTGGCGACTTCATAGGACAGGGCGAGACCTACAACTATACGAGCGCCAACGCAGTCATCAGTGTTTCGGCGAGCGCCGGACACCTGACGATCGGTGTCAGCGGAGATGAGAGCTGGCACGGCGAGTTTCAGATGCCGAGCGGGGCTCCTCGAATCGCACCGGGCACGTATGCGAACCTCGAGCGCTTCCCATTTCATGACCCGGCAGAAGGAGGTCTGAGCTGGTCCGGCGAGGGACGCGGCTGCAACACCCTGGTAGGATCGTTCACCGTCGATAGCGTCCGATACGCCGGTGACACGCTCACTGCGATCGACATGCGCTTCGAGCAGCATTGTGAGGGAGGGACACCCGCCCTCGAAGGCACGGTGCACTGGAGACGGGGCGATGTGACGCGACCGCCGGGACCCGCGGCGATTCCCGGCAATTTGTGGCGCCCCCCCACTGGCTCGACCCCGGCCACCGGAGACTTCGTCTATCTCGCCAGCGATGCGGGCGATTTCATCGGCCAGGGATTGACCTATACGTATACGCCGGCGAACGCCACGATAAACGCGAGCAGTAGCGGCGGTCGTCTCACCGTGACGGTCAATGGAGTGCAGGATTGGGTGGCGGATTTTCAGACGATGAACACGATCAGTCGTCTGCAGGCCGGCTATTATCCCGACCTGAGCCGTTTTCCCTTCCACAATCCGGCGAAAGGCGGATTCAGCTGGAGCGGTGAGGGGCGCGGCTGCAACACGCTCACCGGATGGGTGGCCATCGATCGAGTCACGTACTCCGGGAATACACTGACGGGACTCGAGATGCGCTTCGAGCAGCATTGTGAAGGCGGCGCGCCGGCACTGCGCGGGGCTATCCGCTGGGATGCGTGACCAGAGGACCGATCACGGGCGCCTAACGGGCGCCGACGCGCCCGCGTGTTCCAGCGTCCTGTGACTCGGTGGCACCGCCGGTTTCCGCGAGGACGGCCTTCGCGTGTCCGCCACCTGCGCCGCCGCGCGGATCTCGGTTGCATTCACATGGCGGGGACCATCGCCGACGTGCTGACCATCCGTCGGCTGTAGCCCGATCGGGATTGGTTTCCTAACGAGACTATTAGCGTACCGCGCGAGCTGATTCGGGGTTCGGCGCGCGTTCGGTCCGCATCCTGCGATGTGGTTAGGCGGTTTCGTGTTATCGCATACCGTCTCACAGGACTGTGACATGCCGCTTCAATACGAGAATCTCGACCCGACCACGCGACGGCACGCGCTCGCCGAGCTCGACAAGGATCTCGCGAGTGGAGACTTCCACGCGTCCGAACGCCTCCGGCCCACGGCGATCGCGGAGTATCAGCGCTATCTCCACGAAGCCATCCGCTACTACGACGACCGCTGGCTGGAAGAGCATGCGTCCGATCTGCTCGTCGATTTCGAGCATCGGCGCACACGCAGTGGCGGACAAACGACGGCGAAGCTGCCCGACATGGCGGCGCGCATGCTCGCCGAGGGCGACTTCAACCGCTACTACATGCGGGGATTGGCGCTCCGCGCGATCGAAGAAGGGCGACAGGTGGTCGAGGTCTACCGAGCTCGGCTCTCGATGGAGCCACGCACTGAATCGGCGCAGCTCGAGGGGAGCCGATTGCCCGCCCAGGAGGTGTTACATTATTTGCGCGGCCAGCCCGTGGGCGATCCCGCCGTCCCCGCGCTCGGAAGAGTGAACTCCGGTTTGAGCATTCGGCTGGTTTGACGTTCGAGGTGCTCGAGGTGCTCGAGGGAACTGGGGTTTCCTCGAGCACCTCGAGCACCTCGAGCACCTCGACTCCCTTGCACTTGTGAGGGAGTAGTAAGGAAACAAACCCACCCTCGGCGGGGCTGAAACAGCCTCCCCTCGGCCTCGTAGTGAGGCCGCTGCCGTCAATACGCGCACTCCACTCTTCCCTCCGCGGAGCTCTTCCCATGCGGCGTCTCGTGTTTGCCGCGCTCGGCCTGATCCTCGCCACCGGCGCGAACACCGCCCTTGCTCAGCAAGGTCGCCCTACGACTCCTCCACCTGCTGGCAACGGAGAGCTTCGCGGCAGCGTCACCGCCGCGGAAGGCAATCTTCCGCTGCAGCATGCCGGCGTCGCCGTACGCAGCGCGGCCGATTCCGTGCTCGTCGCCGGTGCCATCACTGCCGAGAACGGGTCCTTCCGGATCAGCGGGCTGCGTCCCGGCAGGTATTTCATGAGAGTCACGCTCATCGGCTTCGCGCCGCAGCGGAAAGACTTCGCCATCACCCCGGCGGCACCGACCTTCGATGCCGGCACGATCGCGATGGCGCGGGTCGCCGTCGCACTCCAGGGCGTCGAAGTCACTGAAGATCGGCCGACGATGACGATCGAGCCCGACCGGAACGCCTACCGCGCCAAGGACGTGGCGCCTGCGGCGGCGAACGCCAGTGAGGTGCTCGAGGCGGTTCCGTCGGTTCAGGTCGACGGCGAGGGCAAGGTCAGCCTGCGCGGCAACGAGAACGTGGCGGTGCAGATCAACGGCCGGCCCGCACCGATTCGCGGTCCGCAGCTCGCCGCGTATCTCAAGGGACTTCCCGCGAACATCGTCGAGCGCATCGAGGTGATTCCCAATCCGTCGGCGAAATACGATCCGGAAGGGATGGCCGGCATCCTGAACATCGTCCTCAAGCAGGATACCGATCTCGGCCTCAGCGCCGGACTGAATACGAGCATCGCGGAAACCGATCGCTACAACGCGTCGGGCAACGTCGGTTATCAGAGCGGTCCGCTGTCGCTCATGTCGAATCTCGGCATTTTCTCCGACGATCGTGAGATCGAGGGCATCAACGATCGCGAGCGGTTCGACGCCGTGCGGTCGCTCATGGGCGTCACCAGCCAGGACATCGCCGGTCGCACCGGCGGAAAGGGCCAGAACCTGACTACGACCGTCGACTATCGCCTGTCGCAGAAGACGACGCTCACGAACGCACTGTCGATCAACCGCCGTCACGGCGGTGACACCCAGACGAGCCGGTACACCGAGCTCGATGAGTCGCGCTCGCCGGTCGAGTACTACAGCCGTCCCCGCAACACCGATACGCGCGGGCTCATGTTCGACTACACGATGGCGCTGAAGCGAGTGATGGAGCCGCGCAAGCACGAGATCGCGACCGAAGTGCGCTTCAACCGCTCGCACGACGAGGACGGCTCGGTGTTCTGGAAGCAGCCCCTCACCAGCTCGGGCGGCCCGGCGAGCTTCCCGATCGAGGGCGAGAACAACTTCACCGACGCCCTCACCAAGCAGCTCACCGCGCAGGCCGACTATACCAAGTCGTTCGGCGCAGCCTACAAGCTCGAGACGGGGTACAAGGGCAACATGCGCTGGCTCGATCGCGACTTCCTCGTCGAGACCGACTCGTCAGGGGATGGCACGTGGACGCGCAGCGACATGAGCAATGCCTTCGAGTTCGACGAGACGGTGCATGCCGCGTACGGTGTGCTGAGCCGAAATGCGGGCAAGGTGCAGCTCCAGGCAGGACTGCGCGCCGAGCACGCCAGCCGCAACTTCGCGCTGGTCGATGCGGCGGAGGAGTTTCCGTACGACTACGGCAGCCTCTTTCCGAGCGGCGTCATCATGTACAACCCGAGCGAGGCGACGCAGATGAAGGTGAGCTATTCGCGCCGGATTCGCCGCCCTGGAACGCAGGAGTTGAATCCCTTCCCGTCGTTCTTCGATCTCCAGAACGTGTTCCTTGGCAATCCGGAGCTGAATCCCGAGTACACGGACGCGATCGAGCTCGGCCTGAGCCGCACGGGCAAGCTCGGGTCGATCCAGTTTTCGCCATTCTATCGTCACACGAGCGACATCATCCGCGTCAACATCAACACCGCCGACACGATCAATGCGCGCGAAGTGACGTCGATCTCGTTCGAGAACCTCGCCACCAGCAACTCGTGGGGCGCCGATCTGAACGGATCGCTTCGCTTCGGGCCGAAGTTCAATGGCCTCACGAGCTTCAACGTCTTCAAGCAGGTGACGGACGGGGGATCCGAGTCAGCCGTTGGATCGAGCGCGGTGACGTGGTCGGCGCGCTTCAACGCCACCTCGCAGCTGACGCAGACGTTCACCGTGCAGGCGAGCTACTTCTACCGCGCGCCCATGAACATCGAGCGTGGCCGGTTCGAAGCGTTCCAGGGAATGCAGTTCTCGCTACGCAAGAAGCTCAACGGTGACAAGGCAGTCGTGGGTCTGCGCGTCAACGACCCGTTCAACACCAACCGGCTGCGCGTCAATGTGGGCGATGACAACGTTCAGCAGCTCACGGTCCGGAAATTCGGCGTGCGCTCGGCGTGGCTGACCTTCCAGTTCAACTACGGCCAGGCGCCGAAGGTGAGGGAGCCGCGCCCGGCGGAACAGCCGACGAGCACTACACCGTTCCAATGAGCCGATAAACAACGGCGGGGCTCTTCGGAGCCCCGCCGTTTTTGCATCTCCCCCAATGCCCACCGTAGTCGTTCGCCACCTGGCAACGCTGACGCTCATTGTCTTTACGATTTGGTCGTGGACAGCCCCTGTCGCACTGTTGCGCGCGCAGCGGGCCGCGGTCGGTCTCGCCGTTGCGGGCGGCCTGTTGCTGGTCGCCGCGCTGCTTCCGGGGCGAACACCCTCACGCTACGGTGACGACTATTCGTGGGCCCTTGCGACGGCGCTGATCATCGCGGGCGGCGCGGCGATCTCCCTGACTCAGCCCTCGGCGGTGGCGATCGGGAGCGCGGTCACCCCGCCAACATCGGGCCGACTGTTGGCGGCGGCATTCCTCGGCGGGGGATTCGGCGCGATCACTCTGCTCGTCGCAGGTGTGATCTTCTTCATGACGCTGTGGCCCGGCAGCGCACGGGACTATGAGCGCCTCATCTTTCGCGTCCATCTGCCATTCCTCGCCGTCGTCGCCCTCAGCTTCAGCCTCGCCATTCACGCGTTGCGGGCGACGTAAAGGCGCTGGAGGCCAGACAGTTAGCGCCCCCGAGCGCCTTCAGCGCCTTCAGCGCCCCCAGCGCCTTCAGCCTTACCTCAACGGTCTCGCAACCAGGATCCCGGTCGATCGACGGATCGCCGCCACGTATTCGGGGAGCGTCGTCGTCGTAATCTCGACTGCCCCACCCGAGAGCGGCGCGTGCAACACGCGGAGCACGCCGCCGGTGTCTCGATAGGCGAACGCGGAGTGGGTTACGTCCAGGCCGGGAATCGCCGTCGCGAACGCGAGCACGTCCCCCGTCTCGATGCGGTCGCTGACCTCAGGAATCCGAGCGGTGGGAATCACGCGGCGCGGCCGATCATCGAGGCTGCGTTCCATCTCGCCGATCTTCTGGAACACGAGCTCGTTGGCGAGCGCCGGATAGCTCGATCGATGCTCGGTCATGAAGCGCAGCGGCCGCGTATCTTCCATCCCACCCAGCTCCGCCCCGAGATCGCGAAGCAAGCCGCGACGCGCACCATCGCTGATCCACTCGCTGAAGTAGTGGAGACGTGACGCGTAGTCGCGCCGCTCGCCGCCTCGGTAGCGCATGCGCTCCATCTCGCGAGCGAACTGCTCCCAGCTTGCGGTACCGGTATCATCCGCCACGCGGGTGATCGCGAGGCAGGATTCCACCAGCGACACACAGTCGAACCGCGTGAGGGAGAGCGCGAGTGGCTCGGTCCCCGACGGATCACCGCCGGCGCGGATATACTCCTCGAGGGTGAACGCGACGTAGGGGGTTCCTATTGCCAGCTCGCCAACGCGAGTGGCGGAGCGCCCGGCTGGCACCTCGGCGCGCGCCAGCTGCTCCGTGCGAAGTCGCGTGGCCCACCTTGTTAGGCGGGCCCGGTCCTCATCCGGCACTGAATCGGCCAGGGGCTGCGCGTCGCGGCGCGGATCACGCGCGCATGCGGCAAGCGGGCCGGGCAGAGCGAGCACGGCCATGGAAGCCGCGGCCGTGCGAAGCATCTCTCGACGCGACAGTGGGTCGTTCACGGGGGGTAGAATTAGGAAGCGTCACTGGCTCTGATACTGCATAATAATTCCGCGAACGCCTCATCGCTCGGTCACCCATGGCTGATGCCCCTATCGTCGTCGCGATCGTCAACACCAACCCTGACCTCGTCCGCCTCCTCCGGATGAGTCTCGAGAAGACGGGGTTCGTGGTGTTCGAATTCCACATCGAGGACATCAAGCTCGGCGCGGCCGACGTCGACTCCTTGCTCAAACAGCACGACCCCAAGGTCATCGTTTACGATCTGGCGCCTCCGTACGACATGAACTGGCGCTTCCTGGACCATCTGCGGACCTCGACCGGCTTCAAGGGCCGGCAGTTCGTGCTGACGTCGGTGAACGCTCGATACGCCGAGGACGTGATCAGGGGCGACGAGTCTGTCTACGAGATCGTCGGCGAGGAGAGGGACATCGCCGAGGTCGTGCGCGCGGTGAAAGAGGCGAGCCGGTCGCGCCCTACGCGCTAACCGGACGCATCGAGCAGCCGGACCCCGTTCTCCGGTAGCTTTGTCGATTTGGCCCCCATTCATTCGACGTAAGGGCAGAGGTTGTCGACGTGATCGAGGAAAGTCGCTCGGTCTACTTCGACTACCTGCACCACCTGGCGACCTCGCCCCCGCAGACTTGCACGGGAGAATGAAGATGGTGTGATTTCGTAGCCGTGACGGCTACCAGCACGCATGCCGCGATCGACGCGGTCTGGAGAATCGAGTCCGCGAAGCTCATCGCAGGGCTCACCCGCATCGTCGGCGACGTGGGCGCTGCGGAAGATCTTGCGCAGGACGCTCTCGTCGCCGCGCTCGAGCGGTGGCCTGCAGCCGGCGTTCCCGATAACCCGGGCGCCTGGCTGATGGCTACGGCCAAGCATCGAGCGATCGACCAATTGCGCCGGCGCTCCATGCTCGACCGCAAGCACCAGGAGATGGGGTACGAGCTGGAGGCGCAACAGGAGATGGCGGTACCCGACCTCGATGCGGCCATCGACGATCACGTGGGCGACGACCTTCTTCGCCTCATGTTCATGTCGTGCCACCCGGTCCTGTCGACGGAGGCGCAGGTCGCCCTTACGCTGCGGTTGCTGGGCGGCCTCACCACCGATGAGATCGCCCGCGCCTTCCTCGTGCCCGAGGCGACGGTGGCGCAGCGCATCGTGCGCGCAAAACGGACCCTGTCGGAGGCACGAGTCCCCTTCGAGGTACCGCGACGCGAAGACCTCGACGAGC
>DATFBS010000024.1:0-43985 GCA_035253695.1 Gemmatimonadaceae bacterium
GGCGTGCCCTTTCGATTCCGAGGTCGAGGTAGGCACCTCGAGCTCCGAGCGCATTTGGGTATTGAAAACGATAGGGGGTGCACCCTCGCTCCCGACCGACAACGAGGGCGCGAAGCGCTCCGGTGCAGTCGGGGGCTGATCAGCGCACGCGGCCACCGCTACGACAGCCAACATCGCGTGCCAATGTCGCATACGTCCTTCCTGGTCGAGTGGGTCAGGAAGGGTCGCGCTCGCCCGGCCGGGCGCAAAGCGGAGGCCGGCGAAAGGTGGGTTCCGGTTGGCGAACTGCCCGGATCGCGGGGCAGACGTTTCCGGTATGCGCTCGCCGGTTGGGAAACGGCAAGATGACAGAATTCAGAATACAGAATTCAGTGTTTGCATTGAGGCAGCCACGTTCATGTGGGACGCGGATTCGGCGGATGCAGCGAATTCGGCGGATTGTTCCTGGTGCATCAATCCTTCCTCTACAGGAGCAAACAGCAGTAGTCTTTTTTTTCTGTGCGAGGAAGCTTCTCAGCGCCAGAGAGCCATCCGCGCTGATCCGCTGCATCCGCCGAATCCGCGTCCCTCCATGAACTTGGATGTCTCGATGCACATACTGAATTCTGTATTCTGAATCCTGTCATCTTTGCCGTTCCCCCGGGACCAGGATGGACAACCTAGCCCACACGCTCGCCGGCCTCGCGCTTGCCGAGGCCGGCCTTCGCCGCAAGACTGCGCTTGGCGCTACGACTCTCGCGATCGCCGCCAACCTTCCCGACGTCGACGCGCTCATCTACTTCTTCGGCGATGGGGTCGAAGCGCTCGCGTTTCGGCGCGGGTGGACACATGGCATCCTCGCCATGGTCGTGCTTCCCCTCCTGCTCGCGGCGGCGATGCGTGGCCTGAGTCGGCTTCGCCGCGCTCGACCGGGCACGCCCTCCGCGAGCTGGCGCTGGCTGATCATCCTCTCCGCGGTCGGCGTGTGGTCGCATCCGCTGCTCGACCTGCTCAACACCTATGGCGTGCGGTTGTTGATGCCGTTCTCGAATCGATGGTTCTACGGCGATACCCTGTTCATCATCGATCTATGGCTCTGGCTCGCGCTCTTCGCGGGCATCCTCCTCTCGCGCAGGCGGACGCTTCGCCTGACTCCCAATCCCGAGCGTCCCGCACGAATGGCGATCGCGGCTTTGTGCCTTTACATCGTTTGCATGGCCGGATCATCGCGGGTCGGACGCGCTGTCGTCGAGCGTCATGCGGATGGAGAGCGTGCCGGCCGCGTCATGGTTTCGCCGATTCCGGTCACACCCTTTCGCCGAATGGTCGTTCGCGATCTTGGCGATCGCTACGAGACCGGGGAGCTGACCTTCGGGCGGATGACGCCCTATCGCTCGACCGGAGCGACTCCGAGCGGACGCGACAGCGATCTGGCCGCGGCAGCGGCGCAAACGGCGGACGGCGCCGCGTTTCTTACCTGGTCTCGCTTTCCGCGGTTCGCCGCCGAGCCCGGAACCGAGGGGCGGCTGGTACGCATCAGCGACATGCGCTACGCGGATGTGCGCGGGCGCGGATGGGCATCGGTCGTCGTGCGTCTCCCGGCACGCGACGTCAGCCTAACGAACCCGTGAGCGAGAGCAGCGCGCCATCGGCGCGTGGCATCCACATCTCGATGGTTCGCAGTACCGACTGAATGTCCAGCCTGGGCGGAGTCGCCGCGAACCCCATGCGCTACGTTCGTCCTTGCGCCGACGCGTCCGGCTCCGAGCACGCCACGGCCGCGCCTAACAACAGCGCGGCCGAGGCGCCGTTCATCGCGCGGATTTCGGGACGACCCGGAGGAGCTTCCCGTTGCCCGCGTCGGTCACGAGATAGAGCAGTCCATCCGGTCCCTGCTGCACATCGCGAATGCGTTCACCCAGCTCGCCGAGGTAGCGCTCCTCTCGCGTGACGCGACCGTCTTCGATCGTCAGCCTGACCAGGGCACGGGGACCCATGGATCCGATGAACGCGCTCCCCTTCCATCCCGGATAGCGATCACCGGTGTAGAACGTCATTCCCGAGGGGGCGATGACCGGATCCCAGTAGTAGACCGGCTGTTCCATTCCTTCCTTCTGCGTGCCTTCGCCGATCGAGCCGCCCGAGTATTCGCGGCCATATGTAATGACCGGCCAGCCATAGTTCTTTCCTTTCTCTGGACGGTTGAGCTCATCGCCACCCTGGGCGCCGTGCTCGACGGTCCAGAGCTCGCCCGTTTCAGGGTGGAGTGCTGCGGCCTGCGCGTTGCGATGACCGAGCGACCAGATCTCCGGCCGCGCACCGTTCCGCCGGACGAATGGATTGTCCGACGGAATGCTCCCGTCGGTATTGATGCGCACGATCTTGCCGATCCCCGACGAAAGCTGCTGCGCCTGCTGGCGGAACGAGCCCGCCTGTCGATCGCCCTGTGTGATGAAGAGCTTGCCGTCCCGCGAGAACACGAGACGCGACCCGTAATGACCGCCGCTCCGAACCTTTGGCTCCTGACGGTAGATCACCTGCACGTTCTCGAGGCGTCCATTCGCCAGCCGGCCGCGAGCGACCGAAGTACCCGAGACGCCCCCTTCACCCGGTTCGGAGAACGACAGATACACGAGCTGGTTCTGCGCAAAATCCGGATCGATGGCGACGTCGAGAAGCCCGCCCTGACTCATCGCGTGCACCGTGGGAACGCCACCGAGCGGCTCGGAAAGACGTCCGCTCGTGTCGACAAGGCGAAGCCGGCCAGGCCGCTCCGTGACGAGGATGCGACCATCGGGCAGAAAGGCGAGCGCCCAGGGATGCTCGAGGCCGCTGACCACCGTCTCGACGGCAATGTTGCCGTCGATCGATGATGGCTGCGGGGACGCCTGCGCCGGTCCGGTGCGCGCCGGCTGCGCCTTGCATTGAGTCACCAGCGGCGCTGCGACGAGCACGAACGCCAACGTCATGGTGCGGCGGGGCATACCGGTGGATCGCATCTTCGAGCTCCTTGAATGAGCGGGTCGGCTGAAGTGTGGCTCGCGGGCGCACCTCATGCAACGACACTACCGGCGTGGACCGTGGGAAAGTTGCAAAGAACGCTGTCAATGCAGGCGCGTGGTACCGTGATCAGGAGATCGTCGCCATGATGAGAAATCGCAGGGCTGCCCAACGAGCGCTGATAGGCGCGGTCATCGCGGCGATTGCCGCCAGCGCATGTCAGCGTGCCGAACGCGCCCCCGAACGTGACGAGAGCGCTGCCGCGGTCGCGGGCGATACGAGCGCAGCCTGCCCAGCCGACAATGGCGGCATCACCCTACCGGCTGGCTTTTGCGCCACCGTGTTCGCCGACACAGTGGGACACGCACGCCACATGGTCATCGCGCCTAACGGGGTCGTGTACGTCAACACCTGGAGCGGGCGCTACTACGGGAACGCGCCGCCGCCGCGCGGAGGCTTCCTCGTCGCGTTGCGCGACACGACCGGCGACGGAGTCGCAGACGTACGGATGCGCTTTGGCGACAGCGTCAAGAGCGGTGGCATCGGCGGGACCGGGATCGCCCTGCACGACGGGGATCTCTTCGCCGAGGCCAACGACAAAATCGTTCGGTACGCGCTCTCCGCTGACGCGATCGTTCCGAGCGGATCTCCGACCACCGTCGTCAGCGGACTTCCCCTGACCGGCGATCACCCGGCGCATCCGTTCGCCATCGATTCGAGCGGCGCGGTGTTCGTGAATTCCGGCTCGGCGACGAACGCATGCGGCGTTCGCGACCGGACCCCGGGGTCACGTGGCCACGACCCATGCACGGAGCTGAGGACCCGCGCCGGCATCTGGCGGTACGACGCCAATCGCACCGGCCAGATCTTTTCCCCCGCCGAGCGCTTCGCGACCGGCATCCGAAACGCCATCGGCATCACCGTGGGACCGGGTGGGGCGCTGTACGCGACGCAACATGGCCGTGACCAGCTCTCCGAGAGCTGGCCGGCACTCTACACCGCTGAGCAGGGACAGAACCTCCCGGCGGAGGAGCTCCTCAAAATCGAAGAAGGTGGCGACTACGGATGGCCGTACTGTTACTACGACGACACCAAGCGCCAGCGCGTGCTCGCGCCCGAGTACGGCGGCAACGGAACCGACGTCGGCCGGTGCGCCTCAATGGGCGGCACCACCGCGGCCTTCCCCGCTCACTGGGCACCTAACGGGGTGGTGTTCTACTCGGGAAATCGCTTTCCGACCCGATATCGCGGCGGCGCATTCATCGCGTTCCACGGATCGTGGAATCGTGCGCCGGGCCCTCAGGGGGGATACAACGTCGTCTTCGTTCCGTTCGCCGGTGCCAACGCCTCGGGGGCGTTCGAGACGTTCGCGGACGGGTTCGCGGGCGCCGAGAAGTCACCCGACCGCGCCGCGCACCGCCCGTCAGGCCTGGCCGTGGGGCCTGACGGGTCGTTGTACATCAGTGATGACAAGGCGGGACGAATTTGGCGCGTCGTGTATCGAGGCGCCCCGCGCAGAGCTGGCCGTTAGGCGGCGCGACCCGGCATGTCCTCCGCCGCCGCTGGCGCGGCGGGCCCGATCACCTCGGCGAAGCCGCCGTATCGCCACACTGCGCGGTTGAGACGCGACGTTGCGCGCACGAGATCGTAGGCGCGCAACCGCACAGGGGCGCGCACTGTCACGAAGCCATGCGCATCGGGATGCCGATCGAGCACGGTGAACCCCGCGAGCGCCGCGGCCGAAAGCGCCATGTCGGCAAGCTCGGGCGCATCGAGCGCGAGCGAGAAGTCGACGTCGCATGCTTCGCCGATCGCGTACCCATCCTCGGCGAGCCGCTCGACTTCACGAGCGGCGAGGCTCCGCGGCCACGCTGCCGAGAGCGCGGCCGTAGCGACATCGATGACGTCGACTGCAAGTGCTGGTGCGTGGTCGAATAGGTGGCCCATAACACTGTATCCTTACGGTTTTTACAACGTCCTGCGGTCGTGCTCCGAGTGCGGGTTAGCCCATTTGGCATATCCCGGGCCGCGCGCGGTGAAGAGGGCGAAGCCAAAGGCCGGAGGCGCTGGGAGCGGTGGGAGCGCTGGGAGCGCTGGGAGCGCTGGGAGCGCTGGGGGCGCTGGGGGCGCTGGGGGCGCTGGGGGCGCTGGAGGAACGGTGTCCTTCAGCGCCTTCAGCGCCTTCAGCGCCTTCAGCGCCTTTAGCGCCTTTAGCGCCTCTCCCTAACGAGCCTCAAGTCGTACTCACGGGATGCAGGCGCGCCAGCCTGCGAAATGCCTTTACCTTTTCGGATCGATCGACGCTCGCCGTGTTGAGCGCCTTTCCGAGAATCTCGATCGTGCGGTCGTAGGTGTGCCGGTCCACTGGAAAGGGCGTGCCATCTTTCCCGCCGTGCGCAAACGCGAATCGCGCCGGATCCCGTAGACTCGCCGGCGTTCCATGGACGAGCTCCGACGCGAGCGCCAGGGCGCGAACCGTCCGCGGTCCCACGCCAGGAATCCCGAGCAGTGACTCGAAGTCGCGTGGTCCCTGCTCATACGTCGTGAGCAGAATCTTGTGCAGGTGCGTCCGCGGGACGTCGAGCTCCGGAAACAACGTGTGCCGCACAGGCATCTTCAGCTCTGGCACCTTCGCCAGCGCTTCGAGCGTCACGCTCGGCGGCTGGGTGGCGAGCTCCGCCGACGCACTTCGTACCTTCTCGTTTTCGTGCGCGACGAGGTTCAGGGTGTCCTGACGCATGTCGCAGCACACCGCGTGATGCGGCTCATCGACGAAGCTCTGCACGTGCGGCGACAGCCAGTGATATCGTCGCGCCAGACGGGTCGCATCGCTCATCCCCTGCTGAACCACGCACCACTCCCCCGCGGATGTAAAGAAGAAGGCGTGATGGTAGAGCTGGTATCCGTCCTGCACCGCGGTGTTGTCGACCTTCGCCGACATGCGACTCGCGTACACGAGCGGCTCCGGGTCCCGACCGATGCGCGCACACGCGGCCATCACCTGGGCAGGTGTCTTTCGTGAGGCGGCGCCTTTTCCACCGGCGGCGAACAGACCAAGGTCGGTCTCGATGTCCTTGATGCCCTCCTTGACCGCGCCGCAAACCGTCGTCGTGACCCCGCTCGAATGCCAGTCGAAACCGAGCACGCACCCGAACGCCTGGAACCAATACGGATCGGAGAGACGGCGAAGTACCTCCGGCGCACCGAACTCGCGAACCATGTAGATGACGATCTCGCGGGCGAGCAACACCATGCGCGAGAAGAGCCACGGCGGAGCCTTACCCGTGTGGAGCGGGAGGGATGCGATTCCGGTGTGACGGGACATGGCTGAGTTGGCCAAGGGACAGGATAAAAAATAGCAGGTGTACCGAGCGATGCCGATTGAATGTCGACGATTCGGTGAATGGAGCTGGCTCATGACCCACGCGTCGCGAATGCGCCGACATCTGTCCGCCTTCGCCCTTGCCTTGTCCGCATGCGCGAGCGCGGGTAGCAGCGCCGCTTCTGGCGTTAATGGACAGCCTCGGGTGCGCGACGCCACCGACGTCATCGCCGAGGCGCTCCGGTCGCACCGCCTTGTGTTGATCTCCGAGCATCACTGGAGCGTGCCCGTTCATGAGCAGCTCCGCCGCATCATCTCAGACTCCAGGGTCACGGCGCTGATCGATGACATCGTCGTCGAATTCGGCAATCCGCTCTACCAGACGATCGTTGACCGGTACATCGCCGGCGAGAACGTTCCCACGGATTCCGTGCGCCTTGCGTGGCGGAATACGACGCAGCTTCTCGCCTGGGACTCACCGTTGTACGAGCGGTTCTACGCGACGGTTCGCGCGCTGAACGCCGGTCGCCCGCCCGACCGCCGTATTCGTCTCCTCGCTGGCGACCCTCCGATCGATTGGAGCCGAACCACCCGTGCTCAGGACATTCCGCGTACGTATGGCTTTCGCGACATCGAGACGATCTCGATCATCGAGCGCGAGGTGCTGGCGAAGGGGCGACGCGCCCTCGTCGTTATCGGCGAAGAGCACGTCGTGCGGACCAGCGATCCCGCTCCGGGTGCACCGCCGAAACCACTCGAACGGCAGTCCCTCGGCGAAGCGCTTCACCACCGTCACCCGGACGCTGCCTTTCTCGTCGGCACGGTGGTGGGTGGGGCCTCGAACCTCGGTCGTGCCATTCGACGCTGGCCTAACGGGTCGATGGCGACCATCGCCGGAACCGCGCTGGGCTTGGCCGCGGCCTCCATCCGGAGACGTGACACGACAGCAGACACCGCGCTGGCTCCCGTCGCCCCGGGCCAGCTCCGGCTGCAGGACCTCTTCGATGCCATCCTGTACGCCGGCCCGAGCGTCGAAACGCTCGAGCCCCCCGGTGCCCTCTACCGCCGTGAACCGGAGTACGAGCGCGAGATTCGCCGGCGGATCCAGATTCTCCGCGCCTTTTACGGGGTCGACATCTGGACAGAGGATCTCGATCGCCTGTTACGCGCTCGCCCGTAGGGCTTCTGACCACCATCCCGTGATGTAGATCACGCCCACAGTGCCGGTCCTCAAGGGTACGCATCATGCCACGAAAAGGCAGCCTGTGGGTGAACCTCATGCTCACGGGACGAGTCGGGCAACAACCACGGGAGTGAGATATGGGACTCTTCGACAAGGACCCCGAGAAGAAGGACAAGGCGGGGAACAAGCCCAAGGCGGACTTCTCCAATGTCCGGGGCGGCAGCTCGGAGGACAACGCGGGGAACAGACCGAAGGCGGATTTCTCCAACGTTCGGGGCGGCAGCTCGAGCACCGCGCCGACCTCGCGGGACGTGGAAGTGCGGAGCTATACCGTTGTCGCTGGTGATAGCCTTTCGAAAATCGCCAAGCGCGAGTACGGCGATGCCCAGAAGTGGCGCCAGATCTATGAAGCAAACCGTGACCAGATCAAGGATCCAGACCTGATCCATCCGGGTCAGGTGCTCACTATCCCCGCCGAGCGGTGAGGAACCAACTCATGAGGAATCTTTCCAGCACGCTGTTGAAGGGCGCCTGCTTCGCACTCGCGCTCACGACCTTCGCCTGCAAGGATCGGACGGAAGACGCCAGCACCACGACGTCCGGTGGCGCCGTCGCCGACGCGTCGGCGATCGAGATCGCCGAAGTCGATCTGGGGAAGGGCGTACAGGCTGACAAGACCATTCGCGATGAGACCGATGACTTTGGGCAGCGCGATTCCGTCTACGCCTCGGTCCGCACGACCGGAAGCTCGAACAGCGCGACGATTACCGCCCGTTGGACCTTCCAGGATGGCCAGGTCGTTGATGAGCGTACCGAGACGATCTCGCCCACGGGTGACGCGAACACGGTGTTCTTCATTTCGCAGCCGAACGGGCTGCCCAAGGGCAACTACACGCTGACCGTTCTGCTGAACGGCGCGGAAGCGCAGAAGAAAGAGTTCGAAGTGAAGTAGGAGCTAGGAGTCAGGGGTCAGGGATCAGGGATGGAAAGGCGCGGCAGCAAAGCTGCCGCGCTCATCTGATGAGGGCCGCCGGCGAAACGCCGCGGCCCCTTTCCATCCCTTGGCCCCTGGCCCCTGGCCCTTGGCCCCTTACTTTGTTCATGCATGAACCGTCCCGCCGGCAAGGCCGACCCCGTGTTGTTCTCGCTCCTCGAGGCAGCACACGCGCTCGAGCAACGACTCGAGAGCGCGCTGTCGGACGTCGGGCTCTCCATGGCCAAGTACGGGGTGGTTTCCCAGCTCGCGAGCGCGAAGGAGCCGCTCGCCCTGAGCGAGCTCGCCGCGCGGCAGAGCTGCGTGCGATCCAACATGACCCAGCTGATCGACCGGCTCGAGGCCGACGGCCTCGTGAGGCGTGTCGATGACCCAAGCGATCGCCGGAGCGTTCGGGCCGCCATCACCCGCCTCGGCGAGGAGAAAGCTGCGGCGGGTGCTCGCGCGATGAAGCGCGTGGAGGACGATTTCGCCGCGTCCATCCCACCCCGGCATCGCGACGTACTCGGCCGGTTGCTCGCTGGCGTGAAATAGCCCGAGAGAACGAGGAATGAGGAACGAGGAAGGAGGAACGATTCAATGACTTCCTCGTTCCTCGTTCCTCGTTCGGCCCCGTCGCGCCAACGGGGGCTGGGAACAATGCTTCATATATGAACGTTACTGATCCGTACAACGCAGTGTCTCAAACGTTCTCCTTGTACGGAGGTGGTATCGTGTCAAGCATTCGTTCCGCTGTTTCGCGCCTCGTCGGCGGGATGGCGGTGGTCGCGGTCGCCGTCGCCAATCCCCTCGAGGCGCAATCGCAGCCCTCGGGCAACTTCGAGATCCGTCCGTACGTCGGTGCGTATCTCCCAACCGGTGATCAGCGTGATCTTCTCAAGGACGCGCTCCTCGTCGGCGCGCAGGCATCGTATCGCGTGATCCCGCAGGTCGCGATCACCGGCACGCTCGGGTGGTCTCCGACCGAGGATCGAGTCGGCGCCGGGCAAACCCTGGACCTGCTGCAGTACGACATCGGCGCCGAGCTTCGCGCGCCATCCTGGGTGCAGCGCACGTCGTGGGATTTCACCCCCTTCCTCGGACTTGGCGTCGGGGGCCGCACCTATGACTACCGCGATCTCGACGTCGATGCGAAGACCAACGTCGCTGGCTACGGGGCGTTAGGCGGCGAGTTTGGGTTCGGACAGTTCGGGCTCCGCATCGAGGGACGCGACTACGTCTCCCGCTTCAAGCCGCTGACCGGTAGTGGTGAAGCGAAGACACGCAATGATGTCGCGGTGGCGGCTGGGCTGACGATCAAGTTCTAAAGCAATTCTCGCAGATCCACGCGCCGCCGGGAACTCACCCGGCGGCGCTCGTCTTATCCGCG
The DNA here is from genome assembly GCA_035253695.1 of Gemmatimonadaceae bacterium. GTDB lineage: Bacteria > Gemmatimonadota > Gemmatimonadetes > Gemmatimonadales > Gemmatimonadaceae > JAICNG01. Next base: position 9,848 of record DATFBS010000024.1, read on the forward strand.
AGGCAAGGGAATGCCGAGGCCACCGGTGAGGGAATCCAGACGCGCTTGCAAGCGCTGACGCTCTTCCTCGAGACGCGCGCGCGCATCGGCGACGCGGCGCTCGGATTCGATGCGCAGCTCGGTCACACGCGCACGCACAGGAGCGGTGCGCTCCTCGACGATGCGATCGACGGCGGCACGCACCCGTACTTCTGCCTTCGCGATCTCCTCGCCGGCGACCTCGCGAACGCGGGCCGTGACGGCGCGGTCGAGGTTGGAGCTGATCGCGATCGCCGGCGAACGAATCTCGCCGGTGAGATTCGCTGTGAGCTCGAGCTCTTTCAGTCCGGAGATGACTCGGGTGACGAGCTGCTCGATCTGGTTCAACGCGCGTGCACGCGATGAGTCAGGGAGCCACTGCACGTCGGATGACCGAATCGTCCAGCGCGCCGCGATGCGATTTCCGTTGCGCACGAAATCGAGCCGGCTCGTCCCCCTGCCCGGCTCGACGCGCAACGGGAGGCCCGGAAGCGCAAAGCCGGGAAGCGCGATGGCGCTCCCGGTCGCGGTCACCGAATCGCGCGTTCGACCAGCGGTATGGTCAATCGATCCGGCGACCTGCAGAGTACCCAGCGCAGTGCCCGCCGCGTCCCGCCGGGCCGAGAATCTCATCGGCCTTCCGACCAGAGCCGGCGTCGTCGTGATGTCGCTCAATCGGGCAACGTAGCTTCCTCTCGCTGCACCGCTGGGCAGCGCGAAATCGAGCTCGCCGGTCTGGAGATGGAAGTCCGGGAGCTGCCGCGCCACGGGAAACGCGACAGTCGCTCCCGCCGCCCGGAGCCGCTCCGGGCCATCACGCGCGCGCGGTCGAAGCCCCGGGGGCATGTACTGCTGTGCGAGCTCGGCCCAATAGACGACTTGCTGGTAGCGATCCAGCGTGACCGGACCGAAGAGCGCGCCACCGATGTCGGGCCCTTCGAGCGATGGAATCTTCAACAGACTTCGCGCGAACGCGTAGTCTGCCCGCCGAGCATCGTTCAGCGTGCCGAGGCTGGTATCGAGCACCGCGACTCCAGCCCTCGCGTTGCGGTGCAGCGCCTCAATGCGGTTCCTGGTGTCATCGATCTGCCGAACGACGCGGCGAACATCGGCGATGGCGCGACGCGTCCCCTCGAGACCGAGGGTGCGCGGTTTTGCCTCCGCCAGACGCCTCACGAGCGCTTCCGACGAATCGAAGGTCGTGCGAAGGTCGAGCGCACGCCACTCCGTCTCGAGAGCGCCGCGCACCGAGTCGGCGCGGGCCGCGAGCGCGGTCGCGGCGCGGACGGTCCCGAGCTGCGAAGGGTCGAGTACGATCTGCCGAATCGTGTCGATCGGCGTGAGCGCCAGCACCGGGTGCCGGTACTTGGCCGTCCAGTCCCGCAGGTTGCGGAGCGTCGTCGCCGCGAAGCCGTTCTCATCGATCCGCCGAGCCGGCTCACTTCGCGCGGTGCCAAGGCGCACTCCGCCGATGGTCATGCGGCGGATGATCAGCTTCTTCTCGAGCAGAGGTGCTGGCTCGAGCTCCACGCGAATGCGCTCGGCGGCGATGACGTTGCGAAGCGAATCGAACGGATCGGCGATGGCGAGCCCGCGCAGCTCGATCGAATTCTCGCGCTCGCGCACCTGGAGCGACGCGATGTCCACCTGCGTGCCCAGCGCCTTTGTCGCGGCTTCCGCCGCCGTCTGCCTGACGACGCGATCGCCGAAGAACAGCCAGAATGCGACGAGGCCCACCAGAAGCAGCGCGAGTGGCACGATCCCTTGCCAGCGCACGAGACGGACGCGCTTTCGCGCCGGCGGCTCCGACACGCTGCTCTCGGATGTGTAGCGGGCGTCCTGGCCCGCCTCAGTCCGGGCGGAACCAGGTGTAGACATTGTAGGCCTTGGACGCCGTGACGGCGTTGTAGAAGCGCGAGCGGCGAACACGCTCGCCCCACGTCGCCCGATAGCGTGTTACGGCGTATCGCCCGGCGAAAAAGATCGGCAGCGCCAGGAAGAGCCAGGCAACGAAGCTTCCGAGGACGATCGTGTTATTGAAGTTCGTGTATGGAAGCACTGGTGTATTGAACCAGCTCGTCCACATCGGCGTGAGCGCGGGCGTATCGAGCAGGAGCTGGCGACCGACGCGATCGAACACCGGATCGAGGGCGAAGCCGAGGGGGAGGAACAGCGCCCAGCCGAGCATCGCGCCGCCGATCGAGACGTTGAGGACGAGGATCAACGCCGCAATGACGAGATTGTGGACGTTGACGAGCGGGGTGAGACCCAGCACCGACCCCAGGGCGATTCCCGCCGCTACCTGGCCGGGCGTTCCTTCGGAGTGCAGCGTCTTGACGAGCGACTGGAGCAGCTTGAGGAGCGTCAGCATGTCACGAGGGCACAACTCTCCGGATGCGACGAGGAACGAGGAATGACGAACGAGGAAGGGCGCAGCAAATTGGCCGCGCCGCTTCCTCGTTCTCCTTCCTCGTTCGAGCCTAGAACTCGAAGCGCGCCCCCACCTGTGCCCGCCGGGCGCCGAAGGCACCTGTTGGCTGGCCAAAGTTCGTGATGTCGACGCCCGCCGCGGTCTTCTGGCGTCCTCCGTAGGACGCAACGTTGTCGGTATTGAAGACGTTGAACACCTCGGCCGTCAGACGCACCGTCCTCCCCTGGGTGGTGAACAGCGACTTCCCAAGGCGGAGATCCACGTTGCGGTACCAGTTCTTGAAGTCGTTGTCGGGACGAATAGTCCGAGTGCCTGACGGGCTGCCGCTCGGGAAGAAGTCGTCGGCGAAGTCGTTGTCGAAGTTGAGGTCCTGCCCGATCGACGCGCCGAAGGGACGCGGGCTCGCCAGCGTGACGATCCCGGCGATCTGAAGCCCGCCCAGCCAGTCGAAGTCGGCGACCTCGGACAGCACCACACGATGGCGCTCGTCGCCGATGGTTTCCTGCATGTTGTACGAGCTGCGGAACGCGAACGCGGGCGCAGTGACCGCGTCATAGTCCGCCTTGGCCCAGCCTAACGTGTAGGCCAGGTTGGAGAGCAGACGCCCCCGCCGATAGTTCACCGACATCATCACCGCGTCATACTTCGCCTTGGCGAAGTCGTCCCACAGCACGATGTCACCATAGCGCGGTGTGAGGACACGGACGTCCGGGTTCGGCTCCGTGTTGAGGTAGTTGGCGTTGAGCCGGTTGTAGAGGTGCCGCACGTCCTGGTGGACGTAGTCGACGTTGAGCGCGAGATCCGGCGTGAACTGATGGCCGATCCCCACCGACATCTGCCGGTTCTCGGGCGCCTCCATCTTGTTTTTCACCAGGATGATGTTCGGCGTCGAGGGCACCGTCCCAGCGATGACCGCCGCACGCAGGAGAGCGACGTCCATCGTCGCGGGGTTGGCAATCGTGTAGGTTCGCCACGTCGCCGCCAGTCGCTCCTGGAAGCCGATGAAGCTCGCCACGCGATCGAAAATGATCCCAAATCCGCCGCGAATGAACGTGCGGTTTCCGCCAGTCGGATCCCACGAGAAGGAGATCCGGGGTGACAGGTTGTTCAGGTCGTTCTTGCGATCACCTCGATTGATATAGTTGGCGAGCGCCGGCTTGTTCGTGATGGCGGTATCACTCGCCCACGGGACGGTGAAGTCGTTGTTGAGGGTGTTGATTTCCGCGTCGTATCGCAGTCCGAGATTGAGCGTGAGGGTGGGCGTGGGGCGCCACTCATCGTTCAGATAGAAGCCGGTAATCCATCCGCTCAGCTCGGCCCTCGCATCGGCGATGCCCTGCCGATCCTGGTAGCCCACGCCGATCGTCGCCTGGTTGGGATTGGTGCTCGTGTCGGTCGTGAACCGGAAGCTGCCCATGCGGAAGTTGGGCGAGAACTGGTCGGCATCGATGCGGCTGACCTCCGCGCCAAGCTTGAAGATGTGCGAGCCGCCCCAGTTGTCCTTCGTGTACGTCAGGCGGTTGATCAGACGCAGGTGTGTCTCGTTCAGCTCCAGCGGGAACGTCGCGGTTCCCTGCGTCACGCTCGGGTATACCCGCTGCTCGCGCTCGACGAGCATCCCTTCATCGTGATGCCACTTCACTAACTGCAGGCTCAGCTCGTTCAACAGATTGGATGAGGGTAGATAGCGATGACGGAGCTGCGCGACGTTGATGAAGTACGACTGATCGATGCCGCCATTTCGCGCGACCGTCCCGCCGAAGTTCGACTCTCCCGTCATGTAGCGCGTCGACCACGAGAGATCGAACGTGTTCCGCTCGCTCGGCGTGTAGGTGCCGCGGAGGAAGCCGGTGTGATTGAGGTTGGGCGCCTTGAACGAGCCGCGAAGCGCATCCCACACGCCGGGATTGCCGGCCGGCCGCAACGGCACGACGTCGATGAAGTTGTCGCTGTCCGTCACTTCGTAATTCAGCGCATAGAAGAGCCGATCGCGTTGAATCGGGCCACGAAGATTCGCGCCCACCTGCATGCGGTTGAAGTCGGGCGTCACCGTCTGGAAGTTGGTCCGCGCGACCATCGACTTGTCCTGAAAGAACCCGAAAATCGCGCCTCGGGTATCGTTCGTTCCGCGGTTCGACTCGGCGCTGATGACGTAGGCGCCCGCGTGCGAATACTCGGCGTCGTACGGATTGATGAAGACGCGGAACTCCTGAATTGCTTCCTGCGGCAGCGGCGCACCCGTCTGCGGAATGCCGACGAGGTTGCCGTTGAAGAGGCTCTTCAGCTCGATGCCGTCGAGATAGAAGTTGCTGAACCGCAGCTCAGGCATCGCGCCAGCCGAAGGAAGCGCGCGACCCGCCTGGGGCGCGAAGCCTCTCACGCCTGGCGTGACCGCGGCCAGCGTCATGATGTTGCGATCGATCGTCGGGAGCTGCTCGATCATCTGTTGTACCACCGGTGCGGACACCGATGTCCGCTGCACTTCGACCGTCGTGGTTCGGTCGGCCGTTACTTCGACACCGGTGAGCTGAGTCGCTGCGGACTCGAGATCGAAGACGAGATTGGCGCGCTGGCCGAGCAGGAGCTCGACCATCTGACTCTCCTGCTCGAACCCGATCGCGCGAACGGTGACTTCGTACCGACCGGGACCGAGACCGAGCACGCGGAAGCGACCCATCTCGTTGCTGTTGACGCCACGTCGCTCGTTCGTGGCCGGGTTGACGACGGCGACAACCGCACCGACCACGGGCTCACCCGCGTTGTTGCGAACGGAGCCTTCGAGAGTGATCGTGAGTTGGGCGTGGCTGGTCGCCGGGATGGCCATCATCAACCCGATGGCTGCCATTAAGGAGAGAATCGACAAGGGGATTCGCATGAGGATCTCGCGGGGAAGGTGGGAACGTGCCGCGGTTGCGCCGAGGTTATGGTGCACCGCGCGTCGTGTCAACAACAAAGTGACCACACTCGCACTGCCCCTCGTCACCTCCTTGGGTATCCCGCTGCCGGCAAGTGCGCAAATTGCGGCTGGCGATTCGGTTAGCACCCACGTCGTCGTTCCCGGCGTAACGCTTCGACGGATCGTTCGTGGTGCCGGACCGTGGGTGTTGTCGGTGCTCGAGGTCGATCTGCGGCGGCCGGACATCGAGATTCGCGGCGTTCGCGCATGTGACAACCTGCTTGGACGGGAGCGTCCGTCGGCGATCGCGCGCCGCCTCCGACAGGATGGTGTCGACGTCGTGGGCGTTCTGAACGCTGATTTCTTCGACCTGCGCGGCGGAACCGGCGCCAGCGAAAGCAACGTCATTATCGACGGCGAGATCGTCAAAGCGGTGACAGTGACCGAGTCCCCGTTCGACGTCTTTGACAATGTCCACACACAATTCGGCATCACCGTCAGCGGCCGGCCGGTGCTCGATCGCTTTCATTTGAAGGCCGTTGTGCGGACGCCGAGCGGAGAATGGCCGCTGTCGGCAATCAATGCGAGCGCGCCGAATGCGCTGGGGTTGTTGACGCGCTGGTTCGATACCCTGGTGCTGGCGCTTCAGCCGACCGACACCATCGCGCATGTGGCACTGCTCAAAGTCGGCGGACGCGGCGACACGGCACGCTATCGGGTCGAATCCAACCCAAAGCGTGAACGTCCCGTCGCCGCTACCGACGAGACCGTCGCCCTTGTCGCCAGCGGGTCGGCGCTGCCCGTCGTCGAGCGACTCCGACCGGGTGACCGCGTCGACATCGTCGTGCAGCTCGCTCCCGATCGCGGACCGCTGCGAACGGTCGTTGGCGGCTGGCCACGCATCGTCGAGGCAGGCCGCAATGTGGCGCTGGCGGCCGACTCCGTCGAAGGGACGATTCCGCGGTTCTCGCGCGCACGCCACCCACGGTCGGCGTTAGGCATCTCCCGGGATAGTCTGACGCTGTACGTCGTGGCCGTCGATGGCCGCCAGCCGACCAGCGTCGGTATGACGCTCGAGGAGCTCGGCGACGCGATGATTGCCCTCGGCGCCTACGAAGCGATGAATCTGGATGGCGGCGGCTCTACCGCGCTCGTGGTCCGCGACTCGGTCGTGAACAAGCCGTCGGATGCGAATGGGGAACGCCCCGTCGGCAATGTCGTCGCCATTACGCGGCGGACGGCGCCGGGAGCGAATCCGGAGCGACGCGCGCAGCCTCAGCGGAGCGGGAGCGTTCCGTCGTGCGTTCTCCCTGCGCCGCGAGACACCGCCGCAGCCCGTCGGCCTCAATGATCACCGCGGTGGTGTCGAGGCGCCGTCGAGTGCGCGCTTGAGCCACGACCAATACACAGTTCCGCCGACGTCGCTGACATCGTTATGGCCGGCCCCGCGCACGAGGAGCAGCTCGCCGGGCACGCGGGCCGCCGCGTGAACGGCTCGACCCATGTGCACCGGGACCACACCGTCGCGCTCCCCGTGAACGACCCACGTCGGCACGCCGAGCTCCGCCACCTTCGCGCGCGTATCGAAATGGACTCGAGCGATCAGCCCCCACAGGAGCGTGACCGGCGCCAACGGGCCCCGCGCCATCTCGCGCGCGGAGGTGAAGGGCGCCTCGAGAATCAATACGGCGGGCAGATGCTCCGTTGCGAGCTCCGTCGCGATGGCGCTCCCGAGTGAGTGTCCGTAGAGGGCGATGCGTGAGGAGTCGACGCCGAGCTGCTCTCGGACGAGTCGATACGTCGCGCGCGCGTCGCGTTGGGACGAGAGATAGTCCGGCGAGCCACCGAGCCCGCCGTACCCGCGGTACTCCGGCACGAGCACGGCCCACCCCGTTACACGCTCCACCTCGGTCGCCCACGGCGCGACCCACGCGGCGAGATCCGCGTTGCCGTGATAGGCGATGAGGAGGCCGGGGGCGCGCGATGGATCGCCGGCGAGGTAGGCGAAGAGTGGTTGACCGTCGTCGGAGGCGTAGTCCACCCGACGCGTGTCCGCCGTGGGATACTGTCCCATGCGCGGCGGCTGCCATACGAGGCGCTCCTGCATCCGCCACGCCGCGATGAGGATGACGACGTACAGCGCCGTCAGGACGATGAGCGCGGAAATCACGATCCGCACCACGGCTCGCGCGTCAGGCGGCGCGGAGCCGTTCGACGGCAGGGAGCGGGATACCCGCCGTCCGACGACCGTACCACAGTGCCCAGAGGAGATTCGGCACCCAGCTGACCCATGCCACGACCCGGTACGCCGGCGTAAAGTCGCCGAACGCCATGATGAGCAGCGGCAGCTCGATGCGAAGCGTCACGGCGGCGAAGATCAGCGCGTAGCTCACGAGCATCCATCGGCGGTGGACCGCGATCGTACGAGCCCGCGCGGCGAGGTAGGCGCGCATGGTCGCCCACAGCAGGAGCACGGCGAGCGTCCCGAATCCGAGGTGCGAGACCGGTCCGCCAAACGCGTAGATGCTCATGTAGAGCCCGGCGAGGCCGACGAAAGCACAGCAGACCACGTACATCGTGCCTAACGCGCGATGCAGAGCGCGATGGCGAATGAGCAGCCAGCGATTGAACTGCAGGGCACCGATCCCGAGCGCCAGCGACCCGAAAAGCGCGTGTGGATAGATGCCCCAGGGTCGCGCCAGAAATGAGGCGGAGAGGTTCGGAGGATAGAGCGGCGCGCCGACGATCACGTAGGCGAGCGCATACCCGACGATTGGGACCGCCAGCAGGGTGACCAGCCACCAGGCCAGAGGCGGGCGAGTGCGCGACGTCGTATTCACGCTGGACTCCCTGAGAAGAAGCGCATCATCGATCGATCTTCAGTATGCGTGAGAGAACCCCTCGGTTCCTCGACGGGCTTGCCCCCTGCGCGAGAACCATGATACAATGATCGGCCTGGGGAGTCGCGTCCCGATGTCAGAGTGCCGCCCTGCTCAACGAGCGGCCGCCCGATGCCAAGCGCATTGTGGCCATCATCGGTGACGCGATTTTGCATTTCAGCCAATCCCCGCACCTCGCAGTTCGCAGTTCGCAGTTCGCAGCTCGCAGTTCGCAGCTCGCACCTCGCAGCTCGCACCTCGCAGCTCGCAGCTCGCAGCCTGGACTCTTCGAGCAGGATGCCGATCGTGATCCTTACCATACGCACCACGCACCGTCCTGCAACCGATCTCGGTTTTCTGCTGCACAAGAATCCCGCTCGGCTGCAGTCGTTCACGCAGTCGTTCGGAGAGGCGCACGTATTCTATCCCGAGGCCTCCGACGACGCGTGTACCGCCGCGCTTCTCCTGGACGTCGACCCGGTTGCCCTGGTTCGCGGGAAGTCCGGCACGAGCGCCGACGGTGGCCCACTTGCCCAGTACGTGAACGACAGGCCTTACGTCGCCAGCTCGTTTCTGAGTGTCGCGATCTCGGACGTGTTCGGAACGGCCATGGCCGGTCGGAGCAAGGAGCGGCCGGAGCTCGCCGATAGGCCGCTCCCTCTCTCCGCGCGCGTCGCCGTCGTGCCCTGCCGCGGAGGCGAGACCCTTCTCCGCCAACTGTTCGAGCCGCTCGGGTATCACGTGACTGCTCGGCAGCATCCGTTAGGCGCCACGGAGATGAGTCGATATTTCACCGTGGAGCTTTCCGCCGAGAAGCGGCTTCGAGAGCTGTTGACCCATCTGTACGTCCTCGTTCCAGTGCTCGATGATCAGAAGCATTACTGGGTGGGCCCCGAGGAGGTGGAAAAGCTTCTGCGCCATGGAGACGGCTGGCTCGCGTCGCACCCGGAGCGCGAGAACATTGCCCGGCGATACCTTCGCCATCGGCGCAGCCTCGTTGCCGACGCGATCGCCCGCTTGACGGTGGAGGAGGAGGCGCCCGATGAGACCGAGTCGGAGGTCGAGCGCGACGCGGAAGAACAGAACCTCGAACGGCCGTTGAGCCTCAACGAGCAGCGGCTCTCCTCTGTGCTCGCCGCGCTGCGCGCCTCGGGAGCGAAGCGTGTCCTCGATCTCGGATGCGGCGAAGGACGCCTGCTGCGCCTCTTGCTGGACGATCCACGATTCGAGGAGATCGTCGGTGTGGAGGTCTCCTACCGCGTGCTCGAGCTCGCGAGCGAGCGGCTGCATCTCGACCGAATGCCCCCCAAGCGTCGCGAACGAATCCGCCTGATGCACGGCTCCATTGTCTACCGAGACTCTCGGTTGACGGGCTTCGACGCGGCCGCCGTCGTCGAAGTAATCGAGCATCTCGACCCGCCACGGCTCTCGGCGTTCGAGCGGGTTCTCTTCGAGTTCGCACGACCTGGCACCGTCGTCATTACCACACCGAATGTCGAGTACAACTCACAGTGGGCATCGCTGCCCGCTGGACGGTTCCGGCACCGCGATCATCGGTTCGAGTGGTCTCGCGCGCAGTTCGAGAGCTGGTGCCAGCGGAATGCTGATCGTTTCTCCTACACCGTGCGCTTTTCTCCCATTGGACCGGAGAATCCGGACGTCGGCTCTCCGACCCAAATGGCGGTCTTCACGCGGCGCGACACGGATGAGTAACGAGCTGGCGGAAGCACCGGTCCCAGCGACACGGACGATCACCATCCCCGAGCTCTCGTTCGTGGTCATGATCGGCGCATCGGGCTGCGGAAAGTCCACATTCGCGCGAAAACACTTTGGTCCCTTCGAGGTGTTGTCGTCCGACTTCTGCCGCGGACTCGTCGCTAATGATGAAAATGACCAGTCGGCGTCGGGTCCGGCGTTCGACGTGTTGCATTACATCGCCGGGAAACGGCTCGAGCGGGGATTGTTGACGGTCGTCGATGCGACGAACGTGCAGGCAGAAGCGCGCAAGCCTCTCGTGGAGCTGGCTCGCCGCTACCATGTGCTTCCGGTCGCGATCGTGCTCGATCTCCCGGTCACTGTTTGTGAGGCTCGGAACCGTACACGTCCGGATCGCGCCTTTGGGCCGCACGTGATCCGACACCAGCACAGCCAGCTCCGGCGTTCCCTCCGCAATCTCCAGCGGGAAGGGTTCCGCCACGTACATGTGCTCCGGTCCGAGGCGGAGATCGCCGCCATCACCTTCGAGCGACAGCCGCTCTGGAACAACCGCAAGCGCGATCGCGGGCCGTTCGACATCATCGGTGACGTCCACGGATGCGGCGACGAGCTCGAGGAATTGCTCACGATGCTCGGCTACGCTCCCGACGTCGACGGCGTCTGGCGTCATCCAGTCGGCCGACGAGCAATCTTTGTCGGCGACCTCGTGGATCGAGGCCCGCGCGTCCCGGATGTGCTGCGCATCGTGATGCGGATGGTCGAAGGAGGCACTGCGCTCGCGGTGCCCGGCAATCACGACGTGAAGCTCATGCGGAAGCTGCGAGGGCGAGATGTGCAGGTGGCGCATGGGCTCGCCGAGTCGCTCGCCCAACTCGAGGCGGAGACGCCGGAGCTCCGCGCTCGCATCGCGGACTTCATCGATGACCTCGTCAGTCATTACGTGTTCGACGACGGCAAGCTCGTCGTCGCTCACGCCGGCATGAAGGAAGAGATGCAGGGGCGTGGATCCGGCCGGGTCCGGGATTTCGCGCTCTTCGGAGAGACCACCGGCGAGACCGATGAATTCGGCCTCCCTGTTCGGTACAACTGGGCCGCCGAGTATCGCGGCCGCGCGATGGTGGTATACGGGCATACGCCAGTGCCGGAGCCCGAGTGGCTCAATCGTACCATCAATATCGATACGGGATGCGTCTTCGGGGGCCGCCTGACGGCGCTGCGGTATCCGGAGCTCGAGCTGGTGTCGGTCGCGGCGCACCGCGTGTACGCTGAACCGGTTCGGCCATTCCTCCCGAGCGATGAGGGCGACCGGGCGTTGAGCGCCCAGCAACAGCTCGACGATGTGCTCGATCTCGCCGATGTCACGGGAAAGCGGATCGTGAGCACGCGCCTGCATCACAGCGTCACCATCCGCGAGGAAAACGGGATCGCGGCACTCGAGGTCATGAGTCGCTTCGCCGCCAATCCCAAGTGGCTCATCTATTTGCCACCGACGATGTCACCGTCGGAAACGACCAGTGAACCGGGATTGCTCGAGCACCCGAGGGAAGCGTTGGCGTACTATCGCCATCACGGCCTGCCGGCCGTCGTATGCGAGGAGAAGCACATGGGCTCGCGCGCGGTCGTGATCGTGTGTCGGGACGAGGGGGTCGCGCGACGCCGGTTCGGTGTAGCCGAGGAAGAACTGGGCATCGTCTACACTCGGACGGGCCGCCGGTTCTTCGACGATGCAGCTGTCGAGCGTGAGCTGCTCAGCATCGTGCGCGACGCACTCTCGCGCAGCGGGCTCTGGAACTCGCTGGCGACGGAGTGGGTGTGTCTCGATTGTGAGCTCATGCCCTGGTCCGCCAAGGCGCAGGAGCTGATTCGGCAGCAATACGCCGCGGTCGCGGCGGCGGCGCAATCCGCTCTCCCAGAGGCAGTCGGTGCCTTGGAGGCAACCCAGTCGCGGGGCGTCGACGTCGCGGCGCTCAAAGATCGCTACGCCATGCGCGAGGCGCTCGTCGCACGCTACGCGGCTGCCTACCAGCGCTACTCGTGGCCCGTCAACTCGGTGGCGGACCTTCGTCTCGCGCCCTTTCACATACTCGCCACCGAGCATGCAGTGCACATCGACAGAGACCACGTCTGGCACATGGAGACGCTGGCCACCATGTGCCGCGCCGATGGCGACACATTACTGGCGACGCCCTATCGCGTGGTCGATGTCACCGACGCCGGGAGTGAGCACGCGTGCATCGAATGGTGGTCGAACCTGACTGAGAGGGGCGGGGAAGGCATGGTGGTAAAACCGCTTCCGTTCGTTGCGCGCGGCCGTCGAGGGTTGGTGCAGCCGGCGGTGAAATGCCGTGGTCGCGAGTACCTGAGAATCATCTACGGCCCGGAGTACACGCTCCCCGAGCAGCTCGGGCGCCTGCGCTCGAGAGGCCTTGGCGCCAAGCGGTCGTTGGCATTGCGGGAGTTCGCGCTTGGAATCGAGGCCCTCGAGCGATTCGTGAGGCGGGAGCCGCTCCGCCGCGTTCACGAGTGTGTCTTTGGCGTCCTGGCGCTCGAGAGCGAGCCGGTCGATCCGCGGTTGTAACGACGCCGGCCGGCGTTTGCATTCGGGCATCCAAGTTCAAAGGGGGGACGCGGATGCAGCGGATTCGGCGGATGGCTCGTAGTGCCGACAACTCTCCTCTACCGGAGCAAAGAGCAGTGTTTTTTTTCCTGCGCGAGCGGAGTTCTCAACGCCTGGAACGATCCGCGCAAATCCGCTGCATCCGCCGAATCCGCGTCCCCCCTTGAACTTGGATGCCCGAATGCAGAACCCAAGACCCGTCACACCCCGGCGATCCGCCGCTTGTACTCGGCGAGCGCAGCGTCGAGTCGCTCGCGAGCAGTCGTGTCCCCGGGAACGTTGTGCGACGGGTGGATGTAGAGCTTCACTCCGCGCTCGGCCAACAGCTCGGCCACGGTCGTGATCGTCATCCATACCACGGCGACGAACGCCATCGTCGATACGGGTCCGACCTTGTCGACGTGATTCTTCAAGGGGACGGACGAATCGCCGGCGGGAACGCGCGTGTCGATCACCACATCGGCGATCTCGAACAGCGTTCGTCCCGACGGATGCCGCGACTTCGCGGCTTCGGCGGCCGACCCGGTCGCCACCACGCGCATCCCGAGCGCCTTGGCGCGCAATGCCACATCGATGTTGACGTTGTTGATTCCCGTGTGGGAGAAGATCCACATCGTGTCTCGCGCGTCGAACGTGTACCCCTTCATGATCGCCTCGCCGTATCCCCCCGCGCGCTCGAGAAAGAGGAACTGGTGAATCCCCATCTCGCCAGTGATGCGCGTGAAGAAGGTCAGCGGAAGCTCGATCATCGGATGAAAGCCCACGAACCCGCCGATCCGTGGATACATCTCTTCCACAGGAATCGTCGCGTGCCCACAGCCGAACGTGTGCACCCACCGTTCGGCGGCGATCGAGTCCGCCATCAGCCCGGCGGCTCGCTGAACGGCGGGTAGCTGTGAGCGCTCGATGTCGTCGAGCACGGTACGCGTATTGGAGAGCCAGACTTTGCTCAACATCCTCAGGGCAGTGAGGGGCGATGTAACGCGCGTGAGAGAACGCCCAACAGGACGCCCTGGACGACGAGCGCCGCCGGCACGATGAGCAGCGAGCCGCGCATGCCGAACCGCTCGCCAAGCACACCGGCGCTGTACGGCAGGATCATGCCGCCGAGGAGTGCCATGGTGATGGCGGCGCTGAACGCAGTGCCCGACAGCGCGGCGAAGCGCGTCCCAACGAACCCGAGCACCGTCGGGAACATGGCCGCGAAGCCGACCCCGAGGGAGAAGACGCCGACCGCCGCGAGTGGAACGCTGCGAGTGGTGAGGAGCAAGGCTGCACCGGCGAGCGCAATCGTCAGGCACGCGTAAAGGATGCGAAATGGCGAGACGCGACTCAGCACCGTACCGACGGCGAGCCGCGCCAGCATCATCCCCGTCCAATAGAGCGAGAGCAGAATGAGCGCGCCGCGCTCGGAGACCGCCAGCTCCTCGGTAACGAACGTCGACGTCCACCCACCGACCGTGATCTCGAGACCGCTCTCGAGAAACAGCATCAGCCCCATCAACAGCATGACCGGGTCGCGAAGCAGTCGCCCCGCCTCGGTAATCGGGAATCCCTGCGCCTGCTTCGGTGGGGGGAACGTGATCGTCGCGATGATCGCGAGAGGAACGAACACGAGCGTGCCAATGCCCGCGATCAACAACGCGTGACCGAAACGGCTCGTCAGCATCCCGATCACGAACGGAACCCCCATGGCGCCGATCCCGAAGAACACGCCGAGGAGATTCAGTCGCGGTCCGCGCGCCTCGCCACTGATGTCGGACACCAGCGCATTCGCGCCGCCATTGATGATCCCACCCGCGAAGCCGATCAGAAAGACGGCCACGCGAAGCCACCCCATGGATGGCGCGAAGGCCACACCTTCGAGCCCGAGGATGATGAGCGCGGTCGAGGCCAGCAGCATCGCCTTGTAGCCACGGCGGTCGACGATCGGACCGAAAATGAGCGCTCCGAGAAGCACGCCGAACGTCATCAACAGGAGGAGCGCACCGCCGGAGGCCTTGTCGATTCCAAAGCGCTCCATCACCGAGAGCAGCACCGTGCCCACCATCGTGAAGACGATGCCGAAGGTCAGCAGACAGAGACACGCGCAGACGAACAACGCACGGCTCGAGCTTGGCTTCATGTGACCCCGGTTCCGAGCATGGCCAATCTCCCCGCGCCAAAAAGTCCTGCGTCACTACCGAGTGCGCTCGTGACGAGACGAGCCTGCTCGATGGCGATCGGCTGCGCCCATCGCCGCGCCTCGTCTCGAATTCGGTCGAGAAGCTGCTCGGCTGGGCCAAAGACGCCGCCGCCGAACACGATGATCTCCGGATTGAACACGCTCACGAGGTTCGCGACCGCCATGCCCCAGAGCTCGACCGCGTTGTCGAGCACCTGGCCGGCGATCGGATCGCCCGACTCGTGCGCGGCGAAGATGGCGCCGGCCTCGAGCGCATCGGCGTGACGGAGCGCGCCCATGTAGCGCGGATCGCGGGCGAGCAGATCGCGTGCAACCCTAACGAGCCCCGGGCCGGATGCCTGATCCTCGAAGCATCCGTGGTGCGCATAGCGCGGCATGTATGGACGATCCAGTGCCAGCCACCCGATCGCGCCCGCGACATCGCCGTGGCCGCGGAGCACGCGTCCGTCGGTCATGATTCCCGCGCCGATCCCCGTCCCCACGGCGAGAAAGATCGCGTCGCGCGCACCGACGGCCGCGCCCCGCCAGGTTTCGCCGAGGATGTATGCCGCCCGATCGCTATCGATGGTGAGCTCGGCGTCCGCTCCAAGCGCCGTGCGGAGCTCCTCACGGAGCGGGTAGTCGTCCCATTCGGGAATGTTCGGCGCCCAGACCGTTCCGCGAGCCGCTCGGTATAGGCCAGGAACGCAGACGCCGGCACCGTCGAGCCCGTATCTCGCCGAGAGGTCTTTTATTCGGTCGACGATCAGCGATCCGACGGCCGCCCCACGTCGGTTCCCCAACGGTGTGCTCTCGCGATGCAACAATTCGCCGCCTTCCGTGAAAGCGGCGGCCGCGAGCTTGGTTCCGCCGAGGTCGACACCGATGAAGGCCATGGGCGCGCGGAAGGTAACATCATGGGAGTTAGGGGTCAGGGGTCAGGGATCAGGGGGTGGCAGGGAGTGGGTTGGAGGAGAGACCTGCAGCGCGCGGTTCTCTCCTCCAACCGATCCCCTGAAACCCCCTGATCCCTGACCCCTGACTCCTGACCCCTGGGTTCTTCAGAGTCTTACGCTTGGCAGGCTGGCGTCCGCTCGCCCGAAAGCCGTATCCTGTCATCCCCCCGTTTCGGAGGAAACGTTGCTCTCGTACGCTTACCGTCGTGTCGCCGTCCTGCCATTTCTCGCGCTCGCCGCCTGCGCGCCCGGCGGATCGACGCGGGAATCTCAGGGATCCGTCGATCGGGTCTTCACGCCACAGCAGTACACGGTCGAGGATTTCTACAGGAACACGAGGTTCATGGGAGCCTCGTGGGCACCCGACCGTCAAAAGCTGCTCGTTTCGTCGAATCTGTCGGGGATCTGGAACGCATACGCCGTCTCCGTGCGAGGGGGTGATCCCCAGCCGCTGACACAGTCGACGGGGAATTCCATCTTCGCGCGCTCCTACTTCCCGGCTGACGAGCGCATCCTCTATACGAGTGACGAGGGCGGCAACGAGCTCACGCACGTATACGTGCGCAACCCTGATGGGACAACGAAGGATCTCACACCCGGGGCGAAGCTGAAGGCGAGCTTCTATGGCTGGTCAGGCGATGACAAATCCTTCTTCATCTCCACCAACGAGCGCGACGCGCGGTTTTTCGATCTCTACGAGCTGACGACCGACGGCTACACGCGGACGCTCTTCTACAAGAATACCGAAGGCTTCGAGATCGGTCCGGTCTCGCGCGACAAACGCTACATCGCGCTGGTGCGGCCGCGCACGACGTCGGATGCGGACGTGTTCGTCCACGACCGCACGACCAACACGACCAAGAACATCACCGAGCACACCGGGACGGTCAACAACTCGCCGGCGGACTTCTCGCCCGACGGATCGAAGCTGCTCTTCGTGTCGGACAGCGGCCGCGAGTTCGCCGCGCTGCGCAGCTACGATCTGGCCACGGGTGCGAAGGCGACTGTGTACGAGCAGCCGTGGGACGTCCTGGGCGCCGACTACTCGAAGGGTGGGAAGTACCTCACGGTCTATGTGAACGAGGATTCGCGATACGTCGCCCGCGTGCTCGATGCGACGACGTTCGCCGTGGTTCCGCTCCAGGAGATGCCGACCGGCCTCGTGCGCGGCGTCAGCATCTCACCCGACGATGCGTCACTCGCCTTCTACGCCAGCGATGGCAGCGTACCTGACGAGCTGTACGTCCGCTCATTCTCTTCTGCGCCCACGCGCCTGACGAACGCGCTGCACTCGGCGATTCGACGCGAGGATCTCGTCGTCCCCACCGTCGTTCGATTCAAGTCGTACGATGGCGTGGAGGTGAGCGGCGTGCTATATCGTCCGCATCAGGCGTCGCCCGATGCCAAGGCGCCCGCGATCGTGAAGGTGCATGGCGGTCCGGGGGGGCAGGCGCAGGTTGGATACAATGCGCTCACGCAGGCGCTGGTGAATCGCGGCTACGTCGTGTTCGACATCAACAATCGGGGCAGCTCGGGGTACGGCAAGACCTTTTACGCGATGGACGATCGCAAGCATGGCGAAGCCGATCTCGGTGACGTCGTCGCGAGCAAGGCGATGCTGGCGCAGACGGGATACGTCGATTCGACCAAGATCGGCATCCTCGGGGGGAGCTACGGTGGCTACATGGTGCTTGCCGCGCTCACCTTGCAGCCCGACGCCTTCAAGGCGGGCGTGGACCTCTTCGGCATCTCCAACTGGATGCGCACGCTGAACAGCATCCCGCCATGGTGGGCGTCGTTCAAGGAAGCGCTCTACGCGGAGATGGGTGACCCGAAGACGGACAGCGCCCGTCTCCACAGGATTTCCCCGCTGTTCAACGCCGACAAGATCAAGGCGCCACTGATGGTGCTTCAGGGCGCGAACGACCCGCGCGTGTTGAAGGTGGAATCCGACGAGATCGTGGCGGCGGCGAAGAAAAACGGCGTCCCGGTCGAATACATCGTCTTCGAGGACGAGGGCCACGGCTTCGTGAAGAAGGAAAACGAGATCGAGGGCTACACGGCCGTGCTCGGCTTTCTCGACCGGTATCTCAAAGGCGGGGTGAGCGTCGCCCGGGAAAGCCCTTGAGGAATTAGTGGTCAGGGGTCAGGGGTCAGGGATCAGGGGGAGCTGGGGGATAGGTTCAAGGAGAGAACGGCGCGCGGCCGTTCCTCTCCTCCAACCTATCCCCCAACTCCCCCTGATCCCTGACCCCTGACCCCTGACCACTAATTCCTAGTCAACGAACGCCCACAGGAGCTCCTTGCTCCTCCGATCCATCGCTCCCGGCGCAGCGAGCAGGTAGAGATCGCCGCCCACATCGCGAATGAGCAGTCCTCCCATGGGAAGCACGCGCGGCCAGTCGTCGAGGTGCGTCTGAAAGGACCGCGGCCCGTGTTTCGTCTCTACCGTCCACTGCCGGATCTCCACCTCCTCCTCGATCGACACGACGCGGGTCACCTCGAGCACGAATCCCGCTTCCGCGAGCGCATGCTCGATCGCCTGGCGCGACTCCTCGCCCAGGGTCGCCGGGTCTTCGACGAGCGCGACCTCCTCATCGTCCTCGTCGCGAAGCGACAGATGGCGATGCGGCTCCGACCACGGAAAGCACTGCCGCAGCCGCACGGGCACCGCCACGCCGTCGATGATCGCGACGAGGCGGCCATCGCCGGCGTTCTTGAGGACGAGCTCGGTTTCGCCTTCCAGCTCTAACGATTGAGCGGCCATTGGTCGTTCCTCCTTTGATTCAAAAGGTCGATCGTCGACTGCGGATTGCGGACTACGATTTCTCGATGCGACGTTCGCAATCCGCAGTCCGCAGTCCGCAATCTTATTGGAGCTGCAACTGTAACTCGTACAGCTTCCGATAAATCCCGTTAGGCCTCGACAGCAGCTCACGGTGCGTGCCCGACTCGGCCAGCCGGCCCTCCTCGATCACGAACAACCGCGACGCCCGACGCAGGGTCGACAGCCGGTGCGCGATCGCGAAGACCGTGCGGCCCGCGATCAATCGCTCCAGCGCCTCTTGAATCTCCCGCTCCGTTTCCGTGTCGACGCTGCTCGTCGCCTCGTCGAGGATCAGGATCCGCGGATCGTGCAGGATCGCCCGCGCGATCGAGATGCGCTGACGCTCCCCGCCCGAAAGCGTATGGCCACGCTCACCGACCACGGTGTCGTAACCCTGACCCAGCTTGCAGATGAAATCGTGCGCGTTGGCCGCCTTCGCCGCCGCCACGACCGCACTCAACGAGGCCGTCTGCATGCCGTACCGGATGTTCTCCAGCACCGTGCCGTGAAACAGATACGGATCCTGCAGCACCATCCCGAGCTGCTGGCGATAGTGCCCGGTATCCAGCTGCCGAATGTCCACGCCATCGACGCGAACCGTTCCTCCAGTGGCGTCGTAAAAGCGCGCCACCAGATTCACGACCGTCGACTTGCCACCACCCGACGGCCCCACGAGCCCGATCAGCTCTCCGGCGCGGACGTCGAAGCTGATCCCGCGCAGAATCTGACGCACGCCGTCGTACGCGAACGTCACGTTCTCGAACGTCACCCGTCCCCGCACCGGCGTCAGGCGCACTGGCTCCGGCACGTCGCGCACTTCCGGCTCGCTGTCCAGCACCTCGAACACCCGGTGCGCTGACGACGTCGCACGATTGATCGTCCGCGCCATCTGGCCGATGATCTCGATCGGACCCACGAACATCGTCGTGTACAGCAGGAACGACACGAACACACCGGGCGACAGCGGTGTTCCTTCGCCGAGCAGGCGCGGCATGGCGAAGATCCAGACCATCACCGTCGTCGTGTGCACCGCGAGCATCAGCAGCGGCCAGAACGTCGTCCACATCCGGTGAATCTCGTTCGCTTCATCGGTGCAGTCGTCATTGCGCACGCTGAACCGCTCGATCTCTCGCGATTCCTGGTTGAACGCCTTCACCACACGAATCCCCGGGATCGTGTCCGACAGCACGTCGGTGACACGCGACCACTTCCGCCACGCCCGGATGAATCGCGAGTTGAGCGACTCCCCATGCCGGTAGATCATCCAGCAGAAGAGCGGCACCGGGAGCGTCATCACGAGCCCCAGGCGCCAGTCCAGCGACAGCAGCACGACGCCCAGCCCCAGGAGCATCACGAGCGAGAGCGACACATCCACGACTCCGAAAGCCACGAAGTCCCACAACCGGTCGGTGTCCGATGTCACGCGCGTGATCAGGCTCCCTGTCTTCTTGCGTGAGAAGAACGACAGGCTCAGACGCTGGATGTGCTCGTACAGCTCGGCACGCAGGTCACGCGCGACCCACTCGCCGATCACCGACATGAGACGCAACCGTACGTGCGCCGCGATCTGCCGAATCACGTACAGCGCCGCCATGGCGCCGACGGCGATCCACGCGATCGTCGCCGCCGCGCCACGCGCCATCGTTCCTTCGTTCGCCTTCCGCACCACGCCATCGATCAGATAGCCGGCGAGGTACGGCGGAACGAGACTCGCCAACGTCACGATCGCCGCGGCGGTGAGCCCGATCGTGAGCTCACGACGATAGCGCGTGAGATACGTGAGGAGACGCAGGATGACCGCCGACTGACGCCCCGCCACCAGCGCCTGCGCATCGCGCACCGGCCTCGCGACCGCATCCGCGTAGACGTGGTCGGGGTCCGTCGGCTCCACCGAGCGCCCCTCCAGTGCCTCATCGAGCACGAAGCGGATGTTCTCGAACGCGCCGCGCTGCCGCTGCGTGTACCGCACGACCGCCAGCGGCGGATCGTCGGGCACACCGAGCAGGAGCAGCGCATTCGCGCTCAAGCCGGGTGATTCCTGCACCGCGCGTATTCGCGCGCGCTCGACCGAGTGCACGTGCCACGCACCCGCCCCCGCGGGACGCGCCACCGCGACGTGCCGGGGGCCTAACGCGAGCCATGACTCGTGCAGCCTGAGGCCGTGGTCGAGGTCAGCGAGGGCGTACAGCTGCACCGGTTGGTTTCCCCACTCGCGCTCGATGCGCGCGCGCAGCTCGGTGGGAAGGCGAGCGGGCTGGCCGATGTATCGGCTGATGATCTCTTGATCCTGATTCATGAGTCGTGATCCGCGCTCAGAGTTAGGCAGCAAAAAGGCCTTTCGGGTCTGTGGCAGCACCCGAAAGGCCGGATCACGACATCGAATCCTGCGCTTCTAGGGTGCTCGGCCTCCGGCGGAGTCGCCGCCAAAAACCCACGTTCCAGGGCGCACTTCGCCCATCAGGGCGAAGACGCGCGGTCCGGAGACGCGGATGCGAGTGATAACTCGGAGGCTGTCTATCATTTCAGGATTGGGTTCCCCTCGTGGGAGTGCTGCCGTTGAGCCCAAGATAGGATCGGAAACCGAGGAGGGCAAGATCCTTGCCGCCCCCTCCACAAGTGTGTACGAAGAGGCCCTGTGTCTGGATTCAAGCTGCTCCTCGCGACGTGATGTTCTACGCTCTCCAGCTCCTCGGGGTTGCCGTGTTCGCGGCAAGCGGTGCGCTCTCCGCGGGCCGGAAGCGCATGGACGTGTTCGGCGTGATCGTGATCGCCATCGTCACCGCCATCGGCGGCGGCACGATCCGCGACGTGCTCCTCGACCGCCACCCCGTGTTCTGGATCGAAGACCCGGCATATCTCGTCGTGAGCATGATCGCCGCGGCGCTCACGCTCGCGTACGCCAGATTCCGCCGCCCGCCGAACAATGCCCTCGCGATCGCCGACGCCCTCGGGCTCGCCCTCTTCACCATCACCGGCGCACAGATCGCTCAACGAGAGATGATGGAGCCGGTTGTCGTCGTGCTGATGGGCACCATGACTGGCGTCGCCGGCGGCGTGATCCGCGACGTTCTGTCGGCCGAGGTACCGCTCATTTTCAGGAAAGGCGCGCTCTACGCAACGGCCGCCATTGCCGGCGCCACGCTCTACCTTCTCCTCGAAATGGCCGGGATTCCGCGACCAATGGCGGGACTCATCGGGATGACGGCGATCGCCGGACTCCGGCTGGCGGCGATCGTCTGGGGGCTCCAGCTGCCCGTGCTGCCCGTGCGCGATGATTGATCGTTAGGGCCACGGAAGGGGGATCACGGCGAACCGCGACCGGCTCTCCGGATCATCCTCGCCGGCGAAGAAGCGGTTGATCTCGCGAATGGCTGCCGCCCGGTGGGCTCTCTCCGCTGGTGATCCTCCACCCGCTGCCGACAGCCGATTCTTCAGCAGGTCCAGGTGCATCGCGCATATCGCACGCACTTCGGCCATCGCCTCCTTGTCCCCCGCGCGATCGAGGAGCGTGTTGAGGACGACCTGTTGCACCGCGCGGCGGAGTGCGTGATGCTCGGCGGTGGTCGAAGGCGTAGCGCCCCACGTCCGATTCACGAGGGTGCGAATCACTTCATCGAGCGAAGGATTCGCCGCATCGCGCGCGTTGAAGAGCACGAGGCGTGCGGCCCGCTCGCGTTCGAGAATCCCCTCCACGACCTCCGTCGCGAGGCCACCCGCCAACGAGATCTGATCGAACGACGTCCCGCCGGCCGATCCGATCCATTCGACCGATGGATCGCCCCCCGCGGGCACTGGCGGGATGAGCGCCATCACCCGCGCCGGTACGGCGAGCTTCGCCGGCTCGAGCTCATCCAGCACCCTCGTCAACGCTCGGCGCTGCTCTGCCGCCGGCAGGACCGTCGTCGGCGGTTGATTGTCTCCGCGAACGGCGTATGTGAAGTCCATTCCGCCGATGTACTTGATCAGTCCCTCGAGCGAATACCGATGATGGAGATAGACGTGCGCGAATCGCATGTTGAGGAGGTACATCGGCTCGCCGGGCTTGATCGCGCGCTCATCGAACTTCTCGATAAGAACTCGGCGAACCGCTGATGTCCGCTCCACGGCGTCGAACGCCGTCGATCCCTCGACCCACCGCGTCGCGTCCGGTATCGATCCCTCGGCGCCGGCATGCTGATCGGCGACGAACCGCAAGCCGCGCGCGAGGCCTTCCTTGAGGATGCGCTCGAGGCCCGCGCGTTCCGCTGCCGCATTCGGATACCACGTATATCCGTAGCGAATGGCGAGTGAGTCCCACCCGCCCGCAAAGGGCGCATACGCCTGGGAAAGGTCGAGCTGTCCATTCCTCCCGATGGTGATGATCGGCACCGGGTAATCCATGACCGATGCGCGTCCCTGCGACGACGAGATGAAATTGTGGGAGAGGCCAAGCGTGTGACCGATCTCATGCGCGACATGTTGGCGGCGTCGCGCCATGGCGAACTCCTCCGCCGGCATGTTGAGGCCGTTCGACCCCGCGGCGGGGAGAAGACCCGCGTAGATGTTGTAGTCGATCAGCGACCTCCAGGAATCCATACGGACGACGGTGCGTACGATTTCGCCAGTGCGTGGATCGGCGAACGACGGCCCTACCGATGGCCCGGGGCCGCTGCGATGCACCCAGTAGATGAGGTTATATCGTGCATCCATCGGGTCGGCGTCCGCGGGCAGATCGCGAACCTGAAAGGCGTTTCGCCACCCGGCCGCCTCGAACAC
Organism: Gemmatimonadaceae bacterium; assembly: GCA_035253695.1. Lineage (GTDB taxonomy): Bacteria > Gemmatimonadota > Gemmatimonadetes > Gemmatimonadales > Gemmatimonadaceae > JAICNG01. The sequence continues at coordinate 33,107 of DATFBS010000024.1, forward strand.
CGTGTTCCACCAATTGCCCCCTTCGCGAAACGCCGTGCGATACGGCTCCGGGATCGCGGGATCCAGATAGTACACGATCGGGCGGGCCGGCTCGGTGGGCTCGCCGCGCACGTACGCGGCCGAATCCTTCGGAATGAGCCGCCACCGATTGATGAAGCCCGCGCGATAGGTGCCCTCGAAGGTCTGTGCGAAATCGTTGAATTGCGTCGCGAAGAAGCCGGATCGTGGGTCGGCGACGCGCGGCGTGAAGCCTTGCGGTGACGGCAGCTCTACCAGTGAGTGATGGATCTCCATCGTCGCCGATGAGGGATCGGGAACGTGTCGGCGCACGGCGGGGCCGGGGTTCTCGATCGAGAACGTCAGCACGGCGTGAATCTCGGTATTCGTCGGAAAGCTCTTCGTGCGCGCGGCGTCGATCCAGCTCCGATTCGCATCGACGCGCGCACTGCCCTGCTGTGCGCGCCGCAGACTCTCGGCGATCCCGTAGGTGTCAGTCAGAAAGAGTCCGGTCGCATCGACGACCAGCGTGCCGGCGTTCTCCGACTCGATCGGGAACGATGCGATCACCGAAGTCGGATACGCTTCGGCAGCCGCACGCTGGCCGGCGGGATCGGCACCCTGCGCTCGAACGCTCCAGTTGTCGCGGACCAAGAGAACCCGCTTCCCCTGTCGCTCGAAGCGCACGACAGCGCTGCCCCCTGTTTGACCGCGATCGAGCCCGAGAGCGTTCGCACCGAATCCCGTGGCGAGCACGCTTTGGTGAAGCAGATCGCGATTCAGTCGCTGTGGCGCGATCTCGAGCAGCACTTTGTTGCGATCGGCGTCGACGCGCACGCCGATGAATTGGGCGTGCACGGGAGCGACCCAGGCGAGCGAGAGCACCACGACGAAGGTCGACTGGTAGGCGCGGTGATTCATGGTGTGACTGTGGGATGTGGGAGCACAGGTGACATGGGGAAAAGCTCGAGACTCACATAAGGAGGCGGACATCGCCTTTGTCCACATCGACCCGGTACGTCCCAATGCCCTCTTTGGAGGGCCCTGCCTTGAGACCGCCCGTTTTTACATCGAACTGCGACCCATGCCAGGGGCACTGCACCGTGCCGCACATCATGACGCCACCGGCGAGCGAGCCTCCGCGATGCGGGCAGCGATCGTCGAAGGCGACGTAGCCTTGGTCGGTGCGAGCAAGAACGATACGGCGATCGCCGATACGAAGAAGTTTCATTTGATCCACCTTCAGCTCGTCGGCCTTCGCAACGATCAGGGGTGTGCCGGCGCTGGCGCTGATGCGCTCCTCCTTCCATTTCCCCGCGCTTGCGTACCGATGGTCGACGCCGATCTGGTTGCGGTTGACCAGGACCCCGCCCATCCAGCCACCCGCCGTGAGCAGTCCGAGCGCGGTGAGCTCGAGTCCCAGCACCGAGATGTCGGGTCTGCCGATCATCTCGCGTCGTATGGTCCACGCGACGGCAACCAGCGCCACGGCAATCAGATTCACGAGCATGTGACGCGTTGCGCGCCGCTTGCCCGTGCTGCCCGGTGGGACGGTAAAGAAGTAATCGATCAAGCCAGGCACAGCGGCGACGAGCGCAGTCACGATTCCCGCTGCGGCCAGGTGAGCTCCGGTCGTCCACCAGCTGGCGCGATTGGTCAACCACCCGGCCGCATCGAAGAGAAAGGCGCCGGTGAGGAAGGCGAAGGGGAATGGGATGAGCGCGGGGTGAATGGGGTGTCCGCGAAAGCTGGCCTTGCTCCGCATGGATGCGCCTCCGAAGATTGCGATGTCTTCACGCTGCCCGAGGTATCCGTTGGGTGATCCACGATCGCTGCTGCCTCACGAGGTCGAAATCTTCGTCACGCGCGAGCTTCGCAAAGCCGGGCTCGCTCCCGCCGCGATGAAGGTACGCGACCGCGAGCTCGCGGCGGGAAAGACGGACGACTACATGGTGGAGCTCGGCTGCTCGCTGCGAATAGGCGATAGCGACCGCTTCGTTCTGATCGAGTGCCGCAATCAGGCTGTCCCCGTGGGGACGGTCGCCATCGAGGCACTTCACACGAAAGTGCGGCAGGCCAAGGCTCACGGCGCGATGATGTTCTCGGCCGCCGGGTTCGAGGCCGACGCCGTGCGTCTCGCACGCGACCTGGGCATGCCGCTGCTCACCGTCGCGGACGGAAAAACCGCGTTCGCGCGCAGTCCCTGGGGAATGGCCGGCGATCCTCCCGCATGGGTGCCCGAGTACATGGCCGAGTTCGTCGAGCTGGATGTGACTGGTCAGCCGCGGACCGAGTTGCTTGCCTCCGGCGGGTCGAAGCGGATCCTCGACGCCTGGATCAGGAGTCAGGAGTCAGCAGTGAGGGATCAGGAGTCAGGGGTCAGGGATCGGGGAAGGTAAGGCGCGGCAGCTTCGCTGCCGCGCTCATCTGATGAGGGCCGCTCGCGCGAAGCGCGGCGGCCCCTTACCGACCCTGACTCCTGACTCCTGACCCCTGGCCCCTCGCCGGCGCCGCCGGCGCCGGCGTCGGCGGCCTGAAGATGTCCGGACGCCGCTGCTGTGCCGACGAGAGAGAAAGATCGGGCGCCGGATCGTAGATGATCCGATTGACCGTCACCGTGTCTCGCATCGCCGCCAGCACCGCCGAATCGGCGAGCATTCCGCTCGCTCGGCCTTCCCGCATCCCCGCCTCGTCATCACCCCCGCATGACGCCACGACCGTCGCGAAGATCGCGATAGGAGCAATCCACGAACGCCTCATCGCACCGCTCCATTCCCTGAAGGAGAATCCCGGTCCTCCGACGGCGCACCCTCGGCCAGCCATCGACGAAAGTCGCCACTCGCCTGCGTGAGCTGCCATTCCTCCCAGATCGTGAGCGCAACGGCACGCACTGGCCCATCGGAGGACCCCTCCGCGAGGCACCGCTCCAGCAGCCACCCTTCGAAGTCATCGGCCTCGGGATCCGCACTCACGATCTCCGCCAGCAGGTCGCGTTTGAGCTGCAGCCCGATGGAATCGGCCGTCGTATCGCGCACGCGACGTTTGCGCCGACCCTCCGACACCTCGATCGTCTCCAGGAGCTCGCGGCAAATGTCCGATGGACGCATCGTCGTTAGGGCGTCTCGCGTGTCTCGAGAGCGCGCGCAGGCGGTCGCGCACGAGACACGGTGAGCGAGAGACGATGCGCGAACTGCGAGGGCCGCGCGTATGAGCGCTCCTGCGCGATGAGATCGAGATCCACACTGGCGAGATCCGTCATCGCGATGGCGCGGAGCGTCATCGGGCGCAGTGTGGTAAACGTCTTGAGGTATCCCTTGCAGGTGTAGCACACCTCGACACGCCGCGTCTGCGACTCGCCCTCGGGCGTCAGCGTCCCCAGCTGGTCGTGGTCGGCTTCGCCACAATAGGCGCATTGCAACACCGGGAGCGGCCAATCGGCGGCACAGCGGCCGCACCGCAGGCGACGGCTGCGCTCGAGACCGCGAAGCTCCGACAGCGCGGGCCAGGCGCCGCAGATGGGGCAGTACCCGTGAGTCCACGCCGACGGGATGTGCTCATGCCACCGTTCCGCGCACGCGTGGAGAAGCGGTAGGGCGGCGAGCTGGCCTATGACCTCGAGCGCCTGTGCGTCGACACCCGCGCGCTTGGCGATTCGCTCGACGCCCTCGTGATCGCGTACGATCGCAGCATGGAGTAGCGCCACCGCATCAAGCCGCCGTCCGCGTATGGCGCTCGCTAGCATGCTCCCATCCCCGCGCGCATCGTCCGCCGTGTGAACGAGCTCGCGGACCAGCTTTCGCGCACGACGGCCGTCGATGGGCACGGAGGCTCCTTCGAGGAGTGGCGCGTACGGTGGCCACGCGCTGTTCGTGCGCGCGGGCAGCTCGGGAACGGCCGAAGCCCAGGCTGAATCCTCTGCCGCCTCCAGCGCCACCTCGAGCAGTTTGACCCACGGCCGCCAGGCCTGGTCTAGGTGCCCCTGCGCTTCGTATCCGGGAAGTCGCCCGGCAGTCCCGACACCGCTGGTGGTCCGCTGCATTCGTCGTCAGGCATGAGGCATGGGGTATCGTAGTACATCTTGGAGCCGGCGTGCATTTCAACGACTGGGTTGCGATTCCCCACGTCTGCACCGCGCCCGCCACCGCCGCGTATCCGCTCCGCCTCGGGGCTGCCGCATGAGGCGAGGACGATCCCGCTCGCGAGCATGAGCATCGCGCGCGCAATCACGGCGTGATGACCCGGCTGCCCGCGATGTGAACCTGCTCAGAGGAAAGGAGCGTGACGACGCGAAGGAGAAAGCCGCCGACCAGCACCAGCGTTGCCGCCATCACGGGTCTCGAGGACCATCGCTTTATCCATCCCATTCCCATCGCGAGCGGAAGGACGATGCCCGCGCCAATGACGCCGAGCACGAGCAGCGCACCCCACACGCTGAGAAACACCCGTGCGGCGGCGCCGAGCGTGATGAGAAACGCCACGATCGCGACGAGCTCGAGCACCAGTGCCGACTTGTCGAATTCGGCGAGCTTTCCCAGGGAGATCTCATCCCCGATATACCGGCGGCGTGCCAGAAGAATGAGCGTCGCGGCGGCTGTCGACGCCGCCGAGATGAGAAAAAGCGCGCCCAGCATCGGCGAATCTGCCCATACTGGGCGATTGGTCACACTGAGGAGCACGCCTGTGTAGCCGGCGAGGAAGAACCCCAGAACGCCGCCGATGATGGCGACGACCGTTCGAAAGGCGCTCCCGACGACGAACCCCGGCCCCCATCGCACGCGCTCTTCTTCGCGCGCGGCACTCAACGCCGCGAGTGCGGCGAACAGCCCGAAGAGCAAAAGACCCCACGAGCCGACCGACATCGGCGTCCACGATTTGAACATGGGGTTGCCGGTGTTGGACTCGATGAGCATGTGCCAGAACCGCAGCGGACGATGCAGATCGAGAACGAGTAGCACGCCGCTGATCACCGCACCGATGAAGGCGACATAGTAGCCGAGCCTGACGAGTGGCCGGTCATTGATGCGGCCAAACAGGTAGAGCAGCGATGCGATGAAGAAGCTGCCGCCGGCAATGCCGCCGATGAAGAAGTAGAAGACGATCCACCACGTCCATTCCGGCGGCGTCGTGAAGAAGGTGTCAGGCACGCGGCGGTCCCCCACGTTCCGACTCGGCCACCTCTTCGGAGCGGCGCTTGCGAAGCGTCACCAATCCGACTGCGCCCAGGACTGCGGCGCCAACGACGGAGCCGGCCGCGCTCGACGCGAGGTTGCGGCTCGGCAACTTCGGCTGCGAGGGCAGACCGTACACCTCCGGCTCATCGACGAGCAGATAGAATGAATTCAGCCCGCCCACCGGCCCCTCGGGATCCGCGCCGTAGAGCTGCGCCTTGGTCTCCCCTTGCGATTGGAGTTGCTCGAGCCGCCTTTGCGCGCGCTGGCGGAGCTCATCGATGGGGCCGAACTGAATCGAATCCGTCGGGCACGCTTTCGAGCACGCCGGCTCGAGGCCGACACTCATCCGGTCGTAGCACAGCGTGCACTTCTGTGCCGTGCCCGACACGGGGTTCATGTCGATGACGCCGAACGGACAGCCGGCGATGCAGGCGCGACAGCCGTTGCAGACGTCCGACTGGATGACGACGGTGTCGAACTCGGTTCGAATGATGGCGCCCGTTGGGCAGACCTCGATGCACCCCGCCTGCACGCAATGCTTGCACACGTCGCTCATCATGAGCCAACGGCCATTGTACGGGCTGTCGAACTGCTCGATGAACTTCACGTGGCGCCACGTCGTGCCGCTGAGCTGCACGGTGTTGTCGTAGCTGATACCGCTCAACTCGGGTTGGCCGCCCTCCCGCGCCGGGAGCTGGTTCCAGCTCTTGCACGCGACCTCGCAGGCCTTGCAGCCAATGCAGACGGTCGTGTCCGTGAAGAACCCCATCGCCTCGGCCATCAGTCCTTCTCCACGTTGCAGAGGAACGCCTTGCCTTCGTGGATCGACACGTTGGGGTCACCCACCCAGGACGTCAGATCGTTCACGACGTCTCCTCGACTGAGCCCTTCCCAACCCCAGTGCCACGGCATGCCGACATGGTGCACGCGCTTGCCGCCGATGTTCATCACGCCGATGCGATCGGTGACGAGCGCCTTCGCGCGAATCTCGCTGCGCGGCGTCTTGATCTTCACCCAGTCGAGGTTGCGAATCCCTTTCTCATCGGCAAGAGCGCGCCCCATCTCGATGAACAGCTCCGGCATGAGCTCGGCGAGCCAGGGCAGCCAGCGGCTCATCGCGCCCGCGAGATAGTGCTCGGTGAGGCGGTACGTCGTGATGACGTGCGGGTAGTTCGGATCGCCCACTTTCGCGACCTGATTGTAGTTCTTTGCTTTTGCCCAGTGCTTGTAGACGGGGCTCGTCTGCTGCTTGGGATACAGCAGATTCTGCACGGGCGATTCGACCGGCTCGTAATGCGTCGGCAGCGGGCCGTCGACGAGGCCGGAGGGCACGTAGAGCCAACCTTTCCCGTCGGGCTTCATGATGAACGCGTCGAGCCCGGACATCGCATCGAGACCGATGCCATCGGGCCTCGGCTGCGCGTTCGGCGCTTTGGTGAGCGCGAAGTCGGGTACGTCGTACCCGATCCACTTGCCCGCCGGCGTGGGCGCGCCGGTTTGCGCGTTCGGTGCGTTAGGCGCGGACCCGTCCCACCAGATCCAGCGCTTCCGCTCGCTCCACGGGCGACCCTGTGGGTCGGCTGACGCGCGATTGTACATGACGCGGCGATTCGCCGGCCAGGCCCATCCCCAATTGAGATGGGCGCCGGGTGCACCCGGAGGGTCCGGCGTGCGCCTCGCGGTGAGATTGCGATCGGGGGCGGGATAGCAGCCACAGTAGATCCACGACGCGCAAGTCGTCGAGCCGTCGTCCTTGAGCTCGCCGAACCCGCTGAGATGCTTGGTCGGATCGGCGGTCTGGAAGCCGGCGATCTCCTTCAGGATCTTGAGCTCGTCGGGCTCGTCGGATATTTCGGTGCTCGTCCCCGGCTCGCGATCGTAATCCCACACCGTGTTCTTCCATCCCTGATCGCGCGCGGCCGAGCTGTTGGCGTACGCCTGCTTGAGGCGCTTGCCGAGGTGGTAGTAGAACCACGTATCGGTCTTGCAGTCGCCTGGCGCGTCGGCTGCCTTGAAGTGCCACTGCAGCATGCGCTGCGTGTTGGTGAAGCTCCCGTCGTACTCGGCGATCTGGGTCGACGGGAAGAAAAAGACCTCGGTGTTGATGTCACCGACCTTCACGTCGCCATTCTTGATTTCCGGCGCCGAATACCACTGCGTGGCGGTCTCGGTCATCCAGTTGTCCTTGACGACCATCCACTCGAGCTTGCGCATGGCCGCTCGCTGCGACGAGCCGTTCAGTGACGTCGCCGGATTTTGGCCGACGCAAATCATTCCCTTGACCTTGCCTTCTTCCATCGCGGCCATCATCGCCATGTGCGAATGATCGCCGATGATCTTGGGGTGCCAGTCGTAGCCCCAGTTGTTCTCCGGCGTTGCCGCGGCGCCATAAAACGACTTCAGGTACGACACCATGAACTTCGGCAGGTTGGCGTAGTACCCGCCCGACGGCGTCTCCGTGGTAATGAAGTCACGGAGGGTGTCATGCTTCTTGAGCGTCGTCGGGTGGCTCATGTAGCCATGGATGCTGTGATACAGCGTCGGCACGTCGGTGGAACCCTGAATTGCCGCGTGGCCGCGCAGCGCCATGATCCCGCCACCGGGACGGCCGATGTTGCCTAACAGCAGCTGGAGGAGTGCGCAGCAGCTGATCATCTGCACGCCGTAGGTGTGCTGCGTCCACGCGACCGCATACGCGAATGCCGAGGTCCGGTCGCGTCCCGAGTTCTGCAAGAGGGTCTCAGCGACCTGCAGGAACTTCGCCTGCGGGCATCCGGTGATCTGCTCGACGACCTCCGGCGTGTAGCGCGCGAAGTGCCGCTTGGTGATCTGGAAGGAGCACCGCGGGTTCTGAAGCGTGGGATCGCGTTGGGCTGGCGGCTTCTTGAGCGAGCGCACGACGGAATCCCAATTGAGCGGTGCGGGAGCCTGCGCACCCTGGCCGGCGCCAGGTGATTGTGCCGCGTTCGGACCCTGCGCCTGCGCCTGTTCTCCTGAGCGCGCCGTGGGCGCGACCTGCTCGCCTTGTCCTTGAGCTCGCGCCGACTTGTACTGCCACGACGCCGGCTGGTACGAGCCGACGAACGCGTTGTACGGCCACTCCGGCTTCTCGGTGTATTGCACGAGTCCGGAGAACACACCCTCGAGATCTTCCGTATCCTTGAAGTCGTCGCTGACGATCGTCGCGGCGTTGGTGTAGTTGACCACGTACTCCCGGAAGAAGGGGTCCGTGTTCCACCGCTCGCTGTTGATGACGTAGTTGATCAGGCCGCCGAGGAATGCGATGTCCGACCCGGCACGGATGGGCGCGTGGATGTCGCAGTTCGCGCTCGTGCGCGTGAACCGCGGGTCGACGTGAATCAGCTTTGCGCCATTCATCTTGGCCTTCATGGGCCACCGGAACGCTACCGGATGGCACTCGGCCATGTTGGAGCCCATGATCACGAAACAATCACTGTGCTCCAGGTTGCGCGGATACACCGTCGCCGCGCCTCGACCAAGCCGTGACCCCAGACCGGGGACGCTAGAGCTGTGTCATATTCGAGCCTGGTTCTCGATCGCGACGATGCCGAGGCCGCGACAGAACTTCTGGGCGACGTGATTGAACTCGTTGTCGAGTGTCGCACCGCCAAGCGCGAAGATGGCCGGCGTCATGTTGACGAGCTTTCCGTCCGGCATCCGTTCGACGAACGTCTCCTCGCGCGTCTTCCGAATCAGCTCCGCGACGCGATCCATCGCCCAGCCCAGCTCGACCACTTCCCAGTCCTTCGCCCCGGGCTTGCGGTGCAGGACCTTGGTCGGACGGTTGGGATTCTTGTGGAGCTGATAGATCGCGGCGCCCTTCGGGCACAGCGTCCCCTCGTTATGCGGGCTGCGCGGATCACCCTCGATGTTGATGATCTCGCCGTCCTTCACGTGGATGAGCGTCGCGCAGCCCACCGAGCAGAAGGGGCAGATGCTGGGGACCGTTTTGCTGTCCTTGATGCGCAGCGCCTGTGCTTTCGCGCGTGCGGGAGCGAGAGTCAGCCCCAGTCCAGTCAGACCGCCGAGAGCGGTCCCGACGCCGGCGCCAGTCGCATAACGAAGGAACTCTCGTCGCGTTGCTGTCATTTCGCCCCTCCTCGGCGCGAAGACGAGTGCGCGAGCCAAAAACGTGAGTCGCCCTTCCCTCCTATCTAAGCGCCCTATCGGGATCGTCAAGCCCGACGCGGCCGGTGCGGTGCAAGACCGGCCCCGGCATGAATAGTGCCGCGCTCGGTATGGCGGTGCGCGCGAACACGCCGTGCCGAATCGTCAGCTTTCCGACGTTAGGCGGGGTGGGCTGAATGCGCCGTGCACCGCAGCCCTCTGCCCGTACCATGAGGAGACCGTTATGACTCGCACGTTGTCCCCCCGCCGGGATTCGCCAAGCACATCGCATGGCGCGTCAGACACCCGAGGCCGCGGGACCCGACTCCATCCGACGAAGAATGATTTGCCGGAGGCCAATCGGCGTGAGGTCGTCGGGCTGCTCAACCAGCGGCTTGCTGACTGCATCGACCTGCAACTCCAGTGTAAGCAGGCGCATTGGAACGTGAAGGGGCCTACGTTCATCGCGCTCCACGAATTGTTCGATGAGATCGGCGCCGACGTCTCGGGCTACGCCGATTTGATCGCCGAACGCGCGGTGCAGCTTGGCGGGATCGCCGAGGGGACCGCGAGTGTCGTCGCCGAGCGCTCAGCTCTCCTCAACTATCCGCTGGGAATTTCGACGGGAGGGGAGCACGTCACGGCTCTGTCGGACGCGCTGGCCACGTTCGGCCGCGCCATCCGGATGGACATCGACGCCATGGAGCGACTCGAGGACGCCGACAGCGCCGACGTGCTGACGGAGATCTCTCGCGGCACGGACAAATGGCTCTGGTTCGTGGAGGCTCATCAACAGGGAACGGATCGTGGTCGGGGGGGCGGTGACAAGGAAGGCGGTAAGCACTAGCGACGCAAAGGCTCATGCCCCGGGTGCTTCATCGGCACGATCAGGCGGCCCCGCGCGCATTCCGGTCCACGAAGGCGGATCGCTGGCTGGAAAGCTCTCCGCCGATGCGGCCGCGACGTCGTCGGGCACCACGTCCCTGGATCGAGGAGCGCCGCGCTGCTTGCGCGTCTCGCCCTGCCCAGGGTCACTCTGCTCTTTGCTCGCCATTGTGACAGACTCCTGGGTGCACGCCGGGCTAGCGACGATTCCGGGTTGAGCGCTTCTCGCGTGGCGGTGCGCGAGCTGCGCCGCGGGGCCATGGATCATCGATAGGTGATTACGCTGGGGCCTTGGCGCCATCTTCGGCGGACGCGGCGGCATCGAGAACACGCGTTGAGTAGATCAGGGCAGCTCCGGCGTTCACAGCGACCGCGACGCCCAGCGCTTCGGCGATCTCTTCTCGAGTCGCGCCGTGCTGGAGTGCGGCCTTCGTGTGAACGATGATGCAGCCGTCGCAGCGCACCGTCACCGCCACCGCGAGCGCGATCAGCTCGCGCGTCTTCGGCTCGAGATGCTGCGTTTTCGTTCCGGCGTCGCTGAGGGTGCGGTAGCCGCGGAGTGTGTCCGGGCTGAGGCGGCCGAGTTGGGCGAGGGTCGCGAGGATCTGCCGGTGATAGTCGTTCCAGTCGAGCATCATCCGCGGCGGCTCCACGTATCAGTCAGGCGAAGCGTGATTCGGATTCGCCTTTCCCTGCTA